>NZ_CP038634.1:602603-1205206 GCF_004768545.1 Cupriavidus oxalaticus | reverse complement strand
GCGATCCGGCCGGTGCTCGATGCCGCCGGCCAGCAGCTGGTAGCGGAGCTGCCCGCCGTCTCGCCGCACGTGCGCGCCGATGCCAACCGGCTGGGACAGGTGCTGTTCAACCTGCTCAGCAACGCCACCAAGTACACCCCGCGCGGCGGCACCGTGAGCGTGCGGGTCCACGTGGAGCCGGCGCGCGTGGTGACGACCGTCTCGGATACCGGCCGTGGCCTGCAGCGGGCGGCGCTGGACCGGATCTTCAACCTGTTCTCGCAGGAAAGCGAGGCCGGCAGCCGCAGCGGGCTCGGCGTCGGGCTGGCGCTGGCCAAGGCCGTGGTCGAAGCGCACGGCGGCGCGATCCAGGCCGACAGCGCCGGGCCGGGCAAGGGCAGCACCTTCACCGTGATCCTGCCGCGTGCCGGTGCGCCACGCCGCGAAGCGGCCGCACCGGCGCCGGGAACGCCGCCGCGGCGGCGCGTGCTGGTGGTCGACGACAATGCCGATTCCGCCGACAGCATGGCCGAACTGCTGATTATGCTCGGCCACGATGCGCGCGCGGCCCATGGCGGCTACCAGGCGCTGGCGCTGGCCGGCAGCTTCCGCCCCGACTGCGTGCTGCTGGACCTGGAGATGCCCGACATGTCGGGCTATGAAGTCCTGCAGGCGTTGCGCCAGACCTGCGGCGCGCAGGTGCGCTTCCTGGCGCTGACGGGGCGCGGCACCCCGGATGACCATCGGCGCAGCAAGCTGGCCGGCTTCCATGCGCACCTCACCAAGCCGCTGGCGATCGACGCGCTGTTGCGCGCGCTGGCCGATCCGGCCACCGGCGCTTCGCCGTCTCAGAGCGAGCGGTAGGCGTCCAGCCGGTTGTACAGCGTCTTGAGGCTGATGCCGAGCGCGCGCGCCGCCTGGCGCTTGTCGCCGTCGAAGCGCGCCAGCGTGGCCATGATGATCTCGCGCTGGGTATCGGCCAGCGTGGTGCCCACGCGCACGTTGACCACGCCGTCCACGGTGGTGGGCCGCGGCGGCTGCGTGGCCAGGTTGGGATTGCCGATCTCGACCACCTTGTCGGCGAGGATAAAGGCCCGGTAGACCGTGTTCTTCAGCTCGCGCACGTTGCCCGGCCAGTCATAGCGCACCAGCCGGTCAAGCGAAGCGGCCGAGAAGGCCTTGTCGCTGTGTTCCATCGCGTTGTATTCGGCGAGGAAGTGCCGCGCCAGCGGCACGATATCGTCCGGGCGCTCGCGCAGCGGCGGGATATGCAGCGGAAACACTGCCAGCCGGTACAGCAGGTCTTCGCGCAGCTGGCCGGTGCGCACGGCATCGACCGGATCGCGGTTGGTTGCGGCCAGGATGCGCACGTCGGTGACGATCGGCGTATCGCCGCCGACGCGGTGGAAGGTGCGGCTTTCCAGAACCCGCAACAATTTGATCTGCATCTCGAGCGGCATTTCGGTGACTTCGTCCAGGAACAGGGTGCCGCCCTGCGCCTGCTCGAAGTACCCCGCCTTCTGCTCGATCGCGCCGGTAAAACCGCCCTTCTCGTGCCCGAACAGCTCCGACTCGATCAGCGTCGGCTGGATCGCGCCGCAGTTGACGGCGATAAAGGGGCCGTTGCGCCGCGCGCTGCGCTCATGCACGGCGCGCGCCACCACTTCCTTGCCCGAGCCGCTTTCCCCCACCGCGAGCATGGTGACATCGGTCGGCGCCACCCGCTCCACCTGGGCCATCAGGCGCTGCATGGCCGGCGCGGTGCTTTCCCACAGCAGCGAGACCTGCGAGGGCACGGCCCGGCGCGGCGCAGCTTCCCCGGCCGCGGGGGAGAGGGGGGCCTGGCGGGCTGAGGCAGGGGCGGCGGCGCTGCGCCGAGGAGGCGTGGTGGTCACTGGCACGATCGAAGGCAGGGCTTGGCGAGCTTGTCGTGTGAGGGTGGGAAGTTCCTATGCTAGCCTTTGCCAGAGGGCCTTGCCATAGCCGCGCGGTCCCGCGCGGAAAGGTCCGACAGCGGTGTCAGACAGACACTGGCAACCTTGGCCCCAGGCCGGGCTTAGACTTTTATTACGCAGTGGACTGGCAGTATGCAGTCGGAACCGTGCCGCACCTGTCCTGAATTGCCCGGAATGCCTGCCTTGCCGCGCTTCGCATGGCGCGCGGCGGCGGCTGCGGTACCTGGCGCCGGGCCGGAATCCGGACAGGCGTTCTTTGCTGGTTCCGCAGAAGTTTCCATTAAGTCTCACTGACGGATCGTATGCCCCACATCCTGATTGTCGATGACGATGAAAACGCATGTGCCGCGCTGGCGGAGATCGTGGCCATGGAAGGTTTCACTTCCGCCACCGCCGGCAGCCTGCGCGAAGCCCGGCTGCAGTTCGGCTGGCACATGCCTGACGCGATCGTCGCCGACCTGCGCCTGCCCGACGGCAACGGCATGGAGCTGTTCGACGAGGTCGGCGCCTCCGGCGTCGAAGTGATCCTGACCACCGGCTATGCCAGCGTCGAAAGCGCGGTCGAGGCCCTGCGCGCCGGCGCTACCGACTACCTGGTCAAGCCGATCAACGTGGCGCGGCTGCAGACCGTGCTCAAGCGCCTGGCCACCACCGGCGAGCTGCGCGCCGAAATCCATTCGCTGCGCGGCGAACTGCGCCGCTACGGCCGCTTCGGCCGGCTGATGGGCAGCTCGGAGGTGATGCAGACGGTCTATGACCAGCTCGCGCGCGTGGCGCCCACCGAGGCCACGGTGCTGCTGATCGGCGAAAGCGGCACCGGCAAGGAGCTGGCCGCGCAGACCGTGCATGAGCTGTCGTCGCGGCGGCGCCAGCCCTTCCTCGCGGTCAATTGCGGCGCGATCTCGCCCACGCTGATCGAGAGCGAAATGTTTGGCCACGAGCGCGGCAGTTTTACCGGCGCCGACCGCCAGCACAAGGGCTACTTCGAGCGCGCCGACGGCGGCACGCTGTTTCTCGACGAAATCACCGAGATGCCGGCCGAGCTGCAGGTCAAGCTGCTGCGCGTGCTGGAGACCGGCACCTTCATGCGAGTGGGCACCAACCGCGAATGCCATGCCGACGTGCGCGTGCTGGCCGCCACCAACCGCAACCCGGAAGAGGCCGTGGCCGACGGCAAGCTGCGCGCCGACCTGTTCCACCGCCTCAACGTGTTCCCGGTGGAGCTACCGCCGCTGCGCGCGCGCGGCGACGACGTGATCCAGATCGCCAACCTGATGCTGGACCAGCTCAACGGCGAGCAGGGCACGCAGCGGCGCTTCGCCCCCAACGTGCTCGACAGCCTGCGCCTGCATGCCTGGCCGGGCAATGTGCGCGAACTGCGCAATTTCGTGCAGCGCGCCTTTATCATGGCCGACGAGGATCTCATCACCGAGGTGCAGGTGCCGCTGCAGGTGGCGGCCACGCAGGCCCCCGGCGCGGCGGTGGTGTCGGTGCCGGTAGGCATGTCGCTGGCCGACGCCGACCGCCAGCTGATCTTCGCCACGCTGGAGCAATGCGCCGGCGTCAAGAAGCATGCTGCCGAGATCCTCGGCATCAGCCTGAAGACTTTGTACAACCGGCTGGAAGATTATGCCGCCCGCGGGGAGCTGCCCGAGTGGCTGCGCGCCTCGCGCAATGACACGGGATCGTCCGCGACCGGTTGACTGGCCTGGGACGCCCTGTGGGCTGGCCTCCCGGCGCTGCGCGCAGCACGTTTCTTGCTTCTACGCCAAGTAGCCAACCTGGCCGCCCAGACGCCAATCCGACCATGACGCAACCGCAGCCGCCGTCCAACCTGCCGGACGTTTCTGACGATCAAGCCACGGATGTGGCTGCCGGCGCGGACACCGCCGAAACGGCCGCGGTGCGCGCGGTGCAGGAAGTCAGCACGCTGATCGAGCAGTCGGCCCATGACCTTCGTTCATCGCTCAATGCCATCCAGAGCTGGGCCTACGTGCTGGACCGCGCCTTCGATGCGGCGCCGGCCCCGGCGCAGCGCGCGCTCGACGGGATTCGCGCCGGCACCCAGCAGCAGCTGGCGCTGATCGAGGAAATGGAGGAATCGGTGCGACTGCTGGCCGACGAGCGCCCGCCGAGCTGGCAACGCATCGACCTGCTCGACGCCGCCGCGCAGGCCATTGCCGACCGCCGTCCGGCCGCCGAGGCGCGAGGGGTGCTGCTGGCCCCCGTCACCACCGACGGCGCGGGGGATGGCGCGTATGGCATCGACGGCGATGCGAACCGCCTCGTCCCGTTGCTGCGGCACCTGCTGGTGCATTGCATCTGGCGCGCGCCGGCGGGCGGCTCGGTGGCCATGCATCTGTTCGGCGAGCCTGCCCACGTGAAGCTGCGCATCGCCGAGAGCCCGCCGCTGGACCAGCAGCGCAGCGCCAGCCGGCTGGCGGCACTGACCGACTTCTTCGGCCGTCGCGCCGCGCCCGACAGTGGCAGCCAGGCGCGGCAAAGCACTGCGCTGCTGCTCACGCGGCGCATGGTCGAGATGCATGGCGCCCTGCTCAGCGCCGAAGGCGATGGCTGCGACGCGGACAAGATCAGCGTCTGCATCGCCGTCAGGTTCCCGCGCCAGCCACGTACGGCGTGACATCGCGCGCTGCGCGCCCAGCTTCCATCCTTTGCTTGACGATGTAGTTTTTACCGGCAGGTCTGTCGCGCAGCGCATTGGCCGAGCGCCGGTGGCGTGTCCGGCGTGGCGCCTGGCGGGCATGTAGCGCGCGTCGGTCAGGCCCGGGCGGTCTGGCCCGGCCTTTGCATGGGTCAGTCACCCAACCAAGGAGGGAACAACCATGCCTAACGCCAGCCGCAAGTCCGACAAGGCCGCGCAGGTTGCCCGCAAGCCGTCCGGCGCGAAATCCTCGGCATCCACCGCAAGATCCTCGGCCAAGCCTGGCGCGCGATCGGCCGCCAAGCCGGCTGCAAAGACTGCGATCAGGGCCGCGGCAAAACCAGCGGCCAAGCCGGCAGCCAAGCCGGCCAAGCCAGCCGCCAAGCCTGCTGCAAAGACCGCTGCCAAGACCGCTGCCAAGACCGCTGCCAAGACCGCTACCAAGACCGCTACCAAGACCGCGGCCCGCCCTGCAGCCAAGGCCGCCGCGAAGGCTGACAAGCCGCAGGCGATGCGCGCCAGCGCCGCTTCCGACAAGCCCCAGCGCGGCAAGGAGGCCAGGACGTACCAGGCCGCCGTCGACGACTCCCTGGAGATGACCTTCCCGGCCAGCGACCCGATCTCGCCGAGCGCCGCCATGCACGCCGAAAGGAAGACGCAGACCGCGCGCGACGACGTCGACTGGAAGCTCAAGCGCGGCAGCGCGCAGCAGCCCGTCGGGGCCAAGCCCGCGGGTCAGCGCAAGGGCAGCATGCGCGGCCGCTAGCAACAAGACATGGAGCCAGCATGACCGCTATCGTCGCAGGTCGATTCGACAGCTTCAGTACCGCCGAATCCGTCGCCAGCCGCCTCAAGGCACGCGGTTTCGCGGACCAGGACCTTAGCCTGTTCTACGTCAATCCGCCCGGGCAGCACGCTGCCTACGCGGTGGGCGGCGACCACGCGGCCGATGCCGGCGCGCGCAAGTCCGGCGCCGGTGCCATTGCCGGTGTAGTGATCGGCGCCGCGGCCGGCGCTGCCGTGGGTGCGATGCTGGTGTCGGCGCTGGCCGCTGTACCGCCGGTATCGATCCTGGTGCTGGTAATTGCCGTGGGCCTGGGCGCGTACCTCGGTTCGCTCGCGGGCGCGCTGGCGCTGGCGCGCGACGGGCGCCGCAATCCGGTGACCGGCCAGCCGCCGGTGCGCAACGCCGGCGTGCTGCTGGCCGCGCACGTTTCCAGCGGCGACACCGCCGCGGTCGCGGACCTGCTGCGCCGGGAAGGCGCCAAGGACGTGGAGCGTGCGGACGGGCAATGGGTCGATGGCCGCTGGGTGGATTTCGACCCGCTGGTGCCGCCGGTGCCGGCAGACGGGCGACGCCAGGCACCGGGCAGCCGGCCCCGCGCGGAATGATTTTTTTGCAGCGACTTGTTGCAGCCAACCCGAAACGGAGGTGTCCATGACCCAAGTCCAACCTGAATCCCCTGGCGAACAGCCGCGCGGCGCATCGATCGTCGGCGGCATCGACCGCAATTCCCCGGGCCCGGGCCCGTTCGTGATGGCCGCCGATACGCTCGAGGGCAACAAGGTGGTCGACCCGGCGGGCGACGACATCGGAACCATCGATCACATCATGATCGATGTCCTTGGCGGCCGGGTCGCGTATGCGGTGCTGGCCATGGGCGGCTTTCTCGGCATCGGCGAAAAGCTCTTTGCCTTGCCGTGGTCCGCGCTGACGCTGGACACGCGCCGCAAGTGCTTCGTGCTCGGCGTCGAGAAAGATCGTCTCAAGGCCGCACCCGGGTTTGACAAGGACCACTGGCCGAGCATGGCCGATTCGCAGTGGGCCACCAGCATCCACCAGTACTACGGTATTTCGCCGTATTGGGAAGCGGACCGCTACGATCCGTGGGGCTGAGCAAGGGAGACAGCGCTGTGAGCCAGTGTGAGCGATGAACGAGGCGCCGGATCCGATCCGGCGCTTCTATTTTTTGGGGAGTCAGACCTTGTGGTTGATCTGCCCATACGGGCGCTGCGATGGGTCGGCTTGCATGCCGCTGTCTTCGGGCTGCGCCGGCGCCTCCGGTGGCGGTTCATGACGCAGCGACAGCGCGTTGTGCACGCCGAGCACCCCGGCGCTGACGGCCGCGGCTTTTTCGATGCGCTGCGCGGTGTCGGCGTCCTCCACGCAGCCCCGCACGGTGACCCGGCGATCCGAGACTTCGAGCGTCACGCCGTCGGGAAAGCGGCCGTCGCATGCCGCGGCGATCTCGGCGCGCACCGCCACGCGCAGCGCTTCGTCGTCGGCGGCGGATGGGGAAGGGGCGTTCTCGTTCATTTCGGCTCCTCGACAGATAAACCCTGTCCGGCGCAAGAACCATTCCCGCGCAAGCTGCCAGCGGCATGCGCGCCGCGCGCGGCGGAAACGCAAGCCGTGTGCCGCGGATTGCCAGGCAAGTGCTGCGCGCGTTGTAGGACTGCGCCCGCTGCACATCGGCCCCATGCCCTCCATACAATGAAATCAGCATGCCGCGGCGCCGGCGCACCGCGCGAACGAGCAAGGCGCAACAGAGGAGCGCAACGATGAGCAAGTCCAGCCCGAACCTGCCGCGCGTCAATCATCAGCCAGCGTCTAGGCGTGACAGCGTATTGCACGCGTTTGACCGCTTCGCGGGTGGTGCCACGCGCCGAGCCGGCTCTCCCACTGCATTTGTGCTCGCGCTCGGCGTGGTGGCCGCCTGGGCCATCACCGGGCCCATGTTCGGGTTCTCCGAGACCTGGCAGCTGGTCATCAACACCGGCACCACCATCGTCACCTTCCTGATGGTGTTCCTGATCCAGCAGAGCCAGAACAAGGACGCCGTCGCGGTCCACCTCAAGCTCAACGAGCTGCTGGCCTCGCACCGCGAAGCCAGCAACATGCTGGTCTCGATCGAAGACCTCGACGAGGAAGAGTTGCGGCAGCTGGTGAACTTCTACCGCCACCTGGCCGAGCTGGCCGATAAGGAAAACGGGCTCAAGATGAGCCATTCGCTGGACGAGGCGCGCGAGAACCACGCGGCCAAGCAGCAGGCCCGCGCCTCGCGGCAGTACCGCCCGAAGGACGGCGGCGGCGGCGCCGATGCGCATGCCATTGCCGACGCCAGTCCATAAGCCGCTCTACCGGGCAGCGGCACGCATGCCGTTTGCCGCGGTAGTCGTCAACTTGTCGCGCCAACCAGGTCATCGAGCAAGGAGCCACCCCGTGTCCGATCCGAACAAGGCAAGCAAGCGCAAGCAGATGGAAGCGGCCGGCGCTGCGTCCCGCACGGTCATGGTGTACGGCTGCGACTCGCTGGGGCAGCCGGACAGCCACCTTGGCACCACCATGGCCAATATCGCGCGCAAGGTGGCCGAGATCGCGGGGATCGGCTACGCCGGCACCTATGATGAAACCGCGCCCGGCCAGCCGCGGCCCTACCTGGTGCCGGCGCAGACGCTGGTCGGGCAGGACCTTGCCGCGCGCCTTGGCGTGCAGGGAAAGGGCGACCTGTTCGGCGGCGTGGTGCCGTACGCGTTCGTCGCCACCAAGGCGATCACGCACGGCCTGGTCGAGCCGGGCGCGGCTGCGCCCGAAGGATGGAGCGACGCTTTCGTGCAGCGTGTGGTCGGCGCCACCCTGCCGGGCTTTACTGCGTTCACCCTTGCCGATGCGCGCACCGCCGGCACGCGCCTGCTGGCACTGGGTCCGGTGCGGCTGAAGGAGCCATGCGGCATCGGCGGGCTGGGCCAGTGCGTGGTCGACAGCGCGCGCGCGCTGGACGAAGCGCTTGCCGCCATGCCCGCTGCGGTGGTGGAGGCCCACGGCATCGTGGTGGAACGCGACCTCGACGCGCCGCAGACCTATAGCGTCGGCCAGGTGGAATTGGCCGGGCTGCGCGCCAGCTATTGCGGCACGCAGGGTCTGACGCAGAACAACCGTGGCCAGAAGGTCTACGGCGGCTCGACGCTGACGGTGGTGCGCGGCGGTTTCGACACGCTGCTGGAGCAGCCGTTCGACGCACGGACGCTGGCCGCGGTGCGCGCGGCGATGGTGTACCACGATGCCGCGCTGTCCTGCTATGGCGGCATGGTGCTGACCCGCTGCAACTACGACGTGGCCTTCGGCCCGGCCGCTGGTCCCGACGCCGACCGCGAGCAGGTGCTCGGCGGCGTGCTCGAGCAGTCGTGGCGCGTAGGCGGTGCCACCGGTGCCGAGCTGGCGGCACTGGAGGCGCTGCGCAACGATCCGGACCGCGCCCGCGTGGTCGCATCCACGCGCGAGGTGTATGGCGCCAACGTGCGGGTGCCCGCCGGCGCCGTGATCTATTTCCAGGGAGAGGACCGCCACGTCGGCCCCCTGACCAAGTACGCAAGGCTGGAGCCCGATTCCCATGGCAACCCATGAAGAACTGCTGCAGATCCAGAGCGAGGGCGGCACCATTGCCGGCACCCTCATCAGTCCGGAGACGAAGTTGCCGGGCGTGCTGTTCGTGCACGGCTGGGGCGGCAGCCAGCAGCAATACCTGGCGCGCGCGCGCAAGGTTGCGGGGCTGGGCTGCGTCTGCCTGACCTTCGACCTGACCGGCCACGCCGGCACCAGGTCGCAATACGAGACCGTCACCCGCATGCGCAACCTGGCCGATGTGGTCGCCGCGTACGACACGCTGGTACGGCAGCCGGAAGTCGATCGCAACGCCATCGCGGTGGTGGGCAGCAGCTACGGCGGCTACCTGGCGGCGCTGCTGAGCGCGATGCGCCCGGTGCGCTGGATGGGTTTCCGCGCGCCGGCGCTGTACATGGATTCCGGCTGGGAACTGCCCAAGCGCCAGCTGCACCGCGAACAGGATCTGGTGGCGTACCGGCGCAGCGTGGTCGCGCCCGAAGACAACCGCGCCGTGCGCGCCTGCGCGGAATTCGGCGGCGACGTGCTGGTGATCGAATCCGAGCACGACCAGGTGGTTCCGCACGCCGCGGTGATGAGCTATGTCGACGCCTGCGTGCATGCCAACTCGATGACCTACCGCGTGATCAAGGGCGCCGACCATGGGCTGACCGAGGAGGAGAGCCAGCGCGCGTACAGCAGCCTGCTGGTCAACTGGCTGCGCGAGATGATCACCGTGGCGCGCGCCGGCCCGGTCAGCGCCGACAGTGCCTTGCAGCCCAAGCCGCCACGCGCGGCGCCGGAGCCCGACGGCGATGCTGCCGGCATGGGCGGGGAGCTGCCCTCGTCAGCCCCGGCCAGTGCCGGATAGTGCCCGGATAGTGCCCGGATAATGCCCGGATAGTGCCGGCCCCGGAACGCAACGCGCATGGACAGCATCCTCACCGCCACCGAGCCCGCCGCGACGCTTGACGCCGTGCTGCGCGATGCCGGCCTGCGCTATGTCGACGACAGCAGCCCTGGCATTACCCGGTGCCGCCAGGGCAGCGGCTTCAGCTATATCGATCCCGATGGCGAACGCGTGCGCGACGCAACCACGCTGGCCCGCATTGCCGCGCTGGCCATCCCTCCGGCGTACGAGTCGGTGTGGATCTGCCCGGATGCGCGCGGCCACCTGCAGGCCACGGGGCGAGACGCGCGCGGGCGCAAGCAGTACGTCTACCACCCCGAATGGGCGGCACTGCGCGATTCAGACAAGTACGCGCGCCTGCCAGCCTTCGGCGCGGTGCTGCCACGGCTGCGCGCCCGTGCCGCGCGCGACCTGGGCCGCAACGGCATGCCGCGTGAAAAGGTCGTGGCGGCGGTGGTGGTGCTGCTCGATGCCACGCTGGTGCGGGTGGGCTCGCCGCGCTACGCGCAGCAGAACCGCACTTATGGCCTGACCACGCTGCGGCGCCGGCATGTGACCGTGCGCGGCAGCCGGCTGCGCTTCCAGTTCACCGGCAAGAGCGGCATCACCCACGACGTCTCGGTCAACGACCCGCGCCTGGCGCGCGTCGTGCGCAACTGCGCCGACCTGCCGGGCCAGCGGCTGTTCAAGTACCGCGACAGCGACGGCGAGATCCGCGAGATCGGCTCGGCCGACGTGAATGCCTACCTGAAGGAGGCGACGGGCGGCGAATTCACCGCCAAGGATTTCCGCACCTGGGCCGGCAGCGTGCATGCGCTGGCAATCCTGCGCAAGCTGCCGGAAGCCGCCAGCGAAACCGCGCGCAAGAAGGCCGTGGCCGACGCGATCCGGGAGGTGGCGCGACAGCTGCGCAATACCATGGCGGTTTGCCGCAAGTGCTATGTGCATCCCGGCGTCATCGAGGCTTACCTGTGCGGTGTGCTCGAAGCCGGCGGAAAGGCGCCGACGGTGGCCAGGCTGCGCGCTGACGAAGCCCGCTTGCTGCATTTGCTGCAAGCGGTGCGGCGCGATGACTGAGCGGCCAATTGCCGGGCATCGGGCCGGCCGTCGGGCCGGGGCGTCAGCCGCCACCGGGCTTCAGCACCGCAGCGGACCGATATAGCCGGGCAGTTCGCGCGCACCCGCGGCATGCGCCAGGCGGAACGCGCGCGTCAGGGCGTCGGCGAAGTGATGCGCCGTGTCGAACGGACCCGGCACATTGCGGCGGAAATAATCGGCCCAGCGGAAATCCGGGTAGGCGGTCTTGACCTTGCGATAGCCCCCGGCGAGCTGCACGAATGCTTCAAGACTGCGGTAGGGGTCGTCGCGCATGTCGTGGACGGCCACGGGCAGCTCGGTCAGCGGCCGGCGGCGGCCGTGCTCGTCATAGGGGTGGACCAGGTGGTTGGTGACCATGTAGCGCCAGAACGCCGGCACATCGAGGTCGCTGACATCGGCGCGGACAATGCCGGGCACGTGGCTCAGGCCGAGGTCGTGCCAGGCGCGCACCCAGTGGTGATGGTCGACCACGTAGAGGCCCTGTTCCGGCCCGATTATCAGGTGGACGCGGTGCCGGTCCAGGAACGCTGCGCGGTGCTCGGGCGGCACGCGGCGCGTTGCGTGGACCTTTTGCGCGACGTGGTAGCCGCCGACAGTGATCTGGGTCGGGTGCAGCGCGTCCAGGGGCACCATCAGCTTGGCACCACGACGAAGTTTGCGGGGATGGCGTGGCATATCGGCGCGGCGCGGCCAGGCGCTTCTTAGACGCGCCGCGCCGGATGACTGGCGCTCAGCTCTTGTTCAGCGTGCGCTCCGGCGACGTGCCGGTATCCGCCGCGCTGCCGGCAGTGTCTTCGCCACCAACCTCGGAGCCCGCGGCCCATGCCGAGCCCTGGCCGCCTTGCCCGCGTTCCACGCGCAGCCGGTTGTCGACCTCGGTCACGCCGAACACCGCATCGGCGATTTCCTCGATGACATACTTCTCGCGGCGCTCGCGCACGGTGCCGTCCAGCGTGACCACGCCGTTGGCGACTTCCACGCTGACTTCGCCGACATCGATGTAGGGATTCATGGCGAGGCGCTCGCAGACGTCCTCGCGCACCCGCTCATCCGAGCGGCGGTAGCCCTTGGGGCCGGTCATGCGCCTGCCGGCTTGCTGGCTGCGCTGGCTCCATCCCTGCGCGGCCGCCTGCTGGCCAAAGGCCCGGCTGCGGCGATAGCCGTAGTCGTCCGGGTAGACCCGCTGCCCGCCGCTGAATGACTGGCCGCCGCTGGCGGAATCGCCATAGTAGCCGCTGCCATAGCTCGGCTCGCCGCCGCGCTGGCCGCGGTCGCGCTCCATGCCTTCGCGCCAGTGCATGGCGCGGCCGCCGCGCTCGCCACGTTGGCCCCGCTCATCGCGCTCATCGCGCTCATCGCGCTCGCCGCCACGGCCGCGCGGCCCGAAGCGGTCTTCGTCGCGGTAACCATAGCCCGATTCGCGCTCCTGGGCGTGATAGCCGCTGTCTTGCGCCGACGGACGGTAGCCGCCGTAGCCGCTGCTGTAAGGATGGCCGGTGCCGCCGGCATCCGATGCGCCATAGCCCGGCTGGCCCCAGCTGCCGCGGCCCTGGCCGGAGGGCGTGTCCTGCTGGTACCACGGACCGCCGTGGCGCGCGGATTCGCTGCCGCGGCGTTCATCGCCACGTTCGTTGCCGTACTGGCCACCCGAGCGGCCGCGGCTTTCGCCGCGCCACTCGCCGCGGCCCTCGCGCTCGTCACTGCGCTCGTCACCGCGCCAGTCTTCGCCCCATTCCTGGCCCCAGTCTTCCGAGCCGCTGCCCCGGCTCTCGTCGCGCCGGCCCGCTTGCTGGCGCTGGCCCTGATTTCCGCCGCGGCTGCCGCGGTCGTTGCGGAAGTTGAACATTGCTTGCCTCCTGGCTGAATGGTCCGGCTGGGCCGTTGCCTGCGCAAAGCTGGCTGCGGCGCCGGGCCGTTGAAGTGCGGTGGTTTCCGCAGGGTTTCCGCAGGGGAAAGCCGCAAAATCCGTGCCCCTTCGCTGCCGCGCCCGCACGCCGCCGCGGGCGTGGCACCGCTGTAAGGATTGCCGGGCGATGTAACGGTTACGGGCGGCTGCGACGTCACCGCAGTTGGCGCGGCGCGCTGCGGGGGCAGCATGCCGGGTGCCTCCCAGCGGCATGGAACTTGCGCGGCACGCGCAAGGGCCAGCGCGCCCTCCACAGACAGGAGTCAGCCATGTCCACACCGAAGAGCGTCCCACCCCAGCACCAGGACCGCCAACCCGGGCTGGAAGCGCCCATGCGGCCGCAGCCGGACAGCGGCGCGGACGACTACGTCGGCAGCGGCCGCCTGCAAGGGCGCGTGGCGCTGATCACCGGCGGCGACAGCGGCATCGGCCGCGCCATAGCGGTGGCTTTTGCGCGCGAAGGCGCTGACATTGTCATTGCCTACCTCGACGAGCATGCCGACGCCCGCGAAGCCGTCGAACTGGTCGAAGCCTCCGGACGCAAGTGCCTCGCCGTCGCGGGCGATCTTGCCGACCGCAGCCATGCCGAGGGGGTTGCGCGCCAGACGCTGCAGCAATTCGGCAAGCTCGATATCCTGGTCAACAACGCCGCCGAGCAGCATCCCGAGAAGTCCCTGGAAGACGTCGAAGAAAGCCAGGTCGAGGCCACCTTCCGCACCAATGTCTTTGCGATGTTTCACCTGACGCGCGCAGTGCTGCCGCACATGAAGGCGGGCGCGTCGATCCTGAACACCACGTCGGTGACTGCGTATCGCGGCAGCAAGCATCTGCTCGACTACTCCGCGACCAAGGGCGCGATCGTGTCGTTCACGCGCTCGCTCGCGCTGCAGGTGGTTGAACGCGGCATCCGCGTCAATGGTGTTGCGCCGGGCCCGATCTGGACCCCGCTGATCCCGTCCACCTTTACAGCGGAGGAAGTCGCCGAGTTCGGCAAGAAGACGCCGATGGGCCGGCCGGGGCAGCCATTCGAAGTGGCGGCGGGCTTCGTGTTCCTGGCCTCGGATGCGGCCAGCTATATCACGGGGCAGATCCTGCACATCAACGGCGGCGAGGTCGTCAACGGCTGAACCAGCCGCGCATGTAGTTCGGGCGCTGCGCTTGCAAAAATTGCACGTGCCGCGCGCCGCCTCGGCCGCCAGCGTGCAGGTCCGGCGCGGGCGTGGCTCTTGCAAGCGGCGAAACTACCGCATCCATTCATCGATACAGAGAGCCACCATGTCACCGATCGTAGCGGGTCGCTTCGACTCCATCGCCAGCGCCGAAGAGGCGGCGCGGATCCTGTTCGCGCGGGGTTTTTCGGTATGGGACGTTTCCATCATGTCGGTACGGCCGCAAGGCGAGGTGCAGGCCGGGACGCAAGCCGAGACCCACACCGACAATAGCGCCGGCAACGTGATGCTGGCCGCCTGCGTCGGCAATGGGCTGTCGTCGGTTGCGGTGGACGTGCTGCGCGAAGCCGGCGCGAGCCACCTCGAGCGTGCGCAGGGCTGCTGGGAATGCGGGCAGTGGACCGACTTCGACCCGAACGTGCACGGCGAGCCGGTGCAGGACGTTGAAGGCGAATACTGGCCACGGCCGCTGGCACGGGAGTCGGTCGCCGAGCAGTCCACCGGCAACGAAGACCCGGGCAGCGAGCTGGAGCATTTCGTCAACCAGAAGCGTGCCGAACACGACTGAGCGGCGCGACCGCGCCATTCCCCGGAACGGCAACGCCATTGCCGAACTCGCGCGCCTGCGCCCTACGCAACTCACGCTGGGCTATGCCCACGTCAGCCAAAAAAAAGAAGTCACGCAGCGCCACGCGGATCGCAACGACGGCGAGGCGCTGCGGCGCTTCATGCGCAGGCACCGCATCAAGACCATTGCGGGCCCCGGCGGCAGCCTCTATATCGTCGATCATCATCACTGGGCGCGCGCCTGGCTGGAGCTGGGATACCAATGGGGGCCGGTGCGCATCCTGCGCGACCTGAGCGCACTGAGTCCGTCCGCGTTCTGGAAGCGCATGCGCCAGCTCAACCACGTCCATCCATATGACGAGCACGGCGAGCTACACGGCCCCAGGGCGCTGCCGCCCACGGTGATGGGGATGCTCGACGACCCGTACCGCAGCCTGGCGGCATTTGCGCGCATGGCGGGCGCCTACCGCAAGCCGGGCAATGCCTATGGGGATTTCCGCTGGGCCGGCTTCCTGCGCGAGCGCGTGGTGCAGGATCATGACAGCATCGCCGGCTTCGGACTGGCGCTGGCCGAATCGATCAGGCTAGCGCGCAGTTCCCAGGCCAGGGAGCTGCCAGGATTTTGCGGCGGACCTGCAAACAGCAAGAAAGGGAAAGGCTGAAACGGCGCGGCGAGGGAGCGCTGAGATTCGCGCCCGTGGCGCGTCGTCCCCGCGCGAGCGGGAACGACGGGGTGCGTGAACGCGTCAGCGTTCCGATTTGTGCTTTGGCAGCTTCTTGGTCTTGGTCGATGCCATCTTGTCGAGTTCTTTCTCGCTCATCGACTTGTACATCGAACGCGAAGCGCCCTTCAGCGATCCGGCCTTGGTTTCCCCGCGCTTGGCGGAGAGCGCCGCTCCAGCGGCCTGCTGTTGCGCCTTCGATTTGGCTGGCATGTCAGTCTCCTGGATAGGGTGAAGGAAAAACGGGCGATGCGGCAGACAGGCCCGGCGTGAGCAGCGATGCCGCTCATGCCGGGCCTGCCTGCCGCCGTTGCCCGCTGGACGGCCGGGACGCTATATCCGGCCGAGAACCACGAGCAGCAGCACAATCAGGACGATCAAGCCCAGGCCGCCGCTTGGCCAGTAGCCCCAGCCGGAACTGTACGGCCAGGCCGGCAGGGCGCCGACCAGCAGCAGGACAAGAATGATCAGAAGAATAGTGCCGATTCCCATGGCGTGCTCCTTGTTCGTGGATCGGGGAAGCCGGGGGCTTCCGTACCGAAGCGGCCCGCGCATCTGAAAGGCCACTGCTCAAGGTTCAGCCTACGTCAAGGCTCGCCTGCGTCCCCCCGGGCAGGGACTGATAACGGTGTAGGAATCGGACGACGCCGTGCGCGATGCGCCTTTGGCGCGCTGCACACGGCTCGTGCAGCACATTGGCGCCGTTGTGGCCGCGCGCTCAGCCCGCTTCGGTCAGGCCGTGCTCGACCGCGTAGACTGCCACCTGCACGCGGCTGGCGAGGTTGAGCTTCTTCAGGATGTTCTGCACGTGGATCTTCACTGTGCTTTCGGCCACGCCGAGATCGCGCGCGATCTCCTTGTTGCTTTCGCCGCGTGCCAGCCCCTGCACGATCTCGCGCTCGCGCGCGGTCAGGCGCGGCGCGTCGTCGTGGCGCGCCGCGCCGGCGGGAGTCGGCGTGCGGAACTGCGCCACCAGCTTGGCCGTCATGCTGTCGGAGATCACCGGCTCGCCCGCGGCGGCGCGGCGGATGCCGGCGATCAGCGCCTCGGTCTCGATGTTCTTGATCAGGTAGCCGCGCGCACCGCTGCGCAGCGCGGCGGCCAGCTCCTCGGCCTCTTCGGACACGGTCAGCACGATCACCGCGGTCTGCGGCAGGTCTTCCACCAGCAGCTGCAGCGCCTCCAGCCCGGACAGGCCGGGCATGTTGAGGTCCAGCAGGATCACGTCGGGGCGATGCTGCTTGGCGCGCTTGATGCCCTCCACGCCGTCGGCGGCTTCGTCGACGATCTCGAAGTCGGTCTGTCGCTGCAGCAGCGCGCGGATGCCGGAGCGGAACAGGGTATGGTCGTCGATCAGCAGGATGCGGATGGTCATGGCTGGGTCTCTGTGTTCTGTGGGGCGCGGCGCGGCAGCACCAGTTCGATGCGCACGCCACGGCCGGGGGCCGCCTGCACATGCAGCTGGGCGCCCAGGCGCGCGGCGCGCTCGCGCATGATGTTCAGGCCGATATGCGCGTCGGCGCGCGTGGCGGGTTCGGCAGGATCGAAGCCTTCGCCGTCGTCCTCAACCACCAGGCGGAAGTCGCGGCCGTGGCTGAGCGCCACCGTCACGTGCGCGGCCAGCGCATGCTTGCGCACGTTGGAGAGCGCTTCCTGCAGGATGAAGAGCACCTGCAGCTGCTGTTCCGGCGCCAGCGGCCGGCCGCCGGCGCCGTTGCCGTCGGCATGCTCGTCGATGGTGAGCGTGGCTTCGGTGCGGCACTGGCGGCGGAAGCGCGCCACGGTGTCTTCCACTGCCGGGCGCAGTTCGCCGCCGCCCAGGCGCGAGCGGAAATTGTTGAGCAGCTCGCGCACGTCCTGGTAGCTCTCCTCCACGCCGTGGCGCAGCATCGGCACGATCTCGCGGGTCTCGGCGAGATCGTCGCGCGCGACCGCGTCGTCAAGCAGTTGCACCTGCAGGTTCAGGTAGTTCAGCCCCTGCGCAATGCTGTCGTGCAGGCCCTGCGCCACCAGATTGCGTTCTTCCACCACCGCCAGCTGGCGCGCCGTCGCCGACAGCCGCAAGTGCTCCAGCGCCGTGCCCAGGTGCTGGCCCAGTGTTTCGAGCAGTTGCCGGTCGGAGGCGGGCAGCGCGCGCGGGGCGCGGAAATGCAGCGCGAACACGCCGGTGGCGCCGCGCTGGCTTTCGATGCGGAAGGCCGCCAGCGCGCGGAAGCCGTTGCGCGCGCACGGCGTGCCGTCCTCCATGGCCGTGGCGCCCTGCCTGCCGTCCTGCATGCCGCGCAGGTCGGTGATGGTAATCACGGCCTCGCGCGTCGCGTCGCCGCAGTGGCAGGCATCGGCGGCGGCGCACGACGCGGCCTCGGCCAGCGCCGCGGGCAGGCCCGCGCTGGCCAGCAGGTGCATGCGGTTGTGGCGTGGGTCGAGCACGCGCACGCTGCCGCCCTCGGCGTCGAACTGGCGCATCACGCGCGCCAGGAAGCCGCGCGCCATGGTGTCGGCGTCGCGGGCCTGGTTCAGGAACGCCGCCATGTCGTACAGCTCCTCCAGGTCGCGGTTCTGGCGTTCCAGCTCGGCGGTCTTCTGCGCCACGCGAGTCTCCAGGTCGTGATACAGGCTTTGCAGTTCGCCGGCCATGCGGTTGAAGCCTTCGCTGAGGGTGCCGAACTCGTCGCGCGTCTCCACCGGCAGGCGCAGCGAGAACTCGCGCGCGGCCATGCGCCGCAGGCCGTCCTGCAGCCGCAGCACCGGCAGGATGATCCACAGGTAGAGCAGGTAGATCACGGCCACGGTGCCCACGCAGGCCATCAGCGCCAGCGCCGTCTGCGACAGCCGCAGCAGGTCGGTCTTGCGCGCGCTGTCGTGCTCGATCATGCCGACCAGCTTGTCGGCCTGCGCCACGAAGCCCGGCAGCGCGGCGATATAGCGCGCCGGCGCGGTGCTGTCGGTGCCGGCCATGGCGATCGGGCGCAGCTGGGTGTGCCAGTCCTGCGTCACGCGCGCGAGCTGGGCGTGGATGGCGGGTTCGTCGGGCAGGAACAGCGGGCGCGACGGGTTGCCGCGGCGCAGCTGCGCCAGCGTGCCGTCCAGCGCCTGCACCTGCATCGCCAGCGCATTGCCGCGCTGCGCGTGCGCCAGCGTCAGCTCGATCGCGACCCGGTTGGCGCGCATGCGCAGGCTGCCGGCGTCATTGATGGCGGCGCCGGCGCCTTCGAGCTTCCAGGACAGCCACAGCGTGCCGGAGATCATGCCGAGGACGACCAGCAGAACGGCCAGCGACAGCGAGATGATGCGCGTGGAAAGGCGGTGGCGCAGCGGGGTGGCGGCCTGCGCTTCGGCCGGGGGATCGGCCGGGGGATCGGCCGATAGATCGGTGTAAGGCATGGTTCGGTATCGGGGGCTACCTGTCAGGGGAACGCCGGCGTACTGTCAGTCGCGTCAGTCGCGCGCGCGTCTCGAAGGCAATTCTCCACGTGACAGGCGCTGCACTACCTGCGCCAGATCAACAAAACGCGAGGTCGGCCAATTCGCATGTGCGCCCGGGATCGCATTGCTCGTCCGCAGTCAAGCGTGATGGCGATGAATACGACGCTACAGCATGTCACGTTGTGATATATCGACACGCCAGTCCCCTTACACCGGCTATTGGCGCCCGACTTATTCCCGATCAAATCCCCACGCCGGGCCGCGCCCTAGCATCCGGTCAATACCGGTCCGGAGAATCCACACCATGTCTGATGGCATCGACACCCTGGTGCAGCAGCACCGCAGTTGCGACGCCGCGCTGGCACGCCTGGAAGGCGCGCTGCGCGAAGCCGGCTGGACAGAGGCCGCCGCGGCCTTCGCCGAGCTGGAGACCGCGCTGGCCGGCAATTTCGGCGCGGAAGAGGCACGGCTGTTCCCCGCCTTCGAGCAGGCCACCGGCATGGCCGGCGGCCCGACCGCCGTGATGCGACAAGAACACGACGAAGTGCGCGCGCTGGTGGACAACGTGCGCGAATGGCTGTCGCTGCGCGACGCCAATGCGCTCGCGGCCGAGACCGACACGCTGGTGGTGCTGCTGCAGCAGCACAACATCAAGGAAGAGAATGTGCTGTTCCCGATGTGCCGCGCGCACGTGCCGGGGCTCGACGCCGTGCTCGACGGCATTGCCTAGCGCTGGCGACGCAGGGCAACCCAGATGAAGGCCGCCAACCTCGATTACGAGCGCGCGCCGCGTCCCGCGGTGGTGTTCGGTTGCCTGGTGCCGGCGCCGTGGCTGGGCGCCGCGGCAGGGTTGCTGCTCGCGGCGGGGCCCGCCGGCGGCTTGCCGGACCGCTTTGCGCCGCTGGCGCTGGTGGCGGTCCATGTGCTCGCGCTGGGCATGCTGATGCCGGTGATGGTGGGCGCGTTGTTCCAGATGATGCCGGTGGTGGCGGGCGTGGCCGTGCCGGGTGCCGGCGTGCTGGCACCGTTTGTCGCCGTGGCCGGTGCCGGCGTGGCCGCCGGGCTGGGCTTCGGGCTGCTTGGCGGCATGCCGCAAGGCATGCAGGCCGCCGCCGCGGCCGGCCTGCTGCTGTTGCTTGCCGGCGCGCTGCTGCTCATTGCCGGACGGCGCGTGGCCGCGGTCGACGCCACCACGCGCACGCTGGCCGGCATCGGCGCGCCGCTGCTGGCCGCGGTGCTGTGCGGCATCGCGCTTGCCGGCACCTTCGGCGGCTGGTGGCAGGTGCCGGTGGCGCCGGTGCTCGACATGCATATGGCCTGGGCGCTGGGCGGATGGCTGGCGGCACTGGTGGCCGGCGTGGCCACCACCGTGTTGCCGATGTTCTGGCAGACGCGGCGCCTGCCGGCTGCGCTGGCGCGTGGCCTGCCGATGGCGCACTGGGTGCCGCTGGCGCTGTTCAGCGGCGCAACCCTGCTATGGCCCGGCCAGCCTGCCCTGGGCCAGGCGGTGCTGCTGGCGTGGCTGGCGTTCGTCGCCGTGGTGGCCGCGTTCGGGCTGGCCGGCACCCTGCGCGCGCGGCGCCGCCAGGACCCGCTGTGGCTGCTGTGGCCGGTGGCCTGCGCCAGCATGCTGGGCGCGGCCGTGCTGGGCGCGGCGGCGATCGTGTGGCCCGCATTGGCTGCACCGCTGGCGTGGTGGGCCGGCACCATGGCGCTCATCGGCACCGGCGTGCTGCCGGTCACCGCGATGCTCGGCAAGATCGTGCCGTTCCTGGTCTGGCTGCACTTGCGCCGGCTGCTGCCGCCGCGCGCGCGCGTGCCGGCCATGCAGGCCATCATCGTGCCCGCCCGGCAGCGCCGCCAGGCGTGGCTGCTGCTGGCGGCCTACCTGCTGCTACTGGTGCTGCCGCTGGCGCCGGTGCCGCTGGCCCGCGCCGGCGGCCTGCTGCTTGCCGCGGCCAATGCCTGGCTCGGCTGGCAATTGTTGTCCGCGTTGCGCTGCATGCGGCAGATGCGCCGCAGTGGCGGCCTGCCGCCGCGCCATGCGGCCTGGAATGCTGAACGCAGTCATGCCGAAGGAGGTCATCACCATGGGTGAAGCCATCAACCTGGAAGCGCTGCCGTTGTTCCGCGGCGTCGATGCGGCCGTGGTGGCGCAGTTGCGCGCCGCGGCCACGCTGCGCTGCCTGCGCAAGGGCGAATACCTGTTCCGTGGCGGCGAGCCGTGCGCCGGCCTCTATATCGTGGCGGAGGGCCTGCTCAAGCTGGCGCTGCAGCCGCCCGCCGGCGACGAGGCCGCCTGCGAGCGCGCCATCGAAGTATTCGGCCCGGGCGCGGCCTTCGGCGAAGACCTGCTCTGCCTGGACGTGCCGGGGCGCATGGCCTGCCAGGCGCAGACGCGCACGCTGGTGCTGCAGATCGGCAAGGCGGCGCTGTGGCAGGCCGTCATGCAGGAGCCGCTGCTGGCCGCGCAGCTGTTGCGCAACCTGTCGGGCCGGCTGCATGGGCTGATGCGCGACATCGAGGCGATCAGCCTGCAGACCGCGCTGCAGCGCGTGGCTGGCTTCCTGCGCGAGCAGGCGTTTGCCACGCGGCGCACCTGGCTGGCCTGCACGCAGCGCGTGATTGCGTCAAAGCTGGGGATTACGCCCGAGACCCTGTCGCGCGTGATGCACAGGTTCTGCGCCGAGCGGCTGGTGCGGATCGAGCGCGGCAAGATCTACCTGATCGATCCGGATGGGTTGGCGCGCCAGGCCGGCGTGGAGGAGCCGGCGGTGGCCTGAATGTCGGCACGTCAGGCACGTCAGGCACGTCCGGTGCCGCGTGCCGGGGATCCGGACGCGGCACGCAGGCTCAGGCCGTAGCGGCCACCTTGGCAGAAGCCAGCGCCGCTGGCTTTTCCCCTGTCATCAGGTAGTGGATCAGCTCGGCCACCGGGCGGATCGCCTCGCCGAACGGCAGCGCGCCCCTGCCGCGGAAGAACAGCCCGCGTTCCACGTCGCCACGTACCGCCTGCGCGAGCTTGAGGTCGATGCAGAACTGGCCGATGCGCGCAATGCCGTCGCGCAGGCCGCACGATTGCAGGCAATCGAACCCTTCCAGGCACTCTCGTACCTTGGCGCGGCGCTGCAGCCTGGCTTCGCTCGACAGGTAGCGCGACAGCCACGGCGTCAGCACCGCGCGCGCCGGCAGGCCGGCCACGCTGGTGAACTCGCGCAGCGTCTCGGGCCGCGCCGTGGCCAGCACCTGCTTGAAGGCCGGATGCGCATCGCATTCCTCGGTGACGGCAAAGGCGGTGCCGAGCTGCACCGCGGCGGCGCCCTCGTTGAGCCAGTGGCGCACCTTGGCATGGCTGTCGATGCCGCCGGCGAGAATCAGCGGGATGCTGTCCCATGCCAGCCCCAGCGACTGGAACAGGTCGCGGCACTCGGCCAGCACGCGCGAGAACGAAAAGCGCGGCTCGGACAGGTCCTGGATGGTGGCGGCGCCAAGGTGGCCGCCGGCATGGGCCGGGTGCTCGACCACGATGGCATCGGGCAGGCGGCCCTTCTTCATCCAGCGGCGCAGCACCAGGCCGATGCCGCGGGATTCCGACAGGATCGGGATCAGCGCCACCCCGGGGTGGCCGGCGGCCAGCTCGGGCAGGTCCAGCGGCAGCCCTGCGCCCATCACGATGGCATCGGCGCCGCTTTCGCACGCCTGGCGCACCAGCGAGGCATGCGAGCCCACCGCCTTCATCACGTTGACCGCGATCAGCCCGCGGCCTTCCGACAGCGTGCGCGCGGCGCGGATCTCGCGGTCGAGCGCCTCGAGGTTGGCGGCTTCGATGCCCGCCTTGTCGCGCACGCCGCGGGTGCGCGCCATCAGGTCGGGATGGTGGTGGCGCAGGTCGATGCTGGCGATGGTGCCCACGCCGTTCTCGCGTGCCACTGCGCCGGCAAGCCGGTGCGCCGAGATGCCGATGCCCATGCCGCCCTGCACGATGGGCAACAGGCGGCGGCCGGCCAGCTTCAGCCAGTGTTCGTTCATAAAAGGGATCTCCGGAAGGTGAATCGCGTGTGGCCGGCAGCCGGCCTGGCGCGGGGGGTGACTGGCGAAGCGTGGCACAGCGGAAAGCCCCTGCGTTTGCCGCAGGTCAAGCCCACGGGCGCTGCCTGCCATCGGCCTACGCCGACCGGCATACGCCGGCGCCAGCCATGTGCCGTTGGTGCGGGTTTGCGCGCGATCAAGCCCCTTGCGCCAGCGCGTGGCTAGCATCGGCCGCTGTCTTTGTCCTGTTTTTTGTCCTGTTTTCCCACACCATGACAACTGCCTCTACTGGCCCGGATGCGGCCACCGTCGCGCCTGCCTGCGCGCCACGCCGGCCCCAGCTGGTTGCGCCCGCCGGCTCGCTGGCGGCGCTGCGCATGGCGCTGCAGCACGGCGCCGACGCGGTCTACCTGGGCCTGCGCGATGCCACCAATGCGCGCAACTTCGGCGGCCTGAACTTTACCGAGGCCGACATCCGCACCGGCGTCGCCGAAGCCCACGCCCGCGGCGCCGAAGTGCTGTTCGCGATCAACACCTTCGCGCAGATGGGTGCGGTGCCGCAGTGGCACCGCGCCGTCGACGCCGCGGCGGAACTGGGTGCCGACGCGGTCATCATGGCCGACGCCGGCCTGATGGGCTACGCCTGCGAGCGCCATCCGCGGCTGCGCCTGCACCTGTCGGTGCAGGGCTCGGCCACGCATGCCGATGCCATCGAGCTGATGCGCGAGCGCTTCAATATCCGCCGCGTGGTGCTGCCGCGCGTGCTGTCGCTGGCGCAGATCGGCAAGCTGGCGCGGCAGACCAGCGTCGAGCTGGAAGTATTCGGCTTCGGCAGCCTGTGCGTGATGGCCGAAGGGCGCTGCCTGCTGTCGTCGTACGCGACCGGGGATTCGCCCAACAACAAGGGGGTCTGCTCGCCCGCGCACGCGGTGCGCTGGACCGAGCAGGACGGCACCATGCAGGCGCGCCTGTCAGGCATCCTGATCGACAGCTACGCGCCCGGCGAGCCGGCCGGCTATCCGACCTTGTGCAAGGGCCGCTTCGAGGTGGAGGGCGAGCGCGGCTACGTGCTGGAAGAGCCCACCAGCCTCAATGCGCTGTCCCTGCTGCCGGCGCTGGTCGGCATGGGCATCGCTGCGATCAAGATCGAAGGCCGGCAGCGCAGCCCGCGCTACGTCGCCGATGTGGTCGGCGTGCTGCGCGCCGCCATCGACGACGCCTGTGGCGATCCCGCACGCTTTGCGCCGCGCCAGGAGTGGCAGGCCACGCTGGGCCGCCATGCCGAGGGCGACCAGGTGACCCAGGGCGCCTACGACCGGCCATGGCGGTGACGCGGATGGACGCGACCAGCCTAAATCGCCCCGTCGATCTCCCCGCCACCCTTGCCACGATGGAACCTGCCATGCCCGATACCGCCACGGCGACCGCGCCTCGAGCTGTCTCGCAACATACTGCACCGCAATTCGGCATCGCCCTCGGCCCGCTGCTGTACTACTGGCCGCGCGAGCGCGTGCTGCAGTTCTACGCCGCCGTCGCCGATGCCCCGGTGGACCGCGTCTACCTCGGCGAGACCGTCTGCACGCGGCGCCACGAACTGCGCCACGCGCAGTGGCTGGAGATTGCGCAGATGCTGCGCGATGCCGGCAAGGAGGTGGTGTTGTCCACCCCGGTGCTGGTGGAGTCCGATACCGACATCGCCTGGATGCGCCGCGCCTGCGAGCAGCACGACTACCTGGTCGAGGCCAATGACCTTGGCGCGGTGCGCTGCATGGGCGGGCGGCCTTTCATCGCCGGCCCGCACCTGAACGTCTACCACGCCGACACGCTGGCGTGGCTGTCCGGGCTGGGCGCGGCCGGCTGCGTCGTGCCGGTGGAAATGGACGGCCGCACGCTGGCCGCGCTGGCCGCGGCGCGGCCGGGTGGCGTTGGCGTCGAAACCTTTGTCTGGGGCCGCATGCCGCTGGCGTTCTCGGCGCGCTGCTTCACTGCGCGCCACCATCGGCTGCGCAAGGACAGCTGCGAATTCCGCTGCATGGACTACCCCGACGGCCTGGTCGCCGCCACCGGCGAAGGCCAGGCGTTCTTCACGCTCAACGGCGTGCAGACCCAGAGCGCGACCTGCCTCGACCTGTGCGCCGAGGCGCTCGCCATGGCCGCGATGGGCGTGGACATGCTGCGCGTCAGCCCGCACTCGACCGGCACGCTGGAGGTGGTGCAACAACTGGCGGCGATCCGCGCGGGCGAGCGCGCGCCGGCGCCCAGCGGCATCGCCCCGGCGGGGGCGCAGCCCTGCAACGGCTACTGGCACGGCGGCGCCGGCATTGCGTGGGAGGCACGGGCATGAATGCGAACACAAGCCCATTGCACAAGCTGATGGCCGGCGTGCACCGGCGCATGCCGGCGCGGGCGCGCGCGCTGCCGCTGGTGGCAGCGCTGGAACTGGCGCGGCGCGCCGGCTGGCTGGAGCCGCCGGCCGCGCTGGAAGGCCATGTATTCCTGCTGACGGTGCAGGACCTGGGGCTGGAAGTGCCGTTCCGCTGCGAAGGCGGGTGCTTCCGCACCGCCGGTGCCGGCAGCGGCGAACCCGCGCTGACGCTGCGCGCCGCCGCGGTCGACTACCTGCGGCTGCTCGGCGGCGAGGCCGACACCGACACGCTGTTCTTCCAGCGCAAGCTGGTGATCAGCGGCGACACCGCGCTCGGGCTCGAGGTCAAGTACTGGCTCGATGCGGCGCCGCGGCCGGCGTGGGTCAGCCAGGCGGCGGCGCGGCTGGTGGCGCTGCAGGGCGCGCTGACGGTACGCGCGGGTTAGCCGGCGCCATGTTCTGGCCACGGCTGGTCAGGCCGCTTCGCCATCCACCATGTACCGGTTGCGGCCCGCGCGCTTGGCGCGGTACATCGCGCTGTCGGCGCGGTGCAGCAGCGGCTCCAGCCGCGGCGACTCGGGCACGGCGCAGACCGCGCCCACGCTGATCGTCACCACGGGCTGCACCGGCGTGCCGCGGTGCGCGATGCCAAGCTCGCGCACCGCGGCGACCATGCGGCGCGCCACGTCGCGAGTCTCTTCGCGCGATGCGCCGGGCAGCACCGCCGCGAATTCCTCGCCGCCCAGCCGCGCGCAGAACTGCTCGCCCGTTACCGTGCCGGCCAGCGCGCAGGCGATCTGGCGCAGGCAGTCGTCGCCCGCCAGGTGGCCGTGCAGGTCGTTGTACTGCTTGAACAGGTCGACATCCAGGATCAGCAGCCCCAGCGGCTGGCCGCGCTCATGCGCGCGGGTCACGGCGGCGAGCGACTCGCGCTGGAAGTAGCGCCGGTTGGGGATGCCGGTGAGCGCGTCGACGTCGAGGTCGGCCTGCACCTGCCACAGCTGCTCCTCGGTCTGGCCGAGGCGCGCGGTCAGCGCCAGCTCGCGCGACTGGAAGCGGCTGATGTCGCGCATGAACACCAGGCTGCCGATCTGCCTGCCGTCCAGGCGCTCGACGCGTTCGACAGCCAGCTCGAACGGGGCACCCGGCGGCACGAACGGCGTGGCGGGCGCAAGGCCGGGCGCAGCCTGAGCCGATCCCTGAGCCGGTCCCTGAGCCGATCCCGGCGCCGATTCCAGTGCCGTCTCCCATCCTGCCGGCACCGCGCTGCCGCGGTGCAGCTGCGGCCACAGCTGGGCCGCGGCGGGGTTGAATTCCACCACCGCGCCCTTGGCGTCGACGATCACACAGCCCTCGCGCAACGCGTCGAACACGCGCAGCCGGGCGTAGTGGCCGATATCGTCGAGGTGCGTGCGCAGCGCGCAGAACCACACCAGTACCGCCATCAGCGAAAACGTGGCCGGGGTCAGGTCGCCGCCCAGCGGGCCGGTCCAGCGGTTCAGGTAAGCCACATGGGCAATCAGCGGCAGCGCCAGGCCGCCGGCCAGGATGACGCGGCCGCGGCGCGACAGGGCGTCGTTGGGCACTTCGGCCGTGATCAGGAAAAACCAGCTCAGCGCCAGCAGCGAGTAAGACCAGAAGGCCGCCACGGCGTAGCCCGCGCCATGCTCGAACACCGCGCCGGGCGCGACCCCGGGCGGCATCAGCGTAATGCGCGTCCAGACCAGGTGGTGCCGCTCATTGGTGAAGACCAGCACTACTGTCACCACTGCCGCCATCACCGGCAGCCACAGCCGCGACCATGGCACCACGTAGCGCGGGCGGCTCAGGTGCACCATCGCCACCAGCCAGCCGATCGGCACCGCGACGATGCCGATGTACTGGATCTTGGCCCACAGGATGCGCCCGGGCAGGTCGGTCGAACTG
The DNA here is from genome assembly GCF_004768545.1 of Cupriavidus oxalaticus. NCBI lineage: Bacteria > Pseudomonadati > Pseudomonadota > Betaproteobacteria > Burkholderiales > Burkholderiaceae > Cupriavidus > Cupriavidus oxalaticus. Next base: position 1,178,111 of record NZ_CP038634.1, on the reverse strand, counting down.
ATCTCAAGCAGGCGTCCGCCGCTCCAGACCACCGCGCCGAAGGCCAGCACCAGGAACGCCTGGACGGTGGGGTCGTCGCGCCGGGGCCAGGTGGCTATGGCCATGCCGATGCAGCAGACGACGGCGACGGTGAGCAGCAGGACCAGTGGATATGAGGGCATGAACCGGGGCGCGTCCTGAACCAGTCCTGTGTGGAGATCCGCCAGCCGGGACGGCGGGGATGGCGAATCGGGGTGTCATGATCTGCATGATACCGGTGCGCGCGCGTTGTCATGGCAAGCCGCGCAGGAAAAAAATTGGCCGCGGCCAGGCGCGAGCCACCCGGCGCGCAACGCCACGGCGCTCGTGCCGGTTCAGCTCGCGCTCGGACGCGGTGTCTCGCGGATCAGCCAGGAGGGAATGTCGGTGACGGCCTTCGCGCCCGCGGTCCAGTCAGTCAGCGGGCCCTGCATGAACAGGTGGCCCCAGCCATCGATCCACTTCTGCTGGGCGCGGGCCAACAGTTCCAGCATGGCCGAGGCATAGTGCAGCGGCCCGCCCAGCAGCGGCAGCTCGCAGGCGATCTCGCGCGCGTACAGGGTCTCGGGGTCCTGTTCCACCAGCATGCCCACGGCGTCGAAGCGCAGTTCCTCGGCCATGTTGCTGGCAAATTCCAGGTTCAGCTCGGCCATGCGGCGCCAGTTCTCGGCCAGGTCTGCCTGGATGGACTGGAACTGTTGCAGGCTGGCAAAGCCTGCCGTGAAGACGGCAGGGAAGGGCCAGGCGGGCCAGGCAGGCCAGAAGGCTTGCGTTGCGGTCATCATCATGGGCATCTCCGGTACGGGTCCACAGGGCGCGCCACCGCAGGGTGGTGAGGGCACCACATGCATGCTGCACTGCAAACGACGCCTGACTAGCTTAGGCAGGCCAGGCGACCTTTGCCATCCCAATGCCGCCCGCGCCCTCATTTGCCTCCTCACTTGCCAACTTACTTGCAGCCCAGGCGCCTGGCCAGCTTGTGCAGGTTGCTGGCATCGACGCCGAGCTGCCGCGCCGCCTGCGCCCAGTTGCCGCCGTGGGCCTGCAGTGCCTGTTCGATGCACGCGCGCTGGGTCTGGTCGACGGCCTCGCGCAGGCTGGTGCCGGGGACGATCGCTGGCAGTGAGGCGCATGTCGCCTCCGCCAGCGCTGGCGGAGGCGCATCGAGTCCGTCCAGGTCGAGCAGCTCCGTTTCCAGCGTGACGATGTCGTTGCGGCCGGCGCCCCGGCTGACCGCGCGCAGCGCGGCGCGGCTGAGCACGTGCTCGAGCTCGCGCACGTTGCCGGGCCAGCGATAGCGCCGCAGCGCATCCTGCGCCGCCGGCGCCAGGCGCAGGCTGCGCAGGCCCAGGCGGGCGCGGTTCAGTTCCAGGAAGCGCCCGGCCAGCAGCAGCACATCGTTGCCGCGCTCGCGCAGCGGCGGGATCGGGATCGGGTAGACCGACAGCCGGTGGTACAGGTCGGCGCGGAACGAGCCGTCGCGCACATGTTCGCGCAGGTTGCGGTTGGTGGCGGCGATCACGCGCACGTTGACGCGGCGCGGCCGGTCCGAGCCCAGCCGCTGGATCTCGCCGTTCTGCAGCGTGCGCAGCAGCTTGGCCTGGATCGACAGCGGCAGCTCGCCCACTTCATCGAGGAACAGCGTGCCGCCGTCGGCGGCCTCGAAGCGGCCCGGGCGTTCGCCGGTGGCGCCGGAAAAGGCGCCGCGGGCGTGGCCGAACAGCTCGCTCTCGGCCAGCGACTCGGGCAGCGCCGCGCAGTTGACGTGCACCAGCGGCTGCGCGCGCCGGCGCGACTGACGGTGCAGCCGGTGCGCGAACAGCTCCTTGCCGACGCCGGTCTCGCCCAGCAGCAGCACCGGCAGCTCGGTATCGGCAACCACCTCCAGCTCGTGCAGCAGGTTGGCGATGGCCGGACTCTGGCCGACGATCTCGCCGGTGATGTCGCCGGCGCCGGCCGTGCCTTCGTCGGCAACGGGCTTGCCCCGTGCCACCTGCAGCGCCAGGATCTCGGCCTCGAGCCGGGTGGTGCGGATCGCCGCCTCGACCACCACGGTGAGCCGCTGCAGCTCGGCCTGCGCGGCGGCGTCGAAGGTGCCCACGGCGAGCGCATCGAGCGTGAGCACACCCCATGGCTGCCCTTCGACCTCCAGGCTGGTGCCCATGCAGTCATGCACCGGCAGCGGCTCGCCCACGTGCTCGTCGATCAGGCCGTCGTACGGGTCTGGCAGCACGCTGTCGTGATGGAAACAGGTCACGTCGCGCCGCGCCAGGATTGCCGCCAGGCGCGGATGCAGGCCGACGGCGAAGCGCCGGCCCAGCGCGTCGCCGACCAGGCCATCCACCGCCATCGGGCGCAGGTGGTCTTCTTCCAGCCGCAGCAGCGCCACGGCGCCGCAGCGGAAATGCGCCCGCAGGCCGCTGACCAGGCGCTGCAGGCGCACGGCGTGGGGCAGGTCGGCCACCAGGTCGGCCAGCAGCTCGGGAACGATCGCGGAAGTCGTCATGGTGAAAAACACCAGTTGGGGTGATTAGTACCACGAACAGTCTAGGGTATTTAGAACCATCCGTGTGACAACCCTTTGATCTGGAATGGTTTTTTTCAGGCACGCTCCTCGCGTCATGTCATGCGGACGCAACTTCCCACACAGGAGCACCTCATGACCTACCAGGACCAATCGCTCGGCCAGCTGGCCCGCCGCATCCCCGGCGCGACGCGCATCTTCCATGACTACGCGCTCGACTTCTGCTGCGGGGGCAAGCAGACCCTGCGCGATGCCGCGCTCGAAAAAGGCCTCGATGCCGCCGCCATCGACAGCATCGAAGCGCGGCTGCATGCCCTGCACGACGACGCCGCACCCGCCGGACAGGACTGGAACACCGCGACGCCGGCCGCGCTGATCGACCATATTTTGACGCGCTTCCACGCTCGTCACCGCGAGCAGTTGCCCGAACTGATCCGGCTCGCAAGCCGGGTCGAGCAGGTCCACGGCGACCGGCCGGATTGCCCGGTCGGCCTGGCCGACCACCTGGCCGGCATGCTCGGCGAGCTGGAAACCCATATGCAGAAGGAAGAGCAGGTGCTGTTCCCGATGCTGACGCGCGGCATGCAGGCCGCCGCCGGCCGCCCGATCGCGGTGATGCGCATGGAGCATGACGACCATGGCGTGGCGCTGCAGCGGGTAGCCGACCTGACCAACGACATCACGCTGCCGCGCGCGGCCTGCAATACCTGGCGCGCGCTTTACCTGGGCCTGCGCGCGCTGCGCGAAGACCTGATGGAACACATCCACCTGGAAAACAACGTGCTGTTCGAGAACGCCGCAGTGGCCGCCACGGTGGCCGCCACCGTGCCAGCCACCGGTTGCGGCTGCGCGGGCCACGCCTGAGCCGCGCACCAGCCATCACAACCAAACGACTTCGCATCATGGGTTCCTACCGCAGACTCTGGTTCATGCTGATCGCCGTGCTGGCGGTCACTTTCTCCCTGCTCGGCTACTACGGCGTCGAGGTATACCGGCAGGCCCCGCCAATGCCGGCCAAGGTGGTCACGGCCGAAGGCCGCACCCTGTTCACTGGCGACGAGATCCTGGACGGCCAGACCGCCTGGCAGTCGGTGGGCGGCATGCAGCTCGGCTCGATCTGGGGCCATGGCGCCTACCAGGCGCCGGACTGGACCGCCGACTGGCTGCACCGCGAACTGACCGCGTGGCTCGAACTGGCGGCGCAGGACACGTACGGCCGTCCGTACGCCAAGCTGGCCGCGCCCGAACAGGCCGCGCTGCGCGAGCAGTTGCGCACGGAATACCGCGGCAACGCCACCGATCCGGCCACCAACGTGCTGACCGTGTCGAAGCGCCGCGCGCAGGCCATCGCCAACACCGCGGCCTACTACGACCAGCTCTTCTCCGACGCGCCGGCACTGCACACCACGCGCGATCACTACGCCATGAAGGAGAACACGCTGCCCAGCGCCGAGCGGCGCCAGCAGCTGACACAGTTCTTCTTCTGGACCGCATGGGTCGCCTCGACCGCGCGTCCCGGGCATGAAGCCACCTACACCAACAACTGGCCGCATGAGCCGCTGATCGGCAACAAGCCGACCAGCGAAAACGTGGTGTGGTCGGTGATCAGCGTGGTGGTGCTGCTGGCCGGCGTGGGCTTCCTGGTGTGGGCGTGGGCCTTCCTGCGCGGCAAGGAAGAGACGCCGCCGCAGGCGCCCGCGCGCGACCCGCTGTTGTCGGTGGCGCTGACCCCGTCGCAGCGCGCGCTGGGCAAGTACCTGTTCCTGGTGGTGGCGCTGTTCGTGTTCCAGGTGTTCCTGGGCGGCTTTACCGCGCACTACACCGTCGAGGGGCAGAAGTTCTATGGCATCGACGTATCGCAGTGGTTCCCGTACGCGCTGGTGCGCACCTGGCATATCCAGAGCGCGTTGTTCTGGATCGCCACGGGCTTCCTGGCCGCTGGCCTGTTCCTGGCGCCGCTGATCAACGGCGGCAAGGACCCGAAGTTCCAGCGGCTCGGCGTCGATGTCCTGTTCTGGGCGCTGGTGGTCGTGGTGGTGGGCTCGTTTGCGGGCAACTACCTGGCGATTGCGCAGAAGCTGCCGCCGCACCTGAACTTCTGGCTGGGCCACCAGGGCTATGAATATGTCGACCTGGGCCGGCTGTGGCAGATCGGCAAGTTCGCCGGCATCCTGATCTGGCTCGTGCTGATGATGCGCGGCATCCTGCCGGCGCTGCGCGCGCGCGGCACCGACCGCAACCTGCTGGCGCTGCTGACCTCGTCGGTGGTGGCGATCGGCCTGTTCTACGGCGCGGGCCTGGCCTACGGCGAGCGCACCAGCCTGACGGTGATGGAGTACTGGCGCTGGTGGGTGGTGCACCTGTGGGTGGAAGGCTTCTTCGAGGTCTTCGCCACCACCGCGCTGGCCTTTATCTTCGCCACGCTGGGGCTGGTGTCGCGCCCGATGGCGACCGCGGCCAGCCTGGCCTCGGCATCGCTGTTCATGCTCGGCGGCATCCCCGGCACCTTCCACCACCTGTACTTTGCCGGCACCACCACGCCGGTGATGGCGGTCGGCGCCGCGTTCAGCGCGCTGGAAGTGGTGCCGCTGATCGTGCTGGGCCATGAGGCCTGGGAGAACTGGAGCCTGAAGCAGCGCGCGCCGTGGATGGCGGACCTGAAGTGGCCGCTAATGTGCTTCGTCGCGGTGGCGTTCTGGAACATGCTGGGCGCCGGCGTATTCGGCTTCATGATCAACCCGCCGATCGCGCTGTACTACATCCAGGGCCAGAACACCACGCCGGTCCACGCCCATGCGGCGCTGTTCGGGGTCTATGGCTTCCTGGCACTGGGCTTCACGCTGCTGGTGCTGCGCTACGTGCGGCCGGCGTACCGGCTGAGCCCGGCGCTGATGAAGACCGCCTTCTGGGGCCTGAACGCCGGCCTGGTACTGATGATCGGCACCAGCCTGCTGCCCGTCGGCATCATCCAGTTCCTGGCCAGCGTCGAGCATGGCACGTGGTACTCGCGCAGCGAGGAGTTCATGCAGCAGCCTATCCTGCAGACGCTGCGCTGGGTGCGCACGTTCGGCGACGTGGTGTTTATCGTCGGCGCGGTGTCGTTTGCCTGGCAGGTGGTGCTGGGGCTGGCTAACCGTACCCCGGCCGCGGCGGATGCGGTGGCTGTGAGGATGAAGGCGGCGGCGCGCTGAAGCGCGCGACGGAAGGTGAAATCGACGCAGTAAGAGGTAAGGAGAGGCAGTACTTGCCCGCCCGGTTTCCGGGCGGGCGTTTTTTTGCGTCAGTTGTAGCCAAGAATCGCGATCGTCGCGACGTCTGGCCGGTCGTTCGAGTTGTCCGTCAGCACTTCCGTGGGTGTTTTCTGCTGGCTCACCCAATGCGGCCCGGGCTGCGGCGCTTGCCGGGTTGCCGCAGGCAACGATATGGGAGGCGGGTCAATGCTCGTGGTGGCGTTCATATGCGTGTCTCGGTAATAAGCGCTTCAGGTCGACTACGTTTCAGGCGCGGCTTGCCTGGGCAACGCCATCGTGGGATTTCTGGGTCCGGCTGCGTTTGATGATGCCGAACACGATCAGCACCACGGGCAGGATCAGCAAGCCTTCGGCCAACTCGGGGTCGACCGGCAGTTTCACGACATGCAGCGCCTTCAACCCCGCTGCGGCGATGGACAGTACGTAATACGAGATCGCGGCCACTGACAGCCCCTCGACGGCATGCTGCAGATGCAGCTGGTTCCGCGCGGTACGGTCCAGTCCGGCCAGCAGCCGGGTGACGTCACGCTCCTGGGTCAGGTTGACGCGGGTGCGGAGCAGGTCGACGGCACGTGCGACCCGTGCCGCGATCTGTTCGTGGCGTGACCAGACGCTGCGGCACGTCTCCATGGCGGGTCCGAAACGCCGCTCCATGAATTCCGAGATCGTCGGCATGCCTTCGATCCGCTGTTCCCGCAGCTCCTGGATCCGCGCCAGCACGATTCGCTCATACGCACGCGACGCGCTGAAGCGTCCGCTGTGCCCGGACAGCGATTCCACGCGCACGGCCAGTTCGGTGAGCCTGTCCAGCAGTTCCGCATCGTCGTCGCCGGCGCGACGGGCGTCCATGGCCCGCATCAGTTGCTGGAGCGACGCGTGAATGTCGTCGAGTTCCCGGCCAAGGCTGCGTGCGACCGGCAACGCCAGCAACGCCATCATGCGATACGTCTCGATCTCGTAGAGCCGCTGCAGCAGCCTGCCGCCCTGTTCCTCGCGGAAGTCCTCGTCGATCGCAAGGATGCGCATATAGCCGTCGGCCCGCACATTCCAGTCGCAGTAGACCTTGCCGCCGCCCAGGACATCGCTGCCGACGAGAACCGGCCCGTCGAGCCAGTGGCGCAAGTCCGCGCTGACTGCGGCCGCGGCGTTTCCCGACAGCAATTCCATCCGGACCGCATGAAAGCGCTTGCCCGCCAGCAGGCTCAGCCAATCCGCCGGAACCCCATGGATGGCGAGGTCATTGAAGTAGTCCGTGTCGTCGCGCGGACTGACGAACGTGAAGGTGGAGAACTCGGTGTGCCGCTCCCATTTCAAGTGCCAGCCGAAGGGCGATTGCACGGCGTGGTGCGTGACCCCGTCCGTGGGCAGCGCCATGCCGGTCTGTTCGCACAAGGTACGAACGAGATACTCGTGGATCGCAGGATCCTCGTCCGAATAGATCGCATAGTGGGTCAGTGACACGCTGCCGCTGAGCCGGAGAAAGGGGCGGGCGTGCAATTCAGCGACGAGGGAGGCGCGTAGCGGGTGGTCGACGAGTAGCGAAGCGGCTTTGTTGTCCATGCTCGGAAGGCGGATACCGAAATCCCGCGGTCAAGACGTGGTGCAAGGTTGCGGTCCACGTTTTTGTTTGCTGTTGCCAAATATCGCACGCCGTTCTCAAGAAGAAAAACGCATAATATTGATTGTTGTATTCAGTTTTCCTGATAGCTATGAAGATGCTTGACCACGATGTCCTGGCTACGGTAGTCGCCGTCGCCGAGACCGGCAACATGACGCGCGCCGCCGAGGCGGTGAACCGTTCGCAGTCCGCCGTCAGCATGCAAATCAAGGCACTCGAGGAAGCGCTGGGCCGGCCCCTGTTCGTGCGGCGGCCCCGCAGCATCGTGCTTACGCACGAGGGTGAAGTGCTGCTGGGCTTCGCCCGGCGGATGCTGGCCCTGCACGACGAAGCCTGGGCCGCCGTGGTACGGCCGGAGGTGACGGGCAAGGTAGCGATCGGGGTGCCCGACGACTACGCATCATCGCTGCTGCCATCGGTGTTGAAGAAGTTCTCGACGACGTACCCGAAAGTGCAGATCCAGGTAGTCGGCCTGCCCAGCAGCGCGCTCGCGCCACTGGTCAAGGACGGCACCGTCGACCTTGTCTGCGGCACACGCGTGAAGGGCTTGTCGGGCGACTTCATCCGTTACGAGCCGATGGCATGGGCCGCCATGACGAACGGGCCGCAAGTGTGGGAGGACAGGCCGTTGCCCATCGCCGTGTTCATGCCGGGTAGCGTGGCGCGCGAGAACGCGATCCGCAGCCTGGATCGAGCACGGATTGCGCATCGAACGTCGTACGAGAGCCCAAGCCTGCTGGGTTTGCTCAGCATGGTCGAGGCTGGCCTGGCCGTCGCGGCGTTGGCCCGATGCGCGATCCCGCCACAACTGGCCGTGCTTGGCCAGGCCCATGGGCTGCCCGACCTGCCGCCGCTCGAGCTTATCCTTGCCCGAAGCGCAAAGTCCAAGCGGCCGCCTTGCGATTTCCTTGCCGAGCAGATCATGACGGACCTTCGGGCAGGGGCCGCGCAGGCTTAGCACCGGTCGCCTGTATTATGGCGGCGCTTAAATGGGGCGCTTTGTCGCGTGGCTTGTCGCCGCTTTTATCCCCGCTTTTGTCCCCACTGCGCCGGCACGATGCAGACATGGCTAACCCCGGCGGGATAGTCCATACCGCATTGCGTGCATTCTGGCTCTCACCATAAAATCCAGGGAGCTAGCCATGAAGCTGACCTGCATTGCTTGCCTGGCGGTTCGCAATGGCTGATCACAAGCCATCATTCGTCGGCCATGCCGGAGAAGACCTGACGCAACCCTGGCCTCAGGAGCCCTTGCGCCCGGCCATATGATGCAGGTACGCCAGCAGGTCCTTCAGGTCGGCATCCGATAGCGTCCTTTCGTCGATGGCCGGCATGCGCGCGCCCGGCCACCAGCGTAGTGACTGCGGGTCGCGGATCAGGCTGGCCAGTTTGTCGTCGCCCATGTACTCCACCGCGCTGTGCGGCACATTGAGATCCGGGCCGAGGTGGGCATCGCCCACCTTGTTCAGCGAGTGGCATGAGAAGCAGACCCGCTGGAAGGTCGCGAAGCCGCGCATGACCGGGCCATCGGCCGGCTGGTCGGAGGCAGGGCGGATGGCCGCAAAGCGCTCCGCGGGCGATGCGGTGATATCGATGCGCGCGATGTTGTAGGTCCAGTGGCTTTCATTGACCACGGATGCGGCGCCCCCCGACGGCAGCGTCCAGATCAGCCGAAACGGGCCGATGCCCTGGCCCTTGAGCTTCGGCCACGGCCGTGCAGGATTTTCCACGGCCAGCCAGGCCCGCGGCTCGTCGGCACTATCGGCCAGCAGCATACGCAGCGGCAGGTGAGAGACATAGCCATCGCTGGCCGCTGTCGTGGCAGTCGCGCCGGCTTCCGCAGGCATGCCGCGCAACAGGGAGGCCATCGGGATCGCCTTGAATGTCAGGCGGCGTTTCAGGTTGTCATCGTCGACCGTCACGTTGGTGAGCCGACGGTCCTTTAGCAGCGCATCGGCCGTCCAGCTGCATTGCTGCATACCAGCCGAAATGACCAGCGTGGCCGGCTCGGCGCCGCTCGCCGGACCCGCAAGCAAGGCCATGGCACAGCCAAGCGCTCCAACTGCCTTTGCAATCCAGGCCTTCATGGGTGTATCTCCGGAAGCGGGGTAACGTGTTGAGCCGAACGTTCAGTGTAATAAAGAAAGGGTTCATCACAGATATCCGTGAAGGGGATGATCCGACGGACGACCTCATCCTCGTCGCGTTCTGCGGCAGACGTTTCACATCAGAACTTTCCTTCACAGCAGTGTCCTTGTTGCGCCGGCGGACACCTGACTGTCCCGAACGAGCAGAACACGCAGCAGTCACCAGGAGCGGGCTTCAGCAGCGTCTTGCAGTTTGCACACTCATAGAAGAACACGCAGGCATCCGTCGGCATCGTCTCCTGCTGTGCCCAACCGCAATGCGGACAAGTCAGAACGGATTCCAGGATGACGTCTCGCATCGCCCCTCCCTTGCAAGAAACTGCACATCACCAAGCGGTCCACGCGGTTCATTGCTCCCCAGTGCACATGGCATGCCGCCGGATCAGCCAATCGGCCGAAAGGGTCCCCGCACCCCGCGCCAGCAATACCAACAGCATCGCTCCCCACTGGATATGCGTCGGCCATGCCTGTGGATAGACGAAGAGCTGTATCACTGCCGTCATGCACAACAGTACCAGTGCTGCGAGCCGGGTTGCCAGGCCGAGGAGCAGCAGCACTGGCGCGGTCAGCTCGACGGACACGGCCAGGTAGACAGCCACTTCGGGTGGCAGCAACGGCAGCCGGTATTCTTCGCGGAAAAGTTCGAAAGCCGTCTCCAGGTTCGCCAGCTTGGCCATGGCCGAATGCCAGAAGACAGTGGCCACCGCGACGCGCAGTGGGACGGCGAGAGCCGAGTACGGAATTCGATCCAGCCAGCCCACCGCGCGCCGGAAATGCGCGCCGAGCGTGAACGAGGACCGGGCTGAGTGCGTGATATGTGTCATGCCGAACGCTCCGCGATAGTCAGATCAGGCGCATGGCGCGGGGCCGAATCCGGTGAAACAGCCAGCGCACAGCAGGGGGGCCAGCCACGCGTGAGCGTCAGCCGGCGAGGCAGCGCCAAGTGCGATGTGCAGTGGAGCGCCGGCCAGCAAGGCCCCTGCGAATTGCCATTGCCAGGCATGGATCCGGTCGACGTCGATGCCGGCGGATGCCCGGCGCACCAGCAGGCTGACCGGGCCCGATGCAAGGTCGACAAGCCCCAGCGCCCGGTCGTCGCGCATCAGCACCGCCCGCCAGATGACGTCGACAGGAGAATCGGCTTGCACGAGGCGCACCGCAGGGTGTGCCACAAAACAGATCTCGCCGGCCACGGCCATGTCCAGTTCCGCCAAACGGCCCAGGTCAAGCGGCATGGCGTCCGGCGCGTGCAACACCGAATTCACGGCCCAGTCAAGGCGGGCGACGTCCGGCACGTAAGGGATTGCTGCGGCCTCGGGCAGGCGCGCCAGGAAAACGGGGTACCCCTCGCCATACGCATCCAGCCATGCGCTGCGCGGGGGCTCTGCTTCGATGAACAGCCGGGCCGCGCCTTCGAAGAACTCCGGCCCCACCAGGGCCTGCACCGCCGGATATGACAGGCGCAGCGCGGCCACCAGCGTGGCGGTGGACGTGTTCCGGTAGATGCCAACCCGATCCTGCGGCGCAAGCGCGCCAGCGGTCACGGATGACGAGGCGCGACCGTCGCCAGCATTCCTCAACGCGTTGGCGAACGCGTGCTGCAGATCAAGCAGCGATGGCAGATCGGATTGCATGCCGCTGTCTCTCCAAGGCTGCCTCTGCAATACGCGCCTCATCCCTCAGCACGTCGAGCGGCGGCACATCCGTATCCCATTCGATCAGCGTCGGCACTGGCCCGAACAACCCAAGCGCGGCCTCATACAACGCCCACACCGGTGGCACCACCCGCGAGCCGTGGTCGTCGATGCACACGACCTGTCCCTGTCCGAGTTGCAGCATGCTGTGGCCGGCCAGGTGGATTTCGCCGATGGCGGCCGGCGACAGCGCGCGCAGGTATGTCATGGCATCCCATCCATGATTGCTAGCGCTGACAAAGATATTATTGACGTCACACAGGATGCCGCACCCGGTGTGCCGCGCCACTTCGGCGAGGAACTCCCACTCCGGAATGGTCGAATGACGGAACTGGAAGTAGGTAGACGGATTCTCGAGCAGGATGCTGCGTCGCAAAGCGCCCTGGACTTGGTCGACATGCCGGCATACCACCGCCAGGGCCTCTTCGGTCATCGGCAGCGGCAGCAGGTCGGCAAGGTACTTGCCCCCCGCGATGCTCCAGGAAAGATGTTCCGATACCAGGCCGGGTTCCAGCCTCTCGACCACCTGGCACACGCGCGCCAGATGGGCCGGGTCGAGCCCCTCGGCACTGCCAAGGGACAGGCCCACGCCGTGCAGCGAGAGCGGATAGTCGGAGCGGATGGCCTCCAGGCAACGTGGCGCGCGGCCACCGCCCATGTAGTTTTCCGTATGCACCTCAAACCACGCAATCGGAGGGTGCTCCTCCAGCACCGCCTGGTGATGCCGGAAACGCAGCCCGACCCCGGCGCGCAGCGGGATCAGGCCCGGCCCGTGTTGATGGAGGGCAGCCATGGTCGCCGGCCTCAGGAGGCTTTCAGCTTGCCGCCCTGGATTTTGCTGCAATCGCCCGCGGGAAGCAGCACGAACGACTTGGCATCACGCGCCTGGGTGGCTTGTCCAGCGCAGGAATGGACACCCTCCGCGCAGTCGTTCCTGGCGACAGCATTGATGCCGTAGCACTTTTCCAGCTTGCCTTTTTCCATCCTCGCCATGTTGTCCTTGACGACCTGCGGCATCGCACTCATGTCCTTCGTGGCTTGCGCCTGCGCGGGCACGGCGATCATGGCAAGCGCGAGGCCCAGCGCGGACGACAAGGTCGAGGCTGCCAATGCATGCTTGTTCATGTTGCAATCTCCTGAAGGTTGCGGCCCCGGATCCGAGCCGTGTCAGGAAATTCGGTCTGAGGCGACCAAAGGTTACGCATCCCTGAAAATTTCAAGATGCGCGACAGGCGATTTCCAGTGAAGCAGAATGTGGGTATGTCGTCCCAGGCAATGTCCGCGGCGCTCGCGGTAGCCGCGATGACGGCAGCGGTCCTTTCAGTCATTCATCCCCTGGATGCCAGCGCGATGATCCTGCTTTGGAATCTCGGTGTGGCGCTGGTGTTCGTCGCTGGCGGCGGCCTGATTGGGCGTCGCTTGACCAGCAAATACGTCGACGCGACCAGCGCGCCCAGCAGGTGAGCCTGCTGCCCGATCAGCGATGGGCGGCCGATCTCGGCGGAACTCGTCGAAGAACAAAAAAAGCGGGCAGCCTGCGCTGCCCGCTTCATCTCCTCCATCCTGCCTGTTACCTCGCACTGACCGGCACCGCGCGCTCCATGGCTTGCTGCTGCCGCAGGACCTCCGTCGTCTGACCCTTCCCGTCCGGTGCCCAGCCCGGAGGCATCAGCAGGTAACCGAGCGCATTCAGCAGGCTGCCGGCGTTGATCATGTCCTTGCCCAGGCCGATCCAGTGTTCGAACTGGTTGACGAACGGGTTGTGCGTGGTGGTGCGGTGGACCAGGCCGTAGCGGCACGGTTCGTCTTCACGTTCTTCCACGTAGGTGCCGAACAGGCGGTCAAAGATGATCAGCACGCCGCCGTAGTTGGCATCCAGGTAATCCACGTTCGAGGCATGGTGCACGCGGTGCGACGACGGGGTGTTGAACACTTTTTCGAACCAGCCCAGCTTGGGAATCCAGGTGGTGTGCAGCCAGAACTGGTACAGCAGGTTCAGGCTCAGCGTGGACAGCACGACCTCCGGACGAACACCAAGCCAGACCAGCGGGGCAAAGAACATCGACGCGCCGAGGATCTTGCCGGTCCAGCCGAGGCGATAGGCGGTGCCCAGCGTCAGTTCGTTCGGCGAGTGGTGCACCGCGTGCGTCGCCCAGAAGAAGCGGATGCGGTGCGAGGCGCGGTGGTACCAGTAGTAGCAGAACTCTTGTCCGAGGAAGAGCAGCAGCACGGCCAGCGCGCTGTTGATCTCAACGGTGAAGATCCGGTGTTGCCAGGCGAGCGCGAAGATCGGCGTGGCCAGGGACAGCGGCAGCAGTGCCATCAGCTTGCGTCCGGCCATGTCGGCCAGCGACAGTCCCATTTCGTGCCAGGGGTAGGCCTTGCCTTGCTGGCGAGTCCTGCGCGCCAGGAAGAAGGCTTCGACCAGTGAGATCGCCACGACGAAGACTGTGGCGAGAAGGGTGATCTTGTGGAGGCTGTGCATGATCGTCCTGTGGGGTGAGTGGTGACGCCTTGCTTTGCGGGGAGCGGCATTGCTGCGTCGGTGAGGCAAATGTAGTGGCCGATCGCTGCCGGCGCCATGTGGGAAATATGTCGGCGCATGTCATGCCTGACGGGGCTGCCGTCGTGTAACACCGCGACATGTTTTCCGCGTCGAAATTCGCCAGGCCCCGACCTATAGTTCGGTCCGTTGCCGCGCTGCACCGGCCGGCTGAAACCGAACCTGAAGGACTTGTGATGACCTCGCGCTTCTCCAAATACCTCCGCATTCCCCGCTTCCTTGGCGCTGCCGCCGGTACGCTGGTCCTGCTGGCAAGCAGCCAGGCCTTCGCCTCGACGGTGGTGGTCGCCCCGGCCAGCGTGTATGTCCGTCCGCCGGCGGTGGTGGTTGCGCCGCCGCCCAAGGTGGTGGTCAAGCCTGCACCCAAGGTGGTCGTGGCCTCGGCGCCGCTGCCGACGGTAGTCGTGAAAGCCACGCCGCTGCCGCGTACCGTCTACGTCGCATCCCGCCCGGTCTACCTGGTGCGGTGATATTCCCGGGCCACTGCGCGGGTGCGGTATGCGTATCCGCGAACCTGAGTTCACAACGCCGGCAGAGGCCGGCCAAACGGAGAAACACCATGAAGAAGATGATTGCAGTAGCCGCCATGTGCCTGGTTTCCGCCGGTGCGTTAGCGCAAAGCGCTGACATGCCCGCTGCCGCCGCCAACCCCCGGGTGGAGCGTGCGATGCAGCAACTGCAAGGCCGCTTCGCCAGTGCAAATACCACGCACGACGGCAAGCTGACGCGCGAGCAGGCGGCCGCCGGCATGCCGATGGTCGCCAAGCACTTCGACCAGATCGACGCGCAGCGGACCGGCTACGTGACGCTGCCGCAGATCGAGGCGTTCATGGGGCAGATGATAATGTCGCGGTAATCCCGGTCTCCCGCAGTTTACGGGTCCGCTGGATCAGTTGAGCGGCTTGACGCGACGGAACGAGCGCAGCATGGCGAGGTCGTAGGCGATCTTCAGCAGGCCGCAGGCGACCAGCGGCGTGCTGGTAAAGCCGTAGGCCATCAACGCGGCGGCGAGCGCAGGACTGAGTGCCGCGGTCAGGCTGCGCGGCACCGCGGTCAGGCTTGCAGCGGCCGCCCGTTCAGGCGGGGTGACAACGGCCATCACATAGGCCGTCCGGGTCGGCACATCCATTTGCGACAGCGCGCTGCGAGCCAGCAGCAGTGCCAGGCTAAGCGCCAGCGTGGGTGCAAAGGCGGCTGCGATCAGGCACAGGCTGGACGGAATATGCGTGAACACCATCGTATTGAGCAGGCCGATCTTTCGCGCCAGCGGCACCGCAGCGAGTTGCGAGAACGTCGTCAGCACCCCCGCCACGAAGAAGAACTGGCCGGTCGCGGCCGGACTCAGGCCGAAACGCTGCATCAGCCACAGCGACAGCAGCGAATTGACGACGAGCCCGCCAGCGAACGCGTCTACGCTGAACAACATGGCCAGCCGTAACACGATCGGACGGGAAGGACCCAGTGGTGTTCTAGCCGCGGTCGCAGCGCCATGAGGCTGAGCGGCATGCACGCGCGCATACAGACGCCACAGCAGCAACCCAATGATCCCGTAGAAAACGAACATCAGGCGCATCGCATCGAGTAGCGACAGCGGGGATTGCCCGGCCAGCCATGCCGGTATCGCCGCCGCCAGTGCCCCGAAGGCGGATGAGAATGCGCCGATCAGGCCGTAGCGGGCGAACAGCGCCGTCCGGGTGTCGGGCGTTGCCGATTCCGCCAGCCGCGCATGTTCCAGCGGCAGGAAGATACTGACATCGCCGGACCCGGGGTTGAGCGTGCCGACGAAGGCGATCATCAGAAGCGGCCACAGCGTGGAGAAACCCGCAAAGCCGAGGCCAGTTGCAAACATCAGGGCAGCCGCCAGCATCATCAGGCGGCGTTGCGGGTAGCGGTGCCCGACGAGTCCGATCAGGATCGTGGCGAGGGCGGAGCCGATCAGGGTCGCGCTGCTGATGAGCCCGACCGCCATCGAGTCGAAGCCGAGTGCCAGCAGGTAGGACGGCAACAGCACGGCAACATAGCCATCGCAGATGCCACGCAGCGCGCGGCCGGCAAGCAGCGGCATGGCGTCGGCGTGGACACCGGATGGCAGCGCGATGCGTTCGAGCCAGCTGCTTCTGGCGTTCGAGGGATGGCCATTGTGCCGGGCCATGGCGAGCCTGGGTTTAGCGGAGCATGTGCATGCGCCTTCAGTGGTGCAGCACAGGATAAACCGCGAGGCCGATCAGCGCGGCGCCGGTGATGATGACGGGCTCGGGCAGCTTCCTGAACTTCAGCAGCAATGCGACCGTTCCCAGGGACAGCAGGATGGTCGGAACGTCGACGATCGAGCGCTTGGCCAGCACCAGCACTGCACCCGTGATGGCGCCAACCGCGGCCGCCGTGACGCCATCGACAAAGGCGAGGATGGCGGGCAGTTTTCCGTACTTCTTGAAATAAGGAGCGGGCAGCACGGTGAACAGATAGCAAGGCAGAAACGTCGCCAGTGCCGCCACGCAGGCGCCGGGTAGTCCCGCCACCAGGTATCCGATAAAGCCAACCGTGATGACAACCGGGCCGGGCGTGATCATGGCCACGGCCACCGCATCGACAAACTGCTTTTCGTTGAGCCACTGGTACTCCGTCACGACACCGCCGTACAGGAACGGCACGATGGCGAGTCCGGAGCCGAAGACAAAGGCGCCTGCCTTGGCAAAGAACAAGCCGATCTGGGTCAGTAGCGACCAGTCCAGCGTGCTCGCCAGGCCGCTTGCGGCGGGTACCTGCACTGCCGCGAGCGCATTGACGCCACTCTGGCGCAGCCATTTGGGCGGGGCGCGCCAGAACCAGGCAAGCACCCCCGCCGCCAGGAACAGCCAGGCGATTTCGGACTCGGTGACGACGGTCACCGCAGCCAGCACCAGGTGGATTGCCCACAGCAGCTTGTCCTTGCCGACGCTCTTCGTGGTCAGCTTATAGGCGCTGATGGCGATAATGCCGATGACGGCGGCACCTACGCCATAGAACACCGATTGCATCCAGGTCAGCCCGCCGAAGCTGACATAGGCCCAACCCAGCGCCAGCACCATCAGGAACGACGGCAGCACGAAGGCCACGCCGGTCAGCGTGGCGCCGAGGATCCGATAGTGGGCGTAGCCCAGGTAGATCGCCAGTTGCGCCGCCATCGGGCCGGGCGCAAGTTGTGCCAGCGCCATCCCTTCCTTGTAGTCGCCATCGCTGATCCAGCCCCGCCGCTCCACCAGGTCGCGATGCATATAGCCGGCCAGCGCGACCGGCCCGCCAAAGCCGGTTGTGCCCAGGCGAAGAAAATAGAGCACGAGCTGCCAGAGGGTATAGGCGGGCTGCTCCGCGGCGTCCGGCGGGGCCATGCCGCCTGATTGCATGCGATTCATCACGGGATCCTGTAAGGAAGCTGGCTATCAGGGCTTCCTGTTGGTGGAAAAGTGTGCGTAAAGCGAATCCAGCACCGCGCCGATTTCCGCCAGCAGGGCGTCATCATCCTTCAGGCGCGCGCGTGCGCCGGCCAGCATGGCCTCGAAGCCGCTGGCTTCCGGTACCGCAATGCCGCCGATGTCCAGCGCATGGACCATGGCGCCTAGCCGGCTGAGCCCGCGGTCGGAATCGAGGCCGAAGCTCGACAGCAGCACTTCGAATGAAACGCGCTCGCCCACATGCGTGAAGGTCGCGCCGTCGAAATCGAAGCCCAGCGCATCGCCAGGGCAATCAGCGGGGTTCTCCAGCCACAGGAAGCGGGCGTGGGGATCGATGAAGCGCTGGATCAGCCAGGCGCTTGCCACGCGGTCCACCCACAAGTTGCGGCGTGTGGCCCAAAGCCGCCCTTGGTACTGGACAGGATCCCGGCGAGCAATCGCGTGCGCGAGGGCCTGTGGCTCACCCGGAGACTGGATGGTCTCGATGGCGCGGCTGAAGTCATTCCATTGGGCTTCGGCGCGGGCCGACGCCGCATCGGGGAAGAAGTCGATCATGCGGATCGCTTCGTAGGCACGCCCGTGACGGCGCAGCAGGCGATTGAGTTCGGCGCTGCTTTGATCGGACAGCGACTTGCGCGCCTCTGACAGGGCCGCCTGCAGTTCGGCATAGTCGGGGCTGCGGTCGAACAACGCCCGGAAAGCGCTCTCCTCCTCCGGATCGGCGGCCCGGACATTCAGGAGCCAGGCTTGCCCGCCTTCCTGGCGCGCCTCGTCGGCCAGCTCTCGCAACTGGGCGACCTGCACGTTGCCCGCGGGCAATAGATAGGCGCCGTCACGCAGGGCGGCGCAACCAATGGTCTTGATCGCGCGCCAGATCCGCATCCGGGCGGTGGCGCCGGAGGTTGGTAGCGTGACGATCAGCAGGGCCCAGTTGTCGGAGAACGCTGTCATGAGCGCATGTTAGAAGCCCATAACTCGCATTTCAATAATGTAGATATCTCTACAAAAAACGCTCATGAGCCACATTTGAGACATGACCTGGACCCCCGGCCGCGCCCGCACGCGA
Source organism: Cupriavidus oxalaticus (assembly GCF_004768545.1). Taxonomy (NCBI): domain Bacteria; kingdom Pseudomonadati; phylum Pseudomonadota; class Betaproteobacteria; order Burkholderiales; family Burkholderiaceae; genus Cupriavidus; species Cupriavidus oxalaticus. The sequence goes on along the minus strand of NZ_CP038634.1, from coordinate 1,159,799 downwards.
TAGGTCAGGTAAAATCCCGCCCCATGTCGCGCGTGATTGCCATCCTCCTGATGCTGATCCTGCCGCTGCAGGCACTGGCCGCAGCGCAGCGGCAGCTCGCGCATTCCGCCGGGTTCCCGGTGGACCTGGTGGACCTGGTGGACCACATGGCGGTGCATGCCGATCATGTCCCCCATCACCACGATGATGACGGGGATATCACGTTCGACGATTCCGCCGCCTCCGCGTCGCACCAGCTTGACTTCGACTACGGCATGCACTTCCAGGCGCCGCTGCCCGGGGGCCTGCCGCTGTCGCTGGCGCAGCGGACGCAGCCCAAACCGTTGTTCCTCGGCGGCCGCATGCCTGATCCCCGCGGCAGTCCACCTTTACGCCCCCCTCACGCGCCCGCCTGACGGCGGGGCACTGATCTCCTGACTGCATCCCGTGGCGCAATGTCTTGTGCCGCGCCCCGCCGCATTTGCTTCGTTTTTGCAATTTGCATTGGGGATTCCATGCGGAAGATTTTCATTTCCATTGTTGCGTCCGCGCTGCTGCTGCCGTCGGCCCATGCCCAGCCAGCGCCGGCGGACCTGCACGCGCTGTTCAATACAGCGTGGGAGCGGTCCGTTGCCTTCCAGGCGACCGAAGGGCGGCGCCTCGAGGCCGCGGCCAGCCGGATCCAGGCCGATTCGCTGATCGCCGGGCCGCCTACGCTCGGGCTGCTGCACCGGGATGACCGCTGGACCGACAAGCGCGGCCTGCGCGAGAGCGAGGTCCAGCTTGGCGTCCCCGTATGGATGCCAGGGCAGCGTGCGGCACGCGGCGACCTGGCCGACGCGCAAGCCGCCGAAGCTGAAGCCGGCGGCGCCCTGGCGCGGCTGAATCTTGCTGCGGAGGTGCGCGAGCGAGTCTGGCAGCTCGCGGCCGCGGAAGCGGAGCGCGATGTGCTGCGGCATCGCGCAGAGATCGCCGCGTCATTGCGCGACGATGTGCGCCGGCGGGTTGCCGCTGGCGACCTCGCGCGCACCGACCTGCTGCTGGCGCAGCAGGACCATCTGGCGGCACAGGGCCTGCTGGCGGACAGCGAGGGGCGGCTGGTGGACGCCAGGACGCGGCTGCTGCAAGCGACCGGGGTATCGGCCCTGCCGCTTCGCTTTGACGAAGCCGCCGCGCCAGTGAGCGACCCTGCTGCCGCCGCCGCGGCCCACCCGCGGCTGGAAGCGGCGCAGCGGGCCGTGCAGCGCGGCGAGCGTCAGGTGGGCTACCTGCGCAAGTCGCGCCGCGACCCGCCGGAAGTCGGCGTGCTGTACCGCAATGACCGTGCGGGCGGCGGCATGCCCAGCGACCAGACCGTCGGCTTGTTCATCAAGATTCCGTTTGCCACCGAGGCGCGCAACATGCCACGCGAGTCGGCCGCGCAGACGGATCTGATGACGGCGCGCGCCGAACTCGACCGCACCGAGCGCGTCGTCCGCTCCGAAATTGACGCGGCACGCCAGGCGCTGTCGCTGGCGGAACAGCAGCTCAGGCTCACCGAAGAGCGCAGCGCCACGCTGTCCGAGCGGGCGGCGCTGCTACGCAAGGCTTTCGATGCCGGCGAACTCGGCTTGCCGGAGGTGCTGCGCGCCCAGAACCACGCCCTCGAAGCCCAAGCCGACCTGGCGCGCCAGCGCGCCAGGCGCGGTATCGCCATTGCCAACCTGAACCAGGCTCTCGGAGTGCTGCCATGATCCGCCAGTTCTTTCTGACTTTGCTGCTTTCCTGCGCCTGCATGGCGCATGCCGGGCCCGGGGCCCACGGACCAAACGGCGAACACCTGGACGCGCCGGCAAGCGCCGGCGCTGCCGTGAATGCCCAGCCGATCATCGAAGCCCATACGGAAACATTCGAACTGGTTGGCACCCTGGCTGCCGACGAGCTGTCGGTGATGGTGGACCGCTATGCCACCAACGAACCAGTCCTGAACGGCAATCTGGAGGTCGAGTTCAACGGCATCAGGGCGCAAGGCAAGCTGCACGCCGACTTCGGCGACTACTCCTTTACCGACGAGAAGCTCCTCAGGGCGCTGCACCGGCCCGGCAACCACGCGCTCGTGTTCACGCTGATCGCGGGGAATGAGTCCGACCTGATCGAGGGCAGCCTGAATGTTGTTGCGGACGGGCACGACGCTGGCTTTGGCGCGTTCTGGAAAGCGCGCTGGCCGTGGATCATCCCCGTCGCGCTGGTACTGGCCGCTGCGGCCGGGTTCGTGTGGCGCCGCCATGCAGGCAAGAAGAGCTGAGGCCAGACATCATGTCCAGGATTACAAGATTCGTCGCCATTGCTATGGCATTGGCCGCTAGCGCAGGCATGCCGGTCCAGGCAGGACCCGGTGCCCATGGGCCCGATGGCGAGCACCTCGATGTGGCCGGCGCGGTATCGGGCACCGGCCTGGCCAGGCTGCCGGATGGCAGCGTCCACGTGCCCAAGCTCGCGCAACGGCGCATGGGCATCCGGACCGCGATGCCGCAGGAAGCCACGCATCCGATGACGGTGGAGCTGAACGCCGTGGTGGCGATCGATCCCAATGCCGGCGGCCGGCTCCAGGCAGGCCATGCCGGCTGGATCGAGCCGCCTTCCGGCGGCTTCCCGGTGCTGGGGCAGCGCGTTGCCAGGGGCCAGGTGCTCGCCGTCCTGCGGCACAAGAACGAACCCTTCGATACCGGCAACCAGCAGGCCCGCCTGGCGAGCCTGAGTGCCGACCTCAAGCTGGCGCAGCAGCGGCTGGCGCGGCTGGAGTCGCTGCAGGACAGCATCCCGCGCAAGGAGATCGAAGCCGTCCGCGCGGAAGTCCGCAGCCTGTCCGGCCAGCGCGACGCGGTGGGCAAGAGCCTGCGCCACACCGACAACCTGACCGCGCCGGCCAGCGGAATCATCGCAACCGCCAATGTCCTGGCCGGCCAGGTGGTCGCGCCGGGCGACGTGCTTTACGAAGTGCTGGATCCGGAGCGGATGCTGATCGAAGCCAACACCGCGGATGCCACGCTGGCGGGCCGCATCCAGGGCGGCACGCTGGGCCGCGCGGACGGTGGCAAGCTGGAATTCGTGGGCGCGGGCCGCAGCCTGAAGAACGGGGCCGTGCCGCTGATGTTCCGGCTTGCAGGCAAAACCTTGCCGCTTGCCGTTGGCCAGCCGGTAACCGTGGTAGCCACGCTGACCGACACGGCCACGGGCATTGCGCTGCCAGCCGAGGCGCTGGTGCGCAATGCCAGCAACGTGCCGGTGGTATGGATCAAGTCCGGGACACAGCGCTTTATCGCCCAGCCGGTTGAGGCCCGGGTGCTGGATGCGCGTACCGTGGTCGTGGTCAGGGGCCTGTCGCCGGAGAACCGCGTGGTGGTGTCCGGCGCGGCGCTGATCAACCAGGTCCGCTGAGGGGCGCGCATGTTCAACTGGATTGTTCGCGCGAGTCTTGGCAACCGGCTGCTGGTCCTCGCCGTCGCCGTCATTCTGATGGCGTACGGCGCCTTCACCGCGTGGCGCACGCCGGTGGATGTCTTCCCGGACCTCAACAAGCCGCTGGTGACCGTGATCACCGAAGCCGGCGGCATGGCGCCGCAGGAAGTCGAACTGCTGGCTTCGTTCCCGATCGAGACTGCGCTCAACGGTATGCCGGGCGTCACGCGGGTCCGCTCGGTGTCCGGCGTCGGCTTATCCATCGTATATGCCGAGTTCGACTGGGGCAGCGATATCTATCGCAACCGCCAGCTCGTGTCGGAACGGCTTGCCCTGGTCAGGGAGCAATTGCCCGGCGGGCTCACGCCCATCCTCGGGCCGGTATCGTCGATCATGGGCGAGATCATGCTGATCGCCTTGCCGATCGATCCGGCCAGGGCCAGCCCCATGCAGGCGCGCGAGTATGCCGACTTCGTGCTGCGTCCGCGCCTGCTGTCGGTGGCCGGGGTGTCGCAGGTCATCCCGATCGGCGGCGAGGTGCGCCAGCTACGGGTGGAACCGGACACCGCCAGGATGGCGCAGTTCGGCGTGGCGCTGCCGCAGGTGGAAAACGCGTTGCGCGACTTCGCGGCCAATACCAGCGGCGGCTTCATCGACCTGAACGGCCGCGAATACCTGATCCGCAACCTCGGGCGCACCAACCGCCTGGAAGACCTCAAGGGGCTGGCCGTTGCCTACAAGGACGGCGCGCCGGTGCTCCTCGAGCAGGTGGCGAGTGCACGATATGCCGCGGCGCTCAAGCGCGGCGATGCCGGCTTCAATGGCACGCCGGCAGTGATCGTCAGCGTGCAGAAGCAGCCCGCGGCGGATACGGTCCGGCTGACGCGCGAGCTGGAAGCAGCGCTGGGCGAACTGAAGCGAGGACTGCCGGCAGGCGTGTCCGCGCCGCAAGTCCTGTTCCGGCAGGCGGACTTTATCGAGGCGTCGATCGGCAATGTGGTCGAGGCGCTGCGCGACGGCGCCATCATGGTCACCGTGATCCTGTTCGCCTTCCTGCTGAGCGCGCGCACCACCGCGATCTCGCTGGTCGCGATCCCGCTGTCGCTGGCGGTGACAGCGCTGGCCTTCCATCTGCTGGGCCAGTCGATCAACGTGATGACGCTGGGCGGGCTGGCCATTGCCATCGGCGAGCTGGTCGACGACGCGGTGGTCGATGTGGAAAACATCCTGCGCCGGCTCAGGCAGCGCTCAAGCGTGGAGGACCCGCCGTCCGTGCTGGAAACGATCTGGCGCGCGTCGGTCGAAGTCCGCTCCGGCATTGTCTATGCCACCCTGGTGGTGGTGCTGGTATTCGTGCCGCTGTTCGCGCTGCCTGGCATCGAGGGGCGGCTGTTCGCGCCGCTGGGTATCGCCTATATCGTGTCGATCCTGGCGTCGATGCTGGTGTCGATGACGGTGACCCCGGTACTTTCGTACTACCTGCTGCCGCGGATGAAGCGGCTGGATCATCCTGACAGCCCGCTGGTGGCGTGGCTCAAGCGGGTCGATGCCAGGATCCTGGACCGGTCGTTCCCGCGTGCCAAAGCCGTGCTTGTGACGGCCGCCGTCACGGTCGCGCTGGCGGCCGCCACTGTACCCTTCATGCCGCGGACCTTCCTGCCGTCCTTCAACGAAGGCTCGCTGGTGATGTCGCTGATGCTGAATCCCGGTACTTCGCTGGCCGAAGCCAACCGCATGGGCGCACTGGCCGAGACGCTGGTCCGCCAGGTGCCTGAAGTCACCCAGGTGGGACGGCGCACCGGCCGCGCCGAACTCGACGAACATGCCGAAGGCGTGCATTCGTCCGAGATCGACATCGACCTGAAGCGCTCGGATCGTAGCCGGGAGCAAGTGATGGCCGCGATCCGCGCCCAGCTTGCAAGCCTTCCGGCGTCGGTCGCGATAGGCCAGCCGATTTCGCACCGGCTGGATCATTTGCTGTCCGGCGTGCGGGCGCAAGTCGCGCTCAAGATCTATGGCGATGACCTCGATACGCTGCGCGGGCTGGCGGAGAGCGTGCGCGGGCGGCTCGCTGCCATACCGGGGCTTGTCGATATCACGGTGGAGCGCCAGGTATTGATTCCGCAGGTAAACGTGCGGCTCGACTACCGCAAGGCAGCGCAATACGGCATCCCCGCGGGCGAGGCGCTGAAGGCTCTGCAGACCTTGTCCGATGGTTCGCGCATCACCCAGCTCATCGAAGGCGTGCGCCGCTACGACCTGGTGGTGCGCTTGCCGGATGCCGGCCGCACGCCGCAGGATTTGTCCCGCATCATGCTGGAATCGCCGCGCGGGCCGGTGCCGCTGTCGGCTCTCGCCACTGTCGAAGAGGGCGACGGCCCCAACCAGATTGGCCGCGAGAATGGCCGGCGGCGCATCGTCGTCTATGCCAACACCGACGGCTCGGATATGTCGAGGATCATCAGCGAAGTGCGCGGCGCCGTGGCGCGCGCCGGGCTGCCGGGCGGTTACTTCATCAGCATCGAAGGCCAGTTCCAGGCGCAGGAGCAAGCCACGCAACTGATCGTGCTGCTGTCCCTGGTGTCGCTTGCGCTGATCTACCTGGTGCTCTATTCGCGCTACCGCTCGGCGACGCTGACGCTGATCATCATGGCCAACATTCCGCTGGCGCTGATCGGCAGCGTCATCGCGATGTGGATCGGCGGACTCGCGCTGTCGGTGGCATCGATGGTCGGCTTCATTACGCTGACCGGCATCGCCACCCGCAACGGCATCCTGAAAGTCAGCCACTACATCAACCTGTGCCGCCACGAAGGAGAAACCTTCGGAATCCCGATGATCGTGCGAGGCTCCCTGGAGCGGCTGACCCCGGTGCTGATGACTGCGCTGGTCGCCGCATTTGCGCTGGTTCCGCTGCTGGTGTCGGCCAATGCGCCAGGCAAGGAAATCCTGCATCCGGTTGCCGTGGTGATATTCGGCGGCCTGGTCAGCTCGACCATCCTGGATTCCGTGCTGACGCCGCTGGCCTTCTGGCTGTTCGGGCGCCGCCCGCTGGAGCGGATCCTGTCGCAGCGGCAGGTCGACATGTACTGAACATGGGCCTTGGCAGCGACGCCCCCAAGTTGCTGCATCAATGGAGTATGCGATGAAGAAGCAGATCACAACCATCCTGATTGCCACCAGCCTTGGCGTGTCCGGCCTGGCGCTGGCCCACGGCGCCGGGCCCGCGCAGTACGGCGGCATCGTGCATGCGGCCAGCGACCTGCAATTCGAACTGGTCAACAAGGATGGCGCAGTCACCATCTATGTTGACGACCACGACAAGAAATTGCCCGTGGCCGGTGCCAGCGGCAAGCTGACGGTGCTGACGGGTGCCAGGAAGACGGAAACCACGCTTGCGCCGGGCGCTGGAAACGCGCTCGTGGCCGCCGACAAGCTGTCGCTGCAGGCTGGCGCCAAGCTGGTTGCGACGATCCGGTTTGCCGACGGCAAGACCGTGACGGCGAGATTCGTGGCGAAGTGATTTGTGGCCAAGTGATTCGTCGACAGTAACAGGTGCCGGCCGGACCAGGGTGGCGAAGGCGGATCATATGTGCCCGTCAACACAGTTCGGAAGCAGGCGGGCCTTCGGCCTGCCTTGACGCCCTCGCCATTGGTGTAGCACCATCGTTCGCTAGCAAAACCTGCTCGACCTCGCCATGAACGACCCGCTCAAACCTTCGCCCACCATCGCCAGTGAATGGCAGTCACCGCCGGACCGTACCAGCGTGACTGACGACGCGCATGTCGAAGACATCATCCCGCTGCCGCCGCCCGAACACCTGATCCGCTTTTTCCCGATCCGGAACACGGCGGTCGAGTCGCTGATCACGCAGACGCGGCAGCGTATCGCGCGTATCCAGCATGGCGAGGACGACCGGTTGCTGGTGATCATGGGACCCTGCTCGATCCACGACCCGCAGGCGGCACTCGAATATGCGCGGCTGTTGCTGGAGCAGCGGCAACGTCATGCCGGCACGCTCGAGATCGTGATGCGCGTGTATTTCGAGAAGCCCCGGACCACGGTCGGCTGGAAAGGGCTGATCAATGATCCTTATCTGGACGAGAGCTACCGCATCGACGAGGGCCTGCGCATTGCGCGCAGCCTGCTGGTCGACATCAACCGCCTCGGCCTGCCGGCGGCCGGCGAGTTGCTCGACGTGATCTCGCCACAGTACATCGGCGACCTGATCTGCTGGGGCGCGATCGGCGCCCGCACCACGGAAAGCCAGGTGCATCGCGAGCTGGCTTCAGGCATTTCAGCGCCGATCGGCTTCAAGAACGGCACCGACGGAAATATCAGGATTGCGATCGACGCGATCCAGGCCGCATCGCGACCGCACCACTTCCTGGGAGTGCACAAGAACGGCCAGGTCGCGACGGTGCACACCAAGGGAAATCCGGATTGCCACGTCATTCTCCGCGGCGGCAAGGTGCCCAACTACGATGCGGATTCCGTGGCGGCGGCGTGCCGGGAGTTGCAGGCGGCAGGGCTGGGCGACGCGCTGATGGTGGATTTCAGCCACGCCAACAGCAGCAAGCAGCATCAGCGTCAGCTGGACGTGGCGCGGGACGTGGCGCAGCAGATCCGCAGCGGCAGCCGCTCCATCTTCGGGGTCATGGTCGAGAGCAATCTGGTGGCCGGCGCGCAGAAGTTCACCCCGGGGCAGCACAGCCCGTCCGCCCTGACCTACGGGCAGAGCATTACCGATGCCTGCATCGGCTGGGAGGATTCGCTGGCAATGCTGGACTTGCTCGGCGAAGCGGTCAATGAACGGCGCGGGCACAAGCGCAATTCCTGACCGGCAAGCTACCGGCCTGAGGACCACCCCAGGCCGGTCCAGTCAGCACACGCGTTGCTTCAGGTTGCCGTACCCGCCTGCGCCTCGGCCGCGATCTCCCGGATCGCCTGCTCGAAGGCCTCGACCGGCTGCCCGCCCGTTACCAGGTAGCGGTTGTTGAAGATCACCGACGGCACCGACTGGATGCCCATCTGCTGGTACTGGCGCTCTTCGGCGCGCACCTCGTCGCCGTACTGGCCGCTTTCCAGCACGTGGCGCGCGGCGTCCGCATCCAGGCCGACCGACGCCGCCGCCTCGAGCAGCACGGCATGGTTGCCCGGATCCTTGCCATCGGTATGGTAGGCGCGCAGCAGCGCCAGCTTCAGCGGGACTTGCTTGCCCTCGAGGCCGGCCCAGTGCAGCAGCCGGTGCGCGTCGAACGTGTTGTAGACGAAGGCGCGCTCGCCGAAGGTGAAGCCCACGCCGGCGCCGCGCTCGCGGATCATGGCCTGGGTTTCGGCGATCTGCGCGGGCGTGCGGCCATACTTTTTGCCGAGGTAGTCGACAATGGCCTGGCCTTCGGGGCCCATGTCGGGGTTCAGCTCGAAGGGATGCAGCACGATCTCGGCGTCGACTTTGTCGCCCAGCCGCTGCAGCGCGAGCTGGAGCGAAGACAGGCCGATGGCGCACCAGGGGCAGGCGATGTCGGAGACGAAGTCGATTCTGAGGGGTTGGGTCATGGCGATTTCCTGGCAGGCTCAAACGGGAAGTTGGCCGACAGGGTAGCCTGACTTGCGGATCTTTGCTGGAAGGGCCTTTCCACGGCGGCCGGGCTGGAGGGCCCGGCCGGCAGCGGCGTGTCAGTCCCAGTGGCGGCCCGGGCCGCGGTAATCGCGGTGCCCGTCATGGCGGTGGGCCCATTCGCGCTCGCGCCATTCGCGGCGAGCCTCGCGGTATTCCGCGCGGTGATAGCCGGGGTGATAGCCGGGGTGATAGTCGGCCCGATAGTCCGGGCGATAGCGCACCGGCACCGGGGCCACTACCACCGGGCGTGCCGGGGCGTAGGCGACTGGGGCGGGGGCATACGCTACCGGCGCGGGCGCCGGCACGTAGACCGCCGGGGCCGGGCGGTACACCGGCGCCGGCTCCGCGACCACGACGGCGGGCGCGCCGATATTGATGCCGACGCTGACGCCGGCATGGGCTGCGGCACTCGCCGCCAGCAATGCACCGCCTGCTACTGCCATTGCCAGGATTCGTTTCATGGGTGCCTCCCAAGGGGCGTTGGACATGGGCTCACTGTAGGGGCAGGGTCCGTAATATTGGGCGCTCGAAGTGTTGCAACTGTGACGCGGTGTAACCTGCCCATCCACCCGCGCGCCTGTATCATGCAGCCTCGCAGTTCATTGCCCCGTGTTGCCCATGCGCCGTACCGTCCTGCCCGCCGCCGCTTTCCTCGCCTTTTCCATCCTTGCCGCAATGCCCGCCGTGGCGCGCGCCGAGCCTGACCTGCAGGCCGGCAAGGCACTGTTTGCCACGCGCTGCGCGTCGTGCCACTACGTCGGCCGCAATGCGCGCGGCGCGTTCGGGCCGCAGTTGAACGGCATCTTCGGGCGCCAGGCGGGCACGACAACGGATTTCCAGTATTCGGAAGCGATGCGCACATCCAGGGTGGTGTGGTCGCGCGACACGTTGAGCGCCTTCCTGCGTTCCCCGGCCAAGGTCGTGCCGGGCACCAAAATGCGCTTCTGGGGCATGGGCAACGACAAGCAGATCGAAGACCTGCTCGGCTACCTGCAGACCTTCCGGTAAGGCCTCCGCCTAATCCTCTTCGCCGGGGAAATGCGGCCCCGGCCCTGCTCCGGCCAGCGTATCCTGCGGATTGCGCAGCGGGCACGCCTTCAGCGACAAACAGCCGCACCCGATGCAGCCATCGAGCTGGTCGCGCAGCATCGTCAGCGTGCGGATGCGTTCCTCCAGGTCATCGCGCCAGCTGGCCGACAGCCGCCGCCAGTCCGCCACTGTCGGCGCGCGCCCGTCGGGCAGCTTCTGCATCGCCGCCGCGATCACCGCCAGCGGCAGCCCCATGCGCTGCGCCACGCGGATCACCGCCAGCCGCCGCAGCACGGCGCGCGCATAGCGGCGCTGGTTGCCGCCGCTGCGCGTGCTGGCGATCAACCCGCGTGATTCATAGAAATGCAGCGCCGATACCGCGATGCCGGTGCGTTCGGCCACCTGCCCGACCGACAGCAGTTCCTCGGCAGGTCCTGGCCGGCGCCGGCGCGGCGCATCGGCCGTGGCAGGCACGGCGGGAACAGGTCGGGAAGTCTTGGGCATGGCTGGGTGGAGGGAGGGCGGCGGCGGGAATGCCCATGCTACCACCGTGGCCGCGCTTGACCTTAACCTAACTTGAGGTTTGATACTTGCGGCTCCATTGTTTGCCCTTCTCTCAACACAGAGTTGATGACCATGCTGACGCCTGCCCGCCCCAATGCTTCGCTGAACCTGATCAATCCCCCCGCGCTGTACGACCCGCGTCCCAACGGCTATTCGCACGTGGCGGTGGTGGAAGGGCCCGCCCGCATCGTCTACGTGGCCGGGCAGGGCGGCGAGGATGCCGCCGGCTGCCTGGCGGCGGATTTTCCGCGGCAGGTGGCGCGGGCCATGCAGAACCTGCGCATCGCGCTGCAGGCCGCGGGCGCCGACGTGGGCGATGTCGCCAAGCTGACGGTGCTGGTGGTCGACCACTCGCACGACCGCCTGCGCACCTTCGGCGCCGCGCTGCGCGAGATGTGGGGCGACCGGCCCGCGCCGGCCTGCACGCTGATCCCGGTGCCGCGGCTGGCGCTCGACAACATGCTGTTCGAGATCGAAGCCACCGCGGTGCTGCCCGGCTGAGCCGCGCGGGCAGCCGCCGCAGTACGTTACTGCGGCACGCGTGGCGCGGCGCTGAAGGTCTTGTTGACGATCTTCCACGCGCCGTCGATCTGCAGCAGCGTCATGTAGTCGGTAAAGACCACGTCCGGATGCTCCAGCACGACCTTGGCCACGCCGGCATTGCCGACCACGTCGAACTGGCTGATGGCGCGCCGGCGCTGCGCTTCATCGGCCGGCGGATGGCCGGGGCAGCGCGCGGCGATAAAGTCTTCCACCGTCAGCGAATGCAGCTTGCCGTCGCGGAACGAGACGATGCGGGCGTCGGCATGGAAGGCGCGGCGCATCACCTCGGGGTTGCCGGTGGCGTGGCCCTGCAGGTAGTCCTCGATCGGGGCCAGGGCGGCGGTGTGGCGGGAAGTCAGGCCGGTTGTACTGTAGGTCATGGTCTCCTCCAAAACTGGGGCGGCGCGGGAAGCACCCGGCCGCTACATTGAAAGCACTGATTGTATTCCAGTTTTGTATGCAAAACAGAAGCGCCGGTCTAGGCCTGTGAGAGCGACGCGACGATCTGCTCCCGTAGCCAGCGATGTGCCGGGTCACGGTGCACGCGCTCATGCCACAGCATCGACATCTCGTAGCCCGGCACCTCGACGGGCGGCTCGACCACGCGCAGTGCCGGCGCATCGCGCACCAGGCGCTGCGGCACCATCGCCACCAGGTCGGTGCTCGCCAGCACCGCGGCGACAAAGAGGAAATGTGGCACCGACAGCACCACGCGGCGCTGCATGCCGGCCAGCGCCAGCGCCTCGTCGGTAACGCCGGAGAAGCCGCCGCCGTCGGGCGACACCATCACATGCTCGAGCGCGCAGAACTGGGCCAGCGTCGGCCGCCGCTTCAGCCGGGGATGGCCGCCGCGGCCCGCCAGCACATAGCGCTCGGTGAACAGGGCGCGCCGGTGCAGCGCGGGCGGCGAGCCTTCGGTCGTGTGGAAGGCCAGGTCCAGCTCGCCCTGCTCGCACTGGCGGGCGATGCGCGACGGCACCATCTCCAGCACCGCCAGCCGCGCGCCCGGGGCGGCGGTGCGCAGCGCCCGGATGGCCGGCAGCACGATGGTCGATTCGCCGTAGTCGGTGGCCGCCACGCGCCAGGTATGCGTGGCGGCGGCGGGATCGAAGGGACTGTCGGGCGACACCGCGTGCTCCAGCGCGGCCAGCGCTTCGCGCAGCGGCTCGCGCAGCGATTCCGCCCTGGCCGTGGGCCGCATGCCGCGCGGCCCGGGCAGCAGCAACGGATCGCCGAAGTAGTCGCGCAGCCTGGCCAGGTGGACGCTGACCGATGGCTGCGAGAAATGCAGGCGTTGCGCGGCGCGGGTCACGTTGTGCTCGGACAGCAGCACGTCCAGCGTGACCAGCAGGTTGAGGTCGAGCCGCCTGAGATTAGTCATGACAATACCTGTGATACTGGATATTCATTTCCAATATACCTCGCGGCGGCCTAAGCTGGCTTCTCCCGATCATTGCTTACCCAAGGAAGCCGCTGTCATGAACGTTCTTATCGTCTACGCCCACCCCGAACCCACCTCGCTCAACGGCGCCATCCGCGATTACGCGGTGCAGCGGCTGAGCGATGCCGGCCACCAGGTCCAGGTATCCGACCTGTACGCGATGCAATGGAAAGCGCAGCTCGATGCCGCAGACAGCAAGGCGCGCCGCGGCGATGCGCCGTTCCATCCCTCGCTGGATTCCAGGCACGCATTCGAGAACGGCCTGCAGAGCGACGATATCGCGCGCGAGCAGGACAAGCTGCGCTGGGCCGATACGGTGATCCTGCAGTTCCCGCTGTGGTGGTTCTCGATGCCGGCGATCCTGAAAGGCTGGATCGAGCGCGTCTACGCCTATGGTTTTGCCTACGGCGTGGGCGAGCACTCGGACGAACGCTGGGGCAACCGCTACGGCGAAGGCATGCTCGCCGGCAAGCGCGCGATGCTGGTGGTCACCACCGGCGGCTGGGAATCGCACTACAGCGCGCGCGGCATCAACGGGCCGATCGACGATGTCCTGTTCCCGATCCAGCACGGCATCCTGTACTACCCCGGCTTCGACGTGTTGCCGCCGTACGTGGTGTACCGGACCAGCCGGGTCGACGACGCGCGCTTTGCCGCGATCCGCGCAGAGCTGGGCGAGCGCCTCGATACGCTGGCGACCACGGCGCCGATTCCGTTCCGGCCGCAGAACGCCGGCGACTACCGGATCCCGGCGCTGACGCTGCGCGAAGACGTGGCGCCGGGCCTGGCAGGGTTTGCTGCGCACGTCGCATGAGCCGCGCGCGCGGGGGCACCGTGCGGCAGGCAGGCGCCTGCCACCGTCATTCAGCGCGGATATCCGCGCGCGCGGCCACTGCGCGCATCTCCGGCAGCTCCTTCTCGACCCGCGCCCGCACCGCGGCGCCGTTGCCGTAGGCCGGCGTCAGCGCCAGCTCGACCATGCGCGCGCGCGTGGCCGGGGCATTGGCGACTTCGGCCAGCGCCTTTTCCAGCTTCTGCTGCACCGGCGCGGGCAGTCCCGCCGGCGCCAGCAGTGCGAACCAGGTGCCCATCTGGAAGCCGGGATAGCCGCTTTCCGCCACCGTCGGCACCTGCGGCAGCGCCGGCAGCCGCTGCGGCGACAGCACCGCCACCGGCCGGATCTTGCCGCCCTTGATCAGCGGCAGGCTGGCAACCACGGTATCGACCGCCACCTGCACCTGCCCGCCGGCGAGCGCGGTCAGGCTCGGCGCGCTGCCATTGAAGGGAACGTGGACCATGCGGATGCCGGTGGCGGACTTGAGCATCTCGCCGCCGAAATGCACCGACGAACCCGTGCCGAACGAGCCATAGGAGAACTTGTCGGGATGGGCCCTGGCCTGCGTCACCAGGTCCTTCACCGAGCCGACCTGCGCATCGGGATTGGCAACCAGCACCAGGCTCATGTCGGCGACCAGGCCCAGCGGCGTGAAGCTCTTGATCGGGTCATAGCCCAGGTGCTGCCGGATCGCCGGGTTCAGCGTCAGCGTGGTGCTGGCCGCCAGCAGCAGGGTGTAGCCGTCAGGGGCTGCCTTGGAGACCTGGGTGGCGCCGACCACCGTGCTGGCGCCGGGCTTGTTCTCGACCACTACCGGCTGGCCCAGCTTTTCGCCGAGGCCGACAGCGAGCAGCCGGCCCAGCAGGTCGGTGGCGCCGCCGGCGGCGAACGGCACCACCAGCCGCAACGGGCGCTCGGGCCAGGCTGGCGCCTGCGCCATGGCAGGCGCCGTGGCCATCGCCGCGCTGAATGCGGCACAGGCGAGGAACAGCTTCGGGGGCAATGCGGTCATCGGATTCACTCCTGCCGGCAGTTGTAGGAAAGCGAAGGGTGGGCGCCGGCCCGGGTCAGGCCGGGCCGCGTGTGTTGTGATGGTGTGGTGTGTTGTCGAACTAGGCCGCGCGGTCCAGCCACGGGCTGCGCACGCGCGAGAAGCCGCCGGCCTGGTCGTAGGCATGGCCCAGCTGCAGCACCGCCGCGTCGGCCTGCGCCGGCCCGATGATCTGGATGCCGGCTGGCAGCCCCTGCGGGCCGAAGCCGGCGGGCGCGGCCAGCGCCGGCAGCCCGGCCATGGTGGCCGGCACCACGACCTGCATCCAGCGGTGGTAGGTGTCCATGTCACGGCCGCCGACGCTGCGCGGCCAGTCCCATCCGGCGTCGAACGGGAACACCTGCGCGGCCGGCAGCACCAGGTAGTCGAAGCGCTCGAACAGCGCGCGCAGTGCCTGGTACCACGCGCTGCGCTCGCACAGGGCTTCGTAGACGCGCGTGCCGGGCAGCGCCAGGCCGCGCTCGATTTCCCAGGCGGCCTCGGGCTTGAGCAACGCGCGCGTGGCCGGGTCGCGGTACAGCGTGCCATTGGCGCCGGCCACCGAGAAGCTGCGCAGGTCGATCCACGCCTGCCACAGGCGCTCCAGCTCGAAATCCGGCAGTGCGGCGTCGACGTCGCAGCCGAGCGCGCGGAAGTGGTCCAGTGCCTGCTCGCAGGTTTCGAGCACACCGGGCTCGGTCGGCAAGTGGCCGCCCAGGTCGCCAAGCCAGCCCACGCGCACACCTTTCCAGTCGCGCGCGGGGGGCAGCGTGAAGGCGCCGGGCGCTTCGGCGCGCCGCGTCAGCGGCATGCGCGCATCGAAGCCGGCCTGCACCGACAGCAGCAGCGCCAGGTCGGGCACGTTGCGCGCCATCGGCCCGGCCACGCTGAACTGCTGGAAGAAGACCTCGTCGGCGGGCCCATGCGGCACGCAGCCGACCGACGTGCGCAGGCCGTACACCTGGTTGAAGGCCGCGGGCGTGCGCAGCGAGCCCATCATGTCCGATCCGTCCGCCACCGGCAGCATGTGCAGCGCCACGGCCGCCGCCGCGCCGCCGGAGCTGCCGCCGGCCGAGCGCGCCGGGTCGAAGGCATTGCGGGTGGTGCCGTAGACCGGGTTGTAGGTATGGCCGCCCAGGCCGAACTCGGGCGAGTTGGTGCGGCCGATAAAGACCGAGCCCGCGGCGCGCATGCGCTCGAAGATCGCGGCATCGCTCCGGGTGACCTGCCCGGCAAAAATCGGCGACCCCTTGGTGGTGACCATGCCCGCCGCCGGGCTGATGTCCTTGGGCGCTTGCGGAAAGCCGTGCAGCGGGCCGCGGCTGTCGCCGCGCGCCAGCTCGGCATCGAGCGCTTGCGCCTGGCTGCGCAGCACGTCGCGGTCGACTGGCGCGACGATGGCGTTGACGCGGGGGTTGTGGCGATCGACCTGGCCGAGGAAGGCCTCCAGCACCTCCACGCAAGAGACCTCCCGGGCATGGACGGCGCGCGACAGGGCGACGGCATCGAGTTCGGTGATCGGGTCGGTGGGAAGCGCGGTGGGAAGCGTGATGGAAAGCGCGCTGGAAAGCCTGTTCGCCATGGGTTCTCCCGGTGTCTCCTGTGGTGTCGGGAAAAAGCATACGGGCCCGGCAGGGCTTTACGCAATCGATGATTTTTTCAAATATCCTTGCATAAAACGCAAAGCGGCTCGCTGCACCGCCGCATTCCACGGAGCCGCCCCCATGCTGTCGCACCGCCTGCAGGACACCTCGCTGCGCTACTTCCTGGAGGTGGTGCGCAGCGGTTCGCTGACCGAGGCGGCGCAGCGCCTGAGCGTGACCGTTTCGGCGGTCAGCCGGCAGGTCGCGGCACTGGAGGCGCTGCTGGGCGTGCCGCTGTTCGACCGGCGCCCCCGGGGCATGGTCGCGAGCGCCGCCGGTGAACTGCTCGCCGCCTATGCGCTGCGCGGCGCCCTGGAAGCGGACCGCGTCGTGGCGGAGATCGCCGCGCTGCAGGGGCTGCGCCGTGGCCGCGTGCGCATTGCCAGCTCCGCCGGGTTTGCCATCGAGTTCCTGCCGCGCATCATCGCCGAGTTCCGCGAGCGCTATCCGGGGCTGCATTTCCATGTGCGCGTGGCGGCGCCGGCGGAGGTGACCGGCATCGTGCTGCATGGCGACGCGGACATCGGCATCACCTACAGCCGTGCGGCCGAGCAGGGCATACGCATCGAGCATCGCCAGCCCGCGCCGGTCATCGCCATCATGCGGCCCGACCACCCGCTGGCGCGCTTTCGCAGCATCACGCTGGCGCAGATGCAGCCGTACCCGCTGGCGCTGCCGGAAGGCGACAACACTGTTCGGCAGCTGTTCGACATTGCCTGCGGCGAGCGCGGCATCGTGTTCGATCCGGTGCTGGTGACCAACCACTTCGAGACGCTGACCAGCTTCGTGCTGCATGGCGGCGGGCTGTCGATCTCGGGCGCGGTGACCGTAGGCGACCGCCTGCGGCGCGGCGAACTGCATGCCGCTGCCATCCGCGAGCGCGGCATGCGCAGCCGTGCGGTCGAACTGCAGACGCTGGCCGGCCGCACGCTGCCCGAGGGAGTGCGCGCTTTCCTGGACTTCGCCCGGGAGCGCCTGGCGGCGGAGATGGGCGCGGCGGCCTGAATCCTGCGCTGGCGGCGCTGGCTATGGCGCGCGCTTGCGCCGGGCGGCGGGCCGGTTCAGCACCACCCACGCCGGTGCATGGTCGCTGGGATGATCCTCGCCGCGGACCCAGGTGTCGACGCCCGCATCGCGCAGCCGCGGGGCGAGGTCGGCGCTCAGCAGCAGGTGGTCGATGCGCAGCCCGGAGTTGGTCTGCCAGTGCTGGCGGAAGTAGTCCCAGAAGGTGTAGACGCGTTCCTCGCCATAGTGCGTGCGCAACGCATCGGTCCAGCCTTGCGCCAGCAGGCGCGCGTAGGCCTCGCGGCTTTCAGGCTGCAGCAGCGCGTCCTTGCGCCACGAGCGCGGGTTGTAGATGTCTTCGTCGGTGGGCACCACGTTGTAGTCGCCCGCCAGCACCACCGGCTGGCCGCTGTCGAACAGCGTCTGCGCGTGTTCGATCAGCCGCGCGAACCAGGCCAGCTTGTAGTCGAACTTGGGCCCGGGCTGCGGATTGCCGTTGGGCAGGTAGAGGCAGCCGACCAGGATGCCGTGCACCGCTGCCTCCAGGTAGCGGCTGTGGCTGTCGTCGGGATCGCCGGGCAGGCCACGGCGGACTTCCACCGGATCGGCGCCGCGCGCCAGGATGGCAACGCCGTTCCACGACTTCTGGCCGTGCCAGACGGCGCCGTAGCCGGCCTCGCGCAGTTCGCGCGCGGGAAAGCTTTCGTCGGCGGTCTTCAGTTCCTGCAGGCAGGCCACGTCGGGCGCCTCGCGCTCCAGCCAGTGGCGCAGCGCGCCGACCCGGCTGCGGATGCCGTTGATGTTGAACGTGGCGATCTTGAGGGCGGGCATGGGCACCTTGCGCGTTGGTAATGAGGCAGGAACGAGGCCGGCCGGCACAAGTGCCGGCCGGGGCATCTGCCGCGCGCACCGGCGCTGCACCGGTGCGCTGCTGCGGCAAATCAGGCGCGCCAGGTGCTCCCGGTCGCCTCGGACGTACTCGTGCTGCCGGCGCTGGTGCCGTGGCCCTCGCGGCGCACCCGGATGTCGTTGTTGACTTCCTTCACGCCGTAGGTGCCGTCGGCCAGATCCTCGATGTAGTACTTCTGGCCGCGCTCGCGCACCGTGCCGGTCAGCGACACCACGCCTTCGTTGACGTCGACGCTGACATCGCTGACATCGACGCCGCGCGCATAGCTGAGCCGCTCGCAGATCTGGTCGCGGATGCGGTCGTCGCTGCGCTGGTAGCCGCGCGGGCCAGCCTTGCGCTCGTGCTCGCGCTGGTCGGTGCCGAACAGGTCGCCGACCGCCTCGCCGATGCGGCGGCCAAGGTTGTAGAGCACGCCGCGGTCTTCCCGGTCGTCGCCGCGATAGCCTTCGCGATCATCGGTTTCCCACCCCCGCTGGCGCGCCGCCGCGCGGCTGTAGCGCTGGCCGTAGCGCTGCTGGTCTTCGCGCTCGTCGCGGTCCTCGGTCCAGTAGCGGGTGTCGCTGCGCAGGTCGCGGAAGTAGCGGTCGCGGTTGCGCTCGCGAGCGATCTCATACGGGTCGCGGGCGCGCTCGGCGCTTTCGCGCCACTGGCGGTCGGCGTATTCGTCATCGCGTTGCCACGCCTGCGGATCGCGCCATTCGCCTGCGCGTTCCCAGCCATAGCCGCCGTTCAGGCCGTAGCTCAGGCTGCTGCCGGCTCGGCGGCGATAGCGCTCTTCGTCCCGGTCGCGCTGGCTGCGCTCGTCGCGCTCATACCGCCGGCTTTCATCGCCCTGGTAGCCCTGGGAACCCTGGGAACCCTGGAAGTCCTGGCGCTGTGGATAGTCGTAGTCACCGCGCCACGCACCGGCGGAGCGCTGCTGGCCGCGGCTGCCGTACTCGCCTTGCGTCGGCCGCTCCGGATACCGGCCGGCTCCGTACTCGTCACTGTAGCCGCCGCCCTGGCGTGCCGGCCCGCCGTAGCTGGTCTGGCCCGGCGTCAGCTGCTGGCGACGGCGCTGCGCCTGCCAGCGGTCGCGGTCGCTTTCGGATTCCGGTTGCCAGTCGTCGTCGTCCCACGCCTGGCGGCGTTGGCGTTCGTCGTAGTAGTAGCTCATGCTGATTTCCTGATATGTGAATGGCGCCATACGCGGACGAGCACAACAATGTCCGCATTCCGGTGGCGGGTTATCAGGAGCGGCAAGATTCATACCGTGCGGCAGCCGCGCGCCTGCGGCCCGGGTGACGCCGCAGGCCGTGCAAGCCTTGCAGACCTTGTAAGGGATGCAGGGTGGGGAACCGGGAGAAATGCCGCGTGCTCCACAACGGGGCGGCGCCGCGAACCAGCGGACGAAAAGCGACACCCGCATGGATAGGCTGGTGCGGGCGGCCGCGGCGACGCTTGTGTTTACCCTGAAAACCAGCCCGAGCCACGCCCGCGACACCGGGGGATATGTCAGAATCCGCCGGCAACCCGTCGCGCCGACGCAACGGCAGGGCCCCGCAACCACACTGGCATGACAAGCACAACAAGAGTCCTGATCGTCGAGGATGACCCGGCGGCGCAGAGCCGCCTGGTGCAGGCCGTCGAGATGCATGCTCCCGCCAGTACCGTGGCCGGCTGCGCCGGCAGTGTCGCCAATGCCCTTGCCTGGCTGGCGCTGCACCAGCCCGACGTCCTGCTGTGCGACCTGGGCCTGCCGGACGGCAGCGGCATCGCCGTGATACGCCAGGTGCGCGAACGCTATCCCGAGTGCGAATGCATGGTGGTCACGGTGTTCGGCGACGACCAGCACGTGCTGGCCAGCATCGAAGCCGGCGCCATTGGCTACCTGCTCAAGGACGAGACCACCGACCGCATCGCCGCCTCGATCGGCGAACTGCGCGCCGGTGGCTCGCCGATGAGCCCGCTGATTGCGCGCCAGGTGGTCAACCGCCTGCGCGGCGAGCCCGCCGGGGCCGCTGGGTTGGCCGGGGCCGCCGAATGCGCCGGACGCGGCAACGCCGCCCAGCGCGGCGTCACGCTGTCCGCGCGCGAAAGCGAGATCCTCGACCTGATCTCGCGCGGCTATACCTATGCCGAGACCGCGCGCTATGTCGGCCTGAGCGTGCATACCGTGCAATCGCACATCAAGAACATCTACGGCAAGCTGGCGGTGCGCTCGCGCGGCGAAGCCGTGTATGAGGCCGCCAAGCTCGGCCTGCTCAAGTCCCTGTAGCTTCCTGCGCCATGCCGCCGACCTGGCTGCGACTCACCCGGACCTTGCTTGCCGTGCTTGCGGTACTGCTGCCGCTGTCGTGGCTGGCGTCGCCGGCGCGTGGTGCCGCGCCGGCCGCCAGCGACGGGCTGGCGGAGCTGGAGCTGGCCGTGCGCAGCGCCACGCTTAGCGACGGCAGCTTGCTGCCGGCGCAGCCGCTGACGCTGCCGGACTATTGGGACCGCGCGCTGCCGGGCAAGTCCGGCATGGCGGTCTACGACCTGCGCTTTGACCGCGGCTGGCCGGCGGCGGCAGCGGCAGGGCTGTTCGTGCCGTGGGCAGGCGGCAGCTACGAGGTGCGCCTGAACGGCATCCTGGTGGCGGCGGGCGGCAGCCTGGGCGCGCCGTCATCCGCGCTGGCCAAGCGACCCTACTATGTGCCGTTGCCGCCGGAGCTGGTGCGCGAGCACGGCAACGCGCTGCGCATCACGGTGGCGGCGCGCGCGTTTTCACGAGCCGGCCTGCTGCCGGTCACGGTGGGGCCGGCCAAGGCGGTGCGCGCGCGCTACCAGGACGCATTCATGGTGCGCGTGGCCGGGCCCTTCATCGTCGCCGTGCTTAGCGCCGTGCTCGGCACCATCGCGCTGCTGATCTGGTGGCGCCAGCGCGACCCGCTGTTCGGCCTGTACGGCCTGGCCGAGATCGCCTGGAGCGTGCGGCTGCTCGACTATTTTGTCGACGACCTCGCGCTGCCGCCGGAACTGCGCAGCTATATCGTCGCGGCCGCGCGCGAGGTCTTCCTCGGCGCCATCGGCAAGTTCTGCCTGCTGGTGATCCGCGTGCCCTGGCGCTGGCTGCACCGCACGCTCGACGCCTACCTGTGGCTGGCATTGCCCATACTGGCGCCGCTGGCCGCGCTGTCGAGCCATCCGCTGGTGTTCCCGCTGAGCTGGCTGGCCAAGGTCGGCATCATCCTGACGGTGGCGGCCGCGCTGGTATGGGCCGCGCTGCGGCATCCAAGCCGCGAGGCCAGGCTGCTGGCCGCCACCGTGGGCGTGTCGGCGGTGCTGTTCCTGGGCGACTGGCTGCGCGTGTGGCTGACCGGCGACTACTACTGGGTGCACTCGATGACCCGCTATGTCTCGGTGCCGTTCAGCGTGGTCATGGCGTGGATGCTGGTGGAGCGCTACACCAGCGCCGTACGCAGCCTGCAGCGCGCCAACCAGGTGCTGAGCGAGCGCGTGGCGCAGCGCGAGGCCGAGTTGCGCGCGGTGTTCGCACGCGCGCAGAAGGCCGCCGCCGAGCAGACCGCGCTGCGCGAGCGCAGCCGCATCCTGCGCGACATGCACGACGGCCTCGGCAGCCAGCTGGTCACCACGCTGTCGATGCTGGAGTCAGGCCAGCCCAGCCGCGCGGAGATCGCCGGGCAGGTGCGGCATGCGCTGGACTCGCTCAAGCTCTCCATCGATGCCATGCAGGACACCGGCGGCGACCTCGCCGCGGTGCTGGGCAACCTGCGCTACCGGCTGGGGCCGCGCATCGAAGAGGCCGGCATCGCCATCCGCTGGCAGGTCGAGCGGCTGCCGGTGCTGCCCCACTTCACCGCGCGCAAGGTGCAGGAGCTGCAGTACCTGCTGCTCGAGGGCATCACCAACGTGCTGCAGCACGCCGGCGCCAGCGCGATCACGCTGGCGGCGCATGCCGACCCGGTGGCGCAGGTGATCCGCGTCACGCTGGGCGATGACGGGCGCGGCTTCGATGTCGACGCCCCGCGTGGCGGGCGCGGGCTGCGCAATATGGGGGTGCGTGCTGCGGCGATCAGCGGGCGGCTGCAATTGAAATCGGTACCGGGCCAGACGACGCTGACGATCGAACTGCCGCTGGCGCCGACGGGGGATGAGGACGGCGAGGAAGGTGAGGGACTGGCACCCGCCGCATGATCGTGCCGCGGCGGCATGCCAGGGCGCAGGCCGGGCCGGGACGTAGCCGCCCGCCATCACCGCCCGCAGGAAGCCTTGCGCATTGCTTCCTGGTTACGACGCCTGCCCGGCTCGCAACGGCAGCGTCCGTACCGCCAACGCTGCCAGCGATGTGGCCGTGGCGAGCGCGGCCACACCCGTCCAGCCGGCATGCGCCAGCGCCAGGCTGCCGAGCGCGGCGCCCGCGGCCATGCCGGCGAACATGCAGACAAACAGCACCGCGTTCAGCCGGCTGCGCGCGCCCGGGTCGATGCCATAGACAATGGTCTGGTGTGCGACCAGCGTTACCTGCACGCCCAGGTCGAAGCCGACGGCGGCGGCCACCAGCAGCCCGAGCTGCGCCTGCGGCGACAGCCATGGCGCCAGCAGCATGGCGGCAAAGGACAGCGCGGCGAGCGCGGCGCCGAGCCGGGTCACGGCCTGCGGGCCGCGGCGGTCGGCGATGCGGCCCGCGATCGGGGCGCCGAGCGCGCCTGCCGCACCGGCCAGCCCGAATGCGCCAGCAGCTTCGCTGCCAAGGTGGAACGGGGCGCCATGCAGCATCACCGCCAGCGTTGACCAGAACGCGCTGAAGCCGACCGACAGCAGCGCCTGCGCCAGCGCCGCGCGGCGCAGGTCGCCATGCCGGCGCCACAGCGTCAGCAGCGAGCCCAGCAGCGCGCGGTAGGGCATCACCGCGGTCGGGGCGAAACGCGGCAGGCTGCGCTGCGCCACCAGCGCCATCGCGGCGATGCTGCCGGCGGCGGCGATGAACATCGCGCGCCAGCCGAATTGCGCGGCGACAAGGCCGCTGACCACCCGCGACAGCAGGATGCCGAGCAGCAGCCCGGTCATGACCGTGCCCACCACCTTGCCGCGCTGCGCATCGGGCGCCAGCGTTGCCGCGGCGGGCACGATGTCCTGCGCCAGCGTGGCGGACAGGCCGATGGCCAGGCTCGCCGCCAGCACCAAGCCGATGCCGGGCGCCAGTCCCGCCAGCAGCAGGGCGGCCACCAGCGCCGCCGACTTGGCCAGGATGATGCGGCGGCGGTCGAAGCGGTCGCCGAGCGGTGCCAGCAGCAGGATGCCCAGCGCATAGCCAAGCTGCGTCAGCGTCGGGATGGCGCCGACAGCCGTGGCGGAGGTGTGCAGGTCAGGCGCCATGATGCCGAGCATGGGCTGGCTGTAGTACAGCGACGCGACGGCGAGACCGGCGGCAGTGGCGAGCATCAATACGAGGCGTGCCGGGAGCGCCGGTGCCGGCGATGGCGCCGCGATGGCAGCGGCGGGCGAGGTGGATAGGCAAGGCATGGTCGTTGTTCCTGAATCTGGTGATTTCGTTGAAAAAAGGCAGATCCGCAATCGGTGCAGTGGATGCGATGGATGCAGATGTTGTCCGGCCCCCGCGTTTTCTGGTAGAGGTGTGCGGTGAACAACGGCTATACGAGGCGCGTATGACCAGATCCCGGACCACTGCACGGGCCACCGCACGGGCCGGCACCCCGGAACCCGCTCCGGCCAGCGCCGGTGCCGACCGCATCGACCTGCTCCAGACCTTCGTGCGCATCGTCGAGGCCGGCAGTTTGTCGCAAGCCGCCGCGCAATTGCGGACCACGCAGCCCACCGTCAGCCGCCGCCTGCAGGCGCTGGAGCGGCAGCTGGGCGTGCGCCTGCTGCAGCGCTCCACGCATGGGATGAAGCTGACCGAAGACGGCGAGCGCTGCTACGAGCGCGCCAAGGCGCTGGTCGGCGACTGGGCGACGCTGGAGGCCGACCTGCGCGGCGCCGGCTACGCGCCCGAGGGCACGCTGCGCGTGGTGGTGCCGCATGCCTTCGGCCAGGACCTGATGGTGCCGCCGCTGGCCGCCTACATGCGCCAGTACGACCAGGTCGCGGTGGAGTGGCTGCTGCATGACCGCACGCCCGACTTCATCGCCGAGGCCATCGATTGCGCCATCCATGTCGGCGAGGTGCGCGAGCCCGGGCTGGTCGCAGTCAGGCTGGCCGAAGTGCCGCGCGTGGCAGTCGCCGCGCCGGCGCTGCTCGAAGGCCGGCGGCTGCCGCTCCAGCCCGAGGAACTGGAGGCGCTGCCCTGGCTGGCGCTGCACACCTTCTACCGCCAGGCGATGACGCTGTCGCACGCGGCCAGCGGCGACTCCCGCGAACTCCGGTTCCGGCCGCGGCTGAGCACCGACAGCCTGTACGCGTTGCGCAGTGCCGCGCTGCAGGGCCTGGGCGTCGGCGTGGGCTCGGCGTGGATCTTCGCCGACGACATCGCGCGCGGCGACCTGCTGCACCTGCTGCCGGAGTGGCAGGCCGAGCCGCTGCCGGTCTACCTGGTTTATCCGTACGCCAGCTTCTACCCCGCCAGGCTCAGGTTGTTCATCGATGCCATGCGCGAGGCGGTGCCGGCCATGGCGGGCGTGCAGCCGCCGCGCGCCCGGCGCAGGCAGGCACAGACCGGGGCGGGCAAAGCGAGGGCCGGAAAGCGATAGACGACGGCACACCGCAATCGCGCAGAGGACTCTGTCGGTATCGCCGACCTTGGCGTGCAAGCACCGTTTTTCTGCCCCTGGTGCGTGCATTTTGCCCCGATGCCGGGCATTTTCTGCACCCCGTTTGCGCATCGTCAAAACGATCGGAATTCGTGCTTCAGGCCTGGAAAACGCGGCCGATAGCCCGGGGGAAAGCCAACCCCTTGCCGAGCCCGATGACCGCCTTTTTCCGCCCCGCCGAGCGCCTGATGGCGCGCCTCAACATCAACCAGAAACTGACCCTGATCGCGGTGCTGTTCCTCGTGCCGCTGTGCGGAGCGATGTACGTCGTGCTGCATGGCTCGGCGCAGTCGATCCGCACCACCGACAGCGAACGGCGCGGCCTGGTCATCGTCGGCCACGCGCTTGATTTCATGCGCGAGACGCAGGTCCGGCGCGGTGCCGCGAATACCGTGCTGGCCGGCAACGCCGGCTTCCGGCCGACCTTCGACGCGGCCGACGGCAAGGCCGCGGCCAACCTGGCCGGACTGCTGCGCGCCACCGCCGACAACTCCGGCTTTGCGCTCGAGCCCTCGGCGCGCAAGCTGGAGCAGGACTGGCAGTACATCCGCGGCCTCGGCCTGAACACCTCGCCCGGACCGCTGTTCGAGCGGCACAGCGCGCTGGTCAGGCAGACGCTGCTGTTCATCGCCGACGTGGCCGACCGTTCGGAGCTCGCGCTCGACGGCGAGGCCGGCGCCTACTACCTGATCAGCCTGATGGTTGGCCCAATGCCGCGCCTGGCGGAGCACAGCGCGCTGGCGCGCGGGCGCGGCGCCGGCATCATCGCGCGGGGCGGCTATGCCGATGCCGCGCAGCAGGCCGACCTGGGCGCGCTTGCCGAGCAGATCCAGGAGGGACTTGAAGCCATCCGGCGCGATGCCGCGCGCGTGCGCAGGAATGCGCCGGCACACCAGCCGCAGCTCGACGCGGCCATGCAGCAGCTGGCGGCGATGGACAACTTCCACCGCACGCTCAAGTCGCGCATGCTTGGTGCGAGCGGCATCGGCATCGATGCCAAGACCTATTTCGACGAGGCGACCGCGGCGATCAACGGCGTACTGGCCGCCAACAGGGAGTTCTCGGCCATCGCCGGCGCCATGCTGGCGCAGCGCATCGCCGCGCAGCAGCGCCAGTTCGTGCTGCTGGCGGCGCTGGGCGTGGTCGCGCTGGCCCTGGCCTTCTATCTGTTCGGCGGCTTCAGCCGCGGCATGCGCAGCGATGTGCGCACCGTGGGGGACATGGTCGACCGCATCAACGCCGGCGACCTGAGCCTGAGCATGGCGGTGCACGGGCGCGACGAACTCAGCGAGGTCAAGCGCCACCTGCTGTCGCTGGTGGACAGCTGGCGCGGGCTGATCGGCGATACCAAGGCCGGCGCGCACAATGTGCTGGCTGCCGCCGGCGAGATCGCGCAGGGCAATATCGACCTGTCGGCGCGTACCGAGCAACAGGCCTCTTCGCTGGAGCAGACCGCGGCCAGCATGGAGCAGCTTACCGCCACCGTGCAGCAGAACGCCGGCAGCGCCGGGCAGGCCAGCGAGCTGGCGCGCGAGGCGTCGGACATCGCGCTGGCCGGCGGCGCCGCGGTGGGGCGCATGCGGCAGACCATGCAGGACATCGAGGCCGATTCGCGCCGCATCGTCGACATCATCGCGGTGATCGATGCCATCGCCTTCCAGACCAATATCCTGGCGCTGAACGCCGCGGTGGAGGCGGCGCGCGCGGGCGAGGCCGGGCGCGGCTTCGCCGTGGTGGCGACCGAGGTGCGCGGGCTGGCGCAACGTGCCGGCAACTCGGCCAAGGAAATTGGCGCGCTGATCTCGCAGTCGGCGCAGCGCGTGGCATCCGGCACGTCGCTGGCGGTGGATGCCGCCGCCAGCATGGACAGCACGGTGGCGGCGATCCGCCGCGTGACGGCGATGATGGACGAGATCAGCCATGCCTCGCGCGAGCAGAGCACCGGCATCGCGCAGGTCAACCAGGCGGTGGCGCAGATGGATCAGGTCACGCAGCAGAACGCCGCGCTGGTGGAGGAGGCCGCCGCCGCGGCGCAGTCGCTGCAGGCGCAGGCGCAGCAGATGCAGCGCGCGATGGCGGTGTTCCGCACCGAGGCGCAGGCGGCCTGATGCCGCTGGCGCGGGGTCAGCGCCGCAGCAGCCAGATCACGACCGAGACCACCACCGACACCAGGATGCAGGTCGTGATCGGCAGGTAGAAGCTGAAGCCGTCGCGGACGATATGGATGTCGCCGGGCAGGCGGCCAAGGCGGTCGAACGGCAACTTCGACAGCCAGGGCCAGGCGGCGCCGGCGGCAAGCAGCACGGCGCCCAGGATGAGGAGCAGGCGTTGCATGGGATGGGGAGGGTCAGCGGGCGATCCTGAGGCATTTGACCGGCAGGTCGACGCATTGATTCCGGTCTGCCGCCGGCCAGCCATCCTGGTCAGGATGCCGTGATTTACATGGATTTCGGAATGTAAATTGAAGGCTCGCGCTTTTTGTATGAAATTTCCTTATTCGTATTGATGGTTGGGATAGAAAATTTCAGTATGTCGTAGAACAGTGAAATAAATATCCAAAATAGTGAGGAACAGATAGTGAAAAACCCGAGATAGGTGGAGATTCCTGGTGAATCGCGGCTCTGATGCGCACGCCTTTTTGCCGGGTTAACGCCAATTCTTGGCCTCAATGCCCGTTGCCTAAGATTCGTTCAATTAGAGAACGTGAGTTCGCTATTAGAACAAATCGCGGTGCCGGTCGTGCCTGCCTGCAGGCGGACCGCGCGATTTCCAAGGCAGACGGAGACAATAGTGCCCCAATCCCTCCAAACCAAGGCTGGCGTCGCGGACGTCCAGGCCCTGATCGACGGACAGCGATTCACTGCTTACCAGTGGCTGATCCTTGTGCTTTGCTTCCTGGTGGTTGCCGTCGACGGCTTCGATACCGCCGCCATCGGGTATATCGCGCCGGCGCTGGTGCAGGACTGGGGGATCGAGAAATCGGCCCTCGGGCCCGTCATGAGCGCGGCGCTGTTCGGCCTCGCCTTCGGCGCGATCTTTGCTGGCCCGCTGGCTGATCGCATCGGCCGCAAGAAGGTGCTGGTGCTGTCGGTCTTCTTCTTTGGCGCCTGCAGCCTGGCCACGGCCTTTGCGCCCACGCTGGGCTGGCTGACGGTGCTGCGCTTCCTGACCGGCCTGGGTCTGGGCGCCGCCATGCCCAATGCCGTGACGCTGACCGCCGAGTTCGCGCCGCAACGCCGCCGGGCCGTGCTGGTGAACACTATGTTCTGCGGCTTTCCGCTCGGCTCCGCGGCCGGCGGCTTTGTCGCCGCCGCGATGATCCCGCATTTCGGCTGGCACAGCGTGCTGCTGCTTGGCGGCATCGTGCCGCTTGCGCTGGCGCTGCTGCTGGTGGTGCTGCTGCCCGAGTCGGTGCGCTACATGGTGTTGCGCAACTATCCGGCCGACCAGATCCGCCAGCTGCTGCGGCGCGTGACCGGCGCGGACGTGGGGGCAGCGAACGCCTTCGTCATCGGCGAGCAGGCGCCCGCGACCCGCTCCGCCATCGGCACCGTGCTGGCGCCGGGCTATCGCCTGGGTTCGGCGATGCTGTGGTGCACCTACTTCATGGGCCTGGTCATCTTCTACCTGCTGACGAGCTGGATGCCCACGCTGATGAAGGACGCCGGCTTCTCGATCCAGCACGCGTCATTCCTGACAGCGCTGTTCCCGCTCGGCGGCGGCATCGGCACCATCGCGGCCGGGTGGTTCATGGACCGCTTCAACCCCAACAAGGTGATCGCCATCACCTACGCCGCCACCGGCGTGCTGATCTACGCCGTGGGGCACGGCACTGGCAGCCAGGTGCTGCTTGGCGTGCTGATCTTTCTCGCCGGCACCGCCATGAACGGCGCGCAGTCGTCGATGCCGTCGCTGGCCGCGGCGTTCTACCCGACGCAGGGCCGTGCCACCGGGGTGGCGTGGATGCTTGGCATCGGCCGCTTCGGCGGCATCACCGGGGCCTTGCTCGGTGCCGAACTGCTGCGGCTGCATCTGGGCTTCGACACCATCTTTACGCTGCTTGCCGTGCCGGCATTCCTGGCTGCCGGTGCGCTGGTGGTCAAGCATTTCAGCGGCAGTCATGCCCCGGGTGCCGACGCCGAGGGCAGCGCCGGCGTGGCAGCTCACTGAGCCTCACTGAGCAGTCCTGAGCATCACTGAGCCGCAAGCGGCCGGGCCGCGGCGCGGATGCAGTCAGCCAGCGCTTCGGCCATCGGGCTGAGGGTGCGGTCGCCGTGCCGTAGCAGGCCGATCGGTTCCTCCGTGCCCTGCGTATCGAGCGGCAGCAGGACCAGTTCATCCTCGGCCACCGCGCGCTGCGCGGCAGACAGCGGCGCCGCCCACACGCAGTCGCTGTGGCGGGCCAGCAGCCGTCCGAGGTAGGCGTCCGATGTTTCCACGCATCCGCCCGGCAGGGGCAGGCCGTGGCGGGCGAGCAGGCTTTCGGTGTTGTGGCGGGGGATCGAGCCCGCTGCCGGGATCACCAGCGGCCATGCCAGCACGTCAAGCAAGGTCGGCCGCGATACGGCGGCAAGAGGGTGCGCGGAACGCACCGCCAGCGCCAGCGAGTCCGGGCCCAGCGATTCGAACCACAGGCTTTCCATGGCAACCGGGTCATCCATCCGGCCAATGACCAGATCCAGCACATCGGCCTTGAGCTGGTCGATCAGGCTGCGGTTCATGCCGGTCTGGACGGCAAGCCCGACCTCGGGGTGCGCGGCGCGGAAGCGCAGCAAGGCATCGGTCAGCACCGCCGGCACGACGCTGGGCAGCGCGCCCAGCCGGATGCGCTCCTGTGGCTGCGCCTGCTCGCCGGCCATGCTGTCGGCCGCCGCATCGATATCGGCGAGGATGCGCAGCGCGTGGCGCAGGAAGCGCGTGCCGGCGGTGGTCAGTTCCGTGCCCGCGCGCTGGCGCACCAGCAGGCGCGTGCCGGTCAGCTCCTCCAGCTCGCTCAGGGTCTTGGACACGGCTGGCTGCGTCAGCCCCAGGCGATCAGCGGCGCGGCCCAGGTGCTGGGTCTGCGACACCGCCACGAAGCAGTAGAGATGCCGCAGCCGCACGCGGTTGCGGAAGATTTCGAGCGCGGGTGGGGCGGGGGGTTTCATGCTGAAAAGTTATCGTAATTCTTGGAAATCTCAATTTACATGACTTTATGTGTTGCTTAAAGTCATACCATTCCAACGACAAGGAGACTGCGCAATGACCCGCCTTGCCCAGTATCGACGTCCCTACTGGGACACCCAGCCCGAATACCGCTTCGACCCCTACGCTTCCACGCAGAAGCGCTCGCCGGGCCAGCCGCTGATTGCGCTGCCGCAGTCGCTGTCCGAAGTGACCGGTCCCACCTTCGGCGACGAGTTCGTCCGCGAAGGCGATAACGACCTCACCGTCGGCAACGGCGGCGAGCCCATCGGCGAGCGCATCCTCGTGACCGGCCGCGTGCTGGACGAGAATGGCCGGCCGGTGCCGAACGCGCTGATCGAGGTGTGGCAGGCAAACGCGGCCGGCCGCTACGTGCACAAGCGCGACCAGCACGACGCGCCGCTGGACCCGCATTTCTCCGGAGAGGGCCGCACCGTCACCGACGCCGACGGGCACTACCGGTTCAAGACCATCAGGCCCGGCGCCTATCCCTGGCGCAACCACCACAATGCCTGGCGGCCGCAGCATATCCACTTCTCGTTGTTTGGCAATGCCTACGCCACGCGGCTGGTGACGCAGATGTACTTCCCCGGCGATCCGTTGCTGCCGTTCGACCCGATCTTCAACTGCGTGCCGGACGAGAAGGCGCGCGACCGGCTCATCGCCAGCCTCGACTGGGAGACCACCCAGCCCGAATACGCGCTCGGCTACCGTTTCGATATCGTGCTGCGTGGCCGCGATGCCACGCCGATGGAGTAAGACCATGCTTTACGCCACCTCATCCCAGACCGTCGGCCCTTACCTCCATATCGGCCTGAGCGGGCTGAACTGCGCCGACCTGACCGCCAGCGCACCGGCACTGGCCGGCCAGCGCATCGTGATCGAAGGCCGCGTCACCGACGGCAACCGCGAGCCCGTGCCCGACGGCATGGTCGAGATCTGGCAGGCCAATCCCGCCGGCCGCTACCGCCACGCCGAAGACACGCGCGAGCTGCCTCTGGTGCCAGGCTTTACCGGCTTCGGCCGCGTGCCGACCGAGGCTGACGGGTCGTTCCGCTTCGTCACCGTCAAGCCGGGCGCCGTGCCCGGTGCCGACGGCCGGCCGCAGGCGCCGCACATCATGGTGTCGGTGTTCATGCGCGGGCTGGTCAAGCACGTTGCCACGCGCATGTACTTTCCGGACGAGGCCGCGGCCAATGGGGCCGATCCGGTGCTGGCGCTGGTGCCGGCCGAGCGGCGCGGCACGCTGGTTGGCAACGATGCCGGCAATGGCACGCTGCGCTGGGATATCGTGCTGCAAGGCCCGGGCGAGACGGTGTTCTTCGATATCTGACACGCCGCGCCGGCGGCCGGGGAATCTCCCGGGCCGCCGGCGACAAAGCATAATCAGGTGGTCGTCATCGCCACGACCCCTACCGATCGCCCCCATGCCAACCGTCACGCGTCTTACCGATCCCATGTTCGGCAGCCCCGCGGTGCTGGACATCTTCTCCGACGCCGGCACCGTGCAACGCATGCTTGCCGTCGAGGCCGCGCTCGCGCGCGCCGAAGCGCAATGCGGCGTGATCCCGGCCGCTGCCGCGACCGTCATCACCGAAGTCTGCAGCGACGTCGGCGCCATCGACCGCGATGCGCTGGCGCAGGCCGCGGTCGCCGCCGGCAATCTGGCCATTCCGTTTGTCAAACAGCTGACCACCGCCGTGGCTGCGCGCGATGCCGATGCGGCGCGCTTCGTGCACTGGGGCGCCACCAGCCAGGACATCATCGACACCGCGCTCGTCCTCCAGCTGGGCGACGCGCTGCGCGTACTCGATGCCGACCTGATACGCCTGGGCGAATCCTGCGCCGCGCTGGCCAGCGCGCACCGCGCCACGCCGATGGTGGCACGCACCTGGCTCCAGCATGCACTGCCCACCACCTTTGGCTGCAAGGCCGCCGGCTGGCTCGACGCGCTGCGCCGCGACCTCGCCCGCCTTGATGCGGCACGCGCGCAGGCCCGCGCGCTGCAGTTCGGCGGCGCCGCGGGCACGCTCGCCAGCCTCGGCTACGCCGCGCCCGGCGTAGCCGCCGCACTGGCCCGCGAGCTGGGCCTGGTCGCACCCGTGCTGCCATGGCATGCGCATCGCGACCGCATGGTCGAAGTGGCCGCCACGCTTGGCATGCTGACCGGCACGCTCGGCAAGATGGCGCGCGACATCTCGCTGCTGATGCAGACCGAGGTGGCGGAAGTGGCCGAGCCCACCGGGCCCGGCCGCGGCGGTTCCAGCACCATGCCGCACAAGCGCAATCCGGTCGGCTGCGCGGCGGTGCTGACGGCATCGGTGCGCGTGCCGCCGCTGGTGGCCACCATGCTGTCGGGCATGGTGCAGGAACACGAGCGCGCGCTTGGTGGCTGGCAGGCGGAATGGGACACGCTGCCGCAGATCGTCACGCTGGCCGCGGGCGCGCTGCGCCAGATCGGCGAGGTGGTGGCGGGGCTGCAGGTCGATGCGGCGCGCATGCGTGGCAATCTCGATCTCACGCATGGGTTGATACTCGGCGAGGCCGCGATGCTGGAGATCGGCGGCAGGATCGGACGCCTGCAGGCGCACCATCTGGTGGAGCGCGCCTCGCGCCGCGCAGTGGCCGACGGCACCAGCCTGCGCGATGCGCTGGCCCGCACGCTGCAGGAGGAACCCGCCCATGCGGGCTTGCTCGACGACGCCACGCTCGACCGCCTTGCCAACCCCGCCAACTACGCGGGCCAGTCATCGGCTTTTGCGGATGCCGCGGTGCAGGCGTGGCAATCCGCGCTTGCCGGACGTGCCGCACGCTGACTGGCCACGGATTCTCAGGAGACTGCATTGCCCTATCTCGATCACGCCGGTGCCCGGCTCTTCTACACCGTCGACGGCCCCGAGGCCGCGCCGGCCATCATCTTCTCCAACTCGCTCGGCACCGACCACACCATGTGGGAGCCACAGGCCGCCGCGCTGGCCGGGCGCTTTCGCGTGGTGCGCTACGACACGCGCGGCCATGGCCGCTCGACCGCACCCGGCGATGCCTTCACGGTTGAACAACTCGGCCAGGACGTGATCGCCATCCTGGATGCATTGGGCATCGGCCAGGCCATATTCTGTGGCCTGTCGATGGGCGGCCTGACCGGGATGTGGCTCGGCATCCATGCGCCCGAGCGCTTTTCCCGCATCGTGCTGGCCAATACCGCCGCAAAGATCGGCAACGCGGAGGGATGGAACACTCGCATCGACACCGTGCTGCGCGACGGCATGAGCGTGATGGTCGCGCCTTCGGTCGAGCGCTGGTTCACCCCCGGGTTTGCCGCCACGGCCGACCGAGCGCTGGACGGCCTGCGCAGCGTGCTGGCAGGACTCGATCCACGCGGCTATGCGGCCAGCTGCGCGGCGGTGCGCGACGCCGACTTCCGCGAGACGGTGCCGTCGATCCCGGTGCCGGTGCTGGTTGTCGCCGGCAGCCAGGACCCGTCGACCACCGCGCAGGAGGGCCGCGCGCTGGCCGATGCGATTCCCGGCGCGCGTTTCATCGAACTGCCTGCCGCGCATATCTCCAGCTTCGAGCAGCCGGGCCGCTTCACTGCCGCACTGATCGATTTCGTGCGCGGCCGCCTGCCCGTGACCGACGACCACGCGCGCTACGACGCCGGCCTCTCGGTGCGGCGCGAGGTGCTCGGCAGCGCGCATGTCGATCGCTCGCTGGCGCGGCTGACGCCGCTCAACGAAGAATTCCAGAACCTGATCACACGCTACGCCTGGGGCGAGATCTGGACGCGCGAAGGCCTGCCGCGCCATACGCGCAGCCTGCTGACCATCGCCATGATGGTGGCGCTGAACCGCACGGATGAACTGAAGCTCCATCTGCGCGCCGCCGCCAACAATGGCGTGACGCGCGACGAGATCAAGGAAGTGCTGTTGCAGACGGCGATCTATTGCGGCGTGCCGGCGGCGAATTCGGCCTTCCACATGGCCGAGGAAATCTTCGCCGCGATGGACCAGCCCGCCTGATCCGTCAGCGCACCGCGAACGCCGGCAGCCGCGCCCGCCCCGATTGCCGGAACTCCGTGGGCGCCTGGCCCACCTGCCGCGCGAAGAAGCGCGAGAAGTACGCCGCATCGGAAAACCCGAGCGACAGTGCGATGTGCTTGATCTCCAGGTCGCTGAAGAGCAGGTCGCGCTGCGCTTCGGCGAGCACGCGCGCGTGGATCATCTGCAGCGCTGACTGCCCTGAGGCCTGGCGGCACACGCGGTTGAGCTGTGTAGGCGTGATGCCGATGGTGCCGGCATAGTGGCCGATCTCCTTCTGCTCGCGGTAGTCCGATTCCAGCAGTTGCTGGAAGTGCTGGAAGTGCCGCGCCGGTCGGCCGCTGCTGCGCGCGGCGGCCGGCTGATCGGCATTGCCCAGCCGCGCAATGCCGATCAGCACCAGCGTCAGCAGCGCCGACAGCGACGCCCCGCGCCAGGCGGACACCGCTTCCATCTCCGCACGAAACAGCGCCAGCGCATCCGCCAGCGCATGCCCGCGCCGCACGCGGTCGTGGCGCGGGTGGTCGAGCAGCGGCAGCGCATCCGGCACACCCGCCAGCAGCGTGCGCAGGTGGCTGTCGGTCATGGTGACAACCATGCCGTCAGTGTCCGGCGTAAACACGAAGCCGTGGATGTGCCGCGGCGGCATCGTCACCAGCGAGCCGCCGCGCAACGGCTCGCGGCGTTCCTCGAGCAGGGCTTCCCCGCCACCCGCGTGGATGTACAGAATTTGCAGGAAGCGTTCATGCCGGTGGGGCTTGATCTCCCACCCGTGCAGGCGGCTGCGCGCGGCGATGGACTCGAAATGCAGCTGGTCAGACAGCGGCTCGGACGAATTCACGCCATACAGGGAGTAGGTCGGGACAGGTTTCACGGGGGGCGTCAGTGTTTACCAGCAATGTTCCGATTGTCCTGTCATCGGTTCGGTCTGTCCATTCCGTAGCGGGCCTCCGCCGACTATCGTTAGCGCCGGTAGATCGATATGTACAAGGAGACAAGACATGCGCACCCAGATTGCCATCATCGGCGCCGGCCCCGCCGGCCTGCTGCTCGGGCAGTTGCTTACCAAGGCGGGCATCGACAACATCATCGTCGAGCAACGCAGCCCGGAATACGTGCTGGGGCGCATCCGCGCCGGCATCCTCGAGAGTGTGACCGTCGATGCGCTGGAGCGCGCGGGCGTGGCGGCGCGGCTGCATGAGGAAGGCCTGGTGCACGACGGCATCGAGCTGTCGTTCGATGGCCAGCGGCATCGGATCGACCTGCATGCGCTGGTCGGCCGCAGCGTGACCGTCTACGGCCAGACCGAGGTCACGCGCGACCTGATGGCGGCACGGCAGGAAGCGGGCATCACCACGGTCTACGAGGCGCAGGATGTCAGCCTTCATGATTTCGATGGCGCCAGGCCGGTGGTCCGTTACCGCAAGGGCGGCGTGGCGCACGAGATCCACTGCGACTACATCGCCGGCTGCGACGGCTTTCATGGCGTCAGCCGCCAGAGCGTGCCGCTTACCGCCACGCAGCTGTTCGAGCGCGTCTATCCGTTCGGCTGGCTTGGCATCCTCTCGGACACGCCGCCGGTGGCGGAGGAACTGATCTATGCCAGCCACGAACGCGGCTTTGCGCTGTGCAGCATGCGCTCGCGCACGCGCAGCCGCTACTACGTACAGGTGCCGTCGAGCGAGCGCGTGGAGGACTGGTCCGATGAACGCTTCTGGGACGAACTGCGTTGCCGCCTCGATCCGCAGTCGGCGCAGTCGCTGGTGACGGGCCCGAGCATCGAGAAAAGCATCGCGCCGCTGCGCAGCTTTGTGTGCGAGCCGATGCGCTTCGGCAACCTGTTCCTGGCCGGCGATGCCGCGCATATCGTGCCGCCCACCGGCGCCAAGGGGCTGAACCTGGCCGCCAGCGACGTGCTGACCCTGGCCGATGGACTGGTCGCCGCCTACCGGCATGACGACAAGCGCGAGCTGGATGCCTATTCGGCGCGCTGCCTGCGCCGCATCTGGAAGGCCGAGCGCTTTTCATGGTGGCTGACTTCGCTGATGCATCGCTTCCCGGCTGCGGATCCGTTTGCGCTGCGCATGCAGCGGGCCGAGCTCGATTACCTGGTGGGTTCGGAAGCGGCGTGCCGGGTGCTGGCGGAGAACTATGTGGGGTTGCCGTACTGAACGGCCAAAACCGGTGCCGCGCGGGGCGTTGTCGGAAGAAAAAATAGAGCGCGGCACTTGCCGCGCTTTCCAACCCTGCATTCCGCAGGTCTTACCTGACTTCTATTGCCACCGCCCGCTCAGCCTGCGCCTGCAGCCGCAGGCTCTCCGTGGTCTGGCCCGACCCATCCGGGGTCCATCCGGGGGGCATCACCAGATAGCCAATCGCTTTCAGCAGGCTGCCAGCGTTGAGCATGTCCTTGCCCAGGCCGATCCAGTGCTCGAACTGGTTGACCAGCGGGTTATGCGTGGTGGTCGGGTGGACCAGGCCGTAGCGGCAGGGCTCTGCTGCACGCTCTTCCACATAGGTGCCGAACAGGCGGTCGAAGATGATCAGCACGCCGCCGTAGTTGGCATCGAGGTAGTCGATGTTCGAGGCATGGTGCACGCGGTGCGCCGACGGGGTGTTGAACACGTACTCGAGCCAGCCCAGCTTGGGAATCCAGGTGGTGTGCAGCCAGAACTGGTACAGCAGGTTCAGGCTCACCGTGGCCAGTACCACTTCAGGACGAACGCCCAGGAAGACCAGCGGCGCGAAGAAGATGGCGGTGCCGGTGATCTTGCCGGTCCAGCCGAGGCGATAGGCGGTGCCCAGCGTCAGTTCGTTCGGCGAGTGGTGGACCGCGTGCGTCGCCCAGAAGAAGCGGATGCGGTGCGAGGCGCGGTGGTACCAGTAGTAGCAGAACTCTTGTCCGAGGAAGAGCAGCAGCACTGCGAGCGCGCTGTTGATCTCGACCGTGAAGAGGCGGTGCTGCCAGGCAAACGCAAACACGGGGGCGGCCAGCGACAGGGGCAGCAGCGCCAGCAGCTTGCGGCCAACCAGGTCGGCCAGCGACAGGGTGACTTCATGCCAGGGGTAGGCCTTGCCCTGGCGATTCGCCTTGCGTGCCAGGACGAAGGCTTCGACCAGAGAGACTGCCACGATAAACGCCGTGACGTAGAGGGTGAATCTGCCGAGATTGTGCATGTCAGGTCCAGTGCGGTGAGGTGGGACGCTTGGCTTGCGGGTTGCTGCTTGCTGCGTCGGTGAGGCAAATGTAGTGGCTGGACCCGTGCGGCGCCATCCAGCAATTATTTCGCCGTATGTCATGCCCGGCGGGCCGCGGGCGGTGCAACAGCGCGACATTTTTTCCACCGCGAAAAGCCGCCGTCCCTTTCCTATAGTTCGACCGTCGCCGCGCCACGGAGCGCGGCAAGAAACGAACCGGAAGGACCTGCCATGACGAAACGCCTCAGCAATCTTGCCTCTTCCTTGCACCTGCCCCTGCACCTGCCCCGCGTGCTCGGTATCGCCAGTGGCGCGCTGGTGATCCTGGCGAGCACGCCCGCCTTCGCTGCATTCGGCGGACACAGCATGGCCTATACGCCGCGCGGCACGTTCGAGAGCGGGCATATCGGCGCCTGCGGTGGCGGCAGCTGCTCGCACGCCGGCGGCATCGAGGGCCCGCATGGCGGCCTGGCCACCAATACCGGCACCGTCACGCGCACGGCGCCGGGCCAGTTCAGCAACAGCGGCACCGCCGTCGGCTCCAACGGGCGCTCGGTGCAGCACGACGGCAGCACCAGTTGCGCCGGGGGCACCTGCTCGCACAGCGGCGACCTGACCGGCCCCAACGGCCAGACCGCCACCACTTCCGGCAGCGTGACCCGCGAAGGCGTGGGCCAGTATTCGTCGTCGGGCACCGTCACTGGCGCAAACGGCAATACCTACGGGCACGCCGCTTCGACCAGCTGCGCCGGCTCGACCTGCTACCGCTCCGGCACCGTGACCGGCACGCAGGGCGGCACGGTCGTGCACTCGGGCAGCGCCACCAGCGTGGCGCCCGGCGTGGTGACCACCGGCGGCGGCACTACCGTGGTCCACGGCGCGGCGGTGACGACCGGCGGCACGACCGTCACCACGGTCGGAGCGGTCGGCACTGTGGCTGCCGTCGGCACGGTGGGTACGACCGTGGCGGTCAGCACGCCGCCGGTGGTGGTCACGCCGCCTCCGCCGGCGCCTGTCTACGTGCCGGCCCCTGCGTCCGCCACGGTGTACGTGCCGCCGCCCGCCAAGGTCGTGGTTGCCCCGCCGCCGCCTCCGGTGCGCGTGGTGGTTGCCGCACCGGTGCCGCGCACCGTCTATGTCGCGCCGCGCGCTGTCTACGTGACCCGCCCGCCCGTCATGATCCCCGGCCACTGGGCCGGCGGCGCGTGGGTGCCCGCACACTTGGTCTGAGCACAGCGAGGCGGTTTTCCCTTCGGTATCCCATCGCAAAGCGCCGGTAAATGACCGGCGGGCCTACCGCGCCCCACATGAAGAAGATGATTGCTGTGCTTGTGTTGTGTATTGTTTCTGCAGGCGCCTATGCACAAAGGGCCGCATCGCCGGAGACCCGTGATGGAACAGGTGAACAGGATTGTCGTGCTCGACGACGAAGCCGAGCTGCGCAACATGCTGCAGCGCTTCCTGACCGGGCACGGCTTCCGCGTGCGCGCGGTGGCCGACGGCAAGCAGCTGGACAAGTACCTGCAGCGCGAGCCGCACGACCTGCTGGTGCTCGACCTGATGATGGAGCCCGAGGACGGCCTCACCATCTGCAAGCGCCTTCGGGCAGAGGGCCACACGCTGCCGATCCTGATGCTGACGGCCAAGGGCGACCCGATGGACCGCGTGGCGGGGCTGGAAACCGGCGCCGACGACTACCTCGCCAAGCCCTTCGTACCCGACGAGCTGGTGGCGCGCATCCGCGCGCTGCTGCGCCGGCAGAAGATGTCGGCCGGCGATCCCACCGTGACCACGCAGAGGCTGCGCTTCGGCGACTTCACCTTCGATGTCGGCAAGCAGACGCTGCTGCGCGGCGGCGAGCCGGTAGAAGTGCATTCGGCGCAGATGCTGCTGCTGCACGCGCTGGGATCGTCGCCGAACCGCGCGGTCAGCCGCGAGAACCTGCTGGCGCGGGCGCGCGGGCGCGACCATGATGCGCTCGACCGCAGCATCGACGTGCAGATCCTGCGGCTGCGCCAGATCGTCGAAGACGACCCGTCCAAGCCGCGCTTTATCAAGACCGTGTGGGGGGTCGGCTACATGCTGGTCGCCGGCGTGGATTCGTGAACCGTTCGTCGCCCATGCTCAGGCGCCTGCTGCCGCGCTCGCTGCTGGCGCGCAATATCCTGCTGCTGGTAGCGCTGGTGGCCATCACCCAGGCGTGCTCGCTGACGGTGCTGATGCATTACGTGCAGCGCCCGCGCATCGAGCGCGCCGCCATCGTCTTTGCCGACTACGTGCGCACGCTCGACCGCGTGGTGGCGGCAATGCCGCTTGACCCCAGCGGAGCCGCGGCCACGCGCATGGGCGCGCAGGCGCAAGAGCCCGAGCACGCCGCGGCGAAACCCGCGGCCGATCTGCAGCACCTGCTGCGCACCTGGCAACGCGATGTCTTCATGGAGGCGTTGCGGCGCCACCTGCCCGCCGACATGCCGGTGCGATGGCAGGCCGGCGAGGCCGAGCAACTCTGGATCCGCATGCATGTGGGCGGCGAGCCTCGCTGGATCGGCCTGCCCATCAG
The DNA here is from genome assembly GCF_004768545.1 of Cupriavidus oxalaticus. NCBI lineage: Bacteria > Pseudomonadati > Pseudomonadota > Betaproteobacteria > Burkholderiales > Burkholderiaceae > Cupriavidus > Cupriavidus oxalaticus. The sequence goes on along the minus strand of NZ_CP038634.1, from coordinate 1,120,030 downwards.
CGAGGACGTGCGCGCCGGCGGCATCGCCACGGCGCTGGCGCTGTCGACCGCGCTGGCGCTGCTGGCGGCCTTGACCGGCTACCTGATCCAGCGCCACCTGAACCGGCCGCTGCAGGACCTTGCGCGTGCCGCGCAGGACATCTGCGCGGGCTCGACGCCGCCGCCGCTGCCGACCGACGGTCCGACCGAGATCGCCCAGGTCAGCGGCGCCTTCAACCAGATGACGCAGGCGTTGCAGCAGGCCGAGCAGACGCGGGCACTGATGCTGGCGGGAGTCTCGCATGACATCCGCACGCCGCTGACCAAGCTGCGCCTGGCGATGGCCATGTCGATCCCGCGCGGCGCCGACGACGCCTTCGTGGCCTCGGCCGAGGGCTACCTGGACCACATCGAGACGATCCTGCAGCAGTTCATGGACTACGCCGGCAGCGGCGAGAAAGAGCAGCCGCAGCCCGGCGACGTCAACGCGCTGGTGTCACAGCTCGCCGCCGACTTCGCCGGCCTGGGCCATGAGTTCGAGCTGTCGCTGGCGCAATTGCCGCCGGTTCCCTATCGCCCGGTCAGCCTGATGCGGCTGCTGATGAACCTGATGCAGAACGCTGTCGTCTACGGCAAGTCTGGCTTCAGCGTGCGCACGTGGCGCGATGCCGCGTGTGCCTACGTGGCGGTCGGCGATCGCGGCACCGGTATCGCCGCGCACGAGCTGGAGCAGCTCAAGGCGCCCTTCAGCCGCGGCGCCAACGCGCGCGGCCACGCGGGCGGCACCGGGCTCGGGCTGGCCATCGTCGAGCGCATTGCGCGGCTGCACGGCGGCTCGCTGCAGTTCCGCCCGCGCGATGGCGGCGGGCTCGAAGCGGTGGTGGCGCTGCCGCTGCAGGCACCGGCGGCGTAGCGCAGCACCTCGCCGCACCCCGCCGCGCCGTGACATGGCGCGAAATAATTCCCAGATGGCGCTGCGCGCGGGTTTTTCCCATACTTCCGTCACCGCGATGCCGAACGGCAACACACTCGGCAACACCCGAAGCAGGCAACGCGGCAAGAAGCTCCCGATGGTTTGCGATCCCTGATGCAACGATGTCGGTGACAGCTTTTACAGACCACTGACGGCACCACTCGCCAACCCAAAGGAAACGATATGCGCAACGCTCTCCAGACCATCGCCAAGCAAACCAAGCGCCTGACCATCGCCGCACTCGCCGCCACCGCCATGCTCGGCGCCGGCTGCGCCAACGCCGGTGTCACCGGCATCAACCAGGTGGGCCTGATGCAGGCCGTGCACGCCGACGTGATCTACGTCCACGCGTTCGACGCCGATGCCGGGCAGGTGAAGCTTGACGGCGGCCTGGCGCAGAAGGTCAGGATGATGGCCACCGGCGGCTCGTCGGCGAGCGCGCAAGGCCAGACCGCCGCCGAAGCGCGCGAGCAGGTCGCCAACGAGATCGTGCGCGAGCTGCGCGGCATGGGCCTGAACGCGGTGCGTTCCGATGCGCCGGCGCCGGCTGGTGCCAGCGCGCTGATCGTCGAGGGCGATTTCCGCAAGATCGATGAAGGCAGCGGCCGCCGCCGCCTGCTGATCGGCCTGGGTGCGGGCAAGAGCGAAGTCGGCGCCGATGTGCGCATCTCGTACAAGCCCGCCGACGGCGCGCCGATCCCGCTGCAGAGCTTTGTGGCCAGCGCTGATTCGGGCCATGTCCCGGGCGTCGCGGAAACCGCCGGCATCGGTGCCGCTGCCGGGCATGTGGCGATGGCGGCAGCCGGTGGCGCCGGCGTGCACGGCGCCACGGAAATGACGCGCGACTCGATCTCCGCCGATGCCACGCGCCTGGGCAATTCGATCGCCAGCCAGGTCGCGGCCGCGAGCACCGAAGAAGGCTGGCTGACTGCCGCGGCGGCTCGCTAAGCCAACGGCTTGCTCCCCTCTCCCGCGTGCGGGAGAGGGGAGACAACACTGGCAGCTTTTGGCGCTGTCAGCACTATGCGGCCCCGCCTTGCGCGGGGCCTTCGTCTTTCCGGTCGCGCAGCACCTTGCTCACCAGCCTGGAAAAGAACGCGAAATACAAGCCGGTCGACAGGCCGCACATCAGGATGCCGGTCAGCGCTTCCACGCTGCCCACCAGGCGCCATTCCTGCGGCAGCACCACGTCGCCATAGCCCGTGGTGGTGTAGGTCACGGCGCTGAAGTACAGGGCCGTATGCAGGTCGGGCATCCCCGCGCGCCAGTAGTAGAACAGGCCCCATGCCGTGATCTGCAGCAGGTGCAGCAGGATCGTGCACGCCGCCAGGCTGATCAGCGCATGCGTGGCGCGCCAGAAGTAGCGCGGCCCCGACGGGATCCGCCACTTGAGCCAGTGAAACGCCGCCAGGATGCCGATCGCGTGGATCGATACACAAAGCGCCATCAATAGGAATGCGGTGAGAGCCTTGATCAGCATAGTTGTGCCTGTTGGTGTGGCGCAACCCGGGCCGGCCGCGCGGCACCATGCTACTCCAGCGGCGCGACGAAGGAGAGCGCCATCGCCGGCGGCATCGCCTCTGCCACCACGCCGCCCACCAGCACCACCGCCGGGCTGGCTAGCCCGGCAGTCAATGCATCGGCCAGCGTTTGCACCGTGCCGGTCCACGAACGCTCTTCCGTGGCGCCGGCATGCATCACCACCGCCGCCGGCATGCCCGCGCGCATGCCGGCCGCCAGCAGCCCGTCGCGTATCGCCGCGAGCCGGCTCATGCCCATGTAGATGACCAGCGTGGTGCCGCCGCGCACCAGCGCGTCCCAGTCCGGCGAGCCGTGTTCGCTGGTGTGCCCGGTGACGAAGGTCACGCCGTGGCAGTGGGCGCGGTGGGTCAGCGCGATGCCCAGCGCCTGCGCCGCCGCCACGCCGCTGCTGATGCCGTTGACCACTTCCACCGGCACGCCGTGCGCGCGCAGGAAGGCGGCTTCTTCGCCGCCGCGGCCGAACAGCAGCGGATCGCCGCCCTTGACGCGCGCCACGGTGCGGCCGGCCAGCGCATGCTGCAGCGTCAGCTGCTGGATGCGCGCCTGGGTGACCGAGCAGCGGCCGCCACGCTTGCCGACCCACTCGACATGCGTGCCGGGCCGGGCATAGCAGGACATCTCCGGCGAGACCAGGTCATCGACCAGCCATACGTCGGCGGAGCCGAGCGCGCGCACCGCGCGTACCGTGACCAGGTCGGGGCTGCCGGGGCCGGCGCCGACCAGCCAGACCTTGCCGGGCTTGAGGGGAGAGTTCATGCGAGTGACTCCTGCGTGCGTGGCGGCATGGCGTCAATGACTGGTGCCGGCCGAGCGCGTGGTCTTGTTGAAGACGTTGTATTTGCCGATGGGCTTGTCCATCGGGATGCGCTTCACTTCCCGCAGCGTGGCGGCGTCGTAGACCACGATCGCGCCGTCGCGCTCCATCAGGCTGACCAGCGCATAGCGCCCGTCGCGCGTGAATTCAACATGCGCGGCGGTGCGGCCGGGGCTGGGCGTGACGCTGCCGGCGACTTGCAGGGTCTGCTTGTCGATCACCTGCAGCGTGTCGCGCCGCGGGCTCATCATTGCGTCCGCCCAGGCGTAGCGGCTGTTCTCGTGGCTGCGCAGGAAGAAGCCGGGGCCGTTGGTCGGGATGGCGGCGACAGTTTTCCAGTCCTGCATGTCGATCACCGGGATGCGCCCCTGCCCGAGGTCGGGCGACGCCATCACTGCATGGCCGCCCCGTTCCCACGTGATGCCGCTGCCGAGGTGGGGCATGCCGCCGAGCGCCAGCGAGGCCACCTTGCGGCCCTGGTCGAGGTCGATCACCTGGCCGCCGCCGCTGCGCGATGCGCCGAGGATATGGCGGTAAGGCTGGTCGAAGAAGAAGTCGTCGAGCACATCGTCCAGCACGATCGCACGCGGCGCCAGCGACGCCAGGGGCTCGCCGGCGGCGTCGGCATACGGGATCTCCCAGACCTCGGCAATGTCCTTCAGCGCCGCGATAAAGCTGTGGCGAGGCGCCGCGTCGTAAACCGCCGATACCCGCGAAACGTCGCCACTGAGGCCCTTGACGTCGATCACCCGCTCCAGCGACAGGTCGTCGGCGCGCAGCAGCACCAGCGTGCGCGGCAGCGTATTGCCGGCCAGCACCCAGCGCCCGTCGTCGCTGACGGCAACGTTGCGCGTGTTGATGCCGACGCGGATCTCGGCGACATAGGCCAGGTTCCACAGGTCGTACTTGCTGACCCAGCCGTCGCGGCTTGCCATGTAGACATAGCGGCCATCGCGGCTGAACTTCGGGCCGCCGTGCAAGGCGAAGCGCGTGGCAAAGCGATGGATCGGTGCCAGCCTGTCGCCGTCGAGCACGGTCATGTGATGGCTGCCTGCCTCGACCACCACGAACAGGTTCTGCGGATCGGCGCTGAACACGGGACGCGCCGGCAGCGCGCCGGGTGCATGCATGACCACGTGGCTGGCCCGGATCGCGCCGGCGCTCCATTGCGGCGCGGCGGCCGGTGCCATGCGCAGCCAGCGCGCCAGGGCCTGCAGTTCGGGCGCCGGCAGCGTGGCGCCGAAGGCCGGCATCTGCGTCGCGGCGCGGCCGTCGCGCAGCACGGTGTCGAGTTCGCTGGGGCGCAGCCGCTCCAGGCTTTCCGGCAGCAGCGCGGGGCCCAGGCCGCCGAGGCGGTCGGCGCCGTGGCAAGTGGCGCAGTGCTGGCCATAGAGCGCGGCAGGATCGTGCGCGAGCGCGGATTGCATCCCGCAAGCGAGCGCCATGGACATGAGCCATCGGGCAAGGCGTGTCATGCCGCCACCTCCGCTTGGGGCGAGGTGGCGATTTCGGTGCCGCTGAGGTAGCAGCCCGGATCTTCCGCCCACGCGTTGCCGGTCAGTGCGAGCGCGCGCACTCGCGTATTGCCGTTGCAGATGGCACGGTGCGCGCAGTCAGCGCAGCGTCCCTGCAACGGGCGCGGCCGGCTGGCCAGCCCCGCCATCAGCGGATCGGCGCGGCTTGCCCAGATCTCGCCAAAAGGCCGTTCGCGCACGTTGCCCAGCGTGACATGCCACCACATCGTGTCGGGATGCACATTGCCGAGGTTGTCGATATTGGCGACACCCACGCCGGTCGGATTGCCGCCCCACTGTTCCAGCCGCTGGCGCATGTCGGCGACGCGGTGCGGGAAGCGCTGCGCGATCCAGTGCAGCAGGTAGACCCCGTCGGCATCGTTGTTGCCGGTGACGAAGTCGCCGGCATGGCCCGCGCGCGTGCGCTGCCAGACATGGTCGAACAGCCAGTCCAGCGCGGCGCGCGTGCGCGCATGCCGCGCGTCCTCGGCGCGATGGCTGCGCGCGCGGCCCGCGTAGTTGAAGTGGGACAGGTAAAACTTGCCGATGCCTTCGCGTTCGGCCAGCGCGACCATGTCGGGCAGTTGCGCGGCGTTGGCCTCGGTCAGCGTCATGCGCACGCCGACGCGCAGGCCGGCGGCGCGCGCCACGCGCAGGCCCGCCAGCGCCTGCGCGAAGGCGCCGTCGCTGCGGCGGAAGCGGTCGTGCGTGGCTGGCAGCCCGTCCAGGCTGACGCCGACATAGTCGAAGCCCGCCGCGGCCAGCCGTGCAGCGTGGCCGGCATCGAGCAGCGTGCCGTTGGACGACAGCGACAGGTGGAAGCCGAGCGCGCGCGCATGCGCGGCAATGTCATACAGGTCCGGCCGCAGCAGCGGCTCGCCACCGGACAGGATCAACGCGGGCACGCGCGCATCGCGCAATTGCGCCAGCACGCGCAGCGCCTCGGCGGTATCCAGCTCGCCCTTGAAGTCGGTATCGGCCGAGGTGGCGTAGCAATGGCGGCAGTTGAGGTTGCAGCGGCGGATCAGGTTCCAGATCACGACCGGCCCGGCGGCCTTGCGGGCAGGCGGCACCGGCCCGGCATCGCGCAGGGCTTCCATGAAACGGGACAGGCGGAACATCAGCGTGACTCCTGTGGGGCAGCGCCCGCCGGCGGCAGGCGCAGGCCGGTTTTCTTCAGGATGCGGGTGGACCACAGCACGTCATGCGCGCGGCTGGCGTCGCCCAGCAGTGCCGCGATACGGGCTATCTGCGGCGCCGCGTCGGCGCGCGTATGCGCGTGGACCATCGCGAACAGGTTGTAGGGCCAGTGCGGCAGGCGGCGCGGGCGCAGGTAGCAGTGGCTGACGAAGGGCAGCGCACCGACGCGTTCGCCGAGCGCATCGACGCGGGCATCGTCCACGTCCCACACCGTCATGGCGTTGGCGCGCCAGCCCAGCCGGTAGTGGTTGGGCACCGCGCCGATGCGGCGGAGCATGCCGCGCGTCTGCATCGCCGCCAGCCGGGCGATGACTTCGGCTTCTTCGAGGCCCAGCATGGCGGCGACCGCTGCGAACGGCGCCGGCTCTAGCGGCAGGCCGGCCTGGGTGGCGCGGATCAGGGCAAGGTCGATGGTATCGTGGGCGTCGGCGGACATCATGCGGGAAGGTAGAGGTTGACGAAGAATTCGCGCTCCTTGGGAAACGGCAGGATCTCGACGCCTGCCGCGGCGGCGATGCGCGCGAGCGCCGGGGCCACGTCCTCGGCCCGCGCGACCGCCAGCACGAACCACAGGTTCAGGTGGTGGGTGCGCTGGTAGTGGTGCGCGACCTCCGGGAAGGCGTTGATCGCGGCGGCCACGGCGTCGAGCCGCTGTTCCGGCGCGTGGCAGGCGCACAGCACAAAGCGGCCGCCCGCCCGCTCGATCTGGTAGAGCGGGCCGAAGCGCGTCAGCACGCCGTGGTCGAGCAGCCGGCGCAGCCGCGCCAGCAGTTCGTCCTCCGCGATGCCAAGCGAGGCGGCTGCCTCGGCATAAGGCCGGGGCACCAGCGGCAGGCCCCGCTGCAGCGCGTTGATGATGCGGCGGTCGGTGGCGACGATGGTGTCGATGGTGTCGAAGGAGTCGGGAAGCACGGCACCGGAGGCATCGGCTGTCATGCTCGCGCCGCCTCCTGCGTGGCGTAGCGCGTGCCGCGCTGCTTGTAGCAACGGGTGCCGACCAGCACCGCGCCGGGGGTCTGGTCCATCCCCACGGTGGCGCGGATGTCGTCGAGTGCCGGCCGCAGGTCGTGCGCATCGCGCGCATGGATCATCGCGAACAGGTTGAAGGGCCACGCCGGCAGGCGCCGCTCGCGCCGGTAGCACAGCGTCACGCGCGGCTGGCGTGCCAGGCGCAGGCCGATCGCGTCGACGCGGGCGTCCGGCACGTCCCATACGCACATGGCGTTGTGGCGGTAGCCGAAGCGGCCGTGGCGCAGCACTACGCCGAGCCGCCGGATCACGCCCTGCGCCGACCATTGCGCAATCCGCTCCAGCACCCGCGGCATCGGCAGCCGCGTGCGCAGCGCCAGATCATGGAACGGGCGCGGCGTCAGCGGCAGGCCCGCCTCGAGCGCCGCCACCAGGCGCCAGTCATCCGCATCCAGCGTGACAGGCAGCACGGGGGCCGCGACTCGGCGCTGGCGGCGATTGCCAGTACCGAGCGCAAAACCCAGGTCGATGTGGTACTCGCGTGCCATCGGCAGGTCCAGTGGCACCTGCCCCGCCATGTCGGCAATCGCCGCCAGCGTGCGATCCAGCGTGCCGCGCTCGCGCGCGCCCGCGACAAACCACAGATTGTAGGCGTGGCCGCTGCGCGCGTAGTTGTGGCTGACCGACGCGCAGGTGCTGACGCGCGCGGCCACGCGATCCAGCTGCGCTGTCGGCACGCTCAGCGCGGCCAGCGTGCTGACGCCGATCACATTGGGCGCGAACACGGCGCCGACGCGGCTGATCCGGCCCGCGCCCAGATCGCGCGCCAGCAGCGACAGCAGCGTGTGCTCGCACAGGCCCAGCCCTTGCGCGAGCGCCTGGTAGGGGCGAGGCTGCAGCGGAAAGTCGTGCTGCAGCGTGTCGTACAGGGTGAATTCGTCGAACATGGCGCCGTCTACATGCCGAAGCGCTGTGCCCGCGCGGTGAAGAAGATGCCGCTGGGGTTGTCGGCCGGCAGCGTGGCGATGCGTGCCAGGCTGGCGGTGTCATAGACCTCGACGCGGTTGTCGTCGCGGCAGGACAGCCACAGCGCCTCTCCCTTGGGCGTGAATTCCATGTGCAGGACTCCGCCGCAGGGCCGCAGGGTGCGAATCACCTCGCGCGTGGCGGTGTCGATGACCTGCACCGTGTCGTTGTGCGGGAAGGCGAAGTTGACCCACACCTGCCGGCCGTCCGGGCGTGCCATCACAAAGACCGGCTGGCCGGCCAGCGCCACGCGCGCGGTCTGCTGCCAGCCGCGCGCCGGATCCGCCACCAGCACTTCGTGGCGGCCGATGGCCGGCAGCCATGCCTGGCCCTGCGCCATCGCCCAGCCGCGCAGGTGCGGCATCTTGTAGACCGGCAGCGGCTGGCTGCCGCGCCCGTAGCCCGACAGGACGCGGCGTGCCTGCGGTGGCGTTTGCCACAGGTCGACCAGCGCCAGCCCGTCCTCGCCGAACAGGCCGGCCAGGTACCAGCGTCCATCGGGCGTGACCAGGCCGTCGTACGGCTCGCGCCCGGCCGGCAGGCGCGTCACCTGCGGATGGCGCGGATCGGCGGCATCGATGATCCAGATCTCGCCGGACTCGAACAGGCTGGCGGCGAAGCGCCGGCCCGGCAGGTCGGCCAGGCCCACCACCTTGGCGCGACGCCCGTCCTGGCCGATGGCCGGCAGGTCGGCCAGCGGTTCGAGGGTCTGGGCATCGAACAGCCGGACCCCGCCCGGCGCGTAGTTCTGCGCGGCCACTACGCGGCCATCCTGCGAGATCGCGCCGCCGATGCTGTTGCCGGCTTGCAGGACGCGGTGCGTGATGCGCGCGTCCAGCAGGTCCACGCGCGTGAGCCCGCCGTCGCGGCCGAACACGTAGGCGTAGCGCGCATCGCGCGAGAACACCACGCTGGCGTGCGACAGGTCGCCCAGCCCGTCGACCGTGGCCAGCCGCGTCATGCCGGTGGTTTCCACGATCTGCAGCCGGCCGGCGGCACGTTCCACCACCACGCCGAGATCGCCGGTGCCGCGCACCGCGCTGGCACAGCCGGCCAACAGTGCCGCGGCGCAGGCTAAGGCAGCGGCCAGGCCGCGCATCATCGTGCCGGCGCCGTGGTGACGGGCACGACGGTCGGCGGAGTGCCGGCCCGGAGTCGTTCGATCAGCCATTGGGCTTCATCCTGCGTCATGAAGGGTTGCCAGGGCGGCATGGCGGTGCCGGGCCGCCCGTACAGCACGGTGGCGACGAGGCTCTCGGGCGGCTTGCCCGCCAGCGCCTCGCGCGTCAGCGGCGGACCCAGGCCGCCGCGCAGCGTCATGCCGTGACAGGCGCCGCAGTCGTCGCGCAGCCAGTGCGCCAGTTGCGCCTGCCGGGTGGGCGTGGGCTGCGCTGACGCCGCTGCCGGCGCGGTCAGCAGCACCGCGGCCAGAACCGTCACCGTGGCGCCACGCCACCCCCGGGGTATCAGAGCGACAGGATCCATTTGGCCAGCGTATTGGCCTCGGCCTCGCTGACCGCGTTGGCCGGCATCGGCATCGCGCCCCACTGGCCGTTGCTGCCCTTCAGGATCGACTGGACCATATGCGGCTGCCCGTCTTTCTTGCCTGCGTACTTGGCCTTGACGTCCTTGAAGGCCGGTCCGATCAGCTTCTTGTCGACGCCGTGGCAGGACAGGCAAGCTTTGCTGGAAGCAAGCTGCTGGCTGGCATGGGCCACGCCGGGTACGGCGGCGCCGAATGACAGGACACAGGCGGCGGCTGCGAGCAGCGCGGGCAGGCGCGCAGGAAGGTGCGCAGTCAGGTGAACGGGGTGCTTCATCTTGATTTCTCCGTTGGGGGAATGGAACCGGGCACCGCACCGAGAGAGCGGTGCGGTGCCGCGGGTATTAGTAGACGTCGTGTTGTGTGTTGTAGGCGTTGAACTTGCCGGTTGGCGTGACCAGGCGCTTGTCCTTGATCACCGTCTTGAGCGTGCGGGTCTTGTCATCGACCACCACCAGCGCGGACTCGCCGTCCTTGGTGCCCCAGACCGAGAACCAGACCTCGTCGCCGGCCTTGTTGTACTCGGCCTGCACCACGCGCTTGGCGCCCGCACCCTTCAGGCCGGCCCAATCGGCGATCGGCAGCACCTTGAAGCCGTCTTCCAGGTTGCGCGTATCGAACACCGCCACGGACTGGTTCAGCTTGGCATCGGGATTCAGCGGCGTATCGACCCAGAGGTTCGAGGACTTGGGATGCGTCTTGATGAACAGCGAGCCGCCGCCCTGGCCCTTGAGCGTCTGCACGACCTTCCAGGCCTGTGCCGGATGGCCGGCGGGATCGGTGCCGATCAGGCTGATGGTCTCGTCGCCCAGGTGGCTGGTGGCCCAGACCGGGCCGAACTTCGGATGCGAGAAATTGGCGCCGCGTCCCGGGTGCGGGGTCTTGCCCACCTCGATCAGTGCGGCGAGCTTGTCTTCCTTGGTGTCGACCACGGCGATCTTGTCGGATGCGTTGGCCGCGACCAGGAAGTAGCGCCCGGTGGAGTCGAAGCCACCGTCATGCAGGAACTTGGCCGAATCGATGGTGGTGGTCTTCAGGTTGGACAGGTCCGAGTAGTTGACCATCAGGATCTTGCCGGTCTCCTTGGCATTGATCACGAACTCGGGGTGGTAATGGCTGGCGACGATCGAGGCAACGCGCGGCTCGGGGTGGTATTCGTTGTCGACGGTCATGCCGCGCGTGGACACGACCTTCAGCGGCTTGAGCGTATCGCCTTCCATGATCACGTACTGCGGCGGCCAGTAGGAGCCCGCCACCGCGTACTTGTCTTCATAGCCCTTGTACTTGGAGGTCTCGACCGAACGCGCCTCCATGCCGATCTTGACCTCGGCGACGATGTCGGGCTTGGGCAGCCACAGGTCGATCAGGTCCAGCCGCGCATCGCGCCCGATCACGTACAGGTAGCGGCCCGACGCTGACATGCGCGAGATGTGCACCGCATAGCCGGTCTTGACGATGTTGATGATCTGCTTGCTGTCGCCGTCGATCAGCGCGACTTCGCCGGCGTCGCGCAGCGTGACCGAGAAGAGGTTGTCCAGGTTGTACTGGTTCATCTTCTTCGTCGGCCGTTGCGCGACGGGCAGGATGTCCTTGCGGCTCTTCTCGATGTCGGCCAGTGAAAACTCCGGCGGCGTCGGCGGATCAAGCTGGATGTAGCGGGCCATCAGGTCGACTTCCTGGTCGGAGAGATCGCCGGAAGTGCCCCAGTTCGGCATGCCGGCCGGGCTGCCGTACTTGATGAAGGTCTTCAGGTATTCGGAGCCGCGCGCGCGGGTGATGTCGGGCGTCAGCGGCTTGCCGGTCGCGCCCTTGCGCAGCACGCCGTGGCAGCCGGCGCAGCGCTCGAAGTAGATCTGCCTGGCATGATCGAACTCGGCGGCGGTGAGGGTGGGGATAGCCGCCTTCCTGTCAGCCTTTGCTTCAGCCTTCGGTGCGGCCTTGGCGGTGTTGGTGGCTGCCTGGGGAAGACCCAGCCAGAGCGAGAGCGGCAGTGCCGCGAATGCGGGGTAAAGCCATTTTCTTGCTTTCATGGTGCCGTGGTTCAGCGGGTTGTGGAAAGCTGTTGTCGCGGTGCTTGTGGGGCGCGAACTGGCACCAGGCGCTTGCAGTGATGATGCGGACACACTGCGAGAAGGGGATTGACTGGCATCAAACCGGGCAGGATGTCATGCAGCGGTTTTTTGCCTGTGGAGAAGACGCGGTTGCGCGCGCGGCAGGCGCGCGCGCTCCCAGCGGCGGCGCCATCGCGTGGAAGCGCTCGCCGCCCTTATGGCTATGGGGCCGTGCCTAGTGGGAACGACGCGCTGCTAATCCTTGATCAGCAGCACAGGACAGTGCGCATGGGCAAGGACCCGCCTTGCCACCGACCCCACGATGGCATCCAGGAATCCGCCCCGGCCATGCGAGCCCATCACGATCAGGCTCGCACCGATCTGGCTCGCATACTCCACGATGCGGGTCGGCGCGAAGCCAGTGAAGCCATGGCGCTCGAACGGGATCCCGGCTTCGCCGAGGATGGTGGCCACCGAGCCCATCGCCTTCTCGTTCTGTTCGCGATGCCAGTCGTCGAGCGTGCGGCGATCGATGAAAGATTTGATGTCGCCGGGCACATCCGGCTCGCAATGCACCACGTGCACGACGAAGTCGCGGGTCAGCAACGGGCTTTGCGCCAGGTAGCGCGCAGCCGCGTCGCTATAGGACGACCCGTCGGTCGCCAGCAGGATCTTGTTCATGGCTTGCTCCTCATGTGCGCCGGTTACCGGCCTCGCGTTCGCGCGGTGCGCCGCCGCGGCCCGGCTCATCGCCCGCCGCGGCGGCTCGCCTGGTCCTGGCCTGGCTGAGCAGGACGGAGACGAACAGTGTCATCGCGACCGCGCCCAGGGACCAGTGCACCGGTACGTGGAACCACGGCTCGACCAGCATCTTGGCGCCGATGAAGGCGAGCACGACGGCAAGGCCGTACTTTAGGTACTGGAAATGCGCCGCCAGGTTGGCGAGCAGGAAATACAGCGCGCGCAGCCCCATGATCGCGAAGATGTTCGACGTGAAGACGATGAAGGGATCGGTGGTCACGGCGAAGATCGCCGGGATGCTGTCGACGGCGAACACCAGGTCGGTGGCCTCCACCATCAGCACCACCACGAACATCGGGGTGGCATAGCGCAGGCCGTCGATGCGCACGAAGAAGCGTTCGCCGTGATACTGCGGGGTGATCCGCATATGCGCGCACAGGAAGCGCACGATGGGATTGCGCGAGAGGTCGGGCGCATGCCTGGACATGAACAGCATCTTGATGCCGGTGATGATGAGGAACACGCCGAACACGTAGAGAATCCAGGCGAACTGGCTGATCAGCCATACGCCCACCAGGATCATCGCGGCGCGCATCAGGATCGCGCCGAGCACGCCAAGCAGCAGCACCCGGCGCTGCAGTTCCGGCGGCACCGCGAAGTAGCTGAAGATCATCGCGAACACGAACATGTTGTCGACCGACAGCGACAGCTCGATCAGGTAGCCGGTGTAGAACTCCAGCACCTTGCGATTGGCGGCGTCGTGGCCGGCGTCCTCGGCCACCACCCACCAGAGCCCGAGGCCGAACAGCGCGGCCAGGGTCATCCAGGTCAGGGTCCAGCCCAGCGCTTCGCGCGAGGAGACGCGGTGCGCATGCCGGCCGCCAAGGACAAAGATGTCCACGAGCAGCGTGCCCAGCACCAGGACAAAAAATCCGGCCCACATCGGGGCGGTGGCAAAGGTCTCCATTGCCTTATGGTGAAACGGCGGGTGAAACGGCGGGTGAGACGGCCGGTGAGACGGTCGATGTGGCGGTCGGCGGCTCGCGCCCGGTCCGGCCAGCAGGGATCATGGCAGCTGCCGCGCGAGGTGGGGCCGCGCAGGCTGCGCCTTGATACGCAGTGCATCGGGTTCGCCGCAGTAGTGCAGGATCTCGGCGCGGGCCGCGTTGCGCAGTCGCATTGCCGCCGGCCAGTCCTGCCCGTCGGGCGGCAGGGGCCGGCCGATGACGACACTGATCGGGCCCCGGCGCGGCAGCCACTGGCCGTCGCGCAGCACCGAGCGGGTGCCCCGCAGCGCAATCGGAACCACCGGGGCGCCGGCACGGGCGGCGGCGACAAAGGCGCCCGAGCGAAAACGTTGCAGCCCCGGCTCGCGGCCGAAGGTGCCTTCCGGGAACAGCAGGGCAGAGCGCCCGGCGCGCACGGTTGTGACCAGTCGCTCGATCGCCTCGGATTCGCGCACGTTGTCGAAACGGTCGATGAAGTCGGCCCCGATGCTGGACAGGTAGGCGCCCGGGATGCGTTGTCCTTGCAGCTCGCGCTTGGCCACCACGCACACGGGCATGGGCAGTGCGGCGATCAGCACCATGCCGTCCAGGTAGCTGGCATGGTTCGATACCAGCACGCAGGCGCGATTGCGCGGCAGGTGCTCCAGCCCCTGCACGAACCATGGCACCCCGGCCAGCCGCAGCAGCAGCCGGGCGGCGTGGTGGCTGAGCGTCCAGCCCATGGCAGGCCGGTGCATCGCCACCGAAGCCAGGCACGTCACTGGCGCCATCGCGGCGAACAGCAGCCACGCGTACAGCGAATAGGACAGCCCGGCGGCGGCATGCCGGCCGCGCCGCAACTGCGGCAGCAGCGCCTGCCAGCCGAAGCGCGCGATCTGCAGCCATGGCGCGGCGTCGCCCGGGCCGGTGCCGCCATGCTCGAATCGCTCCCGGCAAGCGGCGCGGCGGATCTTGCCGCTCGACGTCTTCAGGATGGTGTGCGGTGGCACCAGCACGACATGGTCCGGCGGCATGCCGAGCACATCGAGCGCGGTCTTCAGCGCCTGCCGTTGCAGCGCGCTGCGCGCTGCTTCGTCCGTTGCCGCAGATTCCGCCATCACCACGATGTGCTCGGTGCCGCTGGCCGGATCGGGGCTGCCGAACACCGCGACGCAGCCCTTGCGGATGCCGGGGATGGCCCCGATGGCCTGCTCCACTTCGTAGGGATAGAGATTGCGGCCGCCGCGGACGATGGTTTCCTTGGCGCGTCCGGTGATGAAGAGCTCGCCGTCGGCGATATAGGCGTAGTCGCCGGTGTTGAGCCAGCCGCGATCGAAGAGCTGGCGCGTCTGTGCGGGGTTGCGGAAATAGCCGCTGGTGGCCGAAGGCCCGCGGAACTGCAGCAGGCCCTCACGCCGCTCGGGCAGTTCGCAGCCGCTGGCGTCGACGATGCGGATATCGTGGCCGGGCAGCGGCCGCCCGCACGACGGGATCTCCATGGCGTCCCGTTCGCCTGCCACGTCTGGCCCGTCCGCTCCGGCAGGAACGGCCCGCGACGTGCGTGCGAATGCGGCGCGGTCGATGAGGTCGGCCGTCAGATCGCGTCCCGGCGGCGGGAAGGTCAGGCCCACCGATGCTTCGGCCAGCCCGTAGACCGGCGCTGCCGCTTGCGCGCGCAGTCCATGCCGGGCGAAGCGCGCCGTGAACTTGCGCATGGTCTGCAGGCTCACCGGCTCGGCACCGTTGAAGGCGAAACGCCAGCTCGACAGGTCCAGGCCCGACAGGTCCGCCTGGGCCAGCCTGTGCAGGCACAGTTCATACGCAAAGTTGGGCCCGCCAGACAGCGTGCCCCGGTACTTGTGGATCGCCCACAGCCAGCGCTCGGGCCGTGCCAGGAACGTGAGCGGCGACATCACCACCAGCGGGAAGGCGAAGTACAGGCTGCCCATCCAGGCGCCGATGAGGCCCATGTCGTGATACAGCGGCAGCCAGCTGACAAAGACGTCGCGCGAGTCGACCGACAGCGCCAAGCCCATGGCGCGCAGGTTGGCCAGCAGGTTGGTGTGCGTCAGCACCACGCCCTTGGGCGAACCGGTGCTGCCGGAAGTGTATTGCAGCAGCGCGATATCGTGCGCGCGCAGCATCGCATGGACCGGCGCCGCGTCGGTGTCCTCAACTTCTTGTGGCGTCAGCACGCTTTGCAGCGTGCCGGTGCTGGCCTTGAGCAGGGTGGCGAGCGGCCGCGCTTCGGCCACCGTGATCAGGATCGGCGCCTGCGCGTTGGCCAGGATGCCGGCGTGGCGCTGCAGGTGGTCACCGATCTGCGCCAGCCGCGCCGGCGGGTAGAGGGGCACCGGGATCCCGCCTGCCATCAGGATGCCGGTAAAGCAGTAGAAGTACTCCGCGCTGGTTGGCAGCATCAGTGCCACGGTCGTACCGGCGCGCACGCCGCGCGCGGCCAGGCCGGCTGCGACTGCACAGGCGCGCCGGTGCAGTTGCGCAAAAGTGATCGGCGTATCCTCGCCCTCGCCGCTGTGCAGGATGATGTGGGTACGGTCCGGGTGGCGGTGCAGGTGCCAGCGCAGCACGTCCGTCATGGTGGCGGCGCCTTCCGGCGCTTGTGCCGCGGCATCTGCCGGTGCCGGGCTGGCCAGCCGTGCGGGTGCATCTTCAGCGCCGGGCGGCAGGTCCCTGGCGGCGAGCACGGCGCGCAGCAGCGCGCGCGGGGTGTCGGCCTGGGCCAGCACCTGTTCCGGCAGGCTGACGCCGAAGCGCTGTTCGATGCGGGTCAGGAGTTCGGCGCGCGTCAGGCTGTCGAAGCCCAGTTCGGCTTCGAGCGCGCTGTCCAACGAGGGGGCGGCGGCTGCACCGGCTTCGGCCTGCGGCCGCATGGCGGTAGACATCTCCCCCACGATGCCGAGCAAGGCATCCTCATAGTTCTGCCGCGGGGGTGAGTCCTCGTTCATTCGCTTGATGCCTGCGTCCGGGCAAACGGCGACTGCCGCCTGCCGCGGACGGGCAGTCGGCAGCACCGGCGGCGCCAGTACTGACACCCTTAAGATAGGCGGCGTGCGGAAATTGTCGAGGCGGGTGGCGGCGCGGGCACTGGCGCGGGCATTCCGGCGACGCACAGACGCAGCATCCCGCACATGCCGCCGGGGCTGTCGGGTCCGCCGGAGGCCGCCGTCAGGCGGCGACCATGTCCACCGCTGTGGGGAAAGCGCCGGAGTCGAGCGGATCCAGATGGTTCCGGCCGCGCATGGCGAGGATGAACCGGCCGACCTGCCCGCTATCGTCCAGCGGCAGGCACGGCAGCAATGTGTCGAGCCGCGCATCGGTCGCCACAGCGACGATCGACGGATCGCAGGGATAGTAGGGCGCACGCCCATGCGCCGGGCGATACACCTCGATGCGCGGAATATCCTCCCGGCGGAAGCCTTCGACCAGCGTGATGTCCGCCGGCCGCAGCCGCGCCACCTGTTCGGCAAGCGTCGGCTCGGCTTCATTGGCCAGCTCTCGCACGATGGCGTAGCGATAGGGCGAGGCCACCATCACTTCCGTGGCACCGGCCGTGCGAAAGCGCGCGCTGTCCTTGCCGGGGGGCTCGAGCTCCAGCGGATGGTGGCTGTGCTTGATCACGTTGACGGTCAGGCCTTGCGCGCGAAACCACGGCAGCAATGCGGTAATCAGCGTGGTCTTGCCGCTGCCCGAGGTGCCGGTGATGCCAAAGATAAAGGGATTCATGTCGTGACGGATTCGGTTTGTGCGGCGGTAATGGGCAAAGGGCATACCAGCGGCAGGAAGGCATCGGCGCGTTGCGAGTAGGCCAGCAGGGCGCCGGCCTGCAAGTCGAAGTACCAGCCGTGCAGCGTCAGCCTTCCGGCTTCCAGCGCGCGACGCACGAACGGGAAGGTCTGCAGGTTGCGCAGCGAGACCAGGATCGCCGCCTGTTCGCAGGCGCGCTGGCGCTGCGCCGGGCTGGCGTCGGCGAGCGTTTGCTCCACCTGCCGGCGCGCCGGTGCGGCGATGCGCACCCAGGCGCCGAGGTAGTCGGCTTCGTCGCCTTCTTCGGGCGGATGGTCGCCGGCGTCGGCCGGCTGCGCCAGCAGCGCGCGGATGCCGCCGCAGCCGCCATGGCCCATCACGATGATGCGGTCGACCTGCAGCTGCTCGACGGCAAACTGGATCGCGGC
Source organism: Cupriavidus oxalaticus (assembly GCF_004768545.1). Taxonomy (NCBI): domain Bacteria; kingdom Pseudomonadati; phylum Pseudomonadota; class Betaproteobacteria; order Burkholderiales; family Burkholderiaceae; genus Cupriavidus; species Cupriavidus oxalaticus. The sequence goes on along the minus strand of NZ_CP038634.1, from coordinate 1,102,499 downwards.
GGACACGCCGTGCAGGCTGCCTTCATGACGCCCGGTGCAGGGCGGCACCAGGTTGCCGATATTGCGCACGGTGAAGAGATCGCCGGGGTCGCAACCCAGCAGCAGGGCCGGGTCCACGCGCGAGTCGCAGCAGCCGATCAGCAGCGTGGGCGGCTGCTGCCCGGTGCGCAGCGCGTCGAACAGGCTCGGCGCATCGTCGAAATAGCGTTGCTGGAACCGCTCGAAGCCCTTCAGTAGATGTTCGATCTGATGCATGGCGGTTTCCGTTGGTCAGGATGGCGGCGCTACTGCACCAGCGGGCTGTCGGCGCCTTCCAGTTCGATGCCTTCGATGCGGGCGCGGCCGATCAGCAGGCTGGCGTACTGCTTCCAGGCGCGGTCGCGCGCCGCCGTGGCCAGCGCACAGGCGATGTCGCCGCGCACGGCATCGAAGGGCAGTCGGGTGCCGGGGCAGCGCTCCAGGATGCGCACGATATGCAGCCCGAAGCGGGTCTCGACCAGTTGCGGCAAGACGCCGTCATGCTGCGCGGCAAAGAGCGCGCGCTCGAACTCCGGCGCGGCTTCGCCGCGGAACACGCGGCCCAGGCGGCCGCCGTTGTTGCCGCTCGGGCAGTTCGACAGCGCGCGGGCATGCTGCGCGAAGCTCGACGGATCGCCGCGCACCAGCGCCAGCGTCTGCGCCGCGATCTCGCGCAGCGCATCCAGCGGCACGCGCGGCGTCACCTGGAACAGGATGTGGTCGGCCTCGACCCATTCGCCGTCGCGGAAGCGCTCCGGACGGCTGTCGTAGTGGCGGCGGCAGCTGGCTTCGTCAGGCTCGGGGATGCCGGCCTCGCGCTCCAGCAGCGCCATGGCGAGCGCGTCGTCGTCCTGGCCGGGCACGCTCAGGCCGATGCGTCCGGCCTCTTCGCGCACCAGCAGGCGCAGGATGGCCGCGATCGTCGCCATCTTCGCGGGATTGGCCGCGTCATGATGGTGGTCCAGCTCGCGTTCGATATCGGCGTCGCGCAGTTCCACGCCGTTGACGGTGACAGGCATGTCGGTTCTCCGTTGGTTCAGCGTCCGCGTACCAGCTGCCAGGCGCGGCCGACGTAGCCGACCGAGGCAAAGCCGCTCCACACATGCACCAGCCGCGTGAACGGGAAGATCGCGAACAGCGTGATGCCCATGAACAGGTGCGCCTTGAACAGCAGCGGCGCGTCGGCGATATAGCCGGCGGCGTCGCCGCGCAGCGTGACGAGGTGCTGGGCCCAGGTCATCAGCTGCACCATCATGTGGCCGTCCATGTGGCCGGCCGATTCGAAGATGGTGGACAGGCCCAGCAGCAGCGTCACCAGCAGCCACAGCAGCAGCACCTTGTCCCCGGTGCGGGTCACGGCGGACACGCGCGCGTTGGTCAGGCGGCGGTGCAGCAGGATCAGCAGCCCGGCCAGGCACATGGTGCCCATCACGCCGCCGGCCGCCATGGCCACGCCTTGCTTGAAACCGTGCGAGACGCCCAGCGCGTCCCATACCGCCACCGGCGTCAGCAGGCCCACCAGGTGGCCGAAGAACAGGCCCAGGATGCCGACGTGGAACAGGATGTTGCCCATGCGCAGGTTGCCGCGGTAGAGCACCTGCGAGCTGTCGGTCTTCCAGGTGTACTGCTCGCGCTCGAAGCGGGCCAGGCTGCCGAACAGGAAGATGGCGGCAGCGATGTAGGGGTAGATGCCGTAGAGGAATTGGTGAAGCGTTGCCATGGTATTAGCCCAATGTCTGTGTTCGGGTTGCCTTGCCAGGTGTGGTCAGCAATGCGCGGGAACCGGCGCCGTGCCACGCGGATAGAATTTCACCGCCTGCGGCCCAGTCTGTGGCGCCAGCAGCGGCTCCACGCCGTCGGCGCCCGGACCGAAGGTCTCCAGCGCCTCGTCCATGTCCCGCACCGGCGGCTCCTGCTGCGGTTGCGGCTGCACGTCGGTCAGCGTGCGCAGCACAGCGAACACGCCGGCATACGGGCTCTGGTTGCGCGCGAGCCGGTCGCCGATCGCGGCCAGCACGTGGATCGCCTCGCCCAGCAGGTGCTCGGCGCGTGCCTCCTTGCCGTCGGCGCTCAGCGCCCCGAGGAACTCCAGGAACAGCGGCACGTAGTCCGGCAACTCCGACGCGGCCGGCTCGAAGCCGTCGCGCCGGTATTCGTCGATCAGGTCGACCATGGCCTGGCCGCGGTCGCGGCTTTCGCCGTGCACATGCTCGAACAGGTGCAGCGAGTGCGACGGGTTGCGGTCGAAGGTGGCGACATAGTTCTCCTGCAGCGTGATCAGCGCTTCGCCGCGCAGCATGTCGGTCACCGGCGCCAGCAGGTGGCGGGCCTGCGGCCATTCGGCCAGGGCGGTGTCGATCTCGGGCAGCGCGTCGATCAGTTCCTGCTCGGGATAGCCGAGCAGCGCGCTGAGGATGGGATAGAGGGGCATGTTGTTCTCCGGTTCGTTCGCGGGCGCTCAGCTCATCACGGCCTTCTTGCGCGACCTGGGCATATCGACGAAATGCACGCTGCCCTGCGGCTTCTTGCCGAACAGCGCGCCATCCGAGGTGCCGCCCGAGCAGCCGTTGCCGAAGGTGAAGCCGCAGCTGGCCTTGTCGTTGAAGCTGTCCTCGACCATTTCCTTGTGCGAGGACGGGATCACGAAGCGGTCCTCGTAGTTGGCGATCGCCATGGTCTTGTACATATCCTCGACCTGCGCTGGTGTCAGCCCCACTTGCCTGAGCACGTCCAGGTCCTGCACGCCGTCCACCACCTGCGAGCGCTTGTAGGCGCGCATTGCCAGCATGCGGTCCAGCGCCGACAGCACCGGCATCACGTCGCCCGCGGTCAGCAGGTTGGCCAGGTACTTGACCGGGATGCGCAGGCTCTTGACGTCGGGGATGATGCCGTTCATGCCCATGTGGCCCGCTTCGGCCGCCGACTGGATCGGCGACAGCGGCGGGATGTACCAGACCATCGGCAGCGTGCGGTACTCGGGGTGCAGCGGGAAGGCGACCTTCCATTCGCACGCCATCTTGTACACCGGCGACTTGCGCGCGGCATCGAGCCAGCTTTGCGGGATGCCCTGGCGCAGCGCCTCGGCCTGCACCGCCGGGTCGTGCGGATCGAGGAGCACGTCGAGCTGCGACTGGTACAGGTCGCGTTCATCGGCCACCGACGCGGCGTGCTCGATGCGGTCGGCGTCGTACAGCATCACGCCGAGGTAGCGGATGCGGCCGACGCAGGTCTCGGAGCAGACCGTAGGCTGGCCAGCCTCGATGCGCGGATAGCAGAACAGGCATTTCTCGGCCTTGCCGCTCTGCCAGTTGAAGTAGATCTTCTTGTACGGGCAGCCCGAGATGCACATGCGCCAGCCGCGGCACTTGTCCTGGTCGACCAGTACGATGCCATCATCCTCGCGCTTGTAGATCGAGCCCGACGGGCAAGAGGCCACGCAGGCCGGGTTCAGGCAGTGCTCGCACAGGCGCGGCAGGTACATCATGAAGGTGTTCTCGAAGGTCGAGTACATCTCCTTCTGCACGTCGTCGAAGAGCTTGTCGCGGCCGCGCGAGCTGAACTCGCCGCCGAGGTCGTCTTCCCAGTTCGGGCCCCACTCGATCTTTTCCATCTTGCGGCCGGTCAGCACCGAGACCGGGCGCGCGGTGGGCGGGGTCTGCGACAGCGGCGCCTTCTGCAGGTGCTCGTAGTCGTAGGTGAACGGCTCGTAGTACTCGTCGATCTGCGGCAGGTTGGGGTTGGCGAACAGGTTCGCCAGGATCTTCAGCTTGCCGCCCTGGCGCGGCTCCAGCGTGCCGTCGGGGTTGCGCTTCCAGCCGCCCTGCCACTTGTCCTGGTTCTCCCATTCCTTGGGATAGCCGATGCCGGGCTTGGTCTCGACGTTGTTGAACCACGCGTACTCGACGCCGTCGCGGCTGGTCCAGACGTTCTTGCAGGTTACGGAGCAGGTATGGCAGCCGATGCACTTGTCGAGGTTCAGCACCATGGCCACCTGGGCGCGGATCTTCATTGCGTTGCTCCTTCCTTCTCTGTCTTTTCCACGAGCGGCCCTTCGAGCCAGTCGACCTTCTTCATCTTGCGCAGGATCACGAACTCATCGCGGTTGCTGCCCACGGTGCCGTAGTAGTTGAAGCCGTAGGCGAGCTGCGCGTAGCCGCCGATCATGTGCGTGGGCTTGGTCACGGCGCGCGTGACCGAGTTATGGATGCCGCCGCGCATGCCGCTGGTCTCGGCGCCAGGCACGTTCACGATCTTTTCCTGGGCGTGGTACATCAGGCACATGCCCTTGGGCACGCGCTGCGACACCACGACGCGCGCGGTCAGCGTGCCGTTGACGTTGAACACCTCGACCCAGTCGTTGTCGCGAATGCCGTTTTCCTTGGCCTCGGCTTCCGAGATCCACACGTGCGGGCCGCCGCGCGACAGCGTCAGCATGCGCAGGTTGTCCGAATACGTGGAGTGGATCCCCCACTTCTGGTGCGGCGTGATCCAGTTCAGCACCAGCTCCGGGTTGCCGTTGGGCTTCTTGCCCAGCATCGGCGCCACGGTCTTGGTGTCGATGGCCGGCTTGTACACGCAGGCGCCTTCGCCGAAGTCCAGCATCCATCGGTGGTCCTGGTAGAACTGCTGGCGGCCGGTGAGTGTGCGCCAGGGGATCAGTTCGTGCACGTTGGTGTAGCCCGCGTTGTAGCTGACCTCTTCCGATTCCAGCCCCGACCACGTCGGCGCGGAAATGATCTTGCGCGGCTGCGCCTGCACGTCGCGGAAGCGGATCTTGTCGTGCTCGCGCCCTTCGGCCAGGTGGGTGTGATCGCGGCCGGTGATCTTCGAAAGCGCTTCCCACGCCTTGACGGCGACGTGGCCGTTGGTTTCGGGCGCGAAGGTCAGGATCATCTCGGCGGCGTCGATCGCCGTTTCGAGCTTCGGGCGGCCCTGGCTCACGCCCGGTTCCGTCACCGTATGGCTCAGCTCGCCGATTTCCTTCACCTCATGCCGGGTGTTCCAGTTGATGCCCTTCCCGCCATTGCCGAGCTTGTCGAGCAGCGGGCCGATCGAGGTGAATTTCTTGTAGATGTCCGCGTAGTTGCGCTCGACCACCGTCATCGACGGCGCGGTCTTGCCCGGGATCAGGTCGCACTCGCCGGCCTTCCAGTCCTTCGGCTCGAACGGCTGCCCCAGTTCGCCCGGGGTGTCGTGCAGCAGCGGCGTGCACACCAGGTCCTTGCGGGTGCCCAGGTACGGGCCGGCGATCTCGCTGAACTTCTTCGCGATGGCCTTGTAGATTTCCCAGTCGGTCTTGCTTTCCCACAGCGGCTGCACGGCCTCGGACAGCGGGTGGATGAAGGGGTGCATGTCGGACGTGTTGAGGTCGTCCTTCTCGTACCAGGTTGCCGTCGGCAGCACGATGTCACCGTACAGGCAGGTGGTGCTCATGCGGAAGTCCAGCACGGTCAGCAGGTCGAGCTTGCCTTCGGCGGCCGGGCGCACGTTGACTTCGCTCGGCGTGATCGCATCGTTTTCATCCCCGAACACGGCGTTCTGCGTGCCGAGCAGGTACTTCAGGAAATACTCATGGCCCTTGCCCGAACTGCCCAGGATATTGGAGCGCCACACGAACATGTTGCGCGGGAAGTTGGCGGGATTGTCGGGATCGTCGCAGGCGAACTGCAGCGCGCCAGACTTCAGTTGCTCGACGGTGTAGGCCACCGGATCCTTGCCGGCTTGCTCGGCGGCGTCGACCACGTCGAGCGGATTGCTGCCGAGCTGCGGCGCCGACGGCAGCCAGCCCATGCGCTCGGACCTGGCGTTCAGGTCCAGCAGCGACAGGCCGTCATAGCGCTTGCGGTCGGCGGTCGGCGACAGGATCTCGTCGACGGCCAGCTTCTCGTGGCGCCACTGGCTGGTGTGGTTGTAGAAGAACGAGGTGCCGTTCATCTGGCGCGGCGGGCGCGACCAGTCCAGGCCGAACGCCAGCGGGGCCCAGCCGAACTGCGGGCGCAGCTTCTCCTGCCCCACGTAGTGGGCCCAGCCGCCGCCGCTCTTGCCGATGCAGCCGCACATCATCAGCAGGTTGACGATGCCGCGGTAGATCATGTCGTTGTGGTACCAGTGGTTCAGCGCGGCACCGACGATCACCATGCTCTTGCCCTGCGTGCGGTCAGCGTTGTCGGCGAACTCGCGCGCCACCTGGGTCACCAGGCGGGCCGGCACGGAGGTGTGCTTTTCCTGCCAGGCCGGGGTGTAGGGCACGTCGTCTTCATACGACGATGCCACGTTGGGGCCGCCCAGGCCCTGGTCGACGCCGTAGTTGGCCATCTGCAGGTCGTACACGGTCGCCACCAGCGCGGTGCTGCCGTCGGCCAGCGTGATGCGGCGAGCCGGCACGCGGCGGCGCAGCAGTTCGTCGTGCTCGCCGCCGAAGTAGGGGAAGCCGACTTCCACTACCTCATCGTGCTGGCTGAGCAGCGACAGGCGCGGCTCGACCGGGCGGCCGCTGCCCCCGTCCTTCATTTCCAGGTTCCAGCGGCCTACCTTCTCGCCGCCGTTGTGGGCGGCCTCGCCCCAGCGGAAGCCGATCGAGCCGTTGGGCGCGACGATCTCGCCGGTGGTGTCGTCGATCTGCAGCGTCTTCCACTCGGGATGATTGGCTTCGCCGAGGTTGTCGGCCAGGTGCGAGGCGCGCAGGAAGTGGTCGGGCACCAGCGTGCCTGCGTTGTCCTGGTTTTCGCGCAGCAGCACCAGCATCGGCATGTCGGTGTACTGCCTGATGTAGTCGCGGAAGTAGGCGGACTTGCCGTTGGCGTGGAATTCCTTCAGCACCACGTGGCCCATGGCCATCGCCAGCGCGGCATCGGTGCCCTGCTTCGGCGCCAGCCAGATATCGCCGAACTTGACCATCTCGCCGAAGTCGGACGAGACGGCGACGGTCTTGGTGCCCTTGTAGCGGACCTCGGTGTAGAAGTGAGCGTCGGGCGTGCGCGTCTGCGGCACGTTGGAGCCCCACACCATCAGGTAGGTCGAGTTGTACCAGTCGGCCGATTCGGGCACGTCGGTCTGTTCGCCCCAGATCTGCGGGCTGGCCGGCGGCAGGTCGCAGTACCAGTCGTAGAACGACAGGCAGGCGCCGCCGAGCAGGCTCAGGTAGCGCGCGCCGGCGGCGTACGAGACCATCGACATGGCCGGGATCGGCGAGAAGCCGATCACTCGGTCGGGGCCGAACTTCTTCACGGTGAAGGCGTTGGCCGCGGCGATCATCTCCGTGGCGGTGTTCCAGTCGGCGCGCACGAAGCCGCCCTGGCCGCGCACGCTCTTGTAGCGCACCGCCTTCTTCGGATCCTGGCTGATCGATTCCCAGGCGGCGACCGGGTCCATGGTCTTGCGGGCCTCGCGCCACATCTCCATCAGGCGGCCGCGGATCATCGGGTACTTGACGCGCTGCGCGGAGTAGACGTACCAGCTGTACGACGCGCCGCGCGGACAGCCGCGGGGCTCGTGGTTGGGCAGGTCCGGGCGCGTGCGCGGGTAGTCGGTCTGCTGCGTTTCCCAGGTGATCAGGCCGTTCTTGACGTAGACCTTCCAGGAGCAGGAGCCGGTGCAGTTCACGCCGTGGGTGGAGCGCACGATCTTGTCGTGCTGCCAGCGGCTGCGGTAGCCGTCTTCCCACTTGCGGTCTTCGTTCACCACCGCGCCGTGGCCGTCCGCATAGGTGGACTTGACGCGCGACATGAACTTCAGTCGATCCAGGAAATGACTCATTTGCTTGTTCTCCGCGAGGCTTTTCTGCGGGGCTCCGGGGCTTGCCGGAGCGTTTGCAGGGACACCTTGAGCTTATGGGGGAGCGGCGCGGCAGCCAATTCGCTGGTGGAACAGCCGCCGCATGGCGATCGGGGGAGGTGCCGGCCGCGGGACTAGTTCCGAAGAACTAGTCCGGCCGGCAAGGCGGTCAGCAGGGCATGGGCGCGTTGCGGCGCGCGTAGTACCACCAGGTCACCAGCACGCAGCTGACATAGAAGGCGATGAAGCAGTACAGCGCGGTGTCGGGGGCACCGGTCAGTTCCAGCGAGGTGCCGAAGCTCTTTGGGATGAAGAAGCCGCCGTACGCACCGATCGCGCCGGAAAAGCCCAGCACCGCCGCGGATTCCTTGCCGGCGTCCTGCAGCGCCTGGCGCTGCGCGGCGTCGCCCTTGCCCTTCGCGGCGCGCTGGCGCTCGGTCAGGAAGATCACCGGGATCATGCGGAAGGTCGAACCATTGCCGATGCCGGTCAGCGCGAACAGCGCGATGAAGGCCGCGAGGAAGTACGTGAAGTTGCCGCCGGCGCCGTCATGCGGCAGCGCCGCCAGCACGGCGAACACCGCCACGATCATGCCGATGAAGGTCCACAGCGTGACGCGCGCACCGCCGAGCTTGTCGGAGATCCAGCCGCCCACGGGACGCGTCAGCGCGCCGACCAGGGGCCCGAGGAAGGCATAGGCGGTGGGGTTCACGCCCGGGAACTGCGACTTGGTCAAGAGCGCCAGCCCGGCCGAGAAGCCGATGAACGAGCCGAAGGTGCCCACGTACAGCCAGCACATCAGCCAGTTGTGCTTGCGCTTGAAGATCACGGCCTGCTCGGCGAACGACGCCTTGGCATCGGCGATGTCATGCATGCCGAACCACGCGGCCAGCGCCGACACCACGATGAACGGCACCCAGATAAAGCCCGCATTCTGCAGCCACAGGTCCTGCGTGGCGCCGTTGGCCTGGAATTGCTGCGGCTCGCCGCCGAGCGCACCGAACACCGCCAGCGACACCACCAGTGGCGTGACGAACTGCACCACCGACACGCCCAGGTTGCCGATGCCGGCATTCAGCCCGGTAGCCAGGCCTTTCTTCGCCTTGGGGAAGAAGAAGCTGATATTGGCCATCGACGAGCTGAAGTTGGCACCGCCCAGCCCGCACAGAAGCGCCAGTACCAGCAGCGTGGGATAGCCGGTGGACGGGTCGCGCAGCGCGAAGCCCATGCCCAGCGCCGGGACCAGCAGCAGCGCGGTGGAGATCGCGGTGAAGCGGCGCCCGCCGAACACCGGCACCAGGAAGGAATAGAAGATGCGCAGCGTGGCGCCCGACAGCGCCGGCAGCGCGGTCAGCCAGAACAGCTGGTTCTTGGTGAACTGGAAGCCGGCGCGGTCGAGGTTGACCGCGACCACGCTCCACAGCATCCAGACCACGAACGCCAGCATCAGCGCGGGGATCGAGATCCACAGGTTGCGATAGGCGATGCGCTCGCCCTCGCTTTGCCAGAACGCCACGTTCTCGGGCTCCCAGCGGGTGAGTACGGATGAGGTCATGATTGGTATGCCTTGGTTGAGAGAGCGCGGAGGCGCGCTTGTGAGGTGAGCAATCAGGCTGCCTGTGTCAGGCCGACAGCCTGTGCCTTGCGCTGGCGTTCAGCGCGGTGGCTGTAGTGCATCCACACCAGGCTCACGCACACCGTGCCGTACATCAGCATGAAGCAGCTGCTGCGGATGCCGGTCAGGTCGGCCAGCATGCCGAACAGGATCGGCAGGATGAAGCCGCCCAGGCCGCCGGCCAGGCCGACCACGCCGGAGACCGCGCCGATGTTGTGCGTGAAATCGTTGGAGATGAACTTGAATACCGAGGCCTTGCCGATGGCGAAGGCGATGCCGACCAAGAACAGCAGGAAGGTGAATACCGTGGGCGTCAGCGCGATGCGGAAGCCCTGCGGGCCGCCGGTGGTCTGGATGATGAAGTCGGTCTGCGGATAGCTGAGCAGGAAGAAGCCGACCCAGCTCACCCACATCACCCACCAGGTGGTGCGGTGTGCGCCGTAGCGGTCGGAGATCCAGCCGCCGATGGCGCGCAGCACGCCGCCGGGCAGCGAGAAGCAGGCGGCCAGGAAGGCGGCGGTCTTGATGTCGAAGCCGTATTCGCCGATGTAGTACTTGGTCATCCACAGCGACAGGCCGACATAGCCGCCGAACACCACCGAGTAGTACTGCGAATAGCGCCACACGCGCGGGTCGCGCATCACCGTCAGCTGCTCGCGCCAGCCCACGCTGGACTTGACCATGTGCGCCGGGTTGCTGCGCGAGAGCACCCAGAACAGCAGCGCGGTGACGAGCATCGCCACCGAATAGACGCGCGGCACGATGGTCCAGGTGCCGGCCGCCAGGATCATCGCCGGCGCGACGAACTTGGTCAGTGCCGCGCCCGAGTTGCCGGCGCCGAAGATGCCCATCGCCAGGCCCTGGCGCGAGCGCGGGAACCAGCGCGCCACGTAGGGCGTGCCGACCGAGAACGACCCGCCAGCCAGGCCGACGAACAGGCCCAGCACCAGCAGTTGCCACAGGCTGTGCGCGTAGGAGATCAGCCAGATCGGGACCACCGTGGCCAGCATCAGCACGAAGAAGACGATGCGGCCGCCGAAGCGGTCGGTCCAGATGCCCAGCGGCACGCGGATCAGCGAGCCGCTCAGCACCGGCGTGGCGGCCAGCAGGCCGAATTCAGTGTCGTTGAGACCGAGTTCCTGCTTGAGCGGGATGCCCAGGACGGCGAACAGCATCCAGACGGCAAAGCAGATGGTGAAGGCGAAAGTACTGGACGCCAGCGTGAGTGCCGCGCCGGCTGGAACGGGTTCCGGCGCGCGTGTTTGGGTGGCCATGGCCATGCTCCTGTGTCAACTTTGGCGGGGGTGATGCCAGAGTAGGGGCGGCCACTGGTGCTGCCTATTCGCCGGCAGCACAGCACGCCACATGGAGCGATCTGTCGTTGGAGGTAGTTCCACCGGCGGAGGTTGGTGGCGCGGCGCTGGTGCTATCGTGATCGCAGCACGCATGGCACCCGTTTGCGTGCTTGCGGCAATCCTGCGCCAGATCAAGAATCTGACGCCTGCCGCCCCGGCACTGCCGGATTCAACAGATATACCGACCCCTTCCGCCCGCCATGGAAACCATCCCGATCCTTCCTTCCCGGCCTTCGCCTTCCGGAAAAAAACCGGCCGGGCCGCCGCCGCGTGGCTTCGCCTTGTTCGCGCTGGGGTTCCGGCCGTTCTACCTGGGCGGCGCGGCCTTTGCCGCGCTGGCGATCGCGGCATGGTCGGCAATGCTCGCGGGCATGCAGTCGGTCGGGCCGGCGCCGGTGCTGCCAGGGATGTTCTGGCACGCGCACGAGATGGTGTTCGGCTTTGCCGCGGCGATCGTGGTGGGTTTCCTGTTCACCGCGGGACGCGCCTGGACCGGTCAGCCCACGCCGACCGGTGCCGCGCTGGCCGTGCTGTTCCTGTTGTGGCTGGCGGGACGCGTTGGCATGTGGATCGCGCCGGGCACCGTTGCCTTCGCCATCGAAGGCGCATTCCTGCCGCTGGCGGCGCTGGCGTTCACGCGCACGCTGGCCAGGGCCGGCAACCGGCGCAACTACCCGCTCGCACTGGCGCTGTGGCTGCTCGCCGTGGCCAATATCGCTGCATTGTGGCTGCAGGCCGGCGGGCACGACGTCGCGGCGCTGCATGCCTGTCGCGCCGGCGTGGCGCTGGTGACGCTGTTCGTGGTGGTGATCGGCGGCCGCGTGATCCCGATGTTTACCACCAACGCGATTCCCGGTTTCCGCCTGCGGCAGTACCAGCAGGCCGATCGGATGGTGATCCCGGCAACGGTGCTGGGGCTGGCCTCGGGACTGCTGCCCTTGCCGGCATGGCTGGCCGCGGCGCTGTCGCTGCTCGCTGCCGGCGTGCTGGCGGTGCGCGTGGCGGGATGGCGCGGCTATGCGGTGGGCAACCGGCCACTGCTGTGGGTGCTGCATCTCGCCTATGCGTGGCTGCCGCTAGCGTTGCTGCTGCAGGCACTGGGCGCGCTGGGGCTGGCGATGGCCGGGCTGGCGACCCATGCGTTCACGGTGGGCGTGCTCGGCGTGGCCATCATCGCCATGATCACGCGCACCGCTCTGGGCCATACCGGGCGCATGCTGGTGGCCGGCCGCACCGAAACGGTGGCGTACTGGCTGATTGCCATGGCCGCGGTATTGCGCGTGTTCGGTCCGATGGCATGGCCGGCCGGCTATCTGCACTGGATCTGGGGCGCGGGGGCGTGCTGGGTGGCGGGGTTTGGTCTATATGCACTGACCTATGCGCCGCAGCTTGCGCGCCCACGGGTGGACGGCAAGCCGGGTTGAGTGATGCGAATACTCTGGTTCCCGAGTATTGCCTGACAGGCTGCTGCGGTTCCGTGGAAGAATGCCTGTAGCGGCATCCCGGGCTATCGCTCAGCGTGAACCTGACCGACAACGTGCTCGACCTCGTCAGCGCCGGCTTCGACCTGGCCATCCGCATCGGCGCGCTCGACGATTCCTCGCTGGTGGCAAGCCGCCTTGCCAGCAACCGGCGCGTGCTGTGCGCCGCGCCGGATTACCTGCCCGGCGCGGCACGCCGCGCACGCCGCATGACCTGGCCCGGCACGATTGCCTGGTGCTGGTGGGCAGCCAGGGCCGGCAGGACGTCTGGAGACTGGGCGACGGCCAGGGCGGGGAAATCGCGGTGCGGGTGCGTGGGCGCATCGAGGCCAATACCGGCGAGCTGCTGGCGGACGCAGCGCTGGCCGGCTTCGGCATCGCGCTGCATTCGACCTCCCTCGCGCAGGAGTACGGCGAGAATCCGCCGTGGGAAGCGCCGGCCGGCGCATGAAGCCGGCCGGGGAGGGGGAATCGGGCCGCTTGCCCTAACCCTGCGGGTGCGCCGCCGAGCGCCGGTAGTCGCCCGGTGTCATGCCGGTCCAGCGGCGGAAGGCGCGGAAGAACGAATTGGCATCGTCAAAGCCGAGCCGGAAAGCGATTTCTCCCAGCGACATATTGCCCTCGGTCAGGTATCGGCCGGCCAGTTCGCGACGCACATCTTCGCACAGCGCGCGGAAGCCCGTGCCTGCCGCCATCAGCCGGCGCTGCAGCGTGCGTTCGCTGATGTCGAGGTGGCGCGCCACCGCGGCCAGGCTCAGCGCGCGCTCGCCGGCCAGCTGGTGCAGGGCGGCTCGCACGTCGTCGAGCGATGCCGCCGCGCGCTGCGCGTCGCGCATGGCGGCGGGCGCAGCCGGACGGCTGTGGGCGCGCGCGACCAGGCGCAGCGACAGGTCGCGCCGGCCGAACACGATCGCGTCTTCCGGTTCGCCAAAGCGCACCGGGCAATCGAAGGCTTCGGTATAGCGCAGGTGCCAGTCGGGCTGGCCGATGCGCAGCGAAACCCGCAGCGGATGCAGCGGCTTGCGCGTGAACTGGCGCCCGAAGGCCAGCAGCGAGCACAACTCCATGTCGATGCGGGGGCGGGTGTCAGGCGCCTCCGGCTCGCTCGGGCGGATACAGACCCAGGCCTCTTCGCCCTGCCGGCGCAGTTCGATGCGGTCGCCCATCATCAGCTTCTGGTAGCGCGCGATACGCCGCAGCGCCGTGCCCAACGACGGGCCCGCCATGGCCGGCATGCCTGCCAGGCCGAGCAGGTCGGGCTGCATCCGGCTGCCCAGCCACAGGCCGATGGCGGGATCGCCGGTGGCCTGGTAGACCGCGCACAGCAGGTGGCTCGCCTGCTGGGGCCCGGCCTCGGGCGTGTACGGGGCGGAAGACTCGGGATCGGATTCAGGAGCAGGCACGAGCGCCGACACATCGTAACCGCCTTCACGCAGCGCGTGCAGCAGGTCGCGAGGAAACGGCCTGGCCTGGATTGGCTCTTGTAGTGGCATTGTTATTGGCTGGCAAATTGGCGCAAGGCACCTGTGCTAGCCCCCGGTAAGACTGAGATTACGCGGTGGTGGCGGCGCCTTCAAGGGCACGCGGGGGGAGGATGTGTGGTCAAGGCAGCGCAACCGGCGGGCTGGGCAAGAGGGCGCGACACCGGGGGAGGCTTCGACGCGCTGACGAGGGTCGATGCGCGATCGATGCAGCGCGTTGCCTAAAATTTGTGCGGTCCGGTGCGTTGCCGCACAGACCAAGGCTTCCGGGGAGGGTGAAGGCAGGATATCCACAGATTCTGTGGATATCACGCCGGGGTTTTCAACATGGGTTTGTGCGGCTGCCGCAATCTGCCGGAAACCGGTATGCTGCACGGTTTTGGGAGCAGGGCAACACTGCGCAAGCCGCGACGGTGTCACCGCCGGATGCCGTGCATGCCGGTATCGCGCATGGTTCGTGGCCTATCTCCACCGATGTTGCCGCTTTCCCGCTGCCAGCGATCGCCCGGCTGGCGTAACCGCGATGCCAAACTGCCTGCCGCCATGCGCCATGACCGGTCGTCCGCAGTCCCCTCCCGCCTGACCTGCCTCGCCACATTGGCCGCCACCGCGGCACTATGCGGCTGCGTGGCGCAATACCGGGTGCCATCGGGCGCCCCCACGGCCAGCGTGCGGCTGCTGACCAATACCGAAGAAATCACCTCTTTCGCGGTGGTCGACCCGGCCAGGTGCCCGGTGCCAGCACGGCCGCTGATCCTGGCCGGCACGGGCAAGCAGTTGTCGGCAATGGGACGGGATCGCGAACTGGGCCTGCCGGGGCGCTCGCCCGAGCCGCCGGAACGCACGCGCGAACGGCTGGTCGAGGCAGGCCGGCGCATCTACGTGGCCGTGACGTCCATCGCCGAGCCGCCGTTGCCGGAGCAGCGCTGCGCGGCCGGGGTGTCGTTCGTGCCCGCGCCGGGCGGCCTCTATGAAATCCGGTATCAGCGTGACGAGAGCGCGAGCCAGTGCTCGGCGCAGGTATTGCGGATGCAGCCGCTGGAAGCCGGCGGCGCGCGCCTGACGGCGGAACCGACGCAGAAGGGCTTCCGCGCGCTGCGCAAGGAGTATGTGTGCCAGGCGCTGTGACGGCGCCCTGGGCGGCGCCGGAACGATAGCGCGCCGGGCAGGCCCCCGCCTGGCCGACAGGCGGGATTACTGCTCGATCAGGAAGCGCTCGGGGCGCTTGCCCAGCCATGCCGGGGCGCGGCCGCGGCCGGACCAGGTCTTGCCGGTCTTGGGATCCATGTACTTGGGGGGCAGCGTCGAACCCGAGGCGGCCGCCTTGCCGGCGGAACCCGCGGGGCGGCCGCGCCTGCGCCGGGGCATGATGTCTTCCGCGGTCAGGCCATATTCGGTCATCAGTTCGCGGATTTTGTCGATCACACCGGCGACTTCCGTCGCACGCACTTCATTCAGCTTGGCTTCCAGCGCTTCTTTCTCTGCCAGGAGTTGCTTGTATGTCGCCATTCATTTCCCCTTTCTGCAATTAGGCCGCTGCATGTTACTAGAACCTCAGGTGTCGGTAGACATAAAAATTTTACAAAAAATAACGGGGATTGCACGGATTGATTGTGTTTGCGCACAGCCTCACTGTTTTACAGCGCACCGATGCGCGCCATTGCGGTGCTCCTAGTGCGGCGAATGGCAATGCCGCCGCTCCAATTTCCGGGAAAGGAAAAAGCTGGCGCTACCGGATTTTGCACCTAGACTGGTTCTCTGCGTTGTACAACGCTTTCCGGAGACGTCATGAACCAGCAGATCTTTGTCAATTTGCCAGTACGCGACCTGCAAGAGTCGATCGCGTTCTTTACCAGTCTTGGCTTTACCTTCAATCCGCAATTTACCGATGACACCGCCACCTGCATGATCGTTGGCGAGAACATTTTCGTGATGCTGCTGACCGAAGCCAAATTCCGCAGCTTTTCACCGAATGACATCTGCGATGCGCGCAAATTCACCGAAGTGCTGGTGTGCCTGTCGATGGAAAGCCGAGCGCGCGTGGATGAAATGGTGAATGCCGCGGTGACCGCGGGCGGCAATACCTACAAGCCGCCGATGGACCTGGGATTTATGTACGGGCATGGCTTCCAGGATCTGGATGGCCATGTCTGGGAACTGGTGTACATGGATACGGCGGCAATGCAGGGCGCGCAGTAAGGCGCGCACCAAAAAAAACAGCCCGGGAAAGCAGGAAGCCCGGGCTTGAAATCCACCTGGATCGCGGTGGAGGAGACAACTTGTCGTGGACAGCCCGGGCCAGTTGCCCGGGATGCGGGATGTATCAAGCAGGATCAGATCGCCCAGCCGCCGGCATAGAAGGCAGCCAGCACCACTGCGATGGCGACGGTGCCGACATTGAGCTTGCGCCATTCGCCGGCGATCACGCGGCCGACCACCAGGGTGCAGAAGCCCAGCATGATGCCGGTGACGATATTGCAGGTCAGCACGATAAACACCGCGCAGACCAGGCCGGCCAGCGCATCGACCAGGTCATCCATATGCAGGCGGCTGACGCTGGACAGCATCAGCAGGCCCACGTACATCAGCGCCGGCGCCGTGGCGTACGACGGCACCAGTGCCGCCAGCGGCGAGAAGAACATCACCGCCACGAACAGCAGGCCCACCACCACGGCGGTCAGGCCGGTCTTGGCGCCCGCGGCCACGCCGACGGTCGATTCGATATAGGCCGCGGCCGGTGCGCCGCCAAAGAAGCCGGAGAAGATCGAGCTGACCGAGTCCGCCGTCAGCGCGCGGCCGCCGTTGTGGATATGGCCGGCGGCGTTGAGCTGCCCGGCTTGCCCGGCCACGGCGCGGATGGTGCCGGTGGCGTCGAAGACGGCGGTCATCACCAGCGCCAGTACGCTTGGCAGCACCGCAGCGGTCAGCGCGCCGCGCAGGTCCATGGCGCCGATCAGCGAAGCATGGCCCGGTGCGCTCAGCGACGGCAGTGCAAACACGCCGGTGAACTTCACCGCCGGATCGAAGATGAGGCCCAGCGCCGAGATCGCGATGATCACCAGCAGGATGCCGCCCGGCACCTTGCGCCGCTCGAGGCCGAAGATCGCGGCCAGGCCGAGCACCGACATCACCACCGGGAACGAGGTAATCTTGCCCAGCGCCACCGGCAGGCCGGCGTGGGTGTTCTTGACCACCAGGCCGACTTCATTGGAAGCGATCAGCAGCAGGAACAGGCCGATGCCGATGCCCGTGCCATGCGCGACGCCTGCCGGCAGGTTGCGCAGGATCCAGGAACGCACCCCGGTCACCGAGATCGCGGTGAAGATCAGGCCCATCAGGAACACTGCGCCGAGCGCGACCGCCGGCGACAGGCCCTGGCCGAGCACCAGGCCGAAGGCCATGAACGCGGTCAAGGAAATGGCGCAGCCGATCGCGATCGGCAGCTTGGCCCACAGGCCCATCAGCAGCGAGCCGAAGGCGGTGGTCAGGCACACCGCGACAAAGACCGCGCTGGTGTCGAAGCCGGCCTTGCCCAGCATGCCGGGCACGACGAAGACCGCGTAGACCATTGCCATGAAGGTGGTGATGCCCGCCACCACTTCCTTGCGCTGGGTGCTGCCGCGCGCGGTGATCTCGAAATAGGCGTCGAGCCGGTTCCGGACCTCGGGGACGTTGGGGCGTGCCGCATCGGCTTCCGTCGCTGACGACGGATAGGGCTGCTCGATCATGATGAACTGTCTCCTTGCAGGGCGCTGCAACGTCCGTCGTACGGCGCGTCGTCAGGCTTGTCTCACGTGGTTCTGGCTGTTTTGGGCTGCAGGCCTGGAGGGCCTCGCCAACCCGCTGTTATCGGTGTGCCGGCTTGTCGTTGCCTTCTAGTGCGGGCTTGATCTGGGCAAGGCTGAAGGCTAGGTGAGTGCGAGGGACTCGTCATAACCGCAGCGGAATGCACGGCATGCGCGGTGCGGAATACCGAGTGTGGAGAATGATTATCTTTGAGGCCGAGGCTTCCGCCAGGTGGCGCTTTGGACGCAGGGAATTATCACGCCACCCATATACGGCCTATAGGTAATGACCCGGATGCCGAACGAGGTACTTCGCTATACTAGGGATAACCCTGAACTGCCTTGCGCGGCTGGCCAGAACCCGGTCAGATATGCATTGCGAGGCACTGAACATTTCTCCGATCCGGAAAAGGAAATATTGCCATGCAAGTGCTCGCTGATACGCTTTATCGTCAACCCCGCCAAGCCAGGCCCGAGGCCAGGTCCAATGCCCGTGCTGCCGCCGAACCGGCGCGCGAGACCGATGATTACGCCCGCATGGGCAGCGGCCGCTCGCTGTCGGCTCGTGTTCGCGACTACTTCGCCCGCGGCTGGACGCTCTATCTCGACAACGCCCGCGCAGTCGCGCCGCTGATGCACCTGTAAAGACGCTTCCGTGGCGCGGCCCGCGCTCAGTACATGCCGGTACGTGCCATGAATTGCTGCAGGGTCCAGCCGCGGCCCAGCAGCAGCCGGCGCGTGTGGAGGCCATCGCATTGCTGCGGGCTGACCGTCTCGCCCTGCCATGTCAGTGTCTTCTGGCGCAGGTCGACATAGCCGCCGGCGTAATCCGCGGCCAGCACCTGCCATAGCGCGTGCGCGCCTGCCGACTGGCGGGCGCCGCTCAGCAGGCACAGCCCGCCGTCCAGCGCCCAGCGGTACAGCGCCCTGGCCATGCCGCGGCGCTGGTAAGCGGGCGCAAACTTCGTGTGCGGCGCACGCACCCATGGGTCGGCGCGCCGGCCCACCTCGATCAGCCGGTTGAACACGGTATAGCCGGCCAGGCGCCGCTGCATCAGGTCTTCCACATACACGTAGTACTCGCCGTCGGCTTCGCGGTAGCGCAGCCGCAGCGCCGGCGTGCCCGCCGGCAGCGCGGGCATGTCGTGCAGGCGGTCGCCGGGCCGGTGGATGCGCTCGTGGAGCGCGTCCAGTTCGCGCTCGATCTCGCCCGGGGCCAGTTCCACGTCGATGCGCAATGCCAGTGGACGGGTCAGGACCGGAGTCGGGGCCAGCATCGGGCCCAACATCGGGCCCAACATCGGGCCTAGTGAAGGAAACGGGACCATGGCTGCGCCTCAGGCTTCGAGGAGCAGGTAAAGGGCGGCAAGCGCCACCATGGCAAGAAGGGTCTGGCGGTAGAGCTGAGGCATGGCTGGCTTTCTCCTGGCTGCATGATCAAGCGGATGCCGGATGGCGATCCGCGCCATGTGCCGTGCAGGAAAGCTCAGGTCTGCTGAAGGGTAGTGTCCCGAGCTGCCCGCACGGCCAGGAAAAGCACGGCGCTGCGGACCACGCCGTGGGCGTGGTCAATGGCGTAGCCCGGTTGCTGCGAAGTCACGGCGAACGCCGCCGCCGGCAGGGCCGGGCGGTTCAATGCGGCGATGCGGACGATGCGAGACATGGGGGCGCGGTGCGTCGGATTCGGGGGAACCATGCTTATGCCATATTTGTGCGCCGATGTCCAGCTAACGTGCCGATATCCGCTTTTATCTGCTGTCTACCGACTCGCTGGATGCGGCTATGGCGCTGTTTGGGCCGATCGCACTCGTGCAATCTCAATTGTGAACACTGTCTACATGTACTAGACTCGGATGCATCGTTCAACGGCCTTCCCGCAGGAGCCATGATGACGACGTCCCCCGAAACCGGCCCGATCACGCTGCTGGTCGCCACCACCAAGGGTGCCTGGACCCTGACCAGCGATGCCGCCCGCGGCCACTGGCAGGTGGCAGGTCCCACCTTCCTTGGCCACACCATCCACCACATCGTGCAGGACCCCCGCGAGCCGTCGCGGATGCTGATGGCCGCGCGCACCGGCCACCTTGGCCCGACGGTATTCCGCTCCGCCGACGGCGGACGCAACTGGACCGAGGCCACGCGCCCGCCCGCTTTCGACAAGGCGCCCGAAGGCGAGACCGGCCGCGTGGTCGACCATGTGTTCTGGCTGACTCCCGGCCACGCCAGCGAACCCGGCGCCTGGTACGCCGGCACCTCGCCGCAGGGATTGTTCCGCAGTACCGACCATGGCGCCACGTGGGAGTCCGTGCCGGGCTTCAACAACCACCCGATGTGGCGCAACTGGACCGGCGGCGAGCAGGACGGCACCCCCGACGGGCCCAAGATGCATTCCGTGCTGGTCGATCCGCGCGACAAGCGTCATCTCTATATCGGCATGTCCAGCGGCGGCGTGTTCGAGAGCACCGACGCGGGGGCCGACTGGAAACCGCTGAACCGAGGCAGCCTGGCCCTCTTCCTGCCCGACCCCAACCCGGAATACGGCCAGGATCCGCACTGCGTGCTGCAGCACCCGGCCAATCCCGACATCCTCTACCAGCAGAACCATTGCGGCATCTATCGCATGGACCGGCGCGAAGGTGTGTGGAAGCGCATCGGCGAGGCAATGCCGGCCGAGGTGGGCGACATCGGCTTCCCGATCGTCGCGCATCCGCGCGATGCGCGCACGGTGTGGGTGTTCCCGATGGACGGCAGCGATGTCTGGCCGCGCGTCAGTCCCGGCGGCCACCCTGCGGCCTATGTCACCCGCGACGGCGGCGAGACCTGGCAGCGACAGGACCGCGGCCTGCCGCCAGAGCAGGGCTGGTTCACGGTCAAGCGGCAGGCCATGGCCACCGACCGCCACGGGCCGGTGGGCGTGTACTTCGGCACCACCGGCGGCGAGATCTGGGCGAGTGTTGACGAAGGCGAGCACTGGCGCTGCATCGCCAGCCACCTGCCGCAGGTCTACGCCGTCAGCGTGGCGCGGCCGGCCTGAGTCGGAGGGCAGCCATGCAAGTACGCATTGCCACGCCGCTGTTCTCCTACACCGGGCAGCGCGAGTATGTGGAAGCCCACGGCGCGAACATCGGCGCGCTGCTGGACGACCTTGACCGGCAGTTTCCGGGCATGCGGTTCCGCATTGTCGATGAGCAGGGAAAGTTGAGGCCGTATATCCGCGTCTTCGTTAACCGGACGCAGTTGATGCGGCTGGATGCGCCGCTGCGGGAGACCGATGAGGTGCATATCCTGCAGGCGCTGGCGGGGGGCTAGCGACTGCTCGCAGGTGCTGCTGGTTTGCTCCCCTCTCCCACTGCGCGGGAGAGGGGACCGTTCCATCCGGCCAGTGGATGCGCAGCGTCCCTTCAACCCTGGCCAGTTCCAACCGCGCCGGAACCTGCATGCTCAGGCCCCGCCATGCGGATGGCCGATCTGCGCCAGCGCGATCCGCACCGCCTTGCGCACCTCGGGGTCCGCGTCGCTGGCCGCGGCGGACAGCGCCGGCAGCGCGGCGGGATCGCGCAGGCTGCCAAGCGACAGCGCGGCTTCCTTGCGCAGCTTACTGATTGCATGGGCAAGCTGCACGGTGAGGGGCGCCAGCGCCTGCCGGTCCCCGAGCTTGCCCAATGCGCGCGCGGCCTGCAGGCGGACCTGCCAGTAGGCGTCTTCCAGCGCTCCGATCAACGGGCGCACGGCTTCCGCAAATCTGAGCTTGCCGAGCGTCTGCGCCGCTTCCTCGCGCACCTGCCACGCGCTGTCGCCGAGCGCGGCAAGCAGCGCGTTGCGCGCCGAGGCGTCGGCAGCCAGGCCGAGCGCGCCGGCCGCGGCGCGCCGGACTTCGGTGTCGGCATCGCTGGCGGCGACCTGCGCCAGCGCCGGCAGCGCTTCGCTGCGCCTGAGCCAGCCCAGCACGGTCACCGCTTCGCGCCGCACCGGCGCGGCGGCGTCGGCCAGCGCCGCCATCGCGGCAGCGAAGCCCGGCGCGTAGCGCAATTCGCGCAGGCCGCGCCAGGCTGACGCGCGGACAAAGGGATCCTGATGCGTGACCCAGGGCAGCACGGCCGCGCCGGAGTCTGCGTCCTAGTTCCGCCAGTGCCAGTGCTGCCGCCTCTGCCACCTCGCGGTCGGCATCGGCCAGCGCGGCAGCCAGCGCGCGCACGACGGTATCCGTCTCCCAGCTGGCCAGCGTGCGCGCGGCTTCGGCGCGCACCGCCGCGGCGGGATCGGATTGCAGCCGCTGCAGCAGCAGCGGGACGCCGGCTTCGTCTTCAAGGTCGGCCAGTCGCAGCACCGCCACGCGGCGCACGGCGGGGTCGGGGTCGGACAGGCGCGGCGCAATCGCGCCGATGGCAGCAGTCGCTGCTGCTCGACGTCTGGACGCAGATGCGCACCACCGTAGTCTTTGTCACCCACGATATCGAGGCTGGCGAGCGCCAGCGCGAGGCGCAGGCGCTGCTCGACCTGGAGCATCGAAACCCATCACGCCGCAGGCGGCGCCATTGGCATCGGTGAGCACGCGCGTGGCGACGATGCGGTTGGTGATCTCCACGCGCGCGCGCTTGAGCTGGCGGTACAGCACCTTCTTGACGTTGTGGCCCTCCGGCATCGGCAGCACGTACGAGCCCATGTGGTGGACCTTCTTCACCGCGTAGTCGCCGGTCTCGTCCTTTTCGAAGCGCACGCCCCAGCGGTCGAGCTGCTCGATGGTGGCGAAGCTGTGGCGCGCATAGGCATAGACCGTGGACTGGTCGACGATGCCGTCGTTGGCCAGGGTGATCTCGCGGGTGTATTGCTCGGGCGTGGCGTGGCCGGGGATCACGGCGTTGTTCAGGCCGTCCATGCCCATGGAAATCGCGCCGCTGCGCTTGACGTGCGCCTTGTCGAGCAACAGCACGCGCAGCGCGGGGTTGCGCTCATTGGCCTTGATCGCGGCATCGGGCCGGCGGTGCCGCCGCCGACGACGACAATGCCGTATTCGTGGGTCAGGGTGTTCATGCGTTGGGATTTCCCTTGCTGGCAGGTTTGCGGGTGCGCTTCGGTGCGGGCGTGGCTGGCGCTGGTTGCGAAGTAGGCAGCTCGGCCTTGTGGCGCTCGGCGCGCAGCCGGTACCGGAAGGCGTCGCCGCGGAAGTAGAGGAACTCGTAGTCGACACGCCCGCCGAGGATCGAAGCAATCCGGATATCCAACGACGAAATCCGAACATGCTCCCCCCGGGCGATCTCCCTCAACTCTCCAGTCCCCGCGCCGATATCCAGTCAAGAAACCTGCCGTCCGCCAGCCGCCGCGGCGGCACGGCAAGGCATACACGGCGGCCACAGATCATCCAACGCACGGCACGGGAGCGACGCATGAGCAGTTCCATGAGGGACATCGACGAACGGACTAACCTCACCAACAACAACCAGTTCGAACTGCTGCTGTTTCGGCTGGGCGACGCCGAGCACAGCGGGCAGTCCGAACTGTTCGGCATCAATGTGTTCAAGGTGCGCGAGATCCTGGTGATGCCGCAGGTCACGACGGTGGTCGGGGCCGACCCGTCGATCCTGGGCATGGCCGATATCCGCGGGCAGGTGATCCCCGTGATCGACCTGCCCAGGCTGGTGGGATGCAAGCCGCGCAACGGGCTCGGCATCCTGCTGGTGACCGAGTACGCACGTTCGACGCAAGGCTTCGCGGTCGAGGCGGTGGAAGAAATCGTGCGCCTGGAGTGGAACCAGGTGCACTCGGCCGAGGCCAGCGTGCGCACCGGCCACGTGACCAGCATCGCCAAGCTGGATGCCGGCACGGACCAGGCGCGCCTGGTGCAGGTGCTGGACGTGGAGCAGATCCTGCGCGATGTGCTGCCGGCGCGGCAGCCGGACGTCGAGCCGGGCTCGGTGGGTCCGCAGCTGAACCTGCGCCCGGGCCTTAAGGTAATTGCCGCCGATGATTCCGCGCTGGCGCGTGGCCTGATCGAGCAGGGACTGAAGGCGCTGGGCGCACCGGTGCTGATGACCAAGTCGGGCAAGGAAGCGTGGGAACTGCTCGACCGCATCGCCGGCGAGGCCGCCAGCCACGGCAAGTCGGTGCAGGACGAAGTGGCGCTGGTGCTGACAGACCTGGAAATGCCCGAAATGGACGGTTTCACGCTGACCCGCAAGATCAAGGCCGACAGCCGGCTCAAGCAGCTGCCGGTGGTGATTCATTCGTCACTATCGGGCGAAGCCAGCGAAGAGCATGTGCGCAAGGTGGGCGCGGATGCCTACGTGGCGAAGTTCGTCGCCAAGGAACTGGCCGATACCATCCGCCAGGTGCTGACGCGCTGAGCGGGCGCTGAGTTAGGTGCCTGAGGCCACAACCGGGTTGGCCTTAGGCAGCACAAGGCACAAAATCAATCAGGCTGCAAGCATTCCCGTATGTTTACGGTTTGCCTATAAAACGGGCACTCCAGTACGAGCCAAGGCCGGCGCGCCCTTGGCGGTTGTCAAGAGGGGAGATATCCACTGAAGCTGTGGATAGATCCTGTGGACAAGTCAGGCGTCCCGGCCGAACAGCCCGGGACGCCTGCCGGCGGTCCTGCGTGACCTCCACGCCCTGCCGCGCTCCCTTGCTCGCTCTCTCTCCCTTGCCTGGCCTGGCCCGGTCGCTGCCGGGATCCCGCGATTGCGCTACTTGGGCTGCTCCACCGTGCGCAGGTAGGGCTTCAGCGTCTTGAACCCTTGCGGGTATTTCTTCTTCGCATCTTCGTCCGAGACCGATGTCGGGATGATGACATCCTCGCCCGGCTTCCAGTTCACCGGCGTGGCTACGGTGTGCTTGGCGTTAAGTTGCAGCGAGTCCAGCAGCCGTAGCACTTCATCGAAATTGCGCCCCGCGGTCATCGGATACACCAGCATCGCCTTGACCTTCTTGTCCGGGCCGATGATGAACACCGAGCGGATGGTGGCGTTGTCCACCGCCGTGCGCGGCCCGGCGCCGCTGGCTTCGGGGTGGATCATGTCGTAGAGCTTGGCCACCGTCAGGTCGGCGTCGCCGATCATCGGATAGTTGATGGCGGCGCCCTGGGTTTCCTCGATGTCCTTGGCCCAGCGCTGGTGGTCGCTGACGGGATCGATGCTCAGGCCGATGATCTTGGTATTGCGCTTGTCGAATTCGGGCTTGAGCCGCGCCATGTAACCCAGTTCGGTGGTGCATACCGGCGTGAAGTCCTTGGGGTGCGAGAACAGGATCGCCCAGCTGTCGCCGATCCATTCGTGGAAGCTGAGCTTGCCTTCCGTGGTGTCTGCGGTGAAGTCCGGGGCTTGTTCACCCAGTCGAATCGCCATGGTTGCGCTCCTTGCAGTTGGCATGGGGTGGAAAAAGCGCGTTGCCGGCGTGCCGGCCCGCAACGCGCGCGATGCATGGCGCCTAGCGCAGGACCAGCACCGGGATCGTGCTGTGCGTCAGGACTTTTTGCGTTTCGCTGCCGATCAGCAACGCCTGCAACCCGCGCCGCCCGTGCGACGACATCACGATCAGGTCGCAGCCGCGCTGCTCGGCGCATTGGATGATGGCCTGCCACGGGTGGTCGTCGGTGGCGGTGACGGTGTCGCACGGCACTCCGGCCTGGCCGGCAGCACGCGTGACGGCGGCCAGGAAGGTATCGGCATGGCGTGCGGCCTCGGCCGCGAACGAGTCCCTGGTGTCCTGCTGGCTGGTCAGCCGGTACGTCAATACGTGATACTCGGGAATCACATGCAAGCCGGTCGCGCGGGCGCCGATGCGGCTGGCGAAGGTCATGGCCCGGGCTACCGTCGCCTCGGCGCGTGCGGAGCCGTCGGTGGGGACTAGGAGGTGCTTGAACATGATGGCCTCCGATTGCAGTGAATAGCCGCGTCCGCCGGGCCGTTCCGCCCGGACCGTCCGGACGAGCCACTCCAGTATAGGAATTGGCCCGTGATAGCGACAGGTCGCGTGCAGCGCCGGCCAACTCCGGCCCTCGATGGCGCGATGCCCCGCGTCCGGCGCAAGCCGCAAGTGCCTGGGTCCATGTCACGGCATTAGCATGTTGTTATCATTCCATGCACCTGCGCCCTCCCTCCGACGTTGACCCACTGCAAGGATTCTCCGCATGATCGCGCTGCGCGAAGCATGGCAGGCCGGGCTGTTCCGCCGCGCCAACTGGCTGCCCAACCTGGTGTCGGGCGTGATCGTCGGGGTGGTGGCGCTGCCGCTGGCGATGGCGTTTGCGATCGCATCCGGCGCCAAGCCCGAGCAAGGGCTGTATACGGCCATCGTCGCCGGGCTGGCGGTGTCGATGTTCGGCGGCAGCCGCCTGCAGATTGCCGGGCCCACCGGCGCGTTCATCGTGGTGCTGTCCGCCATCACGGCGCGCCATGGGATCGGCGGGCTGCAACTTGCCACGCTGATGGCCGGGCTGATCCTGCTGGCGCTGGGCCTGGCGCGGCTTGGCGGCGTGATCCGCTACATTCCCGCGCCGGTGATCGTGGGCTTTACCGCGGGCATCGGCGTGATCATCTTCGTCGGGCAATGGCGTGATTTCTTCGGGCTGCCGCCGGTAGCCGGCACCCACTTCCATGAAAAGCTGTGGCACCTGCTGCAGGCGCTGCCGCAGTGGCATGCGGCCACGACCGCGCTGGCGCTGGGGAGCCTGCTGCTGGTGCTGGGCGCGCCGCGCGTGCGCTGGCTGCACCGCGTTCCCGGCCCGCTGGTGGCGCTGGTGGTGGCCACGGCAGTGCAGGCGCTGTTCCGCTTCGACGGCGTGGCCACCATCGGCAGCGCCTTCGGCGGCCTGCCGCGCGGATTGCCGGTTCCGGCGCTGCCGGAGATCTCGCTGGCGCGCGTGATCGAGCTGGCAGGGCCGGCCTTCACCATCGCCATGCTGGGCGCGATCGAATCGCTGCTGTCCGCGGTGGTGGCCGACGGCATGGCCGGCACCCGGCACGATTCCAACCAGGAACTGGTGGGGCAGGGCATCGCCAATGTCCTGGCGCCGCTGTTCGGCGGGTTTGCCGCCACCGGCGCCATCGCGCGCACCGCCACCAATATCCGCAACGGCGGCAGCAGCCCGCTGGCCGGCATCGCCCATGCGCTGACGCTGGTGCTGGTGCTGCTGTTCCTGGCGCCGCTGGCAGCGAGCGTGCCGCTGGCGACGCTGGCCGCGATCCTGTTCGTGGTGGCGTGGAACATGAGCGAGGCGCGCCAGTTCGCGCGCATGGTGCGGCAGGCGCCGCGCGCCGACGTGGCGATCCTGCTGATCACCTTTACGCTGACCGTGCTGACCGACCTGGTGGTCGCGGTCAACATCGGCGTGATCCTGGCCATGCTGCAGTTCCTGCGGCGCATGTCGGCGTCGGTGGAAGTGACGCGCCAGGACGTAACCGGCATCGAGCGCGAGCTAAGCGCCGAAGCGGACGCGGCCGATTCCGTCGCGGCCCGGATGCCGCCGGGCGTGCTGGTCTACGCCATCGACGGCCCGTTCTTCTTCGGCGCGGTCGAGGCCTGCGAGCAGGCGCTGGTGCACACCCATACCGAGCCGCGCGTGCTGCTGATCCGCCTGGGCCGGGTGCCGTTCATCGACATGACCGGCTTGCAGACGCTGGAAGCCGTGATCCGCACGCTGCGCCGGCGCGGCGTGGCCGTGGTGCTGGCCGAGGCGAATGCGCGCGTGCGGCAAAAGCTGGAGCGGGCCGGGGTGCTTGCGGCGCTGGGGCAGCAAAACTACGCGGATGCGCTGGCGCAGGCGGTGCGGCGTTGCGGCGTGCTGGCGGGAGAGGAGGGTGCGGAACGGGAGCGCGAGGACACGGGCGCCCCGCACTGAGCTACTTCTTTTGCCGGCCGCTGCCGGCGGGCCGTGCCTTGGTGGCGTATTCCACGCCGTGCTGGGCCAGGTAATCGCGGATCAGCTGGCGCACCACCTGCGACGGCGTCAGGTCCTGCGCGGCGCACAGGGTTTCGAAGGCCTTCTTCTTGACCGGATCGATCAGGATGGTGAGGCGGGCGGTCTTGGTTTCCATGAGGGGTGTGTCGGGCGGTCCGGCTGGATCGCTCGCATTATATACAGCGCAAACTTTGCCGAGCCGCTGGTTTGCCCCCCTCTCCCCCACCCTTCTCCCACTTCGCGGGAGAGGGGAGCGTTCACGACGGGCGGCGGCCTTTGCAGGCGCTTTCCCCGGTGTTCCGCTAAGCCGGCATCTCCAGGTCCGCAATCACCGCCGCCAGAAACCGCGCCGCCTCGCCCCCCGTCACCACGCGGTGATCGAACGTCAGGCTGAGCGGCATCACCCGATGCACCGCCGGCACGCCGCCGGCCGCGACCACCTCGTCCCGCACCCGTCCCGCCCCAAGGATCGCCACCGTCGGCGGCACCACGATCGGCGCCGCGTAGCGCCCCGCGATCATGCCGAAGTTGGACAGCGTGATGGTATTGCCGCGCATCTCCTCCGGCGCGATGGTGCGCGCGCGGATGTCCGCGCGCATGCGGTCGAGCCCGCGGCGCAGGTCGGCCGCGTCGCGGCTGCCCACGTCGCGCAGCACCGGCACGAACAGCCCTTCGGGCAGGTCCGCGGCAATGCCCACGTCGATCTTTTTCAGCACGTGGCGGCGCCCGGTCTGGCCCTCGTACCAGGCGTTCAGGCCCGGCTCGGCACGGCAACCGGCCACCAGCGCGCGCACCAGGCGGATGGTGACGTCGGCGCCCGCCTGCCAGGCGTGGATATCGGCATCGTCCATCACCGTGGCCGCGGCGACCTCGTTCTGCGCGCGCGCCATGTTCTGCGCCATCGCGCGGCGCACGCCGCGCAGTTCCTCGGGCGCACCGAGTTCGGCCAGCGTGGCGGCCATGCGTTCGACGTCGGCGGCGGTGACGGTGCCCTCCGGCCCCGACGCGGTGGCCATCGCCGGGTCGACGCCGAGGCGCCGCGCCAGCGCGCGTACCGCGGGTGTGGCCTTGACGCGCGCGGCCATGCCGGAGGCAGGCGCGGCCGCGCCCGGCGGCGCCGCTTCGCTGGCCACGCGCGTGCCGACCTGCACGGAGCCGACCACGGTGCCGGCATCGGCATCCTCGCCGGCGCCCTCGAAGCCGACCAGCGGCGCGCCCAGGTGGACGATATCGCCCGGCTGCGCGTGCAGCCGGGCGATGGTGCCCGCATAGGGCGAGGGAATCTCGACGATGGCCTTGGCGGTCTCCACCGACAGCAGCGGCTGGTCCGCGGCCACCGCATCGCCCACCTTGACATGCCAGGTCACGATCTCGGCCTCTTGCAGGCCCTCGCCCAGGTCGGGCAGCTTGAAGACTCTCATCGGCGCTTCCTCGGCTTGGTGTCGCTCGGTGTTGCCTGGTGTCAGTCAGGCGGCCATGGCCTTGCGGGCCGCGTCGGCGATGCGCGCAGCGCTGGGCAGGTAGGTGTATTCCAGCCGCGCCAGCGGCACCACGGTATCGAAGCCGGCCACGCGCTGCACCGGCGCCGCCAGCGAATACAGCCCGGCATCCGCCAGTTCCGCCGCGATCTCGGCGCCGAAGCCCGCGGTGCGCGGCGCCTCGTGCACGATCACGCAGCGCCCGGTGCGCGCCACCGCTTCGAGGATGGTCGGCATGTCGAGCGGCTTGAGCGTGGCGACATCGATCACGGTCGCACTCACGCCTTCGGCGGCCAGTTCGTCGGCGGCGGTCAGCGTCTCCTGCACCATCGCGCCCCAGGTCACCAGCGTGATGTCGCTGCCTTCGCGCAGCGTGAAGCAGGTATCGAGCGGCAGCGCCGCGCCGTCGTCGGCGACCTCCTGGCGGAATAGCCGGTACAGCCGCGTGGGCTCGAGGAAGATCACGGGGTCGGGATCGGCGATTGCGGCCAGCAGCAAGCCGTAGGCGCGCGCCGGCGACGACGGCACCACCACGCGCAGCCCCGGCATGTGGGCGAACATCGCTTCCGGGCTTTCCGAATGATGCTCGGGCGCGTGGATGCCCGCGCCGCATGGCGAGCGCACCACCAGCGGGCAGCTCAGCCGCCCGCGCGTGCGGTGCCGCATGCGCGCGGCGTGGTTGATGATGTGGTCGATGGCGGGGTAAATAAAGCCGGTGAACTGGATCTCGGCCACGGGCCTGAGTCCCATCGCCGCCATGCCGATCGCCGCGCCGACGATGCCGCCCTCGGCCAGCGGCGTATCCATGACCCGCGCCGCGCCGAAGCGCGCCTGCAGTCCCGCGGTGGCGCGGAACACGCCGCCGTTGACGCCGATGTCCTCGCCCAGCAGCAGTACGTCGGGATCGTTCTCCAGCGCATGTCCCAGGGCCAGGTTGACTGCTTCGACCAGATTGATTTCCGCCATGGTTCGCTCGCTTTGGTCGTTGAAGGCCAGGGGGACGATGAAAGCGTCAGCCGTGCTGCGCGGGATAGCGCCGCGCGGTCTCCAGTTGCGCCTGCAGCGCCGGCGGCATGGTGGCGTACAGGCAGTCGAACATCGCCGCGGCGTCCGGCGGCGGCAGCGCCAGGTAGGCTTCGACCGCTTGCGCCACCTGCTGCGAGCAGTCCTTGACCAATGCCTCTTCGCGCGCCGCGTCCCATGCGTTCAGCGACAGCAAATGCGTGCGCAGGCGCAGCAGCGGCTCTTCCTGCCAGTGCGCCTTGACGCTGGCCTCGTCGCGGTAGCGCGAGGCATCGTCGGCGGTGGTGTGGTCGCCCAGCCGGTAGGTGATGGCCTCGATCAGCGCGGGGCCGCCGCCCGTGCGGGCGCGCTCGATGGCCTCGCCCACGCGGTGCCGCACCGCGACCACGTCGTTGCCATCGATTTGCTCCCCCGGGATGCCCGCCGCGATCGCCTTCTGCGCCAGCGTCTGCGCCGCGGTCTGCCCGCTGCGCGGCATCGAGATCGCCCACTGGTTGTTGTTGATCACGATCACCATCGGCGCGCGCCACACGCCGGCCATGTTCATGCCTTCGTAGAAGTCGCCCTTGGAGGTGCCGCCGTCGCCGAGCAGGCACACCGCCACCCGTGGCTCGTTGCGCAGCTGGAAGGCATAGGCCGCGCCCGCGGCATGGCACACCTGGGTGCCGATCGGCACGCAGTTGGCAAAGTCATGCGGCGCCGCCGCAAATCCACTGCCGCGTTCGTCGCCGCCCCAGTACAGCAGGCTCTCGGTCATCGTGACGCCCCGCACAAACTGCGCCGCGTGGTCGCGGTACGAGGGCACCAGCACGTCTTCGGGCCGCATCGCAAAGGCCACGCCGACGCCGATGGCTTCCTGCCCGAGGGCCGAGGCGAAGGTGCCGATCTTGCCGGTGCGCTGCAGCGCGATCGCCTTCAGGTCGAACTGGCGCGCCAGCACCATGGCCTGGTACAGAGGCAGCAGCGCCTCAGGGTCGCTGGCAAAGGGCGGGGGCGGGGAAGTGGGGGAAGGGGGTTCGCCCGGCGGGGCGAGATAACGCGTATAGCCGATCTCGAAGCTCGCAACCATGGACATGGCAGGTCTCTCGATGCGCGTGTCGTGTTGTGATCCCGGGCGTGCTTTGTGGGCGCGCGCGGCATGTGTAGTCGAGTGTAGGGTATTTGCGGCGCAATGGCGGCGGCAATTGTCTTGCCGTGCACAAGGCGGAGCGGGATCCCGGCACCGCCAACGAAAAAGGGCTCCCGTGCGGGAGCCCTGCGCAGATGATACGAGCCGGATCAGCGCTGGTACGGCGGCGGCACGAAGCCCGCGAAGCGCTGCTGCGTCACCGCCTTGAACTCGGCCGACTGGTAGGCCTCCTTGATGTCCTTGACGAACGGCTTGTTGACGTCCGCAGTCTTCACCGCCACCAGGTTCATGTAGTAGTCGGGAATCTTCTCCAGCGCCAGCGCAGTGGTCAGCTTCAGCCCCGCGGCCAGCGCGAAGTTGCCGTTGACAAAGGCGTAGTCGACATCGTCGAGCGAACGCGGCAGTTGCGCGGCCTCCAGCTGGACCAGCTTGAGCTTGTGCGGATTGGCATCGATGTCGCGCTCGCTGGCGCGGATCGGGTCGGTGCCCGGCTTGAGCGTGACCCAGCCCACCTGCTGCAGGATGGCGATGGCACGCGCCAGGTTGGTGGGGTCATTCGGCAGCGAGACGGTATTGCCCGGCTTCACCTCCGCCAGCGTCTTGTGCTTGTGGCTGTAGATGCCGATCGGCGCGGTCGGGACCTGGATGATGTCGGTCAGCTGCAGCTTGCGGTCAGCCGAGAACTTCTTCAGGTAGGCCACGTGCTGGAAGGCGTTGGCGTCGATGGCGCCGTCGGCCAGCGCCAGGTTGGGCTGCACGTAGTCGCTGAACTCGATGATGGTGACCTTGTAGCCGCGCTTCTCCAGCACCGGCTTCACGCCGTAGCGGATCTGGTCGGCGTACGGGCCGGCGGTGGCGCCGAAGCGGATTTCCTTCTTGTCCGGATCGGCGGCGCTTGCGCCCTGCACCACGCCCAGCGCCAGTACTGCCGCGGCTACCGCGAAGCCGAATTTCCCGTATCGCATCAAAACGCTCCCCTGTTTGTTCATTGATCGTTCGTTGGAGAGCCCATTGTATGGAAGGCAAGTCATCTGGCGAACGAGTACTTAATCATGCCGATATGCCTGAAGCGCATATAGGCTGCCTGCAGGCAGCGCCGTGCGCTACGCTGAAAGACCGCCAGCCCATCCTTGCACGGAGGCCGCCATGCCCGAACAACTGACCCGGCATCCCGATGTCACGCTGCAGGTCCTGCGCAGTGCCGGCGCGCGCTGCGGCGAAGGCGCGCCGCAGGAGATCCTCAAGGCCTGCCCGCGTGAGCGCTTCTGCAAGCTGCCTGGCGGCGAAGTCTGCGTGTACGGCCTGGACAACGCCATCAGCATGACGCAGATCACAGCCGCCGACTGGCGCGCGCTGGCACAGCAGGCGGGTGCGCCGCCCAATCCCGGCATGCCGCCGCTCACCATGGCCGGGGTGGGCACGGCGGGGCTGCTGGCGGGCGTGCTGCTGACGGCCCTGGTGGTCCGCCGGCGGCGCGGCCCTGGCTGAGCGGCCCGGGCGCCCCCGGCAACACCCCGGCGCTGGCATGGTGTTTGCGGCGCCTCTCGGGCCATGACACCGTTGCCGTCCGCCCCCGACAGCATCCGCCTGCTGGAGAACGGAGAAGAGTACTTCCCGCGCGTATTCGAGGCGATCGCGCAAGCGCGCGAAAGCGTGCTGGTGGAAACTTTTATCCTGTTCGACGACGAGGCAGGAACGAAATTGCACGCCGCGCTGCTGGCTGCCGCGCGGCGCGGCGTGCGCGTGGCCGTCACGGTCGACGGCTTCGGCTCGCATGACCTGCCCCCTGCATTCATTACAGAGCTGGTCAAGGCGGGCGTGCACTTCTGCACATTCTCGCCCTGCCGCCGCCTGCTGGGCGTGCGCACGCATATCTTCCGGCGCATGCACCGCAAGCTGGTCGCGATCGACGGCGAGGTGGCCTTTGTCGGCGGCATCAATTTCTCGGCGCAGCACCTGTATGGCTACGGGCCACGGGCCAAGCAGGACTATGCCGTGGAAATCGCCGGCCCCGCGGCGCGGCAGGTGCATGACTTCCTCGCGCGGGCCATCCCCGGCGCATGCCTGCAGGGCAGGCTGGCACCGCCGCCGCCGGGCTGCAACACGGCGCCGCCGGGTCCGGTGCGTCTGGTCACGCGCGACAACCATCGCCATCGCAACGACATCGAGTTTGCCTACCTCGATGCGATCCGCGCCGCGCGGCGCGAGGTGGTCATCGCCAACGCTTATTTCCTGCCGGGCTACCGGCTGCTGCACGCGCTGTGCGAAGCCGCTGGGCGCGGCATACAGGTGCGCCTGCTGCTGCAGGGCAAGCCCGACATGCCATGGGTCGCGCGTGCCGGTGGCCTGCTGTATTGCCACCTGCAGGACTCCGGGGTGCAGATCCTCGAGTACGTCGAGCGGCCGTTCCACGGCAAGGTCGCCGTCGTCGACGAGCAATGGGCCACGGTGGGTTCGAGCAACCTCGACCCGCTCAGCCTGTCGCTGAATCTCGAAGCCAACCTGGTGATCCGCGACACCGCCTTCGCGCAGCGGCTGCGCGGCAGGCTGCAGGCGCTGATCGCCGAACGCTGCCGCGAGGTGCCGCCGCGCCGGCACGAGCGCTCGCTGCTGGACGCGGCCGGCGCCACGCTGATGTTCCACTTCCTGCGCCGCTTCCCGGCGTGGGCCGGCTGGCTGCCCGCGCATACGCCGCGGCTGGTGACGCCGCAAGCCGGCGACCCGCGCGGGCGCCGCCGCGTATTCGTGCTGGAACGGGAGGCCGAGTGATGGTCGCGCAGGCGCTTTCGGCAATCCGGCACCACGCGCGCTGGCCGATGTGGCGGCGCGCGATCGGCATCCTGTTCATCGCGGCAGTGCTTGCGCTGATCGCGCGCAAGCTTGGCACCATCGACTGGGACGCGGTGCTAGCCGCGCTGCGCGGCTTCGACCGCCGCACGCTGTTGCCAGCCGCGGGGTTCGTGGTGCTGACGGGTCTGCTGTACAGCCAGTTCGACGTGCTGGGGTGCCGCTACGCCGGCCACCCGCTGCCGGTGCATCGGGTGATGGCGATCGCCTATGTCAGCTACACCATGAGCCTGAACCTGGGCGCGACGCTCGGCGGCGCGGGCGTGCGCTACCGGCTGTATTCGCACGCGGGCCTGAGCCCGCCGCAGATCTGGAGCGTGTTCGCGGTGGCGGTCAGCAGCAACTGGCTCGGCTACGCGCTGCTGGCGGGCATCATCCTGGCCGGGCAGCTGGTAGTGCTGCCGCCCGGGTGGGGTATCCCGCCGGCGGCGACGCGGCTGATTGGCGTAGTGATGCTGGCCGCGCCGGCTGGCTACATAGCGGCATGTGCGGCGTGGCAGGGTCGGCACCGTACTGTGCGCGACCATGATATCTATGTGCCGTCACCGCGCTTCGCGCTGTTGCAGATCCTGGTGTCGGCGGGCAACTGGGCGGCGGTGGCGGCCATCCTGCATGCCTTCCTGCATACGCATGCGGACTATTACACGGTGCTCGGCGTGTACCTTGCCTCCGGACTGGCGGGCGTGGTGATCCGCGTGCCGGGCGCCCTTGGGGTTGTCGAGACGGTGTTCCTGACGATGCTGGGCGGACAGGTGCCGCATGGGTTGTTGCTGGCGGCGTTGATCGCGTATCGGGCGTTGTATTACCTGATACCGCTGGCAGTAGGGACGGTGGGGTACTTCCTGCTGGAGGCGCGGGGGAAGAAGCTGGCGCAGGGAACGGCGATGGAAGAAAACCAACGCCGGCAGTGAACGCTCCCCCCCTCTCCCGCAGGCGGGAGAGGGGGGCAAACCTGCGCTTACGCTGCCGCCAGCGCGCGCTCCAGGTCCTCGATCAGGTCATCGATATGCTCGATGCCCACCGACAGCCGCACCATATCCTCGCTGACGCCAGCCGCCTTCAGCTCCTCGGGGTTGAGCTGGCGATGCGTGGTCGATGCCGGATGCGTGGCCAGCGACTTGGCATCGCCGATATTGACCAGCCGCGTGAACAGCTGCAGCGCATCCAGGAAACGCGCCCCGCCTTCGCGGCCGCCCTGCTTCAGGCCGAACGACAGGATGCCGGGACCGCGGCCGCCCAGGTACTTCTGCACCAGTGCGTGGTCCGCATGGTCGGGCAGGCCGGCAAAGTTGACCCATTCCACCTTCGGGTGCTGCTGCAGGTGGCGTGCGATCGCCAGCGCGTTTTCGGTGATGCGGTCCAGCCGCAGCGCAAGCGTCTCGATGCCTTGCAGGATCAGGAAGGCGTTGAACGGCGACAGCGCCGCGCCGGTATTGCGCAGCGGCACCACGCGCGCGCGGCCGATATAGGCCGCCGGCCCCAGCGCCTCGGTGTAGACCACGCCGTGGTACGACACGTCCGGCTCGTTCAGGCGCCGGAAGCGCGCCTTGTGCTGGGCCCACGGGAACTTGCCGCTGTCGACGATGGCGCCGCCGACGCTGTTGCCGTGCCCGCCCAGGTACTTGGTCAGCGAATGCACGACGATATCGGCGCCATGCTCGAACGGCCGGCACAGGTAGGGCGAGGGCACGGTGTTGTCGACGATCAGCGGCACGCCGTGGTTGTGCGCCACGCGCGCGATCGCCTCGATGTCGACCACGTTGCCGAGCGGGTTGCCAACCGACTCGACGAACACGGCCTTGGTGCGCTCGTCGATCAGGTCGCCGAAGCTCGACGGGTTGCGGCCGTCGGCGAAGCGGGTCTCGATGCCAGACTGCGGCAGCGTGTGCGCCAGCAGGTTGTAAGTGCCGCCGTACAGCTGGCTCGACGAAACGATGTTGTCGCCGGCCTCAGCGATGGTCTGGATCGCGTAGGTGACCGCGGCCATGCCCGATGCCAGCGCAAGCGCCCCCACGCCGCCCTCGAGCGCGGCCAGGCGCTGCTCGAGCACGTCGTTGGTCGGGTTCATGATGCGGCTGTAGATGTTGCCCGCGACCTTCAGGTCGAACAGGTCGGCGCCATGCTGCGCATTGTCGAAGGCGTAGGCCACCGTCTGGTAGATCGGCACCGCCACCGCGCGGGTGGTCGGATCGGGCGAGTAGCCGCCATGGACGGCCAAAGTTTCGAGTCTCATGTTCTTCTCTGGGTTGTGTGCCGGACATGCCTGGCGGCGCCGCGCACGCAAATGCGCGCCGCCGGGCCGAGCGATGGTACCAGCCGGCCGCTGCACCGCCCAGGCGTTCGGGCGCTATGGTCACGGACGGCACCCAGCGAGGCAAGGAACCTTATTGCATTTGGATATGCGGCCGGCGCGAGCGTGCCGGCCGCTGGCACTACTCACGCCGCGCGCTGCGCGGCTGCGTCGGCGTGATCTGCAGGCTGATTGGCCGGGGCCGTGTCGTCGCGGCGCACGCCGGCCTTGACCGCCACGCTGTGGCGCCCGTCCACGCTGACCGGCACCGCGCCCACCACGGTGGCGCGGCGCACCACGCGCTTGGCGTCGCCGTAGTCGTTGATGGCGTAATGCTGCGTGGCGCGGTTGTCCCAGATCGCGACGTCGCCCGCGCGCCAGCGCCAGCGCACCGTGTTCTCGAGCCGGTGCACGTGGCCCTGCAGCACCGATACCAGGTGCGCCGAATCGACCGACGAATAGCCGAGCAGCTTCTTGACGAAGTGCCCCAATACCAGCGTGCGCTCGCCGGACTCGGGATGCACGCGCACCACCGGATGCTCGGTTTCATAGAGCGCGGAGGTGAACACCTCGCGATAGCGCTTCAGCCCCTCGCTGCTGGCCTTCACCCGCGTGGCCGCGTAGTCGTAGTCGTTGGTGTGCAGCGCCCACAGCTTGTCGGCCAGCTCGCGCAGGGGCTCGGGCAGGTCCTGGTACGCCGCGGCGGTGTTGGCCCACACGGTGTCGCCGCCGAACGCGGGAACGGTCACCGCGCGCAGCACCGACACCGCAGGGTAGGCCAGGTCGAAGGTCACGTCGGTATGCCAGGAGTTGGCGCGGCCGCCGTGCTCGGAATCGAGTTCGAGCAGTTGCGTGCCGTCGCGCGAGGGCACGGTCGGATGCGGCACCAGTTCGCCGAACAGCGCGGCAAAGCGCTGCTGTGCGCTGTCGTCGAGGTGGACCTGGTCGCGGAAGAACAGCACCTTGTGCTGCAGCAGCGCGGCGCGGATGGCGGCGAAGGTCTCGGCAGGCAGGTCGCCATGCAGGGCGACGCCGCGCACTTCGGCGCCGATGCGGCCGGCCACCGGGTGGATATCGAGCTGAACTGCCTGGTCTTGCTGGATTGCTTGGGTCATTGCTGGGCTCCGGAAAAATGCGGGTGGGTCATCGTTCGATGCGGTCAGGCGGGTTCGGCAATGGCTTCGGCGGCGATAGCCTGTCCGGCGAATTCCTGCAGCACGGCATCGCGCACGCGTGAAAACGGCTGCCCGGCGCGCTCGCGCGGATGCGGCAGGCCGACCGGCACGATGCGGCGGATTCGGCCGGGCCGCGGCTCCATCACCACCACGCGGTCGCCGAGATACACGGCTTCCTCGACGTCATGCGTGACCAGGATCATGGTGATGCCCTCGGCCTGCCAGATGCGGTGCAGCTCCTGCTGCAGGTAGGTGCGCGTCATCGCGTCGAGCGCGCCGAACGGTTCGTCCAGCAGCAGGATTTCGGGTCGCGTCACCAGCGCACGCGCGATCGCCACGCGCTGCGACATGCCGCCCGAGAGCTGGTGCGGATACGCATGCTCGAAGCCACGCAGCCCGACCAGCGCGATATGCTCGGCGACATTGCGGTCCTTTTCCGCCGCGCTGCCCGGCGTGTTCAGCAGCGCCAGCCGGATGTTCTGCTCCGCCGTCAGCCACGGGAACAGCCGGTGCTCCTGGAACACGATGCCGCGCTGCAGGCTGGTGCCGGCCACGCGCTTGCCATCGAGCAGGATCTCGCCGCGATAGTCTTCTTCCAGCCCCACCACCAGCCGCAGCAAGGTCGACTTGCCGCAGCCGCTGGCGCCGACGATGCTGAAGAACTCGCCCGGGGCGATGGTCAGCGTGATGTCCTCCAGCACGGGCAGGGTGCGGCCCTTGACCTCGTACTGCTTGTGCAGGTGTGCGATGCTGAGCGTGCCGGCATGCGCCATGTCGTTCTCTCCGGAAATATTGAGCAAGCGTCGGGCTCAGCCCGCCGCCACCGAGCTGCCGCGCCACGCGAGCAGCCGTCGTTCGATGCGGCTGGCGATCCAGTTGAGCGTGAAGCCGACCAGCCCGACCACGATCACGCCGAAGATCACCAGGTCCATCCAGAAGTTCTCGCGGCCGTCGATCATGGTGTTGCCGATGCCCTTGCCCGAGACCAGCAGGTACTCGGCGCCGAGCGTCGCCAGCCACGCATAGATCAGCCCCAGATGGATGCCGGCGAAGATCGACGGCGCCGCCGACGGCAGCACCATGCGCCACAGCACCTGCGCGCGGTTGAAGCTCAGCACGCGCGCCACTTCCAGCAGGTCGGCGGGCACCGCGCGGATGCCTTCGAAGGTGTTGAGCACCACCGGAAAGAATGCCGCCAGCGACAGGAACACCACCTTGGCGGTATCGCCCAGCCCGAACCACACCGAGATCAGCGGAATCCATGCGAACAGCGAGATCTGCTTGACGGTATGGAAGCTCGGGCCGACCAGCCGCTCGAACAGCCGCGACAGCCCCAGCGCAGCGCCGAACACCAGCCCCGCGCTTGCGCCGATCGCAAAGCCGGCCACGTCGCGCCACAGGCTGGCCGACAGCGAGACAAGGAGCGCGCCGCTCTGCAGCTGGCGCACGGCGGTGTCCCATACGGCGGAGACCGGCACCAGCAGCGGGGATGTGGTCCAGTGGAAGCGCACGGCAGCCCACCACAGCGCCACCAGCACCAGCGGCAGGATCCAGCCGCGCAGCGCGCGCGGCACGGCAAGACGGGAATGCCTGGCGGATACGGTCATTGGTGGCCTCCGTTCAGAATCCGGGCTTGCGCCAGCGCAGCACCGCGCCCTCGGCCAGCGCCAGAACCTTGTCAAGCGCGAAGCCGATCACGCCCACCACTACCACCGCGGCAAGCACCATGTCGAGCTGGAACAGCTGGCGGCCGTAGACGATCATGTAGCCCAGCCCCTCGGACGAAGCCAGCAGCTCCACCACCACCAGCGCCAGCCAGGCGTGCGTGAGGCCGTAGCGCACGCCGTTCCACACCGGTGCCGCCGCTGCGGGCAGCACCACGCGCGCGAGCGTCTGCCAGCGCGTCAGCTGCAGCACGCGCGCCACTTCCAGGTAGCGCACCGGCACGCTGCCGATGCCCTTGTACGTGTTCAGCGCCACGGGCACGAACGCCGCCTTGGCGATCAGGATGACCTTGAGCGCTTCGTCGATGCCGACCAGCAGCATCAGCAGCGGCAGCCAGCCCAGCACCGGCACCTGGCTGAAGGCCTTGAAGGTCGGGTACACGTAGTCGCGCAGCGTCGGCGACAGGCCCATCGCCGCGCCCAGCGCGAGTCCGCCGAGCAGTCCCACGCCGAAGCCGCCGGCCACGCGCAGCGCGCTGATGGCAAGGTTGGCCTGCAGTTCACCGCTGGTCCACAGCCCGGCCAGCGTGTGTGCCACGTCTTCCGGCGCGGGCAGCACCTGCGGCGGAATCCAGGCATGGCGCGATGCCACGTACCAGAGCAGCAGCAGTGTCAGCGGCACCGGCCAGGCCAGCAGCCAGCGCGTGGCATTGCGCCAGTTCAGGGCCTTGCGCAATGGGGCCGCACGCGAGGCACCGTGCTGTGCGGCGGGCAGCGAGAGTTCGGCGACGGACATGGCATCAGGCTCCCAGGATCTTGCCGTTGGGCTGGTACACGGGCCAGTAGGACTGCAGGCTCAGGTCGTTGAGCGCGGCCTTGAGAAAGCGCTGGTCGATCCACTGGTCGACGTCGAAGCGCGCGCGGCTCAGGCGGAAGCGATAGGCCTGCTCGACCGCGTCCTTGTAGCGGCTCACCAGGAAGGGATCGAAGTTCGGGTTCAGGCGCACGCGCAGCGGCTCGCCGTCGAAGTCTTCCTTCCAGTGCTCGTACGGCGTGCCTGCACGCGCCCAGGTGCGCAGCACCTCTTCGCGATGGCTTTCGTCGGAGGCCCAGCGCGCGGCTTCGACCGCGGTCTTCACCAGGTGCTGGGTGGCCTCGGGATAGAGGCTGGCGAAATCGTCGGTCACCAGCACGTGGCTCTGGCGCGTGTAGATCGGGGACTGGTTCTTGCTCGAATAGAGGATGCGCACCGCGCCCTTGTCGCGCAGGCGCAGGATGTCCATGGCGCCGATGGCCGCATCGATGTCCTTGGTGGACAGCGCCGCGAGGTAGCCCGCGGTGTCGAGATTCAGCAGGCGCAGGTCCCTGTCGGTGAGGCCGTTGGCCTCCAGCAGGCGCAGCGCCGGCAGATGCATGTTGGTGCCCTTGAACAGCGACACGCGCTTGCCGCGCAGGTCGGCCAGCGTCTTCAGCGGCGAGTCGGGCGGCACGCCGACATAGATGTTGGCGCGCACACCGGTGGCAAGCACCAGCCGCGTCTTCAGCCCGGCGGCGCGGCCGACGAGCGACGGCAGGTCGCCCTGCAGCGCGAAATCGAGCTGGCGGTTGGCCAGCGCCTCGTTGACCGCGGGGCCTGCGCCCTTGAAGAAGAACCACTCGACGCGCGTGCCGGTGGGCTTGAACGATTCCTCCAGCCAGCCGCGTGCATGCGCAATCGCGAGCGAGCTGCCGGCGAAGCTGGGCGGCGTGCCGGTGGCCGGCTGCGCCACGCCGATGCGGATCACGTCTGGACGCGCCGACGGACTCGCGCTGAACGCGGACAGCGGCGACAGCGATGCGGCCAGGCCAAGGCCTGACCATGCCGCACCGCGCAGCAGGTCGCGGCGGCTCAATCGGGATGGCAGTGCATCGGCACCGCGGAATCCGGCGGCGGAACGGGGGCGCTGGGTCTTCATCGTGCAGACCTTCTCGAAGTGGAGGACGGCTCAACGATAAGCGGCGCCGTGCGCGGACCTGAACGAATGATTCCGGCATTGGATATCGGGTCGGCGTATATGGGATGCGCTCTTTCGCGCGCGCAGGGCAATGTGCAGACATGGATATGCGATAAGCGGATAAGCCCCAGCGATTTGATTCGTTGACCCTGCTTGCCCCGTCTCTCTACAGTGCAAGCTTGCACGCGGCACCCGTTGCCGCGCAGGCTTCCCCCGAATTGCCAGAGCTGCCATGACGACCGCAACCGCCTACACCATAGTTTCGCGCCAGCAGAGCGCACTGCATTCCGCCGCGATCGATGCCGGCCAGGATTTCGAGATCCGCGCGCTGGACGCGCCGCTGGGCGCGGAGGTGCTCGGCCTCGACCTGTCCCGCCCACTGTCCGACAGCGATTTCGCGCGCATCCATCGCGCCCACCTCGACTACCACGTAGTGGTGTTCCGCGACCAGCGGATCACCCCGGCGCAGCAGATCAGCTTCAGCCGCCGCTTCGGGCCGCTGCAGATCCACGTGCTGCACCAGTTCCAGCTACCCGGCCATCCCGAAGTGCTGGTGGTGTCCAACGTGGTCGAGAACGGCAAGCCGATCGGACTCGGCGATGCCGGCCACTTCTGGCATTCGGACCTGTCGTACAAGGAGAAGCCGAGCCTGGGTTCGCTGTTGCATGCGCGCGAGCTGCCCGCCGAAGGCGGCGATACGCTGTTCGCCAACATGCACCTGGCATGGGATACCTTGCCCGCGGAACTTCAGCGCACTGTCGACGGCCTGTACGCCGAGCACACCTACCTGGCGCGCTATGCCGAACTGCAGCAGCGCAGCCCGTGGCGTCCCAACCTGATGCCCGAGCAGATCGCGCAGGTCAGGCCGGTATTGCAGCCGGTGGTGCGCACCCATCCCGAAACCGGCAGGAAGGCGCTCTTCGTCAGCGAGCACTTCACCACGCGCATCGCGGGCCTGCCCGAGGACGAAAGCCGCGACCTGCTCAAGCAGCTGTTCGCGCACAGCGTCAAGCCTGAGCACGTGTACCGCCACCAATGGCAGCCGCATGACCTGGTGTTCTGGGACAACCGCTCGCTGCTGCATCTGGCCGCGGGCTGTCCGGACCACCTGCGGCGCGTGATGTACCGCACCACCATCGAAGGCGACGTGCCGCGCTGACGCGGCGATCGCTTCGCCATGCATCCCGGACTCACGCATGTCGCGTGCGTCCCTTCCCTGATTTCCCGGAGTCCATTCATGTTCCAACGGTTTTCCCGCAAGCTGGGCCTGCTCGCGCTGAGCGCCGGCCTGGCGATTTCCGGTGCCGCGCACGCCGAAGGCAAGCTGCGCATCGCCGAGCAGTTCGGCGTGGTCTACCTGCTGCTCAACGTGGCGCGCGACCAGCAGCTGATCGAGAAGCACGGCAGGCAGCAGGGCATCGACGTCAAGGTCGAATGGACCCAGCTTTCCGGTGGCGCCGCGGTCAACGATGCGCTGCTGTCCGGCGCGATCGATATCGCCGGTGCCGGCGTCGGTCCGCTGCTGACGCTGTGGGACCGCACCCATGGCAAGCAGAACGTGCGCGGCGTGGCGTCGCTGGGCAATTTCCCGTACTACCTTGTGAGCAACAACCCCAAGGTGAAGACCATTGCCGATTTCACCGAGAAGGACCGCATCGCCTTGCCGGCGGTGGGCGTGTCGGTGCAGTCGCGCGTGCTGCAGCTGGCAGCGGCGAAGCAATGGGGCGACAAGGAGTACAACCGGCTCGACAAGTGGACCGTGGCGGTGCCGCATCCCGACGCCGCTGCCGCGATCATCTCGGGCGGCACGGAAATCACCGGTCATTTCGGCAACCCGCCGTTCCAGGAGCAGGAACTGGCCGGCAATCCGAACGCACGCATCGTGCTGAGTTCGTACGACGTGCTGGGCGGGCCGAGCTCGTCGACGGTGCTGTACGCGACCGAGAAGTTCCGCAACGACAATCCGAAGACCTACCGCGCGTTCGTCGATGCGCTGGCTGAAGCGGCTGCCTACGCCACCGCCAATCCCGAGGCCGCCGCCGATATCTACCTGCGCCAGGCCAAGGCAAAGACCGACCGCGCGCTGCTGGTGCGCGTGCTGAAGAACCCGCAGGTGCAGTTCAAGGTGGCGCCGCAGAACACCTTTGCGCTGGCCTCGTTCATGCACCGCGTGGGCGCGATCCGCAACCAGCCCAAGTCCTGGCAGGATTATTTCTTCCAGGACCCGGTCACCGCGCAGGGAAGCTGATCATGGCCACGCACAGCCTGCGCGTGGTGTCCGACCGCGCCGCGCCGCTGCTACCGCCGTTGCTTCAGATTGACGGCGTGTCGCTCGAGTACCGCACGCCCGAGCGCATCGTGCGCGCCACGCACCGGGTCAGCTTCGACGTGCATGCGGGCGACCGCTTCGTGCTGCTGGGGCCGTCCGGCTGCGGCAAGTCGACGCTGCTCAAGGCGGTGGCCGGCTTCGTCGCGCCCGCCGAGGGTGAGATCCGCCTGGAAGGCCAGCGCGTGCAGCAGCCCGGGCCGGACCGCATCGTCGTGTTCCAGGAGTTCGACCAGCTGCCGCCGTGGAAGACCGTGGTGCAGAACGTGATATTCCCGCTGCGGCAGGCGCGCGGCCTGTCGCGCGCCGAAGCGCGCGAGCGCGCGCTGGACAGCCTGGAGAAGGTCGGCCTCGCTGATTTCGCCGATGCCTACCCGCATACGCTGTCGGGCGGCATGAAGCAGCGCGTGGCGATCGCGCGGGCGCTGGCGATGCGGCCCAAAGTGCTGCT
Source organism: Cupriavidus oxalaticus (assembly GCF_004768545.1). Taxonomy (NCBI): domain Bacteria; kingdom Pseudomonadati; phylum Pseudomonadota; class Betaproteobacteria; order Burkholderiales; family Burkholderiaceae; genus Cupriavidus; species Cupriavidus oxalaticus. The sequence goes on along the minus strand of NZ_CP038634.1, from coordinate 1,058,719 downwards.
GATGGACGAGCCCTTTGCCGCGCTCGACGCGCTGACGCGCCGGCGCATGCAGGAAGAACTGCTGGCGCTGTGGGACGACGCGGGTTTCACGCTGCTGTTCGTCACGCATTCGATCGAAGAGGCGCTGGTGGTGGGCAGCCGCATCCTGCTGCTGTCGCCGCACCCGGGCCGCGTACGCGCCGAACTGAACAGCCACCAGTTCAGCCTGGCCAGCCAGGGTGGCACGGAATTCCAGGCCGCCGCGCAACGCATCCACACCATGCTGTTCGGCGAGCCCGCCGCCGACGCGCAGCCGCTGCGCGCGCGCAGCGCCGCGGGCCGCTAGCGAGCCTTACTGCGGAAAGGGAAAGAAGCATCATGACGCAATCCACCCTGGCGCTCCCCGAGTCGCCCGAACTCCGTCCCGACTTCCGGCCGCTGGTGCGCCCGGCATACGAGCGCGACATCGAACCCTTCACCGAAGCGCCGCTGGCGCGCGCGCTGCCGTGGCAGCAACGGCTGTGGCAGTACGGCTGGCTGCGCAAGGCCGTGATCCTTCTGGCGCTGGCACTGGTGTGGGAAATCGTGGCACGCGTGCAGGACAACGACCTGCTGCTGCCGACGTTCCTGGCGACCCTGCGCGCCTTCGTCCAGGATGTGGCCAGCGGCGAACTGCCGGGCAAAGCGGCGGTGTCGCTGTCGGTGCTGCTGCGCGGCTATGCCGCGGGCATCGTGCTGGCGTTCGTGCTCACGTCGCTGGCGGTATCGACGCGCTTCGGCCGCGATGTGCTGGACACGCTCACCGCCATGTTCAATCCGCTGCCGGCGATCGCGCTGCTGCCGCTGGCGCTGCTGTGGTTCGGGCTGGGCACCAGGAGCCTGGTGTTCGTGCTGGTCCACTCGGTGCTGTGGCCGCTGGCGCTGAACATGTACGCCGGCTTCCAGGCGGTGCCGCAGACATTGCGCATGGCCGGGCGCAACTATGGCCTGCGCGGGCCGCGCTATGTCGCGCTGGTGCTGGTGCCTGCCGCGCTGCCGGCGATCCTGTCGGGGCTGAAGATCGGCTGGGCCTTTGCCTGGCGCACGCTGATCGCGGCCGAGCTGGTGTTCGGCGCGTCGTCGGGCGAGGGCGGCCTGGGCTGGTTCATTTTCCAGAACCGCAACGAGCTTTATACGGACCGCGTGTTCGCGGGCCTGGCGGCGGTGATCCTGATCGGCCTGCTGGTGGAGGGGCTGGTCTTCACCACGCTGGAGCGGCTGACCGTACGACGCTGGGGCATGCAGCACTAGCCGCGCGGGGACTTCGGGCGTAGCCTACGGCACCGTAAAGCCAACCGGAGCCGCCATGACCGCCATCCACCAGGCCGCCGCACAGGGATTCGCCAGCCAGGCCGATGCCTACGCGCGCGGACGCCCCGAATATCCTGAAGCCATCGATGGCTGGCTGCGCGCCACGCTCGGGCTGGGCCCGGGCCGCACCGTGCTGGACCTGGGTGCCGGTACCGGCAAATTTACGCGCCGGCTGGCCGACACCGGTGCAGCGGTGATCGCGGTCGAGCCGGTGGCGCAGATGCGCGCGCAGCTCGCCGGTGCGCTGCCGGCCGTGCGGGCGCTCGCGGGCAGCGCCGAAGCGATTCCCTTGCCCGATGCCAGCGCAGACGCAGTGGTCTGCGCGCAGGCGTTCCACTGGTTTGCCAACGACCGCGCCATCGCCGGGATCCGCCGCGTGCTGCGGCCGGGCGGCCGGCTGGGGCTGGTCTGGAACGTACGCGATGAAAGCGTGGACTGGGTCGCGCAGCTGACCGCCATCATGACGCCCTACGAGGGCGACGCGCCGCGCTTCTACAAGGGCGACTGGAAGCGGGTCTTTCCCGCCGAGGGCTTCGGCCCCATGGCGCTGCACAGCCTGCCATACACGCACGCGGGCCCGCCGCAGCAAGTGATCGTCGACCGGGTGATGTCGGTGAGCTTCATTGCCTCGCTGCCCGGCACGGAGCAGGAGCGCGTGCGCGCCGCGCTGCAGGCTGTCATCGATGGCCACCCGGCGCTTGCCGGACGGCAGGAAGTCGCGTTTCCCTATCGCACCGAAGCCTATAGCTGCGAACGCCTGGCCTGAGCCGCGCCGCGCTACATCGTCGCGTGCCGGACCCAGAACGCCGGGCCGCGGCGTGCGGCGTCACTGAACTCCGGCGGCGGGCCGGTGCGGCCGGCGCACGGGCGCGGCGCAATCTGTTCCCAGATGTGCAGCATCGTCATGACCTTGGGCAGGGCCTTGACGCCGGTGGGCGTGGGCAGCCAGTTGGGGCTGCCCACGCTGAACAGCGGCGTGCCGAGCACGGCCTCGAGGCTGCGGATCTGGTAAAGGAGTCTCTGGGTCTGTATGCCCAGCGCTTGCGCGGCGCGGGCGGTGTCGCGGTGCTGCATCAGTGCGACGAAGGCGCGCAACGACAGGAAGCTGACGCGCCTGTTGTTGACAAGGTATGCCATGGATGTGCCATTGCCGGGACGGGCACTTGCGGCGCGCTGGGGCACCGTTGCGCGGCGGGGAGGCGATGCACCCCGGGTGCGCGGCCTGTTGCCGGCGGATCGAAGTTAACCGATCGTAGCGGCGCACGCACGGGGGTAGGGCGGTGAAGCTTCCGAGTTAAGGTGGGGAATGGTCCCGGTCAGATGGTCACAGATGGCGATGCCGGTGCGCTTCAGTGCATCGGCAAATGGCCGATCGCCGTCAGCGCCTGCATCACCTCGGGCGACAGGCGGCGTTCGCGGCACGGCACGCCGGCGGTCTCCAGCGTGGTCCACAAGTCGGCATCGCCGGTGACGATGCGTTGCCGCAGGTGCGCCAGGTATGCGTACTCCGCGGATGTCAGCGGGCGCGGTGCGCTGCGCAGGTCATCCAGGATGGCGCCAAGCGAGAGGGCGGGAACGGTCATACCAGGGTCGGGAATAGCAGGGCGGGTCATTGATGCAGTATTGACGCGAGATTCTTGCGCGGTCGGCGCGGTAGGCAACGCATGATTTTATCCAGCCGGTGCAGTGCCTGCTTAACCAAATGCAACCAACTTTGACCTCAATTCCGCTTGCACGCGAGCGAGTGGCGATTGCGTGGTGGCAATGTGGCGCATGCTGAGGCTGGTGGGGCGCGCAAGCCGCTTGCGCGCGAGTGGTTGCCGTTAGAGGCATCCTTCAACGCGGTCTGGGTGTTGCATAAAAACGCCAGTGGGATCTATCCATGCGACGCCGCGCAGCGGCGCCGGCACCACAACCGGCCCGTCATGCACGCCCCCGGCTAGACGGGGGTGCCAACTGCCAGCGCACGCGGGCTATCATGCTCGTTTGCCGAGCGCCGCCGGCCTGCCGCGGCGTATCTTGACTGTCCCTTGGCCCCAGTCCCGCCCATCGATTGACGGCAAGGCGGACCGCCTCCTTGAGGATTCCCGTGCACCTGGACCAGCAGACCATTGCGGTCGTGATGATGGTGTTTTTCTGCAGCACGCTGGTGATCGCGGCGGGGCTGGTGTTCGCGCTGCGCGCGAGCGAGGCGGGACGCCTGTGGGCATCGGGGCACGTGCTGGCATCCGGCGCGGGCCTGGCGCTGGCGTTGAGCGCGGCCACAGGCACCATCCACCTTGGCACGTTAGGGGCGGGTGCCTTCGTCATCGGCTGGCTGCTGATCTACCGCGGGGTGCGCGTCTATTACGGCGTACCGGCGTACCCGGGCGCGCTGGCCAGTGCCGCCACCATCGTGCTGGCCACCCTGGTGGCCGTTGGTGGCCTGCCCGGCGGGCCTCAGCTGGTGCTGCGCGTGGTCTACGGCGTGCTGGCGCTGTTGTCGCTGGCCACCTTTGCCACGCTGGCGCGCGCCGGGCGCGGGCGGCGCAGCATCGGAGCCCCGCTGGTGCTGGTTGCCAGCCTGGTGCAACTGGCCACGCAGCTGGCCGGCTTTGACCATGCGATGCGGCTGGCCGGCGCCGATGCGCAGCCGATGATCCTGTTCTTCGCCGGCCCCGCCGGCTCGGCCTGGATGCTGGCGCCGCTGATCGCCACGCTGCTGGGCCTGTTCGGCTTCACCGTGATGGCAATGGAGCAGATCGTCGCGCACAACGAGAGCGGCGCGCGCGTCGATGCGCTGACCGGCCTGCTCAACCGCGGCGCGCTGGAGATGTCGGCGCTGCAGCTGGTGGCGCGCTGGCAGCGCGACGGGCTGCCGCTGTCCTGCCTGGTGATCGACATCGACTACTTCAAGCAGGTCAACGATACCTTCGGCCACCATGCCGGCGATGCGGTGCTGCGCGAAGTGGCGCACGCGCTGGACAACTCGCGCCGCGCCTCCGACGTGGCCGGGCGCTATGGCGGCGAGGAGTTCTGCATCCTGTGCCCGCACACCGACGAGCAGCAGGCGTCGGCGCTGGCCAACCGCATCCTGCGCAAGGTGCGCGCGATCGCGCTGCCGGGCGCGCAGGGCTTTGCCAGCGTCAGCATCGGCGTGGCCCAGCTGCGCGGCGGCCCGGGCAGTAAGGAAGGCCTGTGGCGCGCGCTGTTCGCCGATGCCGACCGCGCGCTGTACTGCGCCAAGGAGCACGGGCGTGACCGCTATGTGCTGGCCTCGTCGATGGCCGCGCCGGTGCCGGGCCACGCCCCGCCGATGCTGGAGCCTGCCGCCGACCCCGTCGCCTGAAATCGCGGGGCCGCCGCGCGCCTGCCCTACAATGGCGCCCCCGCCCGGACTCGCGTCCAGCGGCAACTGATGTGGTGTCTTGCAGGAAAATCTGGAATCAATGATGTCAAACGCATGCGGCCTGGACTTCGGCACGTCCAACTCAACCGTCGGCTGGAGCCGGCCCGACCGCCCCGCGGCGCTGCTGCCGCTGGAAGACGGCAAGGTGACGCTGCCGTCGGTGATCTTCTTTCACGCCGAGGATCCGCTGGTCAGCTATGGCCGCGCCGCGCTCGGCGACTACCTGGCCGGCTATGAAGGGCGGCTGATGCGCTCGCTCAAGAGCCTGCTCGGCACCTCGATGATGGACGACAGCACCGAGGTGATGGGGCAGGCCATGCCGTTCCGCAAGCTGCTGGCGCATTTCATCCGCGAGCTGAAGGCCCGCGCCGAGCAGGCCGGCGGCACCACCTTTACCCACGCGGTGCTGGGCCGCCCGGTGTTCTTCATTGACGAGGACCCGGCCGCCGACCGGCTCGCCGAAGAGACGCTGGCCGAGATCGCGCGCGACGCCGGCTTTGCCGAGATCGCGTTCCAGTACGAGCCGATCGCCGCGGCGTTCGACTACGAAGCCGGCATTTCGCGCGAGGAGCTGGTGCTGGTGGCCGATATCGGCGGTGGCACCTCGGACTTCTCGCTGGTGCGCCTGTCGCCCGAACGCGCCCGCAAGACCGACCGCAGGGGAGACATCCTTGCCAACGGTGGCGTGCATATCGGCGGCACCGACTTCGACCGCGCGCTCAGCCTGGCGCGCGCCATGCCGCTGCTTGGGCTGGGCAGCCAGCTGCGCAACGGCAAGGCGATGCCGTCGAGCCAGTACTTCGACCTGGCCAGCTGGCACACCATCAACTACGTCTACACGCGCAAGGCCTGGTCGGTGGTGATGGACAACTACCGCGATGCTGCCGACACCGTCAGCCTCGACCGCCTGGTGCGGCTGATCCGCGAGCGTGCCGGCCACTGGCTGGCGATCCAGGTGGAAGGCGCCAAGATCGCGCTGTCGGATGCGGCCAGCACCGAGGTCGACCTGCACCGGCTGGAGCAGGGGCTGATGCTGACGATCACGCGCGACGAATTCGATGCGTCGATCGACAAGCTGGTCGCCAGGACCGAGAAGACGGTCCAGCAACTGCTGGTTGACGCGGGCGTGGACGGCAACGGCGTCAATACCATCTTCTTCACTGGCGGTTCCAGCAGCGTGCCGTTGCTGCGCCAGCGGCTGGCGGCACTGCTGCCGCAGGCGCGCTGCGTCGAAGGCGACCGATTCGGCAGCATCGGCAGCGGGCTGGCGCTGGATGCGGTGAGGAAGTTCGGCTGAGGAAATCCGGGCGACGTTCGGCTCGACCGGCCCGCCTACTGCTGCAGCACGTCGCGCAACGCAAAGCCGTCGCCCACCGCCAGCCTGGCCGCCCGCAGCGCGCCACGCGCCGCGGCGGCATCGCCCGCCAGCCGCAGCAGCGCCGGCAATTGCCACGGCGCGCGCAGCAGCCCGCCCAGCACCGCCGCCACATCGGTCTTGCCGCCTTCCCCCATCCCTGCCGCCGCCGCGGCCGGCACGGCGCGGCTGGCCGGGTCGATGACCACGCGGCAAGCCGCGAACGGCAGCCGGCAGGCGGCGGCCATGCGCGCGGCGAGATGCGATTCCATGTCGACGCACAGCGCGCCGCTGGCCTGCCGCAGCGCGTGTTTTGCGGCGACGTCGAGCACCGGCTCTTCCGTGCCGGCGATGGGGCCGACCCGGGCATGCGGCAGCGCCGCGTGCAGCGCATGGGTCCAGTCCGGCGCGGTGTCGTAGCGTTCGCCGGGCGCGCGGATCTCATCGGCAATGACCAGGTCGCCGGGCGCCAGCGCCGGGTCCAGCCCGCCGGCGACGCCGAAGCTGACGATGCCCCGGCACGCGCGGCTGGCCATGGCCGACACCTCCTGCTCCAGCGCGACGCCGCGCAGCCCGTGCACCACGCGGCAATGCGGGCCGGCGGCGATGCCGGCCTCGAAATCCATGCCGGTGACGACCATGACGAAGGGCGCGTTCACAGGCCCCACGCCACGCGGCCCTCAGCGACACCCTCACCGCCACCGCCACCGTCACCGCCGCGCCGCAGGTTGCGGTAGCGCGCCAGCGCCCACAGCGGGAAATAGCGCGCGTATCCGTGGTAGCGCAGGTAGAACACGCGCGGGAAACCCACGGCGGTGAAGCGCGGCTCGTGCCAGAGCCCGCCTTCCTGCGGCGGGCGCTGCGTGCGCAGCAGGTAGCCGATGCCGCGCGCGACCGCCGGGTGTTGCACGGCGCCGGCCGCCATCAGCGCCAGCAAGGCCCAGGCAGTCTGCGATGCCACGCTGGGCGCGGCCTCATAGCCGCGGTAGTCGAGCCGGTAGCTGGCGCCGTCTTCGCCCCAGCCGCCGTCGTCGTTCTGGATTCCGGCCAGCCAGTCGGCGGCGCGCCGCACCGCGGGCGCGTCGGGCCCCAGGCCGGCCGCATTCAGCGCGCACAGCGCGCTCCAGGTGCCGTAGATGTAGTTGGTGCCCCAGCGGCCGAACCAGCTGCCATCCGGCAGCTGCTCGGCCAGCAGGTAGCGCAGCGCGCGCGCGGCGGGCTCGCTGCTGGCGGGCGTGGCGCCGGTCTGGCACAGCATCGACAGGCAGCGCGCCGAGACATCCGCGGTGGGCGGGTCCAGCAGTGCGCCGTGGTCGGCGAAGGGGATGTTGTTCAGGTACAGGTGCGTGTTCTCGGGCTCGAACGCACCCCAGCCGCCGTTGCCGCTCTGCATGCCGACGATCCATTCGGCCGCGCGTGCCACGGCTTCGTCGTAGCGGCCGGGCGTGGCGTGTTCGCGCATGTAGCGGTCCATCGCCGCCGCCACCACGGCGGTGTCGTCGACATCCGGGTAATGCGCGTTGGCGTACTGGAAGGCCCATCCACCCGGGCGCACCCGCGGGCGGCGCACGCTCCAGTCGCCGCGCACGTCCAGCACCTGCAGCGGCTTGAGCCAGTCCAGCGCGCGCCCCACGGCCGCGGCCGCGCGCGCCTCTCCGGTCTCGAGCAGCGCTTGCGCGGCCAGCGCGGTGTCCCACACCGGCGACAGGCAGGGCTGGCAGTAGGCCTCGTCGCCATGCTCGACCAGCAGCCGCTCGACCGAGTGCCGGGCCACCGCGCGCGCGGGATCGTCGGCCGGCACGCCCAGCACGTCGAACATCATCACGCTGTTGGCCATCGCCGGAAAGATCGCGCCGAGCCCGTCCTCGCCATTCAGCCGCTCGCGCACGAACCTTTGCGCCGCGGCGATGGCGCGCCGGCGCAGCACGCGCGGGAACGCCGGCTCGGCCACGCGCAGCAGCGCGTCGAGCCCGCGGAACAGGTTGTACCAGCCGGCGTGCTGGTGCGGCGCGCGCGGCGCGAGGCCGACGCTGCGGCGCGGGTTGGAGAAGAGTTCGTCGATGCCGATCCCGCGCGGGTTGCGCGCGCGCGGGCGCAGGCTGTTCAGCACCAGCAGCGGCACGATCACCGTGCGCGCCCAGTAAGAGACCTTGGACAGGTGGAACGGGAACCAGCGCGGCAGCAGCATGATTTCCACGGGCATCATCGGCACCGCCGACCACGGCATCACGCCGTACAGCGCCAGCAGCGTGCGCGTAAACACGTTGCTGGCCTCGGCGCCGCCCATGGCATGGATGGCCTGGCGCGCGCGCGCCATGTGCGGCGCCTGCGGATCGTCGCCCGCCATCTTCAGCGCGAAGTAGGCCTTGACGCTGGCGCTGATGTCCGCCTTGCCGTCATGGAACAGCGGCCAGCCGCCATCGGCGTTCTGGATGCGGCGCAGGTAGCGCGCGATGCGCGCTTCGAGCGCCAGGTCGGGCGCCTCGCCCAGGTAATGCACCAGCAGCACGTATTCGGCCGGGATGGTGGCGTCGGCTTCCAGCTCGTAGACCCAGTGGCCATCGGGGCGCTGCTGGTGCAGCAGCGCATCGACCGCGAGGCCGATGCCGTGGTCGAGCTCCTGTGCGGCAGATCGCTGGGCGAAAGCAGGGGCGAACGCCGGATCGGCGGCGACCCGGACAGGCGGGGCTGTCGTGCCCAAGGCGGTCTCGTTGATCGACATGCGGACTCCTTGTGCCGGCGCGGGCGGGATGATCCGCGCCCGGCCTCGGCTTGCATCGGCTTACATCGCCGGCAACGGCATGCGGCGCTCAGCCAATGGCGTGGCGCAGCATGATCCAGAGCAACTGCGCGCGCGGCAGGCGCACGCGCTGGCGCGGTGCCCGCCAGCCCTGCATGCGCAGGCGCGCGAGGATGCGGTGGTAGACGTCGGCCATGATGCGCGGCGAGCGCACCAGCCGTGCCGGGCAGCGCGCCATGATGGCGTCGGCCTGGTCGTAGTGCGCCTGCGCTTCCAGGGCCAGCGCCGCGCAAGCCTGGCCGATTGCCGCGTGCGCGACCACGGCCTGCGGCGTGGCGCCCGCGGCATCGATGCCGGCGGCGGCCAGCGCCTCGGCCGGCAGGTAGAGGCGGCCGATGGCGGCATCCTCGTCGATGTCGCGCAGGATGTTGGTCAGCTGCAGCGCTCGCCCCAGGTGGTGCGCCAGCGCGATGCCGCACGACGTTTCCAGGCCGAACACGCGCACCGCCAGCCGCCCCACCGCGCTCGCCACGCGGTCGCAATACAGGTCGAGGGTGGCGGCGTCGGGGGCGCGGATGTCCTGCACCACGTCCATGGTCATGCCGTCGATGACGGCGAGGAAATCCTGCTGCTGCAGGTCGAAGGCGCGGATCTGCACGGCCAGCGGCTGCAGCGCCGCGGGCGGGCTGCCCGCGTAGCAGGCGGCGATGTCGCTGCGCCAGGCATCGAGCCCTGCCAGGCGCTCCGCATGCGGAGCGTTGCCGTCGGCGATGTCGTCGACCGCGCGGCAAAACGCGTAGATCTCGAACATGGCCTGGCGCTGGTGCGCCGGCAGGATGCGCAGTGCGGCATGGAAGGAACTGCCGGCAGAGGCGGCGGCTCCCGCGCTGGAGCCGGCCACGGCGGCGGGGGTGTCTTGCGTTGCGATCTGAGTACCGGCCACGTAACTCCTCGACACGCTGCATACCTTCCCGCGCTTCGCACGCAACGGTGTGCGCGCCCATGCGCGGGCGGTGGTTGTGGGTCGGGCGATTATAGCAACATCAACCCTGGCATCGCGGCGCCCTGGCCGGCGGCAGGGAGGCGGCAGCGCATTGCCGGCGCGCAAAAGAAAAGCCCCGCGCCGGAGCTGCGGGGCTTGCTGGCCGGCGCGGCGTCGCGAGACGCCGCGGGACCGGGCCGGTCCTAAACCGGTATCAGACGGCCTGAATCTTGGTGGCTTGCTCGCCCTTCTGGCCCATGGCCTTGACGTAGCGCACCTTCTGGCCTTCCTTCAACGACTTGAAGCCCGAGCCTTCGATTGCGGAGAAGTGCGCGAACAGATCGTTGCCGCCTGCGTCCGGCGTGATGAAGCCGAAGCCCTTGGCGTCGTTGAACCACTTAACGGTACCGGTTTCCATATCTATCTCAACCTTGGATTTCAAAATGAGCGAAAACGCTCGTTATACACCGTGTGCAACGCAGGCAACGGATTGTTTTGGTTCCGCTGCTGCATCCGTATGACCTCGATATGTCGCTGTCGTGACAACCGAAAACGTCACGGAACAACACACCAAATGACACACCCCAAAGGGCGCTGCACAAGTGGGAATCATTCTGCCGAATTTTCCCGATGTGTCAATCAGGCGAAGCGCCTAATCATGATGAGAGGTTCCGATAGGAGATATTAACGTCTTCTACTTCGCATTCGATTCAGTGAATTCCCTGAGTGTGCTTGCCTGCGCGGTTTGGACTGAATTTCAGACGGGTGCACCTTGAATGCGCGCCGAATGCGGGCTCCTGGTGCGGAAGGTCCGTGTTTCGGTGCATTTGTTTCGCTTTGTTTCAAATGCATTACCACATTCGGGGGATGTTTTTGCCCGTTCGGGTGTGGGCGGCAATAGTTTGGGGCAAATCCGGCGGGAGAAATGCCGCAGCGCTCCATTTCGCAGAACGATTCTCGTGCAACGTATATAGGGTGAACCCCTGCATGCCGCGCCTGAGTGTTCGCGGGCTCTCCCACCGCCGGTCCGCCAGTCCGCCGCCCCCGCTCGCCCGCGATCGTTGCGATTGGCCGGTTTTTCGCCTCGGATCGATGGCCGATCCCGGCATGTTGCGGCATGCCCCTCGTCGGTAGCCTCGACGGCGGGTGTCGCTGTTAGGTAACATTGCGACTTCCGGCTTGCTTCGGCCACGCTTGCCGCGCGATTGACCATGGGCCGCGCCCGCCAGGGTGGATATCAGAGCAGCCGTCAGTATTGCCCGGCGCGCAGTCGCAGTGGCAGTCGCAGTAGGCAGGGGGGAGTGGATGAGAATTGCCTCGGTGGAGGACGATCCGGATCAGGCCGAACTGATCCGGCAGATTTTGGGCGAGGCCGGTTTCGAGTGCGAATCGTTCGCCAATGGCGCCGATTTCCTGCGCGCGCTGCGCGAACGGGCGTTTGACCTGCTGATGGTCGACTGGCAGTTGCCCGGCACCAGCGGCTATGAACTGGTCAGCTGGGTGCGCCAGAAGTCCGGCAACATGCCGCCGATCCTGTTTGTCACCAGCCGTACCGGCGAGGCCGACATCGTCGCCGGCCTGAGCGTCGGCGCCGACGACTACATGCTCAAGCCCATCCGCGCCGGCGAGCTGGTCGCGCGCGTGCGCTCGCTGCTGCGCCGCGCCTATCCCGAGGCCGCGCAGGAAGTCGAGCTGATCCGGCGCGGTAACTACACCGTCGATCCCCATACCCGCGCCATTACCATCGGCAGCCAGCCCGTGCAGCTGTCGCCGCGCGAGTATGAGCTGGCCCTGTTCCTGTTCCGCAATACCGGGCGCCTGCTGGCGCGCGAGGTGGTGGAGCAGGCGGTCTGGGGCCGCGCCATGGGCGCCGGCTCGCGCACGCTCGATACCCATATCTCGCGGCTGCGGCTGAAGCTGGCGTTGCGCCCCGAAAACGGCGTGCGGCTGACGTCGGTGTATTCGCACGGCTATCGCTTTGAGGAAATTTCCGCTGGCGAAGCGGAAGCTGACGAGGCCGCGGCGGATGCGTAAGTGGATTGGCACGGCTGCGCTGGCCTGGTTGGCCGGCGTGGCGGGTCCGGCCCAGGGCGGGCCGGCGGGCGCGGAGGGCGCCGATTTCCTGTACCTGGTGGAGCCGGGCGATACCCTGATCGGGCTGGCCGAGCGCTACATGGCCTCGTCCGATGGCTGGCGCACGCTGCAGCGGCTCAACGGCGTGGCGGATCCCTACCGGCTGGTGCCCGGTTCGCGGCTGCGCATCCCGCTGAGCCAGATCCCCGAGCAGGCCGCGTCGGCGCGCGTGGTCTATGTCAACGGCGAAGTGCGCGCCAACGGCCGTGCGGTGCAGGTGGGCATGTCGCTGGACGAATCGGCACGGATCGAGACCCCGGCGGCCGGCTCGGTCACGCTGGAACTGCCCGATCGCAGCCGCATCACGTTGCCGCCAAATACCACGGTGGCCGTGCGCCGGCTGCGTACGTTCGCGCGCAGCGGCCTGACCGATACCGTGATCCGCATCGACCAGGGCGGCGCCGATACCCGCGTGGCGCCCGAGGGCAGCGGCGTGGGCCGCTTCGAGCTGCATACGCCGATGATGGTCACGGGCGTGCGCGGCACCAGCTACCGGGTTGCGGCCGACGCCGCCGGCAGCCGCAGCGAGGTGCTGGAAGGCCGCGTGGGCATCAGCGCGGCGCGCCAGGCCAGGCCCGTACCCGCCGGTCGCGCCATGACGGCGGCGGCGCAAGTGAGCGCCGGCTACGGCGTCGGCGTGTCCGATCGTGGCCGGCTGTCGCAGCCGGTGGCGCTGTTGCCGGCGCCGGTGTTGCTGCCCCCCGCCGATACCGTGCTGGGCCCGGCCTTCGACGCCGCCTGGCAGCCGGTGCCCGGCGCCAGCGCGTACCGTGTCACGGTGGCGCGCGACGCGGCGCTGACCGAACTGGCCTGGAGCGGCACCACCACCGACACCCGCGCGCGTCCGGAGGGCCTGCCGGAAGGCACGCTCTATCTTGCCGTCAGCGCCATCGACGCCAACCGGCTGACCGGCCTTGCCGCGCAGGCGCCGGTGGCCGTGCGGCTGAACCCGCCAGCGCCGTTCACGCTGCAGCCAGCCGCCGATGCGGTGCGCTATGGCGAGACGGTGGCGTTCGCCTGGGCGGCGGTGCCCGGCGCCGGCAGCTATGAACTGGCCGTGGCCACGGATGCCGGCTTCGCCAGCGAGGTGGCACTGCATCCCGCCGCCGAGCCGGCCAGCGCGCAGCCGCAGGCGCCGGGCCAGTACTGGTGGCGCGTGCGCAGCGTCGACGCCGCGGGCCGGCCCGGTCCCTGGTCGGCGCCGGTCGCCTATCGCGTCGAGCCGCCGGGCCCGGTGCCGTCGATGCAGGACGACGGCAAGACACTGCAGATCGGCTGGCCCGCCGACCGTGGCGCGGGCACCGGCTACCGGGTCCAGTTGTCGGCCGATGCCGGCTTTGCCACGCTGCTGGTGGACCAGCACAGCGAAACCAACGCCATCGAGCTGCCGCGTCCGGCGCCCGGCGTCTACTACGTGCGGGTCGCCCGCGCGGCGCCGGGGACAGCGCCCGACCCGGCGGCCTTCTCCACGCCGCAGCGCATCGAGGTCTTCACCTACCTGATGGACGGCAATGGCGGTGCCATCGGCGCGGGTGGCGGGACAGGTGGCGGCGCGGGTGGCGGGACGGTTGGCGGTGGCCGCATCCGCCTCCACTGAGCCCGCCGCGGCGCCGGAGCCGGACGCGCCGATCGCGCCGGGGCGCGCCTTCGGCCGCCGCACGCTGGCAGAATGGTGCGTGCTGGTCGCGGCGGTGCTGGCGCTGGTGCTGCTGGCCGCGCGCCAGGGCTGGACCGAACGCGCCGACCTGGCCGCCTACGACACCGCCATCGCCGCCCAGCACCATCCCGCCCGCGACGACATCGTCATCGTCGCCATCGACGACGCCAGCATCACCGCCATCGGCCGCTGGCCCTGGCGCCGCGCGGTGCTGGGGCAACTGGTCGAGCGCATTGCCGCCGGCGGCCCGCGCGTGATCGGCGTCGACGTGATCCTGTCCGAGCGCGACACCCGCTATCCGCAGGACGATGCGCTGCTGGCGCGCAGCCTGGCGCAGGCGGGCAATGTGGTGCTGCCGGTGGTGGCCGAACCGAGCACCGGCGGCACCGGCGGCATGCTGGTGCGCTATCCGCTGGCGGGGCTGGGCGCCGCGGTGGGCCATATCAACATGGTGGTCGATACCGACGGCGTGGCGCGCCAGGTCTGGCTGCGCGAAGGGCCGCAGCCGGTCGAGGGCGCCGGCGTGCCGCACCTTGCGGCGGTGATGGCCGGCATGCTGGCAGAACCGGGACGCGCACCGCGCGCGCTCGACAGCTACCGCCACGAAGCCGCTCGCGTCGCCGAAAGCAACGGCTGGCAGCGCAGCGGCCGCCTGCGCATTCCCTACGCCGGCCCGCCCGGCACCTTTGCGCGCGTGTCGGCGCGCGACGTGCTGGAAGGCCGCGTCGATCCCGCGCGCTTTGCCGGCAAGGCGGTGCTGGTCGGCGCCATGGCCACCGGCATGGGCGATGTGCTGCCCACCCCGGTGTCGCGCGACGGCCGCGGCATGAGCGGCGTCGAGATCCTGGCCAATACGCTGCAGGCGCTGACCGACGGCGACGCCATCCTGGCGGTGCCGCGCGGCTGGCAGCTCGCGGGAACGCTGCTGGCGGTGCTGCTGGCGGCGCTGGCCGCGCTGCGTTTGCCGCCGCGTGGCGCGCTGGTCGCCACCGGGCTGCTGCTGGCGGCCCTGCTGGGCGGCTCGCTGGCGCTGCTGGCGTTAGCACGGTTCTGGTTCGCCCCGGCCGCGGCGGCGCTGGGCTGCCTGCTGTTCTACCCGCTGTGGGCGTGGCGCCGCCAGGAAGCGGCGCTGCGCTTCCTGGCCGACGAACTGGCGCGGCTGGAGCGCGAGCCGGGACTGATGCCGGCACCGCACTACACCGGCGCCACGCTGGACAGCCGCATGCGCGCCGTCTATGGTATGAGCGCCAGGCTGCGCGGCATGCGCCGATTCCTCTCCGACGGGGTGGAAAGCCTGCCCGATGCCACCGCCATCTGCGACCTGGCGGGCGGCGTGATGCTGGCCAACCGCCGCTGCGTGGCGCTGGCGCCGGCGGTGCTCGGGAACATGGCCGCGGCAGGCGATTCCGGCCAGCCGCGCCCGCCGATCCGCGACGTGATCGAGGCGCTGTTCCCGGCGCCCGCGCCGGCGCTGGCGTACTGGCACGCGCTGCATGACCGCCATGCCGGGGTCCGGCCGGGGCAGGAGCCCGTGCCCGAGGGCGGCATCGAGGTGGCCGGGCGTGGCGACCGCCGCTACCTGGTGCACGGCGCGCCGCTGCACGGAGAATCCGGCGCGGTGGCGGGGCTGATCGTCAGCGTCACCGACATCACGGCGATCCGCGTGGCCGAGCGCCAGCGCGAGCAGATGCTGCGCTTCCTGTCGCATGACATGCGCTCGCCGCAGGCATCGATCCTGGCGCTGATCGAGCTGCACGAGCGCCGCGCCCGCCGCAATGCCGCCGACATCGCAGACACCGATGACGCCGCCGACACCGACACCGACGACGGCCACCATCGCGCCGCGCACGCCGTGCTGCACCGCATCGCCGCCCACGCGCGCCGCACCATGACGCTGGCCGACGATTTCATCAGCGTGGCGCGCGCCGAGTCGCAGTCGCTCGCCTTTACCGAGGTCGAGCTTGGCGGCCTGGTGCTGGATGCCACCGATCAGCTATGGGCGCTGGCCAATGCCCGCAGCGTATCGCTGCAGGTCGACCTGCCCGACGAGCCCGCCGTGCTGCGTGGCGAGCCCGCGCTGCTGGTGCGGGCCATCGCCAACGTGGTCAGCAACGCGATCAAATTTAGCCCACACGGTGCCGAGGTGGCGGTGACGCTGACGCACGCGCACCAGCATTTCGTGATCGCGGTGCAGGACCACGGCCCCGGCATCGACGAGGCCGACCAGGCGCGGCTGTTCGAGCCCTTCGTGCGCCTGCACGAGGGCCGGCAGGGCGCGCCGGACGGCACGGGGCTGGGCCTGGTGCTGGTGCGCGCGGTGGCCGAGCGGCATGGCGGCAAGGTCACGGTGCAGAGCGCGGCAGGTGCCGGCGCGACATTCCGGATCGCATTGCCGGCGGGTTAAGCGCGGGTCCGCCGACACAATTGTTGCCATTCGATCAGGGCGGAATTGCGTAGCATCGGACCGCCGCTGGAGCCGCATCCGGCGGTTTTTGCGCCCTTGCCAGCTCCCCCAACGGCCTTACTGGCTCGGGCGTTTTTTTTGCGCGCCGTGCAGCCCGCCGGCCGTCAAGTCCGCACGGTGTCCCGTTCGCGCCGCGCGCGGAACGTCAGCACGAAGCGCGTCCTGCCCGCGATTGACTCGGCGGCGATGGCGCCGCCGTGCGCGGCCATGATCGCCTGCGTGATCGCCAGGCCCAGCCCGGTGCCGTCCGATTCTGGCCGCGCCCGCGACTTGTCGGCGCGCGAAAAACGGTCGAACAGCGACGGCACGAATTCGGGCGGAATGGTTTCGCCTTCGTTTTCGACCACGATATCCACTGCGTCCGCGCCGTCCTGCGCGCTGGCGCGCGGCACGATCGTCACCACGATCGGCTTGCCCGCGGCGGCGTGCCGCAGCGCGTTCGACAGCAGGTTGCTGAGCGCGCGCCGCACCATCAGCCGGTCGCCGGTGATGCGGCCGCTGCCGTGCTGCCGCAGCTGCACGCCCTTGTCTTCTGCCAGCGCATCGTAGAAGTCGAACAGGGCCGCGACTTCCTGCTCGAGCGTGATGGGCTCGGCGCTGGGCAGCGTGATGCCGTGTTCCATCTTGGCCAGGAACAGCATGTCGGACACCATGCGCGCGAGCCGCTGCAGCTCCTCGGCGTTTGACGCCAGCACCTCGCGGTACTTGGCCGCATCGCGCGGCTGCGACAGCACCACGTCGGTCTGCGTCATCAGGTTGGTGATCGGCGTGCGCAACTCATGCGCCAGGTCGGAGGAGAATTCCGACAGGCGCCTGAAGTCGTCCTGCAGCCGCGCGAGCATGGCGTTGAGCGTGGCGGCCAGGTCGGCCATTTCCACCGGCACCGCTTCCACCGGCATGCGCTCGTCGAGCTTGTGCGCGGTGACCGTGCGTGCGCGCGATGCCATGGTGCGCAGCGGCGCCAGCCCGCGGCGGGCCGCCCACCAGCCCAGCAGCCCGCTGGCCAGCGCGGCCAGCGCGGTGTAGAAGGCCAGCGACTTGCGGAACGCCTGCATGAAGTGCGCATGCAGCGCGGTGTCCATGCCGACCACGATGCGCAGCGCGCCGGCACCCGGCACCTGCGCCACGGCGCGCAAGCCGCGGTAGGCCTGTCCGCTCTGCTCCCAGGCGAAGGTATCGCGCTGCGCTGCCGTGGCAACGGCCTGCGCGGGGCCGAAATCGAAGCCATGCGTGGCGTACACGCGTTGGCCATCCGCGTTGCGCACCTCGGCGACGAAGCCGGGATGGTGCTCCAGCGCCTGCCCCAGCCGCTGCGGCAGCGACGCCATCGGGCCTTCGGCCGCGATCTTGCGGACCAGGCGCACGTTGTCGTCCAGCACGGCATAGTCTTCGTCGGCGAAATGGCTGTCCATCGCCAGCCAGATCAGCACGCCCAGCCCCAGCAGCACCACCGCCGACGACAGCGAAAACAGGATCGTGAGCCGCGCCGTCAGCGACAGCCGGGCCTTCATGCCGCATCCTCCGGGTCCGGCGCCTCCAGCACATAGCCCATGCCGCGCACGGTCTGGATCAGCCGGGGCTCGAAGCCGTCGTCGATCTTGGCGCGCAGGCGGCGGATGGCCACGTCGATCACGTTGCTGTCGCTGTCGAAGTTCATGTCCCACACCTGCGAGGCGATCAGCGAGCGCGGCAGCACTTCGCCGCGGCGGCGCGCCAGCAGTTCGAGCAGCGCGAACTCCTTGCTGGTCAGCGTGATGCGGCGCCCGGCCCGTGTGGCGCGCCGGCGGCCCAGGTCGAGCACAAGGTCGGCCACCTGGATCCGGTCGAGCGCCATATGCGCGGCGCCGCGCCGCAGCAGGGTGCGTACGCGCGCCAGCAGTTCGGAGAAAGCGAAGGGCTTGACCAGGTAGTCGTCGGCGCCCAGCTCCAGTCCCTTGACGCGGTCCGCCACGCTGTCGCGAGCGGTCAGGAACAGCACCGGCACGGCGTTTTCGGCGGCGCGCAGCGCCTGTACGATGCGCCAGCCGTCCATGTCCGGCAGCATCACGTCGAGGATGACAAGGTCGTAGGGCTCGGTCATGGCCAGGTGCTGGCCGTCCAGGCCGTTGTGCACCAGGTCGACGACAAAGCCCGCTTCCGTCAGGCCCTGGCGCAGGTACTCCCCGGTCTTGGACTCGTCTTCCACTACGAGAAGCTTCATTGGCCCTGGATTCCTTGCAATCAATGGTTGCGGCAACTGTACGCGCGCGCGGCGCGCGAGAACATGACCGGAAGATTACCGGATTGTCATGTTCCGGTCAGGCGAGGGTAGGGTGGCGCTAGCTACGCTTGGCTTGCCTTGATCAACAAAGTGAAGCCATGCGACGCCACCGACCTACGGGCCTCTTGCTGCCCACGCCTCCCGACCTGCCACGCCGCCGCTTCGTCCAGGGACTGGTGGCCGGCGGCGTGGTCGCCGGGCTGGCGGGGCTTGGCGGCGCCAGCGCGCTGGCCGGCACGCCCCACCGCGCCACCGCTGCCGCCGCGGCGGGAACCGCGCCGGTGCTGCGCGGCACCGAATTCGACCTCGTGATCGGCGAGTCGCTGGTCAACTTCACCGGCAAGCCGATGGTGGCGACCACCATCAACGGCATGCTGCCGGGCCCGACGCTGCGCTGGCGCGAGGGCGACACCGTCACCATCCGCGTCACCAACCGGCTGCGCGAGGCGACCTCGATCCACTGGCACGGCATCATCCTGCCGTTCGGGATGGACGGCGTGCCGGGCATCAGCTTTGCCGGCATTGCCCCGGGCGAGACCTTCACCTACCGCTTCAAGGTGGCTCAGCAGGGCAGCTACTGGTACCACTCGCACTCCGGTTTCCAGGAGATGACAGGCGTCTACGGCGGCATCGTCATCGACCCGGCAGCGGGCCGCGAGCACGGACATGCCGACCGCGACCACACCGTACTGCTGTCCGACTGGACCGACGAAGACCCGATGCGGGTGCTGACCAAGCTGAAGGTGCAGAGCGACTACTACAACTACAACCAGCCGACCGCCGTCGACTTCTTCCGCGACGCGGCACGCGACGGGATGAAGCAGGCGCTGGACAAGCGCCGCATGTGGAACCAGATGCGGATGAGCCCGACCGATCTCGCGGACCTGTCCGGCGCCACGCTGACCTACCTGACCAATGGCGTCACGCCTGCCGGCAACTGGACCGGGCTGTTCCGCCGCGGCGAAACCGTGCGGCTGCGCTTTATCAACGGCTCGGGCAATACCTTCTATGACGTGCGCATTCCCGGCCTGAAGCTGCGCGTGGTGCAGGCCGACGGGCAGGACCTGGAGCCGGTCACCGTCGACGAATTCCGCTTCGGCCCGGGCGAGACCTGCGACGTCGTGGTCGCGCCGCAGGACGACGCCTACACCATCTTCGCGCAGTCGATCGACCGCACCGGGTATGCGCGCGGCACGCTGGCCGTGCGCGAAGGACTGTCGGCGCCCGTGCCCGCGCTGGACAAGCCGGAGTGGCTGACCATGGCGGACATGATGGGCGACATGGGTGGCATGGGTCATGGTGGCGCGCATGGCATGGACCACGGCAGCATGCATGGCATGGCCGCGATGAACCATGGCGCGATGCCGGGCATGGACCACAGCCAGCACGGCATGGACCACAGCCAGCACGGCATGGCGGCGATGCCGGCCGAGGCGTCGCTCAAGGTGCCGAGCAAGGCCGCGCGCCACGCCCGCACCGAGTATGGCGCCGGCACCGACATGCGCGTCGACACGGCACGCACCAATCTCGACGATCCCGGCATCGGCCTGCGCAACAACGGCCGGCGCGTGCTGACGCTGGCCGACCAGCACACCATCGGCGGACCGATGGATCCGCGCGGCCCGGGCCGCGAAGTCGAACTGCACCTGACCGGCAACATGGAACGCTACACGTGGTCGTTCGACGGCGTGGAGTTCGGCAAGTCGACGCCGATCTATTTCAAGCACGGAGAACGGCTGCGCGTTATCCTGCACAACGACACCATGATGACTCACCCGATGCACCTGCACGGCATGTGGAGCGAACTGGAAGCGCCGGACGGCAGCTTCCAGGCGCGGCGCCACACCATCCCCGTGCAGCCGGCACAGCGCATCAGCTTCCTCGTCACCGCCGATGCGCTGGGACGCTGGGCCTGGCATTGCCACCTGATGATGCATATGGATGCGGGCATGTTCCGCGAAGTGGTGGTGGCGTGATGACGGCAATGAAGAAGGCTTCCCGTTCGCTGGCCAGGCCAGCCACCCATGTCGTGGCCGCCGTGCTGGCATTGGCCGCGATGGGCGCCGCGTCGGCGCAGGATCCGCACGCGGGCCACCAGGGCCATGGTGTGCCGGCGCAGGACACCTCCCCGACGCAAGACATGGAACCGATGCAGCCCATGGAACCGATGCAGCCCATGGAACCCATGCAGCCGATGCAGCAATCCGGCGCGATGGATCACGGCGACATGAAGATGCAGGGCGGCAGCGCCCCGCCCGATGCGCGCGATCCGAACGCGTATTCCGGCGGCTACCAGCTCGGCGTCGGCAAGTACGCGCTGGGCGACAAGCGCCAGCTGGTGATGGCCGACGAGCACCTGTTCGCTTCCGTGCTGGTCGACCGACTGGAGTGGGCGCACGCCAGCGGCGAAAACGCCGCGGCCTACGAGGCGCAGGCGTGGTTCGGCAACAGCTACGACAAGCTCGTGCTGAAGGCCGAAGGCGAGGCCGCCAAGGGAAAGATGCATGACGCCCGCACCGAACTGCTGTGGGGCCATGCCGTGGCCACCTACTGGGATACCCAGCTGGGCCTGCGCAACGATGCCGGCAGCGGCCGGCCCGCGCGCAACTGGCTGGCATTCGGCATCCAGGGGCTGGCGCCGTACTGGTTCGAGGTCGACGCCACCGCCTACCTCGGCACCAGCGGCCGCACCGCGTTGCGGCTTGCCGCCGAGTACGAGTTGCTGCTGACGCAGCGCCTGATCCTGCAGCCGCGCATCGAAGCGAACCTGTACGGCAAGAACGACCCCGAGACCGGCATCGGCAGCGGCCTGTCCAGCGGCACCGTGGGCGTGCGCCTGCGCTATGAGATCAGCCGGCAGTTCGCGCCGTATATCGGCGTCGAGCGCTACCAGGCCTTCGGCAACACGGCGGACATGATCCGTACCTCCGGCGGCCGCGCCGGCGAGACGCGCTTCGTGGCCGGCGTGCGCATGTGGTTCTGAGCGGCCGCCATTTTTCTTTCTTACTACCAATACGGAGCACAGCCATGCGAATCAAGCGCCCCCTGATCGCCACCATTGCCGCCGCGGCCGCCGCGGCCGCCGCGCTGGCCAGCAGCGCAGCCCTTGCCCATCCGAGGCTGGTCACGTCCTCGCCCGCCGACAAGGCCGAGGTGGCCGCGCCGCAGAAGATCGAGCTGACCTTCTCGGAAGACCTCGTCACGCAGTTTTCCGGCGCCAACCTGGTGATGACCGGCATGCCCGGCATGGCCAGCCATGCGCCGATGAAGATGGCCGTCAGGGTGTCCGCCAGCAGCGACCCCAAGGCCATGGTGATCACGCCGGCGCAGCCGCTGCCCGCGGGCAGCTACCGTGTCGAATGGCGCGCCGTGTCGGCCGACACGCATCCCGTCACCGGCAATTTCTCCTTCACCGTCAAGTGATCGCGAGCGATGGACTGGCTCGCCGTGGTGCTGCGCCTGGCGCTCTATGTCGTCCTGGGCCTGGCGTTCGGCCTGCCGCTGTTCTGCCTGGCTGCGCTGCGGCGCGATGAACACGGTGCGCGCTTCGCCACGCAGTGCCGTGTCATTGCGCTCGGTTGCGCACTGGCCGGCATCGTGCTGTCGCTGGCCGGGCTGGTGGTGATGGCCAGGACGATGAGCGGCGCGGCGTCGTATGCCGCATTGGACCGCGAGGTCTTCGCCATGATCCTGACCGGCACGGCGTACGGCCTCGCCTGGTCGGTGCGCGTGGCAGCGCTGGTGCTGTGCCTGCCCGCCGTGCTGGTGCTGCGCGCGCGGCCCGTGGCGCAGGCCGTATCGCTGGCGACGCTGTCGGCGGTGGCGCTGGCAGCGCAGCCCTGGGCCGGCCACGGCGCGATGAGCGAGGGGATTGGCCATTATGTGCACCTGGCCGCCGATGCGGCGCACTTGCTTGCCGCGGGTGCGTGGGCTGGTGCGCTGGCCGCCTTCGTGCTGCTGTCGCGGGCACGGCCCGGATCCGATCCCGCCGCGCTGTCGCTGCTCAGCCGCACGGCCAACGGCTTCGCCCGACTCGGCACCGGCATTGTCGTCACGCTGGTGCTGACCGGCGTACTGAACTACGGCTTCATCGTCGGTGCCGCGCTGCCGGACTTCTCGGCCACCGCATACGGTGGCTTGCTGGCCGCCAAGCTCGCGTTGTTCATGGCGATGCTGGCGCTGGCCGCGGCCAACCGCTTCCGCCACGCCCCGCGGCTGGCGCAGGCCTTGCGCACGGGCCAGGCCGCCATGGCGGCGCGCGCGCTGCGGCGCAGCGTGGCGCTGGAAGCGGCTGCGGGCACGGCGGTGCTGGCGCTGGTCGCGGCTCTGGGCACGCTGTCGCCCGCAATGAGCTGATTCAGCCGGCGCGCGGTGCGTCCCCTCAGACGTAGGCGATCAGGCGTCCGGCACAGATCACCAGCACCCACATCACCACCGACACGATGGCACTGATGCGCGCGCCGGCCGGCGGCGCGCGCTCAACGTCCCAGCCGAGCCGGCTGTCATGCAGCCGCCGGTACGGCACGGTGTGGAACCACGCGACGTTGAGCAGCGCCAGCGCGACCAGGCACAGCTTGGCCAGGAAGGCGGGATTGGTGGCCAGCTCGTCCGCGTGCGCCATGAACAGCAGCACGCCGCTGGCGGCGACGGCGATAAAGGCCGCTACCGTGAACGGCAGTGCATGGCGCAGCAGCAGGCTGACCGGCAGCCGGCGCCCGAGCCCGGCCAGGCGCATGTCAACCACGACGATGGAGCCGAACAGCAGCGCCATGCCGGCGAGATGGACGATTTCCACCGCCGGGTAGGCCCACGGGGAGGAGCGCAACGCGGCAGCGAACGGCAGCCGTGCCAGCCCGGCGGCCCATTCGCTCCATTGCGCCAGCAGTGCCGCCATGGCGCGCGTGGCGGCTCAGCGCAGCTCGACGGTCTTGCCGTCCACGGTGATGCGCTCGGCGCGCAGCTCGTCGGCCTTGTCCTTGCTGGCGTAGCCGACCAGCGTGACCTCGCGGCCCACGGCGACCTTGTCGGCGGTGGCGCCGCGCGCTTCCATGCGCGACACCGGCGCAAGGATCGCCAGCCAGCGCTTGCCGCCCGCATCGATGCGGATATGCGCGTGCGGGTTCTCGTAGTGGCTCTCGACGATCTTGCCGGTCAGCGTCAGGGGCTTGGTCTCGTCGTAGGTCGACCAGCCGTGGTGGGCCAGGGCGGGTACAGCGGCCAGCGCCAGCGTGGCGCTGGCGGCGAGCATCAGCGAGCGGAAGCGGTTCGGCATGGGGCGGTCTCCGGTCAGGTGCTGGGTCGGGGGCGCTCGGGTGCGGCCAGGTGCGGTCAGGTGCAGTATAGGCGGCGCTGGGCCGCCTCGCGGGTCCGCTTTATGGGGCCACATCATGGCCGGCAGCTGTCCGCGCGCTGCACCAGCCGGTGCAGGCTCGGGCTCACGGGCCTGAGCGCGGCACGCTCGGCAGTCAGCGCAATCGCCAGGTTGCGGCGGCCGGCACGCAGTGCCGACTCGAGCAGCGTCAGGCCGATCACGTCGCGCTGCGCATGGCTGCCGCCGAAGCGATGGGCGATCAGCCGCACCGGCAGCAGCAGGTCGATCGCCCCGGTGTAGTCGCCCTGCTCGAACGCGATCAGCGCATCGGCAACGGGGAGTCCCACGTCACGCGCCATCATGGCGTTGGTGCCGTTGCCCAGCGCGGCGCGCTCGAGCGCGGCCCGCAACTGGTCGACGGCCGCCGGCCGGTGCGCGCCCAGGCTCGCCATCACGGCGTGGACGTCGTTGAAGGCGTAGTATCCGGCCGCGCCGCGGCCCAGCCAGTCGTCCGCCACGGGCTGCCAGCGCGTGCCTACGTCGACGCCACGCAGGCGCAGCCGCCACAGCAGCGCGGAGGCATCCACCAGGTCCAGCGCGATCGCCGGCGCCGGGCGGCTGATCTCGTGGTCGTACAGTGCCAGCACGTCGTCGGTGTTGCCCGCTTCGAGCTGGAACAATGCCAGGTGCCACCAGTTGTGCACGGCCAGCATGTTGTCCTCGGACCAGTCGTCGCGGCGTGCATTCAGCCAGGCGATGCCGTCGTCGAGCCGCCCCTGCATCTCCATCACGTGCGCCACCGCGTGCACCGCCCACGGGTCGCGCGGGTTCAGTTCCAGCGCGCGCCGGCCGCTTTCCTCGGCGCGGCCGTAGAGCTGGGTTTCTTCCAGCCCGAACGCATGCATGCCGAGCAGGTAGCCGTAGCCCGGCATGCCTTCGTCCCAGTGCGGGAGCACCTGCGAGATGCGGTCGCGCAGCATCGACGACTGCCCCAGCAGGAAGTCGCCCAGGTGCGCCACCTGGATCGCCAGCAGGTCGCGCGGATAGTCGACCACGATATCGCCGTACAGCCGCAGCGAGCGCTCAAACTCGCCGTCCAGCCACGCGCGCGCCGCGGCCAGGTGGCGCTGCTCGCGCTCGTTCAGCCCGCCCAGCGCCTCGCCGGCTTCCACGCTGTCGCGCAGCATGGGCTCGGCGGTGCCGTCGCCGGCGGTCAGCATCAGGCCGGCGCGCAAGGCATGGCCCATGGCGAAGCCGGGATCGGCGTCGAGCGCGGCGTCGATGACGCCGAGCGGGTCGCCGTAGTAGCCGTTCAGCAGTCGCAATGCCGTCTCGTACAGCTCGACCGAGCGGGCGTTTTGGGTGGTGACCGCGAGATCCCTTGAGTCCGTCAATGCCATGGCATCCTCCGTGCGGCCCGGCCGCGCCGGGACTGTCAGAATCATCGTAGACCGCAAAACGGGGCATGCAACGGGCCCTGTGTCGCAATCCGGCGCATACGCCGCATACGCCGCATGGCGCAACCCGCCTGTGCGCCATCGGGCGCTGGCGCGCCGAGGGGATGCCCGCCTAAGTTACACTGCCGCATCCCAATCACGACAACACGATGGCCTTTCCCATGAAAACTCTCGCGCTTTTTGTCGGATCCCTGACTCTGGCCTGCGCCGCTGCCTCTGCCATGGCGGCGGGGCCGGCTGCATCCACCCCGGCCGCCCCCGCCGCCCCCGCGGCGCCGCAGGCGCTGCCTTCGGGCATGACCATCCAGCACCTGGTCAAGGGCACCGGCCCCTCGCCCAAGGACACCGACACGGTACAGGTCCACTACCGCGGCACGCTCGCCGACGGCACCGAGTTCGACAGCTCGTACAAGCGCGGCCAGCCGATTTCGTTCCCGCTCAACCGCGTGATCCCGTGCTGGACCGAAGGCGTGCAGGCGATGCAGGTGGGCGGCAAGGCCAAATTGACCTGCCCGGCCTCGACCGCCTATGGCGCGCGCGGCGTGCCGGGCACGATTCCGCCGAACGCGACGCTGACGTTCGAGGTGGTGCTGCTCGGTATCGGCAGCTGATCCGGGCGCAGGCGCCGCCTCAGCGCGGCGCCACCGGCTGCGTCGGCGTCGGCGCAGCGGCCGGCGCGGCAGGCTTGCTGTCCTTGCTGTCCTTGTTGTCCTGGTTGTCGCCCTTGCCGCTCGCGTTGTCCGCGTTGTCCAGGTCGTCCTCGTCGCCATAGTCGGGCAGCGCCGTGTTTTCCCCCAGCAGGTAGCGCCTGCGCTGCAGGTACGCGTCACGCACGAACGCATACTTGTCCAGCGCCGCCAGCGACAGCAGGTCGGTCGCGCCCAGCAGGTTGGTGCGCACGTCGACCACGTTGGCGGCAAACAGCGAATTCCGTACCGCCGGTTCGGCATAGGTGATGGGATCGAACTGGAAATTCACATACAGGCCCACGCCGTCGCGGAACGAACTCGGACCGAACAACGGCAGCACCAGGTAGGGCCCCGACGGCACGCCCCACGTGCCCAGCGTCAGGCCGAAATCCTGCGAACGCTTTTCCAGCCCGGCCGGCGTGGCGATATCGATCAGCCCGCCCAGCCCGAGCACGGAATTGACCGCGACCCGCATAAAGCTTTCGGCCGCCGCCACGCCCTTGCCCTGCAGCAGGTTGTTGGCAAAGTTGCCGACGTCGGCGAGATTCGAGAAGAAGTTGGTGACGGCGGTGCGAACGGGCTCCGGCGTGACCGCCTTGTAGCCCTGCGCGACCGGCTTGGCCACGTACTGGTCGAGCTTGTCGTTGACCTTGAACACGGCGCGGTTCATCGGTTCGAGCGGATCGTCGGGGTTGGCCTGCGGGCCGGTGGCGCAGCCGGCGAGCAGGGCCGCGGCGGCGATGGCGGCAAGGGAAATGGCAGGCGCGCGCGGGCGGGTGCGGAAAGGCATCGTACGAAAAAGGTGCGGGAAGTCGGGACGGCTCAGGGCGAAGGCGCGGCGGTTTTGTCGTGGCCGGGCTGCGCCTCTTCGCGCGGGCGGCCCATCAGGATCGGCTGGAAGAACACCGCGCCCACCAGCGTGCATACCAGTGCCAGCGCCAGCAGCTTGCCCATGCTGGCGGTGCCGGGATGGTGCGACAGCCACAGGCTGCCGAAGGCGGTGGCGGTGGTGGCGGCGCTGTACAGCACCGCATGCGTCAGGCTCGATTGCAGCAGCTTGGTCTTGCCGTGCCGCCAGGCGATCACGTAATAGATCTTGAAGGCCACGCCGATGCCCAGCAGCAGCGGCAGCGCGATCACGTTGGCAAAGTTCAGCGCAATGCCGAACAGCACGCACAGCTCCAGCGTGACGATGGCCGACACCAGCAGCGGCACCAGCGTGCGCAGCACGTCGCCGAAGCGGCGCAGCGTGATCCACAGCAGCAGCGTGATCGACAGCACCGCCCAGGCGCCGGCCTGCCCGAATGCCGTCATGATGGTGTTGGCCGAGCCGCGCACGGCGATGGGCCCGCCGGTGGCGGCAGGCTCGGCGCGCTGCACCGCGGCGATAAAGCGGTCCAGCGCGGCCTCTCGCTGCGCGCTGCCGGCCGGCGGCAACTTCGGGCTGATGCTGACCAGCGCGCGGCCATCGGGCGTGACCCAGTCGCGCACCAGTTCAGGCGGCAGTGTCTCGCGGCTGACCGGGCGCGGGCTGAGCGCGAGCCTGAGCCGGGCCAGCGCCAGCTGCAGCGGCAGCGCGATCGCGCGCTCGGCGCGGTCGCGCGTGGCCGCGTTGGCGCCGGCGAGTTTCTTCAGCGTGGCCGACAGGTGCGCCGCTTCGGCCGCGCCGGGGCCGGGATGCTCGTCGGCGGCGATGGCGAGCTGGCGCGCCGCGTTGCGCAGCGCATTGACGCGGGCGGTGTCGTTCGCGGGCGTGGCGGTGGGCTGCGTGAGCGCCGGCATCAGCGCGGCCGACGCCTGCGCGATCGCCTGCAGCTTGGGCGGCTGGTCTTCCGGGATAAAGCTCTGCAGCGTGACAGCGCGCGCCACCTCGGGCAGGGCCGCGAGCCGGGCGGCGCTGTCGCGCGCCGCCTGCAGCGACGGCGCCAGCACGCTCACGTTTTCGGTGCCGGCCTGCGGCGCGTCCTTCAGCGCCAGCAGCGTCGCCATCGATTCGGACTGCGGGTCCTTCAGGTGCAGCGGATCGAAATCGAAACGCAGGCCCGGCAGCAGCGGCGCGCCGGCGAGGATGGCCAGCAGCGTCACCAGCAGCACCGGCTTGCGGTAGCGCTCGAAGAACAGGTCCGCCGGCGCCAGCCAGGCAAAGCCGGGCGCCTCGGCTTCGCCGCCGGGCCGCAGCACGCAGACCAGCGCCGGCAGCAGCGTGAAGGTGGTGGCGAACGCGATCATCATGCCGACGCCGGCGATCAGGCCCAGCTCGGCCACGCCGCGGTAATCGGTCGGCAGGAAGCAGAAGAACGCCGCCGCGGTCGCGGCCGCGGCCAGCGCAAGCGGCGCGCCGACCGCGTGCGCGGCCATTCCCAGCGCCTCGACCGCGTGGTCGCGGTCATGGCGCTCGGCGCGGTAGCGCACCCCGAACTGGATGCCGAAGTCCACGCCGAGGCCGACGAACAGCACCGCGAACGCCACCGAGATCATGTTCAGCGCGCCCACCATGGCCAGTCCCAGCGCCGCAGTGATCACCAGCCCGGCGAACAGGCTTGCCAGCACGGCCACGATCAGCCGCGCCGAACGCAGCGCCAGCCACAGGATCAGCACCACCACCAGTACGGTCAGCACGCCGTTGAGCGCGGCGCCGTCGCTGACCGAGGCAAATTCATCGTCGGCGAGCGCCTGCGGGCCGGTCAGCCGCACCGTCGCCTGGTAGCGCTGCGCCAGCTGCAGGTCGGCGGCCGCCTGCCGGATCGCGCGCGAGGCCGCGGCGCCGGCCTGCAGGTCGCTGTAGTCGAGCACCGGGCTCACGGCGACGTAGCTGTAGGCATGGCCGCCGGGGCCGGGCTTGAGGCTGTCTTCGACCAGTCCGGCCCACGACAGCGCCGCGGGCCTGCCGGCCAGCACCTGGTCCAGTGCCTGTGCGCTGCTGCCGAGCAGCTTGGCCATGTCGCCAAGCTTGACCTGGCCCAACTGCAACGGCAGCGTCAGCGTGGTGGTGAGGGTATCGGAGAGGCCACGCAGCGTGGGGTCGTGCGCCAGCGCGCTGACCAGCGGGCGCGCCTGCACGAGTTGCTGCGACAGCTGGCGGACTTCGTCGGAACTGGCGAACAGCAGCCCGTTGCGTGCGAAGAACGCTCCCCCGCCAGGCTGGACGACGGCGGTGAAGCGCGCCGGCTGGCGGCGCAATGCCTCGGCCAGCGCATCGGCGGCGGCATCTGCCAGCTCCGCGGCTGGCGCCTGGACCACCGCCAGGAGCAGCTGGCCGCGCTGCGGGAAGGCGGCATTGATGGCGGCATTGCGCTGTGCCCACGGCGCGTCCGATTCGAGCAGGCGGCCGATGTCGGTGTTGATCGCGAAGTTGTGCGCGACGTAGACGCCGCTCGCAGCGCTCAGCAATGCCGCCAGCATGATGACCCGCCAGGGCCAGGCCGTGGCGAGCCGGACGATGCGTGTCAGCAGCGTAGTCAGCATGGGCGGATCCGGAAGGAGCACGAACCGCGAGTATATCGGCTGGCGGCGTGGCATATGCGGCATACAGGGCGGAGCAGCGCAGGAGTGTTCCGCTTATACTGGCCGCACACTTGCCAACCGCGCCTGACAGCCATGCGCCACACGCGCGGCCACCCTGTCCTTCCTGCACGAGATCATGAAGAGTTACGGTTTGCTCCCCCTGGTGCCGCTTGCGGCGGTGGTCATGGTTGCAACGGCGCACGCCCAGGCGGTCCAGCCCGGCGCCAGCCCCGAGAAGCTGGTGCAGACGGCGGTCGAAGGCGTGGTCGGCACGATCCAGTCCAACCCCGACACGCGCGCCGGCGACCTCGCCAAGATCACCGCGGTCGTGCGCAAGCAATTCCTGCCTTATGCCGATTTCCGGCGCACCACGCGGCTGGCGGTCGGCAGCGCCTGGCGCAGCGCGACGCCCGAGCAGCAGAAGCAGCTCTACGAGCAGTTCGAGACGCTGCTGGTGCGCAGCTACGCCGTATCGCTGGCGCAGCTGCGCGAGCAGAACGTCAAGTTCCGCTACCAGCCGTCCAAAGCCGGCAGCGACGCCTCCGACGTGGTGGTGCAGACGCGCGTGATCAACAATGCCGACGAGATGCAGATCGACTACCGGCTGCAGCGCACCGCCGCCGGCTGGCGCATCTATGACATCAACATGATGGGCGCGTGGCTGATCGAGGTGTATCGCAAGCAGTTCGCCGATATCGTCGCGCGCGGCGGCGTGGACGGACTGGTGAGCTACCTGACCACGCACAACGCCCGGCAGAACGCCGACTAGGCTTTTCCCGCCTCGCGCGCGCGGCTGCGGCGCCAGCGCCGCAGCTCCACCCACTGCGACGTTGCGCGCGGCCTGCGTCAGCGCCTCGATCGCCAGCGCATGCCAGAACTGCACCGGGTGCCATGGCGCTGGACGGCTGCCGCTTCTTCTTCCTGCCGCATGTGCGGCGCCAGCTGGCCGCCGAGATCCGCGCGCAGTTCGACGCCTTCGCCGCGACCGGGCTGCCGCTGGACCATGTCAACACGCACAAGCATTTCCACCTGCACCCGACCGTGCTGGCCGAAGCGGCCCTGCGCATCGACCAGCGCCGGGATCCGCGCGCGGCAGCGTGGCGGGCCCGTCAGCCAATACCACGTGCAGGCTCACGCGCAATGACGGCAGCCGGCGCGCGCGCTTCGACGGCGCGCCACCGACGCCGCGGCCAGCGCAAGCCCGCCGCCACGCAGGTCAGCGCAGCGCCGGTCAGGCTGGCGGCGAGCATGGCACGGTTCCGGGATCAGTGCGTGGCTGCGCCTTCGGCCTTGGCCGCCTGCCGGCCCTGATTGGCGGGCGGCTTCGCGCGCTGGATTTCCTCGAGCTTGATCTCGACGTGGCGCGAGAATACGTACTCCGCCGGCCGCTGCCGGTCCAGCGCAATATCGGGCGCCATCGGCCCGCTGGTGCGCACCCCGCGCAGGCTCACGCCCAGCGCCTTGAGCGGGTGGGCGAAGGTATCCGCCACCGCGGTGGCCTCGTAGCCGCTGTGCACCATGCAGTCGGCGCACTTCTCGTAGTTGCCGGTGCCGTAGGCGTCCCAGTCGGTCTCGTCCATCAGCTCGCGGAAGGTCTTGGCATAGCCCTCGCCGACCAGGTAGCACGGCCGCTGCCAGCCGAACACCGTGCGCGCCGGGTTGCCCCACGGCGTGCAATGGTAAGTCTGGTTGCCCGCCAGGAAGTCCAGGAACAGCGTCGACTGGCTGAAGGCCCAGTTCTTGCCCGCGCGGCCGCGGCCGAGGATGTCGCGGAACAGTTGCCGGGTCTTGCCGCGGTTCAGGAAATGCTGCTGGTCGGGCGCGCGCTCATAGGCATAGCCCGGCGACACGGTGATGCCGTCCACCCCCAGCGCCTTGACCGAGTCGAAGAAACTGGCCACGCGCTCGGGCTCGGCATCGTTGAACAGCGTGCAGTTGATATTGACGCGGAAGCCGCGTTCCTTGGCCTGCCGGATCGCCGCCACCGCGCGGTCGTAGACGCCTTCCTGGCACACCGAGCGGTCGTGCATCTCGCGGTCGCCGTCCAGGTGCACCGACCAGATGAAATAAGGGCTGGGCTGGTACTGGTCCAGCTTCTTCTCCATCAGCAGCGCGTTGGTGCACAGGTAGACAAAGCGGCGCCGGGCGATGATGCCCTGCACGATCTCCGGCATGTCCTTGTGCAACAGCGGTTCGCCGCCGGCGATCGAGACCACCGGCGCGCCGCATTCGTCGACCGCGTCCAGGCATTCCTGCACCGACAGGCGCTGGTTCAGGATGGGATCGGGGTAGTCGATCTTGCCGCAGCCCGAGCAGGCCAGGTTGCAGCGGAACAGCGGCTCTAGCATCAGCGCGAGCGGATACCGTTTTTGCCGCGACAGATGCTTGCCGACGATGTAGGCGCCCACGCGGGCAACCTGCAGGAGCGGGATGGCCAAGGCAGCTTCCTCTGGTTGGGTTTAGCCGGCGATATTCTCGCTGGTGCCGGCAGCGGCAGGCGCGGTGTCGGCTTCGGCGCGGGCGGCGGCCTTGCCAGCCTTGCGCGGCACGGCGGATGGCCTGACCTCGGCCAGTTCGGCGGGCAGGCGGAATTCGGCATGCTCCTCGCGCCCTGCCATGGTGGTGACCTCGACCGGGCCCAGATTGCGCAACGCGGCGATCACGTCCTCGACCATTTCCTCGGGCGCCGAGGCGCCGGCGGTGATGCCGACCACGTTGGCGTCGCGCACCCAGGCCGGGTCCAGCTCGCTGCCGTCGGCGATCAGGTAGCTGGGCACGCCGCTTTCGGTGCCGATCTCGCGCAGGCGGTTGGAGTTGGAGCTGTTGGTCGCGCCGATCACCAGGATGACGTCGGCCAGCTTGCACAGGTCGCGCACGGCGCTCTGGCGGTTTTGCGTGGCGTAGCAGATGTCGCGCGTATCGGGGCCGACCAGGTTGCTGAAGCGGCGGGCCAGCGCGGCGATGATATTGCGGGTGTCGTCAACGCTCAGCGTGGTCTGCGTGACGTAGGCCACCGGCGTTTCGGGCGGCAGGTCCAGCTGCTCGACCTCGGCCTCGTTCTGCACCAGGATCACCTTGCCCGGGATCTGGCCCATGGTGCCTTCCACCTCGGGATGGCCGGCATGGCCGATCAGGATCACGGTGCGGCCGCTGGCAGCGTACTGACGGCCCTGGGTATGGACCTTGATCACCAGCGGGCAGGTGGCGTCGATGGCATGCAGCTGGCGCTGGCTGGCATCGGCGACGACCGCGCGGGAAACGCCGTGCGCGCTGAAGATGGTCACGGCGCCGGTCGGAACTTCGTCGAGTTCTTCGACAAAACGCGCGCCTTTTTCTTTCAACCCCTCTACTACGTGCTTGTTATGCACAATCTCATGCCGCACGAACACCGGCGCGCCGTGCTTGACGAGGGCGCGGTCGACGATCTCGATCGCGCGCACCACGCCGGCACAGAAGCCGCGGGGCTGAGCCAGAATCACCTGCATAAAGTAGACCCCCAGACCCTTTGCAACGGGTTTCAGCAATTGGGATGGCCGGATTTGCGATCCACAGGCCGGCGCCGCACCGGAGATTCATCAGGATCACATTTCCGTCGCACGATGGTTACTATATACCCGACACGCGCGCTTTGTCTGGCAGCCCCGCGACCCGGCGGGCCGGAACGGCGAGCGCGGCCCGCCGCCTTTGCGGCGCTTGTACCACACCGGGAAAACGGCTTTATGACGAGAAACGATGACGTGCTGGTGACAGGAGCCTCGGGTTTCCTCGGGTCGGCGATAGTGCGGCAGGCCCTGGCGCAGGGTTTCAGCGTGCGCGTGCTGGTGCGCCCGCAGAGCCCGCGCACCAACCTGGCCGGCCTGCCGGTGACGGTGGCCGAGGGCGACATGCGCGACGCCGCCGCCGTGGCCGCCGCGCTGCAGGGCGTGCGCTACCTGTTCCACGTTGCCGCCGATTACCGGCTGTGGGCGCCCGATCCGGAGGAGATCGTGCGCACCAACGTCGATGGCACGCTGGCGGTAATGGAAGCCGCGCAGCGCGCCGGCGTCGAGCGCGTGGTCTATACCAGCAGCGTTGCCACGCTGCGCGTCGCCGGCGCGCAGGCGCCGGTGGACGAGACCGCGCCGATGCACCCGCACGAGGCCATCGGCGCCTACAAGCGCAGCAAGGTGCTGGCCGAACGCGTGGTCGAACGGCTGGTGGCCGAGCATGGCCTGCCCGCGGTGATCGTCAACCCGTCGACGCCGATCGGGCCGCGCGACGTCCGGCCCACGCCGACCGGCCGCATCATCGTCGAGGCGGCGGCCGGCAAGATCCCGGCCTTCGTAGATACCGGGCTGAACCTGGCGCATGTGGACGACGTCGCCGAGGGCCATTTCCTGGCACTGGAGCGCGGCCGCACCGGCGAGCGCTACATCCTGGGCGGTGACGACGTGATGCTGCAGCAGATGCTGCGCGATATCGCCGAGCTGTGCGGCCGGCGTCCGCCCACCATGCAACTGCCGCGCTGGCCGCTGTATCCGCTGGCGCGTGCGGCGGAAGCGGCGGCGCGGGTGACCGGTAAGGAGCCCCTCATTACCGTCGACGGGCTCAATATGTCGCGCTACCGGATGTTCTTCACGTCGGCCAAGGCGCGCCAGCAGTTGGGCTATGCGCCGCGCGCTTACCGCGAAGGGCTGCGCGATGCGCTGGCATGGTTCCGCACGCAGGGATATCTTGGCAAATGAGCGGCAGGTGAGCGGCAGGTGAGCGGGTGAGTGCTGCGCCTCAGGACCGCACCGGCGCCTGTGCCCGCCCCTTCCACTGCCCGCCGCGGCGCAGCCAGTAGCGCCGCGCCGAGTCGATGGTGGCGCCGAGGTAGAACAGCGCCGTCACCGGCAGCAGCGGCGCCAGCCATGCCGGCTGGCGGTACTCGCGCAGCATCGGCAGGTAGGCAAACGCCATCGCGCCCCATGCCAGCCACGCCGGCCACAGCCGCCAGCCGCCGGCCAGCGCCAGCAGCGGCGGCGCCAGGTAGGTCAGGGCCATGCCGGCCACCGCGCCCGCCAGCAGCAGCGGCGAATAGCGCAACTGCGTATAGGCGCTGCGCGCGATCATGTCCCACAGGCTGCGCCAGTCGTCATAGGGACGCAGCGACAGGCTGTCGTCGGCCAGGTCCAGCCGGATCGCGCCGCCGGGCTTGATGCGCGCCGCCAGGCTGCAGTCGTCGATCAGCTCGCCGCGGATCGCGGCAAAGCCGCCGATGCGCGCCAGCGCCGCGCGCCGGGCCAGCATGCAGCCGCCCGCCGCCGCGGCCACGCGCGAGCGCGGGTCGCGCACGCGCGCGAACGGGTAGAGCTTGGCAAAGAAAAAGACAAACGCGGGCACGACCAGCCGCTCCCACGCCGATTCGCAGCGCAGCCGCACCATCAGCGAGACCAGGTCGCGCCGCTCGTGCTCCGCGCGCGCCACCAGCGATGCCAGCACGCCGGGGCCATGCCAGATGTCGGCATCGGTCAGCCAGACATAGCGGGCGCGCGCAGCGATGCGGTCGGCTTCGGCCAGCCCCTCGGACTGGGCCCAGACCTTGCCGCTCCAGCCGGGCGGCAGCTCGCGCGCGCCGGACACCGCAAGCGCTTGCGGACGCGCGGTCGTCGCGGCAGTGGCGCGGGCGAGATCGGCGGTGCCGTCCTGGCTGTGGTCATCGACCACCACCAGCGAGAGCTGCCCCGGATAGCGCTGGCCGAGCACGCCCGCGACCGCGCGCGCGATCACCGCGGACTCGTCGCGGGCCGGGATGATGGCGACCACGTCCGGCCATTGCGCCGGCGCCGGTGCGGCGGCCGGCTTGTGCACGCGCCAGAAGCCGGCGCGCAGCCACAGCAGCCCGCACCAGATCGCCAGCGTCAGCAGCGACAGCGCCAGCGCGATATCCATGGCGATTTCAGCAAGTGGCGCGCCGGCACGCCTTGGCGGCGAGGCGGCGTGGTTGGCGCGGTGCGGCGCAGGTGTCAGGCGTCTCGGACATTCGGCCCCCTGGCAATGGATTGCCCGGGGCCATTGTAGCGAGGTGCGCTGTCACGCGCACCTCGCGCGCACTCGCGCTCGTTCAGGCGCGGTAGCTGACCGGCCCGCGCGAGCGCATGTCCAGCGCGTAGTAGCAGATTGTCAGCAGCACCAGCCAGCCCGGGCCCACGTACAGCGCCACGCGCGTTTCCGGGAAGTAGGCCATCAGCGCCACCACCAGCGCCAGGAACGCCAGCGCGATGTATGAACCATACGGCCAGAACGGCATGCGGAAGGCCAGCGCCTTGCGCTCGGCCGCCGACAGGCCGCGGCGGAAGTTGATCTGCGTGACCAGGATGATGGCCCAGGTCCAGACCGCGCCGAAGGTGGAGATCGCGGTCACCCAGACGAACACCTTTTCCGGCACCAGGTAGTTGAGCAGCACGCCGCACAGCAGCGCGGCGATCGACACCAGCAGCGCGCGGCGCGGCACGCCGTTGCGGTCTACCCTGGCGAAGGCCGCCGGCGCCTGGCCCTGCAGCGCCAGGTTGTACAGCATGCGCCCGGTGCTGAAGATGCCGCCGTTGCACGACGACAGCGCCGCGGTCAGCACCACGAAGTTGATGATGCCGGCGGCGGTCTTGATGCCCAGGCGCTCGAAGGTCAGCACGAACGGGCTGCCCTGCGCGCCGATCTCGCTCCACGGGTACAGCGACAGGATCACGAACAGCGCGCCCACGTAGAAGATCAGGATGCGCCAGAACACCGAGTTGATCGCGTCCGGGATCGACTTCTTCGGGTTGCGCGCCTCGCCGGCGGTCAGGCCGATCATCTCCACGCCCAGGTAGGCAAACATCACCATCTGCAGCGACATCAGCACGCCCGAGGCGCCATTGGGCATGAAGCCGCCATGCGCCCACAGGTTGGAGATGCCGGTGGCGACGCCGCCGTTGCCGAAGCCGAACACGATCATCGCGCCGCCGCCGAACAGCATCAGCACGATGGTGACGATCTTGATCATGGCGAACCAGAACTCGAACTCGCCGTAGGCCTTGACCGCCATCAGGTTGACCGAGCCCATCGCGGCCAGCGCGGCCAGCGCCCAGATCCAGCGCGGCACGTCGGGGAACCACATGCCCATGTAGATGGCCACCGCGGTGATCTCCGCCACGCAGGTCACCAGCCACAGGAACCAGTAGTTCCAGCCGGTCAGGTAGCCCGCCAGCGGGCCCATGTGGTCCTGCGCGTAGCGGCAGAAGGAGCCGGCCACGGGGTTGTGCACGGCCATCTCGCCCAGCGCGCGCATGATCAGGAAGATCATCGCGCCGCCGATCAGGTAGGCCAGCATGATGGCGGGGCCGGCCATCTTGATGGCGCTGCCGGCGCCCAGGAACAGGCCCACGCCGATGGCCGAACCCAGCGCCATCAGGCGGATGTGGCGTTCGCCCAGGCCGCGTTGCAGATGCTCTGCGCTTGCACTCATGTCTCGTTGTCTCCGTGTGATCAGAATGGCCGCGCCGGCCCTTGTGGGGCTGGCGGGGAGCAGCATATCTTCGCGTTCGCTACGGGCCTGCGCCGAGCCGGCAATACGCCACACCGCGCAATCCGCGTGCGCCGGTGAGGTAGCCGCCGTCAGGAAATGTCCAACAAGAGGTCTGGCCGCAAACGGAAAATAGCGGGCAGGTTAATAAGATCACGGGGGAATTTGTTGCTGAATTGCCGTAGAAATTTAAGAAAAATTGCTATGCCTGCTGTGGTAAATGCTTGTTGCGCAACACCGTGTCGGTACGTTGCACGGCGTTGGGCGCCCATTCCACGCCGCCGTTTGCGCCCGGCAGCATGCGCGCGCCTTGCGGGGTGGGCAGGGTCCACATGTTCTCCTGCGGGATCATCGCCTGCGAATAGCGGATCAGGCGGCCATCGCGGCGATCATGCACGTAGACGTGCCCGGTCTTGCCGCCGTGGATGACGCCCGGGGTCATCTGGCCCTTTTCATCGCGCACGTCGACCAGGATGGCCGCCGAACTGAACGCCACCGACCGCGTCAGCAAGACCGCCATGATCTATGCAGCGGGAGAGGGTCGCACGGTGGTGGTGAAGCAGTTGCTGGACGCCGGCGTCGACAGCAACGCGCGCTATGCGCATGGGCTGACGGCACTGATGTGGGCGGCCGGCTATGACAAGAGCGAGGTCGTGCAACTGCTGATTGCACGTGGCGCCGATGCCTCGTTGCGCGATGACCGTGGGCTGACCGCACGCGAGATTGCCGAGCAGGCTGGCGCGAAGAACGTGGTGTCGATCCTGTCGGGCAGCCCTACCGCGGCGGCGCCGGTGAAATGACGCCGCGCCGCTTACGGCGAATCGATCGAACCCACGCTTTTCGGAAAGGTCACGATGCCCCAGCTCAGCGGCAGCCCGTCGAACTGCTTCACCGGCTTGTAGGTGCGCGCGTCGAAGACCAGGACCGCATTGGAGCGGCCGCACGCCACCAGCAGCCGCGCATCGTCCGGCGTGAAGCTGAAATGCCAGCAGCGCTTGCCGACCGGGATCTCGGTCAGTAGTGCGAAGGTCTGCGCATCGAACACCTGCAGGGAGTCGGCGCGCGACGCGGCGACGAACAGCCGCGCGCCGGCGCGATCGAACGCCACGCCGTAGGGACCGGTGCGCGTCGGCACGGTGCGCTGCACGCGGAAGTCCGTGGCGTCGAGCACCACGAAGGCGTTGGTGTTTTCCAGCGTCACCACGTAGCGGGCGCCGTCGGGGCTTGCCTTGATCCCGCGCGGGCGCGAGCCGGCCGGCATCGGCAGCAGCTTCACTTGCCTGCCGCTGGCTTTTTCGTAGACCGTGACGGTGTCGTCGCCTTCGTTGGTGACCAGCATCAGCTTGCCATCGCGCGAGAACTCGATCCCTTCGGTTTCCAGCCCGCTGCGGATGGTCCGGCTCACACGCCAGTCTTTCAGGTCGATCACGGCGATTTCAGCCGGCAGCGGCTTGTCGTCAGTGCCCTTGCCCTTTGCGGGCGGCGTCGGCGCGGCGCCGGGCGGGCCGGAGCGCTCGCCCGGTTCGAACGTGACGAAGGCCTGGTCGCCCGCCATGCGCACGAACTCCGGGTTCTGACCGATCGGCACGCGCCGGACCGGCTGGCCGGTGGCCAGTTCGATCACCGACACGTCGCCGGTGTCCTTGTTGGCCGCCAGCAGGTATTTGCCATCGGCGGTCACGCCCAGCCCGCGCGGGCCCTTGCCACCCGCCGGCAGACTGGCGACGGCTTCGAGCCGCTCCAGGTCGATGACTGCGATACCGCCGCCTTCGGTCGATACGTAGGCCTGCGCCGCGTGGGCTACGAGCGGGCACGCCAGCGCAAGCAAGGCGGCCGCGAAGCTGCATGGCGTACGGCGTAACAGATGCGAGAGCATGGCGATTCCTCCTCGCCGTCGGTGACTGTCTGGATTGGCGGGAAAAGCCTGTGGCTCGATGCAAGCCTGGCAACGGGGTCGGGCGTGGGCCATGGGGTTCCCCTTTCCCCTCTCGCGCCGCATCGCGCGGGCGGCTGTAACGCAGACTTCGTGGCGTGGCGCAAATGCTACCTAATCTAGTCCAGCGCGCAGGCAGTGCCAAGCGCGATGGCCCGGCAAGCCATTTTTTCGCCTAGAGTTCGTTGGGCGGCCGGTGTGCGGCAGGAGATGCGCATGGTGGCCGCGCGGGCAAGCAATCATCCTGGGAGCGCGCGATGCAAGAGCCGGCCAATGTCTTCAATCCCGAACGTCGCCGCATGCTGCGAACGGGGGCAATGGCCATGGTGGCGCTGAGCTTGCCGCCGTTGAGCGCCTGTGCCCGGAAGCCGGCTGCCGCCAGCGACGCGGGTCCGGGGCGCATCGGCGTGATCGGCTCCGGGCGCATTGGCGGCACCATCGGCGGCCTCTGGGTCAAGGCGGGGCACCCGGTCCTGTTCTCGTCGCGGCATCCTGAAGCGCTCAAGCCGCTGGTCGACGGCCTTGGCCCGCTGGCGCGGGCGGGAACGGTCGCCGAGGCAATCGCCTTTGCCGACGTGCTGTTTCTCGCCACCCCGTACAACGCCTTGCCGCAGCTAAGCCAGGAGAATGCCGGGGCATGGTCGGGCAAGATCGTGCTGGATGCCACCAATGCCTTCGCCCAGCGCGACGGCGCGATTGCCGACGAAGCGCAGCGCAACGGCATTGGCATCACCACGGCGAAATACCTGCGCGGCGCGCGCGTGGTGAGGGCGTTCAACTTCATGGGCGCGACCAACTTTGCCAATGAACATCACCGGCCCGGCGGCCTGATCGCCGTGCCGATCGCCGGTGACGACGAGGCGGCGCTGCAGGTGGCGGCGCGGCTGGTGCGCGACGCGGGGTTCGAGCCGGTGGTGGTGGGGCCGCTGGCCAGCGCGGACAGGTTCGCGCCAGGCGGACCCCTGTTTCGGCAGATCGGCACGGCCGAAGAATTCCGCAGGAAGATGAGCGGGCAATAGGGCTGGTCGCCGCGACCTTACCGCGCGCACGTACCGATCAGCGCTGCCGATCGTGCAAGGCAGCCGCCCGCCAAGCGCCCATGTCAACGGAAACGCGCTTGCCCCGTAACATTGACAGTGGGCATGACAAGGAGGCGGGCATGGATGCGGCGCAACAGGCGGGGCATGGCAGGATGCCGCGGCGGCTGGCCGCCTGGCGCGCCGGCGCAGCGGTGGTGCTGGCCGCCTGCGCAGGCGCCTGTGCCCAGATGCCGGACGCCGGCAGCGACAGCGCGACCGACCTGCGCTGGCTCAATACCGTCAGCTTCGGCGCCGACCAGGCCAGCCTGGCCGAGCTGCGCCGACTGGGACGCACAGCCTATCTGGAGCGCCAGCTCGCCATGCCGCTGGCGGATCCGCCCGAACTTGGGGCCGCCATCGCCGCGCTGCCGGCCCTGCAAGGCGACCCCGGCACGCCGCTGCTGGCTGCGCGGCAGGCGCGCGAGCGCATCGACGCGCTGGCCGACGCAGACAGCAAGCAGCAGGCCCGCCAGGCCCTGAACGAAAAAGGCCGCGAGCTGGTGGCCGATACCGCGCGGCGCCACCTGCTGCGGGCGCTGTACTCGCCGGCGCAACTGCGCGAGCAGATGACGTGGTTCTGGATGAACCACTTCAATGTCTATTCGGGCAAGGGGCAGGTGCGCTGGCTGCTGCCCGACTATGAGGAACGCGCGATCCGCCCCCATGCCCTGGGCCGCTTCCGGGACCTGCTGATGGCCACCGTCACCGCGCCGGCGATGCTGCTCTACCTCGACAACGCGCAAAGCAGCGCCAACCGCATCAACGAGAACTACGCGCGCGAGCTGATGGAGTTGCATACGCTGGGCGTGGCGGGCGGCCCCAGCGGCTCGCGCTACACCCAGCAAGACGTGCAGGAACTGGCGCGCGTGCTGACCGGCGTCGGCGTCAACCTGCGCGGCACGCCGCCGCGGCTGCCGCCCGCGCGCGCGGCGCTGTACCGCAGCGACGGCGCGTTCGAGTTCAATCCGGCGCGGCATGACTTCGGCGCCAAGACGCTGCTGGGCCAGCGCATCGAGCCGGCCGGGTTTGCCGAGGTCGAGCGCGCGGTGGCGATCCTGTCGCGCGAGCCGGCCACGGCGCGATTTATCAGTGCCAGGCTGGCCGCTTATTTCATCGCCGACAACCCGCCGCCCGCACTGGTCGACCGCATGGCCCAGACCTTCGCGCGCACCGATGGCAATATCGCCGCGGTGCTGCGCACCATGCTGCTGGCGCCCGAGCTGGACCGGCTGCCGGCTTCTTCCCCGCGCAAGTTCAAGGATCCGGTGGTCTACGTGGTGTCGTCGCTGCGGCTGGCCTACGAAGGCCGGCCGGTCGCCAACCTGCGCCCGGTGCTGAACTGGCTGAACCAGCTGGGCGAGCCGCTGTATGGCCACGTGACACCCGACGGCTATCCCGCGGCGGAGAGCGCCTGGGCCAGTTCCGGGCAGATGGTGCGGCGCTTCGAGATTGCGCGCGCAATCGGCTCGGGACCGGCCGGATTGTTCGCCGGCGATGCGGGCACGCCGCGCGGCGCGCGCTTCCCGGTGATCGGCAACAAGCTCTACTACGACGGCATCGAAGCCACGCTTGGCCCGGCAACGCGCGCGGGGCTGGCGCAGGCGGCCTCGCAGGCGGAGTGGAATACCGTGCTGCTCAGCTCGCCCGAATGGATGCAGCGCTGACGCGCACGGGAAAGGAAGGAGCTCGCCATGCGACGCAGACAATGGCTCGGCACGATGGGCGCCACCGCGCTGGCGTGGGCGCTGCCCGCCACGGTGTCGCGCGTCTACGCGCTGCCGGCGCAGGCCGACGCCCGCTTCCTGCTGGTGTTCCTGCGCGGCGGCTATGACGCCGCCAGCGTGCTGGTGCCGGCCGGCAGCGACTTCTATTACGCGGCGCGCCCCAATATCGCGATCCGGCGACCGCCCGCCGCCGGAGCGGACCCCGACCCCGGCGCCGCCGTCGCGCTGGCGCCGGCCTTTGCCGCCGACAGCGCCGCGCGCGGCATCGGCGGCTGGGCGATGCACCCGGCACTGGCGCCGGCCATGCTGCCGCTGTGGCAGCGCGGGCAGCTGGCCTTCGTGCCGTTTGCCGGCACGCATGACTTGTCGCGCAGCCACTTCGAGACGCAGGACACCATCGAGGCAGGGCTGCCGGGCGCGGGCGACGATCCACGCGACCACAACCGCAGCCAGCTCGCCGCGCTGCGCGGCAGCGGCTTTCTCAACCGCCTGGCGCAGGTGATGGGCGGCCAGGCCGCGCCGGTGGCCTTCACCGATGGCCTGCCACTGGTGCTGGCGGGGCCGCGCGGCGTGCCCAACGTCTCGCTCAAGGGCAGCGGCCGCACCCCGTTCGACGCGCGCCAGGAACAGATGCTGGCGCAGATGTACCGCGGCACGCGCTTCGAGTCGCTGATCGACGAAGGCTTCGAGCTGCGCCAGGCGGTCGCACGCCAGGCCGAGGCGGCCGCAGGGGACATGGCAGGTGGCAGCAACATGGCCGCGCGCCAGCAGGAGATGCAGGCCGCCAACCGCCGCTCGCTCAGCGCGCGCGGCTTCGAAATCGAGGCGCGGCGCATGGCGGGGCTGATGCGCGAGCGCTTCAACCTCGGCTTTATCGACGTCGGCGGCTGGGATACCCACGTCAACCAGGGCGCGGCGCAGGGCCAGCTCGCCGGCCTGCTCGACAACCTCGGCCGCGGCCTGTCGGCCTTCGCCGACGGTATGGGGCCGGCGTGGGGCAATACCACGGTGGTGGTGCTGTCGGAGTTCGGCCGCACGTTCCGCGAGAACGGCACCCGCGGCACCGACCATGGCCATGGCACCGTCTATTGGGTGGCCGGCGGCGCGGTGCGCGGCGGGCGCATCGCGGGCGAGCAGGTCGCGGTGGAGCGCGCGGCGCTGAACCAGGACCGGGACTGGCCGGTGCGCAATGAGTATCGGGCGGGCTGGGCGGGCTGCTCCAGCGGTTGTACGGCTTGGATGCGGGGCGGCTGGAACAGGTGTTTCCAGGGGGGCGGGCCGGTGATCTGGGACTGATTTGAGTCGTCGACGAGGCACTGCGGCGATTTGAGCCGGCTCTCATTGCAGTACCCCGGCATTTGGCATATGCTTTGGCATATGCGAAGGAGGTTCGATGACGACAACCGACGAAATCCGCCATGTCAGGCTGTTCCGCAACGGTCGCAACCAGGCAATCCGCATCCCGCGCGAGTTCGAGCTGCCCGGGGACGAGGCCATTCTTCGCCGCGAAGGCAACCACCTCATCATTGAGCCGGTCGCGGCCACGCCGTTGCGGGCGCTGC
Source organism: Cupriavidus oxalaticus (assembly GCF_004768545.1). Lineage (NCBI taxonomy): Bacteria > Pseudomonadati > Pseudomonadota > Betaproteobacteria > Burkholderiales > Burkholderiaceae > Cupriavidus > Cupriavidus oxalaticus. The sequence continues at coordinate 1,015,631 of NZ_CP038634.1, read as the reverse complement.
TGTCGCAATGGGAGCCGATCGACGACGATTGGCCGACGATCGACGACTTGCCAGCCGAGGACGTCAATCTCTGATGGCCTTGTTCCTGCTCGACACCAATATCATTTCCGACGCCATTCGCAATACTCGTGGGGCTTGCGCGGCCCGGATCGAAGCGACCGACCCCGATAGTCTCTGCACATCGATCATCGTCGCGGCCGAATTGCGCTTCGGCGCAGCAAAGAATGGCTCATCGGCGCTCAGCCAGCGTGTCGGCCAGGCACTGGCCGGCCTGCGCGTCCTGCCCCTCGGCGGTGACGCGGATCACTGCTACGGCGAGTTGCGTGCAGCACTGGAGCGCAAGGGCACAGTCATCGGAGCCAATGACATGCTGATTGCCGCGCATGCGCTCTCGCTTGGGGCTGTTTTGGTCACCGACAACATGGGTGAATTTTCCCGCGTGAACGGACTGCGCTGCGAGAACTGGATGGCGTAAGCCCGCCAGTGCCTGCTTTAGCCGGGCGCGACGCTGCTCTGGTTATTGCTTTCCGGCGTCACCGGTGCCGGCGGTATTGGCGCTGCGGGTACGGGCGCAGCCGGCGCCGGCCGCCCGGCCGGATACGCAGGCGCCGCAGGCGCATTGGAGCCTGCTGGATCGGGCGGCGGGGCAGGCGGCGTCGCGGGCGTGACCGGTGCCTGCGATGCCGCTGGTGCCTGCGCTGGACTTGCCTCAAAACCCGGCGGCACCGCCATCACTGTTTCCCCCTGATCCAGCGCCAGGCTGGACTCTTCCCCGCCACTGCCCCCACCGCTCCCCGGCGCTGAGGCCGACGCCATCGGCGTGCTCGCCGGCGGCGCCACATCCGCCTCGGGCGCCGGCAGCGCCGGACGGCGCGGTGCCGGGCGCGGCGCGGTGGCGTCGTTGGCCTTGTCGCGGCTGAACAACTGGGCCCACCAGCCGCGCACCTGGTTGCCGAGCGAGGCGAACACATGGGTTTCCTCGTACTCGGCAAAGCGAGCGCTACCGTCGATGATGCGGCCGCGCAGGGCGCGCTGGTAGAAGTCGCCGACCATCGGCAGCGCGCTGTGCGCGCCCTGGCCCCAGTAGTCGCTGCGCAGCGTGACGCGGCTGTCGTTGAAGCCGACCCAGGCGCCGGCGACCAGCTCCGGGTGCATCATGATGAACCAGCCGTCGGCGTTGTCCTGCGTGGTGCCGGTCTTGCCGGCCACGTCGGCGCGGATGCCGAAGCGCGAGCGGATGCCGGCGCCGGTGCCGCGGTCGATCACGTCGCGCATCACGTCGAGCAGGGTCTGCGTGGTGGCGTGGGGCAGGGCGTGCTCGGCGCGCGCCGGGCGGAATACCTGCAGCACATTGCCGTTGCGGTCTTCGATCCGCGTGACCATGGTCGGCGCGATGTAGTTGCCGGCGTTGGCGATGGTGCCGTAGGCGGCCACCATCTCCTTGAGCGTGACCGGGCTGGTGCCCAGCGCCAGCGACGGCACCTCGTCGAGCCGGCTTTCGCGCACGCCCATCTCGCGCGCCAGCCGCGCCACGCGCGCCGGGCCGACCTGCTGCATCAGCTGCGCGGTGATGGTGTTGCGCGAGTAGACCAGGCCGTCGCGCAGGCTCATCGCGCGCCCGGTGGGGCGGCCCTCGTCGGACGGGCGCCAGATCTCGCCGCCGGCCAGCTCGATCTCGACCGGCTGGTCCATCAGCGTGTCGTCGGGCGACTTGCCTTCCTCGAACGCCGCGCCGTAGACGAAGGGCTTGAAGGTCGAGCCCGGCTGGCGGCGCGCCTGCTGCACATGGTCGAAGGCGTCCTGCGTGTAGTCGCGGCTGCCGACCCAGGCGCGGATCTCGCCGTTGCGCGGATCGATGGCGAGGAAGCCCGCCTGGATCCGCGTCTTCTGCTGGTGCAGCGCGCGCATGAAGGCGCCATTGGCCAGCAGCTGCTTCATCGCGTCTTCGGACGGCGTGCCGGCGGCGGTGGCGGCACGGTATTCCGGCGACTCGCGCACGAAGGCCTGCACCAGCGCGCGGTCCGCGGCCCAGCCCGCGCGCGGCGCCCAGGCCGCGTTGGCGATCGCCTGCAGGCGGTTGCCTTGCTGCGCCACCGCCTGCGTGGCCATGGCCTGCAGGCGCGCGTCGATGGTGGTGCGCACCACCAGGCCGTCGGCGTAGATGTCGTAGCCGTTGCGGTCGGCCCAGCCGATCAGCCACTTGCGCAGCTGCTGCGCGAAATGCGGCGCGGGGCCGGGCGGCTCGGTCTGGCGCTCGAAGTCGATACGCAGCGGACGGCGTTTGAGCTGCTCATAGCGGGCCGCGTCGAGCTTGCCGCGCTTGACCATCTGCCCCAGCACGATATTGCGCCGGTCCAGCGCGCGCTCGGGGTTCAGCACCGGGTTGTAGTAGCTGTTGCCCTTGAGCATGCCGATCAGCGTGGCGCTCTGCAGCACATCGAGCGAGCGCGCCGGCTTGTCGAAGTACGTGCGCGCGGCCATCTCGATGCCGAACGCGTTGTACAGGAACGGCACCGTGTTCAGGTAGGTCTCGAGGATTTCGTCCTTGGTGTACAGGGCCTCGATCTTGAACGCGGTGATCGCTTCCTTGAGCTTGCGCGTCAGCGTGGGCGCGCGGCCGATCTCGTCGGGATAGAGGTTGCGCGCCAGCTGCTGAGTGATGGTCGAGCCGCCCTGGCGGTCGCCCGAGAAGGTATGCACCGCGGCCGAGGCAAGGCGGCGCCAGTCGAGCCCGTGGTGCTCATAGAAGCGGTGGTCTTCGGTCGAGATCAGCGCCGCCACCACGTTGGGAGAGATCTGCTTGAGCGGCACCCAGTCGCGGTTGGCCCACTTGAAGAGCGCCAGCTCCTTGCCGTCGGCCGAAAGCACCTGCGCCGGCTGCTCGGACTTGGCCTTGCGGATGTCGCTGATGCCCGGCGTGAACGGCACCAGCACCAGCACGTACAGCAGCAAGGCTGCCGGCACCGCGGCCATGCCCACCAGCACGCCACGTCGCGTGGGGCGCAGCGAGCCGGGCCGGGTCAGGCCCAGGCGCGCGCTGCGCGCGCACAGGCCGGAAAGGCGTTGCTGGATCGAGGCGGGGAGCGGAGCCTGCAGCGAGGCTAGCCGGGTCTTGATCTCTGCCAGCTTCATGACGCGAAGCTGTCGAGGCAAGGGCACATGGCGGCAAGGAGCACTGGCATTACCGTCGTCGGAAAAGCCTGCATCCTACCAAAACGATCCCGTCGGTTGCAGGGAAAACCCCCATGCGAGTGCTATTCGGCACTTTGTGCTGCGTACTACTCGTCACAACGCTTTCATATTGCGCCAGCACAATGCGCCGGCCGCACTTGTGCGGACGTGCGCCGCCGCCGGGTCCTGCGCGGCCAGCCAGCTCAGGCCAGGATGGCCGACCGGTCCCGGTCGGTCCGGCGCGGTGTCATGGAATCACCATAAAACAGAGAAATCACAGTGAAGAAAGCTCTCCTTGCAATGGCGGCAGCAGTGGCCGCTACCGCGGTATCCGGGGTGGCCTCGGCCCAGTCCGCATCGAACATAACGCTGTACGGCATCGCCGATGCCGGCCTCGAAGTCATCAGCCACGTGCCCGGCACCAACGGTGCCCAGGGCACGGCCACCCGCCTGAACTCGGGCAACCTGTCCGGCTCGCGCTGGGGCGTGCGCGGCACCGAAGACCTGGGCGACGGCCTGAAGGGTATCTTCGTGCTGGAAAGCGGTTTCGATATCGATACCGGCACCTCAGGCCAGGGCAACCGCCTGTTCGGCCGCCAGGCCTACGTGGGCCTGCAGGGCGGCTTCGGCGCCGTCACGCTGGGCCGCCAGCAGAACGCGCTGTACGACCTGTTCGGCGCCTTCGACCCGATGGGCGTGGGCCCGCGCTACTCGCTCAACAGCGTCGACTCGGCCTTCAACGGCCGCGCCGACAACACCATCAAGTACACCGGCAAGTTCGGCGGCCTGACCGCCACCGGCTTCTACAGCTTCGGCCGCGACAACAACGGCGAAGTGCCGGGCGAACCCAAGGTCGCGCGCAACTTCGGCGGCGGGCTGACATATGCCGCCGGCGGCTTCTCGGTCGGTGCCGCCTACGACCAGTACCAGGGCGCCACCGTGGCGCTGCAGGACCGCAGCGCCAAGCGCGCCGCGGTGGGCACCGCCTATGCCTTCGGCGACGCCAAGGTGTTCGCCGGCTACCGCTGGCTGAAGGACGATGGCGTCTCCAGCGCCACCGCCGCCGCGACCCGCAGCAACGTCTACTGGGCTGGCGCGCAGTACCGCTTCACGCCCGCCTTCCTGGTGACCGGCGCCGCCTACTACAACGACACCCGCAGCAGCGATGCCGATCCGTGGATGTTCGTGCTGTCGGCGGACTATTCGCTGTCCAAGCGCACCGACGTGTACCTGAACGTGGGCTACGCCAAGAACAAGAACGGCTCGGCCCTGGGCCTGAATGGCGTGGGCACCGTGGTCGCGGGCGAGAACCAGACCGGCGCCACCATCGGCATGCGTCACCGCTTCTGATCACCGCCGCCTGATGCCCGCCCGCGATGGCGCTGCGGCGCCGCGCACGGGCGGGCGCGTGATGTTCATATCGACACCTTGCCTGTGCGGGGTTCGTTGGGCCGGTTCCTCGATCGGCCTTTTTTTCTTGCGCGGCCTACCGGTAGGCCGCGGCACTGATGAATTGCCCGAACCGCTCGCACCAGATCACTACCGCACGGTGCTGGCCGGGATCGACGCCATCCGGCAACGCGACGGTGAAATTGCCGAAGGTCTTCAACGGCGCAACCTGCACCGCGCGGTCCTTGATCGCAAGGAAAGCGGCCTTGGTGTCGACGAACTCCGGCACCAGGTAGATCCGGTAGTCCGGTCCCGGCGCCACGCTGCCTTCGAAGGCAATGGCGCGGTCCGACACATGCAGCCGTCCGCTGGCCCAGTGGAATGCGTCACTGCCGGCCAGGTCCTTGCGGAAGGCGCCGGAAAAGGCCGCCTGCCGCGACACCTCCTGTAACTGCCCGATACTCGCCCCCGCCTGCTCGGTCAGGATCGGCAGCACATAGATCCCGGCCGCGAAGCCGGCCGCCAGCATGGCGAGATGCGTCAGCGCGAGGATTGCGATCTTGCGAGGTGACTTGATCGTCATGTCTGGCTCCGGTTTCCGGCGAGGGGACATCGGTTGGTCGTGGCCGGTGCGGCTTCCTGACAGCAAGTTACAGCCGCAGTCATCAAAGCAACACAGGAATGTGGTTATGATTTGGCGTCCTCATGACGAGAAGCTGCCTATGACACTCCACGTCACGATCCGTACCATCCGTACGGGCGCGCTGCAGACGGCCCGCTACCAGGCCCAGGTCTACCCGACCACCGACGCCGAAGCCCTGCCGCTGCTGGCCACACCCTGGAGCGAACGCGAGGCCGAGGTCTTCCGCGACGCCCAGTTCTGGGCCCAGCGCCACGCCTATATCGTGTCCAACCCGCGGGTAGGGACGTACTACGGCATTCCATGCCGGCGCTGACCCCGGCACGCCGGCGCGGCGCGCTGGCGTTGGCGGCGGCAATGATGCTGGCGGGCTGCACCGCCGAGAACGTGGTCGGCGTCCTGTCCGGCGGGCGCGATGGCCTGTGGCGCAACGTGCAGCAGCGCTGCCTGGCGCCGCCGCAGCCGCAGCATGCCGATTGCGCCAGCGTCGACCGAGCCCGCGGGCTGGTGCTGTACAAGGACGCGATCGGCGTGTCGCACTACCTGGTGATCCCGGCACGGACAGTGACGGGCGTGGAGGATCGCAAGGCGTGGGACGGCACCGGTGCCAACGCCTGGGCCTTCGGCTGGGACGAGCGCGGCATGGTCGGGCAGGCGCTGGGCAAGCCCGTGCCGGACGACATGCTGGGGCTGGCGGTCAATTCCCGCACCTCGCGCAGCCAGGACCAGCTCCATATCCATCTCGATTGCATCAGCGCCGCGGCGCGCGCCTTCGTCAATGGCGCGAGCGGGCCGATCGGCACCGAGTGGACTTCGCTGCGGTTCGACGGTAAGCCGGTGCGGGCCAGGTTTATCCCGGCTGCCACGCCGGTCCTGTCGGCCGACCCGTTCGCGCTGGTCGGGGGCAGGGCTGACGATCCCGGCGCCAGCGCCGCCGCGGTGCCGCCGCCCGACCGGGGCATATTCCTGACCTATGGCCAGGACCGGCAGGGCCGCCCTGGCTTCTTCCTGGTGGACCAGCCGGTCCACGCGGCGGGTGGCAGCAATGGCCATGCGAGCGATTTTCTCGACCGGCGCTGCCGGCTGGCGGCGGAGTTGCCGGCGGCAGGGTAGCGCGAGCGGCGGCTTCCGGGGTTAGCGGGCGGCCGGCCTGGATGCGGTGGCAGCCGGTGCCGACGCGGGTGCCGGTGCCTGAGTGGCCGGTCCTCCGGACCGCTGCGCTGGCGTGCCCGCCGCCAGGCCGTCCAGCACCTTTGCTGCCGCCAGGTGCTGCGGAATCACCAGCCCTTCGCGCGCCGTGGCCACGTTGATCTGCCCGCCCTGGGCGCTGCCGCGCGCGACGAAGTCGCGGCCATGCCGGTACACCAGCCGCGTCAGGTCGGCCACCTCGGTATCCGACAGGTCGGGTCCGGTCACCAGGATCGCCGCGGTGGCGACGGTGCGCACCGGCTCGCGCAGGCCGGGGTACGTGCCGGGTGCGATGCTGGCGCGGAAATACCCCGCCTTCTGCCCGACCATCGCCGCGATAGCGCGCTCGTCCAGTGGCAGCAGTCGCAACGGCAGTTCGCTCAGCGCATCGCGGATGCTGTCGGACGGCACGCCGATCACCTGCATCACGGCATCCACCTGGTTCTGGCGCAGTGCCACCAGCGCCGCGCCCAGGCCCACTTCCTCGGCCTTGAAATCCTTCTCGGCCAGCCCGTGTGCGGCCAGCACGCGCAGCACCGTGCCGCGCGAGGCCGAGCCGCTTTCGCCCACCGCAATGCGCTTGCCGCGCAGGTCGGACACCGAGCGTGCCGGATCGCCGTCGCGCACGAGCACGTGCACCGGTTCCGGGTACAGGCTGCCGACGGCGCGCAGCGACGCGTGCGGCCCGTCTTCGGCAAAGGCGCCCTTGCCCTCGTAGGCATCGAGCGCGGCATCGCCCTGCGCCATGGCCGCCGAGACCTTGCCGGCGCGCAGCAGGCGCAGGTTCTCTTCGCCGCCGCGAGTGACCAGCGCGATGGCGCGCACACGCGCGCCGTCCACCAGCGCGCGCACGAAGCGCAGGTACTGGCCATGCTCGGCGCCGGCGGCAATGGCGTAGCCCTCGTCCACGCGTGCCAGCCGGGCGCGGATATTGGCGTGCGCGGTGGTCAGTTCCTGCTCGATCACCGCGCGCTGCGCCGGCGAGGCGTCCTTCTGCACCGCCTCGATCACCTTGCGCATCGCATCCAGGATCGCTGCCGGGCCGGTGGGCGCGTTGGTGGCCACGGCCGGCGCCTCGGCGGGGCGATAGCCGGCGGGCTGCACGCTGACCCAGCGCTCGCCGTCGCGCCGGTACAGCGCGGTGCCGTGCGCGCGCAGCACGTCGCCCGCCTTGTTGCCGCCGCTGGTGACCCCGGTGATCCCGCGCGGCCCCGCGCCCAGCGCCGAGATCAGCCCGGCCACGCCGGGCGAATCCCACGCGCCGAAGTCGTAGTCGCGCAGCAGCTTCAGTTCCGCATCGAAGTACACCACGCGCCGGGTTTCGCCGGCCGGTGCCTTGGTATCGGACTGCGAGCCGCGCCGGTCGACGTCGACCAGCTGCACGGTGCCCGGCGGCAGCGCCTGCGCCAGGCGCTCGTTGAGATTGGCGCGGATGCCGTCGGCGTTCGGGCCGCCGCCGCAGCCGCCCAGCCACAGGCTGGCCAGCAGCGCAAAGAGGAAGGCAAGGCAGGCGCGGCGCATGTCAGCCTCCGATCAGCGGCAAGGCCAGCAACATGGTCAGCACGAACGCGTTCATCAGGTCGACAAAGAACGCGCCGGCCAGCGGCGTGATCAGGTAGCTGGTGGGCGCCGGCCCGTAGCGCGCGGTGATCGCGCGCATGTTGGCCATGGCGGTCGCCGTGGAACCCATGTTGAAGCCGATGAACGCGGCCGAGGTGACCGCCGCCTCGTAGTCGCCGCCCATGAAGCGGAAGCAGACGAACACCACGTAGAGGATGATGAACACGACCTGCATCGCGATGATCAGCAGGAACGGGCCGGCCGACAGCGCCACCTCGGCCAGGTCCAGCGCCATCATGGTCATCACCAGGAACAGCGACAGGCAGACGTTGGTGATCAGGTCGGTGGCGCGGTCGTCGAAGCGCAGGCCGATGAATGGCAGCAGGTTGCGGATCGCGATGCCGAGCATCATGCACCACAGGAAGCCGGGGATGGTGATCGGGCCCGCCGGCATCTGCGCCGCGATCCAGCGCCCGCCGATCACGGCGGCCAGCATGCCGGCCAGCGCGGCGAGCGCGCCGACCGTGGTGATCGGCGACGCGGCGGCGGCTTCCTCCTCGGTGTCGCCGACCTCGCGCGCGGTCGAGCGCAGCTTGTAGCGCGAGATCAGGTACTGCGCCACGGGACCGCCGATGATGCCGCCGACGACCAGGCCGATGGTCGCCACCGTCATCGACAGGTCCATCACCGCCTGCAGGTTGTTGACCTCGGCGAAGCGCTCGGCATAGGCGGCCCCGGTGCCATGGCCGCCCACCAGCGTGATGGAGCCGCTCACCAGCCCGAAGATCGGGTGCAGGTCGAGTGTCCTGGCCATGGCCACGCCGACGGCGTTCTGCACCACGATATAGGGCAGCAGGATGATCAGGAAGATCACCAGCGCCCTGCCGCCCCGCTTGAGCATGCGCAGGTCGGCGCCAAGGCCGACGCCGCCGAAGAACATCAGCAGCAGCACCGGCTTCATGCCGGGATCGATGACCACGCGGAAATTCGCCGCCGCCGCTGCCACCGACGCGACGATGGCGAACAGCAGCCCGCCGGTGACGGGGTCGGGGATGTTGTAGCGCGACAGGATGCCGACGCTGCGGTTGACCAGGGTGCCGATCAGCAGCACCACCACGGCAGTCAGCAATGAAGCCAGCAGGTCGAGATTCATCGGGGGCGTCCTGGCGGTAAGTCCTGCGGTGGGGCGCCGCTGGCCGTGCCGGTGCGCACTGGCCGCCAGCGAGGCCTGGCGAGTAGCATGCATCACTACGGGTTGTAGACGGACAGTGGGGAGAAGGCAAGGAAAGGATCGGGGCTCTTGGAGACCTGTAGCGAAGCCAACGGCGTTGGGTGCGCCCAAGCCGCCCGAGCCGGGCTAAGCAAGGTGTTCTCCCTCTCCCCTCATTGGGAGAGGGGAGCAAACCGGCAGCGAGCGAGCCGCTCAACGCGCCCGCAGCGCATCCACGATATTCATCCTCGCCGCCCGCACCGCCGGCAGGAAGCCGCCCACCAGCCCCATCGCCATCGCGAACCCGAGCGTCTGCAGCGCAATGCCAGGCGTCAGGATGAAGCGGAACGACAGATCGGCAAACGTCTGGAAATTGGTCGTCGAGAACGACGCGAATTGCATCAGCGCCGCAAACGCCAGCCCGGCCACGCCACCCACCAGTCCGAGCAACGCCGCCTCGATCAGGAAAGCCACCAGCACGTTGGCACGCTTGAATCCCAGCGCGCGCAGCGTGCCGATCTCGGCCACGCGGTTGGCCACCGACGCGTACATGGTGATCATGGCGCCGATCATTGCCGCAATCGAAAAAATCGTGGACAGCGTAAAGCCCAGGATATTGATAAATTTGGACAGCGCCCTGGACTGGTCGCTATAGAAGACCTGCTCGCGCTTGGCCTCGTCGGCAAGGCGTGGATCCACGTCGATATCGGCGCGGAAGCGCTCGAACAGCGTGGGGTTGGCCAGCCGCACCACCATCGACGAATACGCATTGCGCCGGAACGACTGCATCAGCTGGTCGACATCGCCCCAGATCTCCGAGTCGAAACCGCTGCCGCCGGCGTCGAAGTGGCCCACCACAGTCCACTCGCGCTGGGCGAAGCGCAGGTGTTCGCCGATCTGCACGCCGGCAAAGCCGTCGGCAATGCTGCTGCCGACAATGATTTCAGCCGAGCCCGGACGGAACATGCGCCCCGCCACGAGCCTGACCTGCGGACGCAGGTCCATGCCCAGCGGCGAGATGCCGCGGATCACCACGTTGGAGGGCTGCCCGGTGCTGGACTTGGTCAGCGAGATCAGCACCACGGCCTCGCGCGAGGCCATCGGCTGGCCGGCGCCGGTCATGGCCACCGCCGGGTGCATTTCCATGATGCCGGCCTGGCCGCGCTCGACGGCGCTCTGGATTTCGGTCTCGGCGCCTTTGCGGATCACTACCACGTTGTCGCGCTCGCCGGTGGTGACCAGCGTCTTCTTCAGGCCGGCATCCAGCATCAGCATGGTGGCGAAGACAAAGACCACCAAAGCCAGCCCGCCCGCGGTCAGCGCGGTGGTCAGCCGCCGGGCCCACAGGTTGCGCGCGATATAGGTGAGCGGGATCGCCATGGTCGAACGCGTCAGCCGATTGCCCGCAGGCCTTCGACGATGCGCACCCGCGCGGCCTGCACCGCGGGCACGATGCCGGCGGCGATGCCGACCGCCAGCGCGCACGCGGCCTGCGCGCGCATCGTTTCCTGCGACACTGTAAACACCGGGAATACGCCGCCCACCGCCTGCTTGAACGCCGCCGCCATCGGCGGCGTAGCCAGCATGCCGAGCGCGCCGCCCGCCACGCAGATCGCCAGCGACTCGCCGAACACCAGCAGCGCCAGGAATCCTGGTCCGAAGCCCAGCGCCTTGAGCGTGGCGTATTCCGCGGTGCGCTCGCGCGCACTCATCGCCATCGCATTGGCCATCACCGCCATGATGATCACGATCACCACATAGGAGACCACGCGGATCGCCGCGATGATCTGGTTCGACATGGCGACGAAGCCGAGCTGGAACGCCTGCTCGGTCTCGGTCAGCGTCTCGGCCAGCGAGTTGCGGAACACGGCATCGACATTGCGCGAGATCGCCGCGGTGTTGTCGGGATTGTCGACGCCCAGCACATAGACCCCGACCTGGTCGGCCTGCCGCGGCGACTTCTTGCGGATGGTCTCGTTCAGGTATTCCCAGTGGAACACCATCTGCTTCGTGATGATGCTTTCGTCGCGGCCGTCCATGATGCCGCGCACCACGAACTCCCAGGTGCCGGGGTAGATGGTGCCCTTGATCGGGATCACGTCGCCGATCCTGAAGCCGAACTGGTCGGCCAGCTGGCGGCCGACCAGCGCCCCTTTGCGGTCGCGCTGGTATTCGGCACGCTGCTGTTCGGGAACGATGAATTCCGGGTAGAGATCGAGATAGTTGTCCGACACTGCGAACTGCGCGAAGAAATTCTTGCGGTCGCGATAGACGCCGCCGAACCAGTTGGAGCGCGCCACCGCGGTCACGCCGTCGACGCCGCGGATGCGGCCCTCGTAGCTGAGCGGCAGCGGGAACACCAGCGAGATCGCATTGCGCGTCACCAGCCGCGCGCTGGACGCGGCCGACGCGCCGGCGTACCACGCATCGATCACGGTCTGCAGCAGCCCGAACGCCAGCACCGCGATCACCAGCCCCAGCACGGTCAGCGCGGTGCGCAGCTTGTGCCGCAGTGCGTTGCGAGTGATCAGCTTGAGCGCGTACATGACGGATCAGGCCACCTCGCCGCGGATCAGCTCGCCCTTATCGAGGTGCACCAGCGAGCCCGCCGCGGCCGCGGCATGGGCATCGTGCGTGACCATGATGATGGTCTTGCCGAGTTCCGCGTTCAGGCGCTGCATCATCGCCAGGATTTCCGCGGCAGAGGTGCGGTCGAGGTCGCCGGTGGGCTCGTCGGCGACGATCAGCGACGGGTCGGTGATCAGCGCCCGCGCGATCGCCACGCGCTGCTGCTGCCCGCCCGACAGCTCGGACGGGTAGTGGCTCATGCGGTCGGCCAGGTTGACCATGTCCAGCACCAGCTCCACGCGCGCGCGCCGTTCCGCGCGCGGCAGGCTGGTCAGCATCAGCGGCAGCTCCACGTTCTCGAATGCGGTCAGCACCGGCATCAGGTTGTAGAACTGGAAGATAAAGCCGACGTTGGCCGCGCGCCAGTCCGCCAGCGCGGCCTCGGGCAGCTGCGTGATATCGAGCCCGCCCACCTGCAGCGTGCCGCTGTCGGGGCGGTCGATGCCGGCGATCAGGTTCAGCAGCGTGCTCTTGCCGGAGCCGGACGGGCCCATCAGCGCGACGAAGTCGCCCTCGCCGATATCGAGCGAGATATCGGTCAGCACGGGCACGGTCTGCATGCCGCGCCGGTAGGACTTGGCGACGTGGCTGATGCGGACCAGCGGCGCGGTGCTCATGCGCTCACCCTCATGTGGTTACTTCAAGGCTTGGCCGGCGTGACGCGGTCGCCGTCGCCGACTTTGTCGCCGGGGGACAGCACCAGCACGTCGCCGGTCTTGACGCCCTGTACCGCGACCAGCTCGCCGAGCTTGTCGCCGGTCTTGACCTGGGTCTCGTGCGCCTTGCCGTCCCGCACCACGTAGACCACCTGCCGGCCATCGCGCATGACCACCGCGGCGGGCTGCACCGCCACCATCGGCTGGCGGTCGCGCGCCGTGGCCGCGCGCGACAAAAAGGCGATCTTGGCGCTCATGTCCGGCAGCACGCGCGCGTCGCGGTCGACAAAGCGCACCTTGACCAGCACCGTGGCCTTGGAGCGGTCCACCGTCGGCACGATGCGCGACACCTGCCCGGCCAGGCGCACGCCCGGCAACGCATCGAGCAGCAATTCGCACGGCTGGCCGGCGCGGATCCTGGCGATATTGGATTCGGCGACGTCGGCCTCGACCTCCAGCGTCTCCATGTCGGCAATGGTCACGATCGCGCCCTTGGTGTCGGCGGCGGCCGAGAACGGCGTGATGTTGTCGCCGACGTTGGCATGCTTGACCAGTACCACGCCGTCGAACGGCGCGCGCACCACGGTCTGTTCCACCGCCACCTCGGCCGCGCGCGCATTGGCCTGCGCCGACGCGATCGACGCCTGCGAGCTGCTGACCGAGGCCCTGGCCTTGTTGTAGCGCGCAACATCGGCGTCGTACTGGGTGCGCGAGATCGCGTTCGGCCCGATCAGGATCTGCGAGCGGCGCAGGTTGACTTCTGCGTCCTTCAGCTCCGCCTGCTGCAGGGCCAGGTTGGCCTGTGCCACCTTGACCTGCGCCTGCGCCTGGGCGAAGGACGCGGACACGTCCTTGCTTTCCAGCCGCGCGATGACCTCGTCCTTCTTCACGCGCGAGCCTTCCAGCACGCCCAGCCATTCGAGCCGGCCCTGCGCCTTGGATGCGACCGCCGCCTTGCGCTGCGGAACGACATAGCCGGTGGCGTTGAGCAGCGTGAAATTCTGCGTGGGGTAGGCCGAGGTAACCGTTGTGGTCTGCACCGACTTCGGGCCGGCGAGCCTGACAGCGATGCCGAGCACGGCCAGCAGGATCAGCGCGATGACCGCATAGCGCAGCCATCTGCGCCGGGGGCGGACGCGGGCGCCGGTCGCGGCGGTGGCGCTGCGGTCGATTTTCAGCCTGGACAGGTCGTGGTCAGCCAATTGCGCGCTTCCTCCGGCAGGCCTGGCGCGGGCGCGGCCTGCGTTGCCGTGGTGGTGAGGCGGGGGGCTTCCCAGTATAGCGGGGTGCGCGGGGGATTACATGTTGCGGTGTCGTCTACAAACTGTGTGCTCCCTCTCCCGCTTGCGGGGTAGGGGAGCAAACAGGTGACGTGCGGGACGTCGGTTTGGCTAGTGATTCGTCTCTACCGCCAGCTTCAGCTTGCCCAGCGCAAACTCCCACTGCCTTCCAATCGCCTCCAGCGAGCGCCGCGCCGCCTCGACCTGCCCGGGCTCGAACATCCACAGCCGCTCGCGCCCGGCCTTGCTGTCGCGCACCAGCCCGGCCTGCGACAACACCTGCAGGTGCTTGGTCACCGCCTGCCGCGTCATCGCGCTGCCGGCGGTCAGCTGCGCGATCGACATCGCGCCGCCCGCGCACAGCGCCGCCACCAGCCGCAGCCGGGTCTCGTCGCCCAGCGCGGCAAAGACCGCGGCCGACTGTTTCAGATCCAGCGCTTCAGGCGCCGGTGACATGCTTGCGGACATTGTTCATCTGTGCGTCCCAGCCGCCGCTGTTGAGGCGGAACGCTTCCATGCGTCGTTCGGGCGGGATCTGGTCGAAGCCAGACTCGACCACCGTCAGCATGGTGCCGCCGTCGACTTCGCGCAGGGTGAATTCCACCAGCGTGCTGGGTTCGCCGGAATAGTCGCGCCCGCGTTCCACCGGAGCGGGGTGCCAGCGCCAGGACAGCAGCCTTTCGGGCTCGATGCGTTCCACCTGCACATCGAATCTCAGGTACTCGTAGCCGGGGTGGGTGATGCTGCCGATGGCGCGCCGGCCGGGCGTGAAGGTGGCGCCGTCGAATTTGACGCCGAACCAGCTGCCGAAGGTATCGGCATCGGCCAGCGCGTGCCACACGCGCGCCACGGGGGCTTCTATCAGGATGCTGCGCTCGATGCGGTCGGTTTCTGAGGGCATGTCCGGTCTCCTGTTTCGGGGGTTGATATGCAACGGTGTGGTTGCATGTTAGGAGACCGGGGAGGGAGATGCAACCAAAAAGTTGCGAATGGCGATCAGAGATCCAGTACCAGCCGCTGCCCCTTGCACCGCGACACGCACAGCATCATCGTTTTCTGCGCCGTCTTCTCCGCATCGGACAGGTACTGGTCACGATGGTCCGCTTCGCCCTCCAGGATCGCGGTTTCGCACGAGCCGCAGATACCCTCGCGGCACATGCAATCCACCTGGACGCCGGCTTTCTCGATCGCGCGCAGCAGCGATTCCTCTGCGCCCACCTGCAGCGTCAGCCCGCTCTTTTGCAGCACGGCCTCGAAGGCGCCGCCGGTGGTGTCGACCTCGTTGCGGAACTGCTCGAAGTGGATACGGCCGGCATCCCAGCCGGCGGCGCGCGCGGCGTTGACCACGGCATCGTTCAGCGGGCCGGGGCCGCACACATAGACATGGGTATCGGCGGGCTGCGCGGCGAGCAGCGCGGCGATGTCGAGCATGGTGCCGGTATCGCTCTCGTACAGGTGCAACTGGCCCGGCTGCAGCGTGGCCGGCAGTACGTCGAGGAACGCCGCGGACTGCGCGTTGCGGAAGCAGTAGTGCAGCTCGAACGCGGCGTGGCGCGCCCGCAGCGCCTGGATATGCGTCATGAACGGCGTGATGCCGATGCCGCCGGCGATCAGCAGGTGGCGGCCGGCGCCGTGGTCCAGGCCGAACAGGTTGCCCGGCGCGCCGATGTGCAGTTCATCACCCTCTTGCACCTGCTCATGCATGTAGCGCGAGCCGCCGCGCGAGGCTTCTTCCAGCCGCACTGCGATCTGGTAGTGGGCCGGGTTGTCCAGCGCGCTGGTCAGCGAGTAAGCGTTGCGCAGCCGGCCACTGTCCATATGGACCACGACGTGGCTGCCGCTGGAGAAAGCGGGCAGCGCGCCGCCGTCGCAGGGTTGCAGGGTGAAGCGCTTGATGCCGGCGGCCAGCGGCTCGACGCGGCCGACGCGTACGCGGAGCGTGTCAGTCATGGCAATACCTCGGAATGCAGGGAATGTCGGGAAGAGAGAGGGCAGGCGAGCCAGGCGCCGCCTGCCTCGCCAGATCAGGAGATCACGGTCAGCCGCGCGGCGATCCACACCACCGCCGCGCCGGCGATCAGCGCCACGTAGGGCAGCTTGCCGGCACGCGCATGCGGCAGTTCCATGTCGCGGCGCATCGACTCGGGGAACTGGCCCTTGTCCTGGACGTAGTGGCGGTAGACGAAGACCGGCACGATCAGCAGCGCGGCGATCAGGCCATTGCGCAGCGTGTTCTCGCCCTGGAAGTTGGCGCCGGCGCCGACAAAAGCCAGGTCGAAGAAGCCGCAGAACGCGCCCAGTGCCAGCAGCCAGTTCTTGCACTTGTACGGGCGGGCCCAGTCCGCGCGGTCCATGCGGTGGATCCAGCCGGCCTGCAGGTTCAGGAACACGAAGATCATGTAGCAGACATTGCTGATCGACAGCACCGCCATGTAGTTCGACATCAGCAGCAGGAACAGGTTGAACAGCAGGTCCGTCCACATCGCGCGCGTCGGGGAGCCGTGCTCGTTGACGTGCGAAAGGTAGCGCGGCAGCCAGCCGTCGAGCGAGGCCTGGTACAGCGTGCGCGACGAACCCATCATCGAGGTCATCACGATCAGCAGGATCGCCAGCACCAGCATCACCACGATCACGTTGAACACCACCGCGCCGCCGCCGACGAACTTGGCCATTGCCGCGCCCACGCCGGAGCCGTCGACGATGTCGGGCGCCAGCATGCCCTGCAGCCCGAGCGAGCCCTGGAAGGCGATCGGCACCGCGATGAACATGAACAGGCACAGCACGCCGGACCAGAAGATCGCCTTGAAGGTGTCCTTCTGCGGGTCCTTGAACTCGCGGGTGTAGCAGACCGCGGTCTCGAAGCCGAAGGTCGACCAGCAGGCCAGGAACATCGCGCCCATCGCCGTGCTGATGCCGGCCGCGTTCCAGCCGCCCAGCACCGCGGCGCCGGTGGCGTCATGCGTCAGCGGCAGCAGCGGCAGGAAGTTGGTCGAGGGCATGTCGCCGGTGAACAGCGGCACCAGCGCGATCACCACCAGCGGCGTCAGCGAAGCGATGCCCAGGATGCGCTGCGTGGTAGCCGCGGCCGAGGCGCCGCTGTGCTGCAGCTTGAAGGTGATCAGCAGGAATGCCGTCGCCAGCAGGAAGGTGGAGTTCACCCGCAGCGTCAGGCCTTTGCTGACGAAGCCCAGGTCGACCAGCGTCAGCTGCCACGTGTTGATGACCGAATCGGGCGGGAACAGCGCGCTCAGCATGTAGCCGGCGGCCAGGCTGGTGCCCAGCGCCAGCATCGGCGACCACGCCACCCAGTTGCACCACACCGAGACCGGCGCGACGAACTTGCTGTAGCGCACCCAGCCGAGCGCGCCGTACACCGAGGCGCCGCCCGACTTGTGCGGATACAGGCCCGAGATCTCGGCGTAGACGAAGCACTGCGCAAAGCCGATCAGGATGGCCAGGATCCAGATCACCCACGCCGGGTTGCCGATGGTGGCGGACACGCCGCCGATGGTGAAGAGCACGCCGGCGGGCACGCCGCTGGTGACCCAGAAGGCGTCCTTCCAGGTCAGGGTGCGCTGCAGTTCATGGGTTTGGGTTGGCTGGGTCTGTTGCTGCGCAGGGGCGAGCGGCGCCTGCGCGCCGATCGACAGCACGTCTTTTTGCGAATACACGAAATGTCTCCTTGCTTCCCGGTGCCGTTTGTCTGGAGCGCTAGCTCCGTCACGGTCTGCCGTCTGCGGTGGGTAGGTACTTGGGTACTGCCTGCCGGTCGTTACGACGGTCGGGAATCTGTGGCGGGAATTTTGGGGGCGTTTCTCATCCTTGTCTCCTGTTGTCATCCCGGGGTTGCCGCGATCCCCGAATGCAGG
The DNA here is from genome assembly GCF_004768545.1 of Cupriavidus oxalaticus. Classification (NCBI taxonomy): domain Bacteria; kingdom Pseudomonadati; phylum Pseudomonadota; class Betaproteobacteria; order Burkholderiales; family Burkholderiaceae; genus Cupriavidus; species Cupriavidus oxalaticus. Next base: position 998,040 of record NZ_CP038634.1, on the reverse strand, counting down.
TCTCGCAACTTCCGGTGTCTTATCAATTCACCAAAAGTAAATTACAGCACTAATGGTGTTTCGAATGAGTATAGGAACGGCGCTGTGCCATGGCAACGGAAGTTTTGTATCGCGTTGCAATCGGCACCGGCCGCGCCGTGGGTTACTGCTGCACGGGCTGCCCCGGACGCGGGCCACCCAACGTTTCAACCACCGCGCGCCCGGTCCGCCGGTTGCGCCACCATCCCAACAGCGTCAGCCCCAGCCAGAAGCACTGGGTCAGGAACGAGGCCAGGTTGAAGGCGCCGGTCAGCGAGATCAGGATGCAGCTCGGCCCGATCACGTTGAGGACGACCGCCAGCCGGCCGGTCGGGGATTTGTGCAGGACCTGCACGGCAAAGTGCGCGGCGACGTAGGCGGCTACGCCGACAAGTCCGGTCGCATCGGTAAGACCCAGGGAGGCCATGGTGGTGTGCTTCGTAAGGCAGTGGTACAGCGGTTGGTGAATGCCGTCAGAACGTCTTGGTCAGCGAGACCAGGAACGTGCTTTTCAGCGGGTTGGACACCGCCGGGTTGCCGGAGGAATCCAGCGCGCCGGTGGTGTAGTTGTCGTAGACGTTGGTGCGGCCCCAGCCGCGGGTGTAGGCGCCCGTCAGGGTCCAGCCGCCTTCGAACGCCTTGGAAACCGCGACGCGCACGTCGCGGAAGCTGTAGGCGGCAAAATTGCGCACGCGCTCCTGACCGTAGTGCAGCAGTAGCGAAACGCCGTGGCCGAGGTCGAAGGTGCCGTTGATGTCGAGGTAGCCCGAGCCGCGGCTGTGCAGGTTGTTGCCGGTCAACAGCGAGGCGCTGTTATAGCCGAAGTAGTCGGGCGTATAGGTCAGCCAGTACTTGACGTTGAACCACTTGTAGGTCAGCGAGGCGACTGCCTCGCCATAGTTGTATCTGGTCTGTGCGTACTGCAGTTTCGCGCCCGGATACAGGTAGTAGTAAACCTGTCCGGCGTAGACGAAGTCGCCGACTGTGCCGGTGTAGCCGGCATACAAGTCCCATTCGACCGTGCCGCCCTCGATGAACTTGTCGCTGATGCTCGACATCCAGGTGCCCGCGGAAAAGCCGCTCGGATGGGCGTAGTCGATGCCGCCCTGTACGGCAGGCTTGCCCCAGGTCTGGCGGAAGCCGCGCGAGACGTACTGCGAGGTCAGCGTCATGTTGGCGCTCCACGGCGACGCTACCGCAGCGGCTTCTGCCGGCGGCACGGTCGCGGTGACCTGCGGCACCGGCGCGACCGCCAGCGTGGTGTCGCCGTCGGCTTGAGCCAGCGCCGGCAGCGCCTGGCACAGCAACAGGGGCAGGGCGCCTTGCAGGGCCCGTCTTGCGGGAAAGCATTTGCGCAGCATGGAAGTTGTCTCCTCCTTGCAGCCGGTCTGGGTTTGTTGATGGGTCGCCGGCTTTTGGTGGTGTGGGAGGCGCGACGCGTCCGGCCGGGCGCACGCTGCCCGCCGGGACCTTGGTCCCGGCAGCACATGTGCCGCAGTCAGGGTTCGGGCGGTAGGCCCGCGAGTCGCGCCGCTCGGGTCAGGCAGGCATAGGCACGGGGACGCGCGCGGTGGGTGGCTGCGCTCGCTCCGCACTCGCCTGCCTGCGCGCCGGCGCCGCCTTGTAGTAAGGCGCCGTCGAGCGCTGCAGCGGGGCGCGACCGCGGATCACGTCGGCCAGCTTCTCGGCCATCATGATCGTGGGCGCGTTCAGGTTGCCGGTGACGATCCTCGGCATGATCGAGGCATCGACCACGCGCAGGCCAGACAGGCCATGCACGCGGCCCTGGTTGTCGACCACGGCCATCGGGTCGGACGCGTCGCCCATCTTGCACGTGCACGACGGGTGCAGGGCGGTCTCGGCATGCTCGCGTACGAAGGCATCGATCTCGGCATCGCTCTGTATCATCATGCCGGGCTTGATCTCGCGGCCGCGGAACTGGTCCATCGCCTGCTGGCCGATGATCTCGCGCGTCAGGCGCACCGCGGCGCGGAACTCGCGCCAGTCCACGTCATGCGCCATGTAGTTGAACAGCAGGCGCGGCTTGACGCGCGGGTCGCGGCTGGCCAGCTTGACGAAGCCGGTGCTGGGCGAGCGCATCGAGCCCACATGGCACTGGAAGCCGTGCGACTGCACCGGGTTGCTGCCGTCGTAGTTCATCGCCAGCGGGATGAAGTGGTACTGCAGGTTGGGCCACGCAAACTCGTCGCTGCTGCGGATAAAGCCGCCCGCTTCGAAGTGGTTCGACGACGCGATGCCCGTGCCGCGCAGGTACCACTCGATGCCGATGGCCGGCTTGTTCCACCACTTCAGCGCGGGGTACAGCGACACGGGCTTAATGCATTCGTACTGCAGGTACATCTCCAGGTGGTCCTGCAGGTTTTCGCCGACGCCTTTCAGGTCCGCGACGGGATCGATGCCGAACGCGCGCAGCTCATCGGCATTGCCCACGCCGGAGCGCAGCAGCAGTTGCGGCGAGGCCACCGCGCCATTGCTGACGATCACTTCGCGGCGCGCGCGCGCTTCACGCACGTGATCGCCCTGGATGTATGACACGCCGATGGCGCGCTGCCCGGAGAACAGGACGCGGTCCGCGAGCGCACGGGTGTGCACGGTCAGGTTGGGCCGGTCCTTCGCCTGGTCGAGGTAGGCCAGCGACGTGCTGCAGCGGCGGCCGCGCGCGGTGGTGGTGCGGTCCATCGGACCGAAGCCTTCCTGCCTGTAGCCGTTCAGGTCGTCGGTCTTGCCATAGCCAGCCTGCTCGCCGGCCTTGATAAAGGCGTCGAACAGCGGGCTGATGTTCGCCTTCGGGGTGGTCACATGCAGCGGGCCGTTGCCGCCGTGGTAGTCGTTGGCGCCCTTGTCGTAGGTCTCGGCCTTGCGGAAGTAGGGCAGGCAGTCGGCGTAGCTCCAGTCCTCCAGCGACCGGTTCTCCGCCCAGCCGTCATAGTCCATCGCGTTGCCGCGGATATAGACCATGCCGTTGATCAGCGACGACCCGCCCAGTCCCTTGCCGCGGCCCTGCGTCATGCGGCGGTTGTTCATGTGCGGCTCGGGCTCGGTCACATAGGCCCAGTTATAGGTGGTGCCCTGCAGCGGATACGCCAGCGCCGCAGGCATCTGCGTGCGCCAGTCCAGGCGCCAGTCTGGGCCGCCGGCTTCCAGCAGCAGCACCGAGACACCGGCGTCCTCGGTCAGCCGCGCCGCCAGCACGCAGCCCGCGGAACCTGCGCCGACGATGATGTAGTCGTACTCTTGGATTGCCTGCATGGTGCAATCTCCTTGTGTGCTTGACGCCGTGCGTGGCAGCCCGGGGACGGTACCGCCGCGCACGCGATTGCGAAGTCAGCTGCGCTCAGGCGCCAAACCAGCCCATCGCCTTGGGGGCCAGGTTGATATAGCTGTGCTTGAGCTCGGTGTACTCGTCCAGGCCGATGCGGGCCAGCTCGCGGCCGATGCCGCTCGCCTTGTAGCCGCCCCACGGCGCTTCCGGGAAGTACGGGTGGTAGTCGTTGACCCACACCGTGCCGAAGCGCAGCGCGCGCGACATGCGGTTGGCCTTGTCCAGGTCGCGGGTCCAGACCGCGGCGGCCAGGCCGTACGGCGTGTCGTTGGCGGCACGCAGTGCCTCTTCTTCGGAGCGGAAACGCTCGGCCGTGATCACCGGCCCAAAAATCTCCTCCTTCGCAATCTTCATGTCTGCCGTCACGTCGGCCAGCAGCGTCGGCTCCAGCCAGTAGCCCTTCTTGTACACGTCGCCGGCCGGCCGCTTGCCGCCGTGGACCAGGCGCGCGCCTTCCGCAATGCCGGCCTGCACCATGCCAAGGATCTTCTCGTGCTGTTGCGCCGACTGCACCGGGCCCATTTGCGTTTCGCCATGAAAGCCGTTGCCGATCACGATGCGCGGCAGGCGTTCGGCCAGCCGGCTGATGAATGCATCATAGATGCTGTCCTCGATCATCAGGCGCGAGCCGGCGGAGCAGACCTGGCCGGCGTGGAAGAACGCGGCGTTGAGCGCGTAGTCCACCGCGGCATCCAGGTCGGCATCGGCAAAGACGATGTTGGGGTTCTTGCCGCCCAGCTCCAGACCGATGCGCTTGAAGTTGCCGGTGGCGGCCTTCATGATGCTCTCGCCGGCAAAGGCGCCGCCGGTGAAGGACACCAGGTCCACATCCAGGCTCTCGGCCAGTTCGGCCCCGACTTCGGCGCCGCCGGTCACCAGGTTGAACACGCCTGGCGGCAGGTCCAGCTCGGCCACCAGCTGCGTGAAGTGGTGCGTGGTCAGCGGCGTCAGGTTGCTGGGCTTGATCACCACGGTGTTGCCCGCACCCAGCGCCGGCGCGATCTTCCATGCGGCCTGCAGCAGCGGGTAGTTCCACGGCGTGATCAGGCCGCACACGCCGACCGGCTCGCGCAGCGTGCGGCTGATGACGTGGTGCGGCGCTTCGTTGACGGCGCCCGATTCCGACGCCACCAGCCCGGCAAAGTAGCGGAAGGTGGCGGCGATATCGCCCATGTCGGTGCGGCTCTCGGCCAGCGTCTTGCCGGTGTTGAGCGACTCCAGGTGGGCGAGCTTCTCGGCATCGCGGTCGATCAATCCGGCGATCTTGTTCAGCAGTCTGGCGCGGTCACGGATCGTCGTCTGGCGCCACGGGCCGTCGAAGGCCTTGCGCGCAGCTGCGATGGCCAGGCGCGCGTCGGCGCGGGTGGCTTCGGCGGCCTGGGCGATCACGGATTCGTCGGCCGGGCTCACGATGGCGCGCGTGCCGTGGTCGACGGGCGACTGCCACTGGCCGTCGATATAGAGCTGGGTCTGGATCATTGCTGCGGTTCCTCGTTATCTTGTTGGTTCAGGCGGCCAGCGCGTCGAGCACCATCTGCTGGAAGTGCTGCACGCCGTGCTCGCCGATGGCGGAGGTCTTGTCGTCGGTGACCAGCAGCGGACCTTGCCCGTTGCGGTAGCCGCGCGACTTCAGGCCGCGCTGCACCGATTCGACGATGCTGAGGTCTTCCGGCTTGAGCACGTTCTTGTAGTACTCGATCAGCTGTTCCTGCTCGGCCGTGGGCGTGCTGTCGCGGAAGTAGAACTCGAAGTGCTGGATGGTGGTGTCGGCATCCACCGGGAACATGTAGAACACGCCATAGTTGCCGTCGCCCGGCAGCACGTTCAGCGTGACGTTGGGCCACAGCCAGTACGCGGCGAAGTCGGTATTGGGCGCATCGCTGTCATACGTGAAGGCGTCGCTGCCGGAGCGGGTCTGTCCGACCTGGCTGGTGTAGAGGCCGCGCACTTCGTGCTTGTAGGTCTCCATCCTGATCGACTCGACCAGCGCCGGGTGCGCGGTCTGGCAGTGCAGGCACTCCAGGTAGTTGTCGACCACCACCTTCCAGTTGGCCTTCATTTCGTAGGTGAGCTTGTGCGCCGGTACCAGCTTGTCGACGTCAGGGCAGCGCGCGCGGATCTCGTCGTTCAGGCCGGCGGCCAGTTCCGACAGCGGCTTCGCATCCATGTCCAGGTTGACGAAAATCAGGCCGCAGAACTCTTCCACGCGCACCGGCGTCAGCCCGGCGTTGTCCTTGCAGAAGCCCGGCACGTTTTCGGCGTTGCGCACATGGATCAGCTTGCCGTCCAGGCCGAACGACCACGCGTGGTACGGGCAGGTGATCACGTTCTTTGCCTTGCCGGCGCCATCGGCGAACAGCTCGTGCGCGCGGTGCGGGCACACGTTGTAGAACGCGCGCAGCACGCCGTCGCGGCCGCGCACCACGAACACGTTCTCGCCCGCCACCTTGGCGGTGGCGTACTGGTTGTTCTCGGCGACCTGGCTCTTGTGCATCACGCAGACCCAGCTGCGCGCGAAGATCGTCTTCTTTTCGTGCTCGAAGATCTCCGGCGAGGTGTAGTAGTGGGCCGGCAGCGTGTAGGCCAGCGGGGTGGTGCTGCAGGCGGCGGCGGTGGTCTCTTGCATGGGGGTGTCTCCTCGTTTGTCTCGGTCTGTGCGGTGACTTGTCGATTCACTGAAAGTAAATTAAATTACCACCAGTGATGTGGAATGAAGTCTAGTGACGAGAGCGGGAGCGGCGCAATATGGTAAAAGCGATCGATAACACATACACAATTGATCCAAGCTATCAAGTCACGCGATTTACCCCGATGGTGTAAGGTTCGAGTTACTCAATTCACCATCGGTTGAAAAAAAGTAGAGGGGATGCCATGACCGAAGACACTTTTGCCACCCGCCTGAAAGGCGTGCTGGAGGGCAAAAGGATCATGCTCAAGCAGGTGGCCGAGGCCCTGTCGGTCTCGCCATCGGCGGTACACAAGTGGACCCGCGGCGGCGAGATCGAATATGAGCGCCTGCTGGCGCTGGCGCGCTTCCTGGGCGTGAACTGGCTGTGGCTGCGATATGGCGAGCAGGCCATCGCCGACCTGGAGGCAAGCAGCGCGTCCGATCCGCACATCAAGGAACTGCGCCAGAAGCACCTGGCCGAGATCATGGAAAGCGAGGCGCGTATGAAGTTCGCGCAGGAGGTCTCGGGCATCGTCACGTGGGAATGGAACGTGCTGACCGACGGCCTGACGTACTCATCCAACGACGTCACGCTGTTCGGCCGGCATATCCGCAACATGGACGACTTCTGGGCCTGCGTGCATCCGGCCGACGTGGCGCGGCTCAAGGAAGTGCTGGCGCGCACGCTGGGCGCGCAGGAAATGCACGAGTGGGAATTCCGCGTGGTGCACGAGGGCACCACGCGCTGGATCTCGTCGCGGGCCACGCTGGTGCGCGATTTCGACCAGCGCCCGGTGAAGATGATCGGCGTCAGCCTGGACATCACCGAACGCCGCCGCGCCGAGGCCGCGCTGCGCCAGAACGAGGCGCTGCTGGCCAAGGCGCAGGAGATCGCGCACCTGGGCGGCTGGTACTGGAACATCCAGACCGACGACTGCGCCTGGACCGACGAGGCCTATCGCATCTTCGGGTGGGCGCCGCAGGCGTTCAAGGTGACGATGGACCGCTACCTGGCCTCGATCGTCGAGGAGGATCGCCCGCGCGTGCAGGCCGCCATCCGCGCGGCCACCGTCGACAAGGCGCCGTACCGCGTGGACTACCGCATCACGCTGCCCGACGGCAGCCTCCGCGACATCCACGAGGAAGGCGAGGTCACGCTGGACGAGCACGGCAATGCGCTGACCATGGTGGGCGCGTCGCAGGACGTGACCGAGCAGAAGCGCGTCAAGGCCGCGTTGGTGGAGGCGTTGGCAGAGGGGGAGGGTGGCACGGAGGGGCCGAAAGCGGCGAAGAGCAGGCGTTGAGGGGCATCCGTCAGGTGCGACGCTACGCGCTGTGGTGAAACAATCGTTTCGCACCGGGTGGCTTTCGGGTGATGCCGGCGTACTTTTCGGTGAAAACGTCTTGATTGCATGGGAAATCGTAAATGCAACAAATGTTGCGCAAATCCCCGCCAAGTCCTTATACTGTTTCGCACCGCGCCACGATGCGTGTCGCCCGTGCCGCGCAGCCGTAGCGTCCGGCCATTGCCACCACCACGCCATCATGACCCACGTATTCCATCGCAATCCGCGTCAGAAACTGCCCGTCGCCGTTGCCGGGCAGGGGATCGAACTGATCGACAGCGAAGGCAAGCGCTACCTCGATGCCTCCGGCGGCGCCGCCGTATCGTGCCTCGGGCACGCGCACCCGCGTGTGATCGAGGCGATCAAGTCGCAGCTCGACACCATTGCCTACGCGCATACCTCGTTCTTCACCACCGAGGTGTCGGAAACGCTGGCCGAAACGCTGGCGCACGCCGCGCCCGGAGATCTCGACCATGTGTATTTCGTCTCGGGCGGCTCCGAAGCCGTGGAATCGGCGCTGAAGCTGGCGCGCCAGTATTTCGTCGAGGTGGGCCAACCGGGCCGCCGCCATTTCATCGCGCGCCGTCAGAGCTACCACGGCAACACGCTCGGCGCGCTGGCGATCGGCGGCAATGCCTGGCGGCGCGAGCCGTTCTTGCCGCTGCTGGTGCCGGCGCATCACGTCTCGCCGTGCTACGCCTATCGCGACCAGCAGGCTGGCGAGACCGACGCGCAGTACGCACAGCGGCTCGCCGACGAGCTCGAAGCGAAGATCCTGGAACTGGGGCCGGACACCGTCGCCGCTTTCGTCGCCGAGACGGTGGTCGGCGCCACCGCCGGCGCGGTGCCGCCGGTGGGCGACTACCTGAAGCGCATCCGCGCCGTGTGCGACAAGTACGGCGTGCTGCTGATCCTGGACGAAGTGATGTCCGGCATGGGCCGCACCGGCCACCTGTTCGCGTGCGAAGAGGATGGCGTGGTGCCGGATATCGTCACCATTGCCAAGGGCCTCGGGGCCGGCTACCAGCCGATCGGGGCGATGCTGTCGACGCGCCGCATCTATGACGCCATCGTCGGCGGCAGCGGCTTCTTCCAGCACGGCCATACCTACATCGGGCATGCCACCGCCTGTGCAGCGGCGCTGGCGGTGCAGCGCACGATTGCCGAAGACAGGCTGCTGGCCAATGTGCTGGCCCGCGGCGAGCAATTGCGCGCGCGGCTGCGCGAAGCACTGGGCGACCATCCCAACCTGGGCGACGTGCGCGGACGCGGGCTATTTGTCGGCGTGGAGTTTGTCGCGGACCGCGACAGCAAGGCGACGCTCGATCCCGCGCTGAAGACGCATGCGCGACTCAAGTCTGCGGCGATGCAGAACGGGTTGCTGGTCTATCCGATGGGTGGCACGGTGGACGGCGTGCGTGGCGACCACGTGTTGTTTGCGCCGCCGTTTATCAGTACGGAGCAGGATATCGACAATATCGTGGGGCGCTTTGTAGCGGCGGTGCGGGCTGTGCTGCCGGCGGGGGTGGTTGCTGCAGTGTAGGGCGTGGGCGCGCGAGCGCTGCCTCGCCATCAAGTGCGGTGGTGCGCCGGCGCGCTAATACGCAAGCCTCCACCGCTGGCGAAGGCTCCCCTCTCCCGCGAAGTGGGAGAGGGGAGCAAACCATCGGTAGGGATGCGTCGTCGCAGCCCCGCTCAAGCCTCCAGCTTGAACTCCCCCACCACCTGCTGCAACTCCGTAGCCTGCCCCGCCAGCGCACTCGAAGCACTGGCCGCCTGCTCCACCAGTGCGGCGTTCTGCTGCGTCACGCTGTCCATCTGCGCCACCGCTTCATTCACCTGCGCGATCCCCGCGCTCTGCTGTTCCGACGCCACGGTGATCTCGCCCAGCAGCGCCGTGACGCGGCTGACTGACTGCACGATTTCATGCATGGTCTCGCCCGCCTGCCCGACCAGCGCCGAGCCGCTGTCCACCTGCTGCACCGAGGCGTCGATCAGCTGCTTGATCTCCTTGGCCGCCGCGGCGCTGCGTTGCGCCAGCGTGCGCACCTCGCCCGCCACCACGGCGAAGCCGCGGCCCTGCTCGCCGGCGCGCGCGGCTTCCACCGCGGCGTTTAGCGCGAGGATGTTGGTCTGGAAGGCAATGCCTTCGATCACTTCGATGATGTCGGTGACCTTGCGCGAACTGGCGCTGATCGCCGACATGGTCTGGACCACGTTGCCGACCACCTCGCCGCCGCGCTCGGCGATGCCGGATGCGGCTTCCGCGAGGCCGTTGGCCGCGCGTGCGCGTTCGGTGTTCTGGCGCACCATCGCCGTCAGCTCGCCCATGCTGGCCGCGGTCTGCTGCAGCGAGGCGGCCTGTTCCTCGGTGCGCTGCGACAGGTCGGTATTGCCGGCGGCGATCTGGTGCGAGGCCGCGCCGATGGAATCGGTGGCGGCCTTGATGCGCGTCACCAGGTCGGTGAGCATGTCTTCCATCTCGCCCAGCCCGCCCAGCAGCCGGCCGAATTCGCCGCCGCGCTCGGTCTCGAAGTCCTGGCTCAGGTCGCCGGCGGCCACTGTCTCGGCGATGTAGACCGCTTCGGCCAGCGGCGCCTCGATGCTGCGCGCCAGGGCCCAGGTGGCCGCCACCGCCACGCCCAATCCGGCCACGCCAAGCGCCACCAGCAGGTTGCGCGCGTTGCCGTCGGCGGCGCCCTGCATGCGCGGCAGTGCGATCGCGATGCCGACCGCCGCCAGTGACCACATGGCGCCGAACGCCGCGCCGAGCTTCATCCGTATTCCCAGGTTCTGCATGTCTCCTCCGTTCCCCCGCTGTCCAAGTCGGCTGTCATGGCGCCTCGCCGGTGCCGGTTCGCCGGCACGCACGCTTGACGCCTCAACCTACTGTTATCGACGGCGGAAGGCGGGGCTTTAGGGAATTTTTTGCGGACGGGGGCCAAAGGCACCGCCGGGCGGCACGGCTCACCCTTCGCGGTAGCAGAACGTCTCGAACGACGACGCCAGCGCCGCGCGCCCCGGCGCGCTCAACGATGCGCCAGGCACCGCCACCGTGCCCGTCCGGCAGGCCTGCACGGCATAGTGGCGCACGCCATGCGCGGCCAGCGAGCGTGCCAGCGCCAGCAAGCGCGGCTCGCTGAGGCAGGCGGGATCCCACGTTGTCCGGCATTCGAACGGGACGCCGGCGCCGATCAGCAGCGCCAGGCTGGCCTGCACGCGCGCCAGGCCGCCGGGCCGTCCAACCAGCGCATCGTGGCCGGCGGCGTCCGCCTTGATATCCAACCCGACCCAGTCCAGCAGTGGCAACAGTGCGGCGAGACGGCGCGGGTAGATGCCGGCGGTATGTAGCCCCACCTTGAAACCGAGCGCGCGCACCGCCGCGGCCAGGTCCGGCAGGCGCGCTTCGCTGAGCGGCTCGCCGCCGGAAAACACTACGCCGTCGAGCAGCCCGGCGCGGGTCTTCAGCCAGTCCAGCACTGCAGGCCAGGCATAGGCCGCATGGCGCCGCTGCAGGTGGGCGTTGTGGCAATAGCCGCAGCGCCACGGGCAGCCGGCGATAAACAGCACCGCCGCCAGCTGGCCGGGCCAGTCCACGCTGGAGAATGGCACCAGGCCGGCGAGCGCCGGCCCGCCCAGCAATGACGCGGTGGCCGCCGGCGCGGGCACCGGTATGGCCGTGAGGCAGGGGCTGTCAGCGACAGGCGCTTTCGGTGAAGAAAAGCCGCTCATTGAACTCCCCCTGCTTGCCGGTGTTGAAGGACGTCACGGGCCGGTGATAGCCCATCACCCGGGTCCAGACCTCGCAGCGGGTACGCAGGGCGGGATCGAGGGCCGGCGTGGCTGGCTGGCGCGATTCGGTATTCATGAGAGCTCCTCTTCAGGTTGGGTTTGCGGCGCGCTCGCCGCGGCTGGGGCGCGTGCCAGCAACTCGGCATCGCACCGGGGACAGAACTCGTGGCGCCCGCTCAGGTAGCCGTGCTTCGGGCAGATCGAGAACGTGGGCGTGACGGTGAGGTACGGCACGCGGAAGCGCGACAGCGCGCGCCGGACCAGCGCCTTGCAGGCCTGTGCGCCGGACAGGGCTTCGTTCATGTACAGGTGCAGCACGGTGCCGCCGGTGTACTTGCCTTGCAGCGCCTCCTGCATCGACAGCGCGGTGAACGGATCGTCGGTATAGCCGGCCGGCAACTGGCTGGAATTGGTGTAGTAGGGCTGCTCGGCGGTGCCGGCCTGCAGGATGTCGGGCCAGCGCTTGCGGTCTTCACGCGCAAAGCGGTAGGTGGTGCCTTCGGCCGGCGTTGCCTCCAGGTTGTAAAGGTGGCCGGTCGCCTCCTGGAACTCGCCGATGCGCGCGCGCACATGATCGAGCAGCCGCAATGCCATGGCATGCCCGCCCGGCGTCGTGATGTCGTCGGCGTCGCCGGAGAAATTCCGGATCATTTCGTTGATGCCGTTGACGCCGAGCGTGCTGAAGTGGTTGCGCAGCGTGCCGAGGTAGCGGCGCGTATAGGGATACAGCCCCGCGTCGATGTAGTGCTGCACCACGCGGCGCTTGTCTTCGAGCACGTCTCGGCCCAGCGCCAGCAGGCGGTCCAGTGCTGCCGTCAGCCCGGCCTCGTCGCCCGCGTGCAGGTAGCCCAGGCGCGCGCAGTTGACGGTGACCACGCCGACCGAGCCGGTCTGCTCGGCCGAGCCGAACAGGCCGTTGCCGCGCTTGAGCAGTTCGCGCAGGTCCAGCTGCAGGCGGCAGCACATGGAGCGGACCATGTGCGGCTCCAGGTCGGAATTGATGAAATTCTGGAAGTAGGGCAGCCCGTAGCGCGCCGTCATCTCGAACAGCGGCTCGGCATTGGCATGGTCCCAGTCGAAGTCCGGCGTGATGTTGTAGGTGGGGATCGGGAAAGTGAAGGCGCGCCCGCGCGCATCGCCCTGCATCATCACCTCGATGTAGGCGCGGTTGATCATGTCCATCTCCGGCTGCAGGTCGCCGTAGGTGAACGGCATTTCCTCGCCGGCGATATACGGCACCTGGCCGGCCAGGTCCTGCGGGCAGGTCCAGTCGAAGGTGAGGTTGGTGAACGGCGTCTGCGTGCCCCAGCGGCTTGGCACGTTCAGGTTGAATACAAGCTCCTGCATCGCCTGGCGTACCGCGCGGTAGTCCATGCGGTCGTGCCGCACGAACGGCGCCATGTAGGTATCGAAGCTGGAAAATGCCTGCGCGCCGGCCCACTCGTTCTGCAGCGTGCCGAGGAAGTTGACGATCTGGCCGACGGCGGCCGACATATGCCTGGGCGGGTTGGCCTCGACCTTGCCCGGCACGCCGTTGAAGCCTTCCGCCAGCAACTGGCGCAGCGACCAGCCGGCGCAGTAGCCGGACAGCATGTCGAGGTCATGGATATGCAGGTCGCCGTCGCGGTGCGCCTGCCCGGATTCAGGGCTGAAGATTTGCGACAGCCAGTAGTTGGCCGTGACCTTGCCGGCGACGTTGAGGATCAGTCCGCCCAGGCTATAGCCCTGGTTGGCGTTGGCGCGCACGCGCCAGTCGCGCTGGGCCAGGTATTCCTCCATGGCGCTGGCCACGTCGACCTGGCCGCCGGGCTGGGCCGGCGGCAGCGTGCCGGCTTGCTGTGCGTCGCGCATGTTTACCCCTTTATGTAGTGTGTGACGCACAGGTTAGCACTACATATAGTGGTCATGAGCTGCCGGAGTCATGTGTTCTGCGTCTAGGTTGACGGCTGTCAACCGACATAACCGGCGCCTGGCTGGCTGGGGCAGCGCTTGCGCGCGCGCAAAGCCATATTTCCGGGCGGGGCATTCCCGCTGCGGTGCAACGCACGTCTCCCAAAACGCAAACCGGCCCCGAAGGGCCGGCAGGCAGTTCACGCGCGAGGCGTGGTGAGGGGTCAGGCGGCCTGCTTCAGTTCCGCCAGCGCGCGCCGGCCTGCCACCAGTTGTTGCGCCACTTCAGCGACGCGCGCACCGAGGTGCTCGGCGGTGCGCAGGTCCGCCAGCGGCGGCACCACGTCGGCGCTTTCATCGGCGTTGGACTGCGCGGCGGCGCCGAGGAAGAAGCCATGGCGGTTCAGCGAGTCCTCGGTCGACTTGGAGTTGTTGTGGCCCGGGGGCAGGCCCAGGTTGACCCAGTGCATGCCGTGCTGTGCCGCGAAAATGGCGATCTGCTGCAGCGTTGCCAGCTTGTCGCCCGAACGCGAGGCGGCGTTGGTGAAGCCGGCCGCGACCTTGTTGGCCCACTTGCCGCCCTTGGCGAAGACGTTGCGCGAGGTGGCGTCCATGAAGCCCTTGAACTGCGCCGAGGCGCTGCCCATGTAGGTCGGCGCACCGAAGATGATGGCGTCGACCTGCTCCAGCGTGTCCCAGTGCTGGTCGATGTCTTCCACCGGAATCAGCAGGCTTTCGGCACCCGCCACGCTGCCGGCGCCGCGGGCGACGGCCTGGGCCTGCTTGGCGGTGTGGCCGTAGCCGCTGTGGTAGACGATGGCGACGCGGGTAGGTTGGGTATGCATGGTGTCTAGTCCCTTGATTTTAAAAATCTGAATGACCGTTTGCTGCGCTGCGCTGTGGCGTGTCTGCCTTTTAGTATCGCGCGTTGTGTCGGCCGGTGAAGAGAGTTTAGGCACGCGGTTACCCCTGCGTGAGGCCATTCATTAAACAAATTATTGAAATATTTTGAAGTTTCGATCGTGCCGCGCTGGACGATCGTCGACGCAGCGCTATCCCGGGTTTTCCCCGCAGCGGCGGCCATGGAAAAGCGCCCCGGGACGCGATAAAGTTGCGGCACCACCACTTGTGGCCCACGCCCCCGACCATCATGAGACCAGGCGGCACGCAGCCTTCGTCGGTCTTGCATCAGCGCCGTCCCTGCCTCCGCGTGCTGGTGCCCAGGGCATTGGCGCTGGCAGCCTTGCTGCTCACATGCGCCGGCGTGCGCGCCGCAGATGCGCCGGACAGCGCGGTGGCCGCCGCCACCGGCGAAACCCTCTCCGACATCGTGGTCACCGCCACCCGCAGCGAGCAGCGCCGCTTCGACGCGCCCGCCGCGGTAGACAGCGTGCCGGTCGATCCGCTGCGCGGCGCCACGCCGCTGGTCAATCTGTCCGAAGTGCTGGCGGGTGTGCCGGGCGTGGCCGTGCGCGACCGGCAGAACTATTCGCAGGACCTGCAACTGGCGGTGCGCGGCTTCGGCACGCGTTCCACATTCGGCGTGCGCGGCGTTCGGCTCTATGTCGACGGCATCCCCGCGACCATGCCGGACGGGCAGGGCCAGGCCTCCACCGCCGACCTGCCCAACGCCGGCCGGGTCGAGGTGCTGCGCGGCCCGTTTGCGCAGATGTACGGCAATGCCTCGGGCGGCGTGGTGCAGGTGTTTACGCCCGACCCGCCCAAGGACGGCTTTACCGCGCGCGCGTCGACCGGCTTCGGCTCGGACGGCCAGTGGCAGGCCGGGGTGGCGCTGGCCGGCGGCAACGAGCGCCTGGGCGGCTCGCTCGATGCCTGGACCTACCAGACCGACGGCTACCGCGACCATTCGGCGGCGCGCCGCTACCAGCTCAATGCACGCGTGGTGGCGCAGCCGGCCAGCGGCACGCGCGTGACCGGCCAGTTCAACTACTTCAACCAGCCGCTGGCGCAGGATCCGCTCGGGCTGACGCGCGCGCAGGCCGATGCCAACCCGCGCCAGGCGGTGCCGGCGGCGACCCAGTTTGACACCGGCAAGAACGTCGAGCAGGCGCAGGCGGGCGTGGTGGCGGAGCACCAGCTGACCGACCTCGACAGCCTCTCCGGGCGTCTCTACGGCGGCACCCGCAACCTGTACCAGCGGCTCGGCTTCAGCGGCGCCGCGCCGACGTCGTCTGGCGGCATCGTCGACCTGGATCGCATCTTTGGCGGCGGTGCGCTGTCCTGGAGCCGGCGCACTACCGCCAACGGCCTGCCGCTGCGGTGGACTGCCGGGGTGGAAGCCAACGGCATGCGCGACGGCCGCAACGGCTATGTCAACCAGGATGGCAGCCAGGGCGCGCTGCGGCGCGACGAGACCAATACCGCGACCGACCTGGGCGCCTTCGCGCAGGTCGACTGGACCTTCCACCCCGCCTGGCAGGTGGTCGGCGGCGTGCGTGCCAGCCGCGTGCGGCTCGGCATCGACGACCAGTTCATCACCGCGGCCAGCCCGGACGACAGCGGCACCGCCACCTACAGCAACGTCAGCCCGGTGCTGGGACTGGTGTGGCATGCGCTCGATACCCTGAACGTCTACGCCAACCTCGGGCGCGGTTTCGAGACGCCGACGCTGACCGAGATCGCCTATGGCCCCGGCGGGGTCGGCAGCAACCTTGGCCTGCGCGCCTCGACCAGCCGTCAGGGCGAGATCGGCATCAAGTGGCAGGCTGACGGGCAGCGGCTGGAGGCCGCGCTGTTCGATGCCGACAGCCACGACGAAGTGGTGCCGCAATCGAACAACGCGGGCCGCACCGTCTACCAGAACGTCAACGGCGTGCGCCGGCGCGGCTTCGAGCTGGGCTGGCGCGGCGGCTTCCTGGGGCAGGTCGGCACGCCGGGGCAGGGCGGCGGCAGCCGCGTCGAGGCCGGGCTGGCCTATACCTGGCTCGATGCCTATTTCGGCGATGCCTTCGTCAACGCGCAGGGCCAGACCGTGGCCGCGGGCAACCGGCTGCCCGGCACCGCGCGCCACAGCCTCAGCGCAGAGGTGGCCTGGCGGCCGCTGGCGCCGCTCACGCTCGGCGCCGAGATGCGCGTCGACAGCCGCGTCTATGCCGACGATCTCAACACGCAGGCCGCGCCCGGCTACGCGGTCTTCAACCTGCGCGCGGGCTATGAGTTCCGCATCGGCCCGACTCGCGCCTACCTGTTCGGCCGCATCGACAACGTGACCGACCGGCGCTATATCGGCTCGGTGATCGTCAACGAGGCCAACGGGCGTTACTTCGAGCCGGCACCGGGCCGGCGCTTCTTCATCGGGCTGCGCGCGGCCTTGTAGGCTCGGCACGCTTCGGGCGGTCGCGCCCCGGTTTCGCTGACTGCCTGTTGATTGCCTGTTGATTGCCTGTTGCGCCATTGCCCTTTAAGGTGTTGGCTTTGGCTGCGTCCGCCTGCATGCCCAACCAGTCATTGCCGGCGGCAGCGCGCGCCAGAACGGAGTTTGCGTAATGACCGCGCCCATGCCAGACCTTCCCGTCGTGCCGTCGCCGGACGACCGTACCCGCCGCATCATGCTGTGGGTCGTGGCGGTCGGCTTCTTCATGCAGACGCTGGACTCGACCATCGTCAACACCGCCTTGCCGTCGATGGCGCGCAGCCTCGGCGAGAGCCCGCTGCGGATGCAGTCCGTGGTGATCGCCTACTCGCTGACCATGGCGGTGATCATCCCGGCCTCGGGCTGGCTCGCCGACCGCTTCGGCACGCGCACCATCTTCCAGACCGCGATCGGCCTGTTCGTGGCCGGCTCGCTGCTGTGCGCGTACGCGCCCACGCTCAACTTCCTGGTCGGCGCACGCGTGGTACAGGGCGTGGGGGGCGCCATGCTGCTGCCGGTCGGACGGCTCTCGGTGCTGCGCACCTTCCCGCGCGAACAGTACCTGCAGGCGCTGAGCTTCGTTGCCATCCCGGGCATGATCGGTCCGCTGATCGGACCCACGCTGGGCGGCTGGCTGACGCAGGCGCTGTCGTGGCACTGGATCTTCCTGATCAACGTGCCCGTCGGCCTGCTCGGCGCGATCGCCACGATCCGGTATATGCCGAACGCAAAGCTGTCCGGCATCGGCCGCTTCGACATCGCTGGCTACCTGCTGCTGGCCATCGCCATGCTGGCGCTGTCATTTTCCCTCGACGGCCTGGCCGGCCTCGGCTTCCAGCACGCCACCGTGCTGTTGCTGCTGATCGCCAGCATGGCCGCGCTGACCGCCTACGGCCTGCATGCCAACCGCCGCAAGCAGCCGCTGTTCCCGCTGCGCCTGTTCCGCATCCACAGCTTCAGCGTCGGCCTGCTGGGCAACCTGTTCGCCCGCATCGGCAATGGCTCGATGCCGTTCCTGATCCCCCTGACGCTTCAGGTCAGCCTGGGCTATTCCCCTTTCGACGCAGGCCTGATGATGCTGCCCGTCACCGCCGCCGGCATGGCCTCCAAGCGGCTCGCCACGCGGCTGATCCAGCGCCACGGCTATCGCCGCGTGCTGGTCTCCAATACTTTCGTGGTCGGCCTGGTGATGGCCGCCTTCGCGCTGATCACGCCGCAACTGCCGCTATGGCTGCTGATCCCCTTGCTGGCCGTGTTCGGCATGGTCAATTCGATCCAGTTCACGGCGATGAATACCGTGACGCTCAAGGACCTGAGCGGCGCCGGCGCCAGCAGCGGCAACAGCATGCTGTCGATGGTGCAGATGCTGTCGATGAGCCTGGCGGTGACGTCGGCGGGCGCGTTGCTGGCGACGTTCCAGAATCGGTTTGGCGGGGACACGGCCGCGGTGTTGCCGGCGTTTCATGCCACCTTTGTCTGCATGGGGCTGATCACTTGTGCGTCGGCGTGGATCTTCATGCAGCTGGGGAGGCAGGAGGCGGCGCCGGCGTTGCCGGTCAGGCATGGGGAGAAGGAGGTGTGAGGGCAGTTGGCGGACCGGCGTTGGGAGCCGGCCTCGGGTCAGGCGGGCCAGCAGTTCTGCATGTGCTGGGACGCTGCCGACGAGGTCGTCGCGGCCCGGCGACAGGTCGAGCGTCGGTGCCAGCTGCGCCAGCGCGTCGTACCTGGCGGCGGAGCGGCCACCGACCACGATCAGCTGCGGGGCCAGGGCGCGGATCGCCGCCAGGTCGGGCTCACTCACCGGGCCCAGCCGGGCGTAGCGCGCATCCTGGTACATCGTGAGCTTGCCGGGGAACTGGCCTTCGGGCACGCCGGCGACCGGGACCTGCAGCACACGCAGCGTGTCGAGCGTGGCCATGTCGAAGACGGCAATGCGCGCGGGATGGTCGGGTACTTCAGTGGTGCCTTTAGCATGCTTCACCGTCATTGCCAGCGCAGGCAAGGCGGGGGCGAGCAGGGCCGCGGCACCGGCGGCGAGCAGGCGGCGCCTGCCCGGTTGGAATCGGTTCATCAGAGTCCCTGGTTGAATGCACAGCAACGCCCGGGATCCTGCAACCAGGACCACCGGGCCGTTGACAAGCCGAAAGATCAGAACTTGACCGATACGCTCATCCAGTAGCGCCGGCCATCCTCGACATAGCCGTAATCGGTGTAGTTCACCTGCTTGTCGAAAAGGTTGTAGATGCCGGCGAACACCGACACGTGCTTGGTCACCGCGTAAGTCGCCCCAAGGTCGACGAACGTGTACGACGGCGCCACCACGGTGCTGGACGACGGCCCGGTGATCGGCTGGCTTTCCTTGCCGCGATAGTTGACGCGCGCCCAGCCGTTGAGCTCTCCGGTCGGGCGCCAGTTCAGCGTGGCGACGAACAGGTGCATCGGCAGCTGGTTCAGCGGCTGGCCGGCGTACTGTCCGCTCTTCTGTTCCGACTTGGTGTACGTGTAGCTGCCGGTCAGCGACAAGGTGCGCGCGATCGGCCAGCGCAGGCTGGCTTCCACGCCGCGCGAGTAGGCGCTGTCCACGTTCATGTACGTGGTCGGGTTGGCGCCGAACCGGTTCGCGCCATCGGTGCACTGCGTGTTCGGGCAGGCGACGCGCGTGATCTTGTCCTTGAAGTCATTGTTGAACAGTGTCACGCCGGCCTGCAGGCCATTGCCCTGGTCATACAGCAGGCCGAGTTCCTGCGACAGCATGGTCTCGGGCTTCAGGTCCGGATTGCCATACATATTGCCGCCGCGGCTGGTCTGGCCCCAGCCGGCCACGGTCTGGCGCAGGTCCGGCGCGCGGAAGCCGGTGGAAACGCCGCCCTTGACGGTCCAGCGCTCGGCCGGCTGCCACACGCCGTACAGGCGCGGGCTGTAGTGCTGGCCGAAGTTCTCGTCATAGTCCATGCGCGCGCCGCCGGTCAGCGCGAAGCTTTGCGACAGGCGCCATTCGTCCTCGGCGAAAAGCGCCCACTGGTAGCGGTCAACCTTTTCCGGGCCGTTGGCGATCTGGTTGCCGGTCTGGTCGTGCAGGCGCTGGCTCAGGTACTCGGCGCCGACCGACAGCATGTGGTTGCCCAGCGGCATGGCCCAGCTGGTGCGCAGGTCCAGGTTCCTGATCTTCATCTGGCGGCTGCGGTTGTCGAACTCCTCCTGCTGGATATAGCTGTTGGAGACGCCGAAGCCCCAGCGGCCGGTATGCGACAGCGCGAACTTCTCGCTGCGGTAGTCGGCCTCGGACGAGGTCGGGCAGCCGGTGCGCGGACAGCTGGCGCCGGGCGCGAGCGGCGGCACGGTCTTGCCGACGGTCTCGTTGCGCAGCTGGCGCATGGTGGTGGCTTCCAGCACGATGTCGTGGTCGCGCGTGGGCGTGAGCGCCAGCTTGGCGGTCAGGCTCTCGGCGCGGCGGCCGCGAAAACCGTTGTCAATATCGTCTTCCTGGCGATGGTAGCTCTGGCCGTACAGTTGCAGGCCGAGCAGGTCGTTCTTGAGCGGGCCGGCGAGGTAGAAATTGCCCTGGTAGATGTCGCCGGAGTCGCTGTTCTGCTGCAGCGTGGCGTCGCCGCGCAGTTCGCCGGTCCATGTCCTGGGTACCTTGCGCGTGATGATGTTGACTACGCCGCCCATGGCATCCGAGCCATACAGCGACGACATCGGCCCGCGCACCACCTCGACGCGTTCGATCGCCGACAGCGGTGGCGTCCAGCTGCTTTCAACCCCGGACGAGTCGGAGTTGGTGCGCGTCTCGCGCGAGCTCTGGCGCTTGCCGTCGATCAGGATCTGGGTGTACTTGGGACCCATGCCGCGCAGGCTGATGTCGGTGGTGTCGCCGCCGCCGCTGATGATGACGCCGGGCACTTCCACGAGCGCGTCGTTGAGGTCGCGATAGGCCTTGTTTTCAAGCTCATCGCGCGTGACCACGCTGATCGACGCGGGTGCGTCGCGGATGTCCTGCGCGCTGCCGGCGGCGGTGACCACCACCGTGGGCAGGTTCTTCGCTTCGGCGTCCGGCTGGCCTGACTGCGCCCAGGCTCCTGTCATTCCCGTCATGCCGGAAGCCCCGCAAAGCGCCGCCACGATCCGGCCCCACGATCCTGCGCTCATTGCCGTCGAACCTGCCGACGTACCGGCCGCCGTGTTTGCCGCCACGGTGTGCCCCATGGCTTGCCTGTCCTTCATTATTTTCCCCGCGCAATGTGAATAACAATCATTCTCATATTAGAATTCGCGATACAAAGTGCTTACCAGTCACTTTGGATAGGTTTTGTTTTCTTGACGTTTCTTGACGGAACCCGGGCGCGCGGCAGCATCAAACGCCGTCACCGGGAAGGCTGGATACAGATGTGCTTCAACATGGGCGCCGCGCGCGTGCTGCTGATCGACGACGACATCGAGCTTGCGCAGATGCTGCGCGAATACCTCGAACCCGATCACTGCACGGTCACGCTGGCGCACACCCGCGAGCAGGGCGAAGTCCTGCTCGCGCGCAACGACCATGATGTGGCGCTGCTCGACCTGATGCTGCCGGACGGCAACGGGCTGGACCTGCTCAGGCAGCACCGCAGCCGCTCGCAGCGGCCGGTGATCATGTTCACCGCACATGGCGATGAAACCGACCGCGTGCTGGGCCTGGAGCTCGGCGCCGACGACTACCTAAGCAAGCCATTCAGCCCGCGCGAGCTGAAGGCGCGCATCCACGCCGTGCTGCGCCGTTTCCGCACGGGCGTGGAGGCTGCGCAGCCGGAGCAGGACACCTGGCTGCAGGCCGGCACGCTGCGTCTGAATCTGGCTACGGGCGTTGCCATGCACGGCAACATCCAGGCGATGCTGACCGGAGCAGAACAGCGCGTGCTCGAAATCCTGCTGCGCTCCGCGGGCCGCGTGGTCGAGCGCGCAGAGATTGGCCAGTTTGCGCTGGGCCGCGCGCCCGAGCGCTTCGACCGCAGCATCGACACCCATATCAGCGCACTGAGGCGCAAGCTGGCGATCGACGGCACGGCCCCGCCGCTGCTGATCCGCAACCTGCGCGGCCGCGGCTACATGCTGGTGCAGTCGCCATGACTCCGTGGCGCCGCGTGCGTGCGCTGTTCCCGCTGCCGCTGTTCTGGCGCAATTTTCTGACGTTCTGGCTGGGCGTGGCTGCCATTGTCGGCATCGGCATGGCGCTGACCGCCGCGGTGGAGTGGTTCAACGGCGGCCGCGGCGTGCCTGACGATGCACTGCCGAGCCTGTTCGAGCCCTTTTTCCGCGTACGCAGCGGCGCCGGGCATCCGGCTGGCGCGGGACTGGGGTTGAGCATCGCGCAGGCGGCGATCGCCGCGCATGGCGGTGCCGTCACCGCGCACAATGCTGCACCGCATGGCCTCGCGGTGCGGATCTGTCTGCCGTGCCATGTCGTGCAGGCACCGGAAGACGCAGTTGCCGACCTCGCCGCACTACACTGAATCCACACCTTGACGGGCGAACTTCGCTGCGCCTGGCCGCTCCTGCCATCATGCGCCGGCGGCGTACAGGATGCCGGCATCAACGCGAGAAGGCGCCAAGGCTTCGGCCGTCATGAATACGTCAGTGACCGGCAGCCTGCACTGGACCTATGCACAACAATGACGACCGCCGCGCCGCAAGCGCGGGCGCCTACACGGTGCCGCGCACTGACCCGGCCACGCCCGATGGCGCCGGGGCGGTCTCCGGCGCCGTCGCCGCGCCGGCCAAGGTCCACGCGGTGGCTCATCCGCCGCTGGCCGCGCATCGCGAATGCCCGCAGCCACATGCCCTGGCGAGCTGTCCGCAGGCCGACACGCTGTCGCCGGCGGTGCGCTACGGCGAACTGTTCGTCGATGTCCAGCACAGCGGCCTGTTCGCCGACAGCAAGACCTTTCCTGATTGCATTCCCGGCTGCGACCCCGAGTGGATCGTCGCGCGCTATCGCCAGACACGCGTCGAGCCTGGCTTCTGCCTGGCCGACTTCGTGCAGGCCCACTTCACCCGCGCGATCGTGCCGGACAGCCACTATGTCTCCGATCCCGCCAATACGCTGCGCGAACATATCGACGGCCTGTGGCCGGTGCTGACGCGCGAGCCGGGCGCGCATCCGCCGCTGTCGTCGCTGCTGCCGCTGCCGCATCGCTACGTGGTGCCTGGCGGGCGCTTCGGCGAGCTGTACTACTGGGATTCCTATTTCACCATGGTGGGGCTGTCGGCAAGCGGGCGCGGCGACCTGCTGCTGGAAATGGCGCGCAATTTCGCCTACCTGATCGACACCTACGGGCTGGTGCCAAACGGTACGCGCAACTATTATCTGAGCCGCTCGCAGCCGCCCGTATTCGCGCTGATGGTCGACCTGCTCGAGCGCGAACAGGTCGCCAGCGCGCGCGACTTCGTGCCGCAGCTTCGGCGCGAGTACGACTTCTGGATGGACGGCGCCCAGGCCCTGCGTCCGGGCTGCGCACACCGGCGCGCGCTGTGCCTGCCCGACGGCGCCGTGCTTAACCGCTACTGGGACGACCGGCCTTGCCCGCGCGAGGAAGCTTTCCTGGAAGACGTGCAGACCGCCGAGCGCAGCGGCCGGCCGCACCACCTGGTGTTTCGCGACCTGCGCGCCGCCGCCGAATCGGGCTGGGATTTCAGCTCCCGCTGGCTCGAGCTGCCGCTTGCGGGGCAACCCGCCGATCTCGCCACTATTCGCACTACAGCGGTCCTGCCGGTCGACCTCAACGCGTTGTTGTGGCACCTAGAAACGCGCCTGGCCGAATTGTGCGACCAGGCCGGCGATGCCGATGCCGACCGCTTCCTTGCCGCCGCGCGCCGGCGCGAAGCCGCCATCCGCCAATACATGTGGGACGACGCAGCCGGCATCTTCGTCGACTACGACTGGTGCTGCGGATCGCCGCGACCATGCCTGACAGCGGCGACGATGATGCCGCTATACCTCGGCCTTGCACGGACGGAAGAAGCCGGCGGCGTTGCCAGTGCTGTGGCTGCACGCCTGATGGATTCAGGAGGACTGGCCACCACCGAACTCACCTCCGGCCAGCAGTGGGACCATCCCAACGGCTGGGCGCCATTGCAATGGCTCGCGGTGCGCGGACTGACGCGCTACGGCCATGAAGGCTTGGCGCGCGACATCGCGCAGCGCTGGCTCGCCACGATCGCCGGTGTCTATGCCCGGGAATGCAAGCTGGTGGAGAAATACCGGATCGAGGCCACCGGCGAGCGTGCCAGGGGTGGCGGAGGCGGCGAGTATCCGCTGCAGGACGGGTTCGGCTGGACCAACGGCGTTGCCAGTGCGTTGATGGCGTTGTATGGCGATCTGCCGGCGATGTGCCTGAACGTCTAGCCTAGCTCGATCCCATCGACAGCGCGTGGTCATGGACGGCACGCCCGAGGTTGGGCGGGCCGTCCTTTCCCGGAGGCGAGCCGGCGGTGGAAGGTACCTGACGCGGTTGGCGTTGCTTGCAAACTGGCTTCACGCCCGGGGCCGCAGCTCCCGTCGCAACACCTTGCCTACTGTCGACTTCGGCAGTGCCTCGACGAATTCGAAGGATTTCGGCACCTTGTATCCGGTCAGTTGCCCGCGGCAATGCGCCTGCAATGCCGCTGCATCCAGCGTCGCGCCGGCGGCCATCACCACGTAGACTTTCAGTGCTTCGCCGGAGTGGCCGTCGCTGATACCCACGCACGCGCATTCGATCACGCCGGGACAGTCGCTGACCACGGCCTCGATCTCGTTGGGGAACACGTTGAATCCGGAGACGATCACCATGTCCTTCTTGCGGTCGACGATCTTCAGGTAGCCCTGTTCGGTCAGCATGCCGATGTCGCCGGTACGGAAGTAGCCATCGGCGGTGAACGCATCGGCGTTGGCGCCTGGCTTGTTCCAGTAGCCGCGCATGACCTGCGGCCCCTTGACGCAGACTTCGCCCGCCGCGCCGGGCGGCACGTCACGGTCGTCGTCGCCCAGCAGCCGGATATCGGTGGACGGCAGCGGCAGGCCGGTGGTGCCGTTGAAGGCTTCGGCCGTCGGTGGATTGAAGCTGACGATCGGGCTAGTCTCTGACAGGCCATAGCCCTCGCGGATGAAGACACCCGTCAGCGCCTTCCACCGCTGCGAGGTGGCCGGCACGATGGCCGCGCCGCCGCCCGCGGCCAGGCGCAGCGACGAGAAGTCGACCTCGCCGATGCGCGGGTGCGCAACCAGGCCGGCGTAGAGCGTGTTGACCCCGGTCAGCACGGTGCAGCGCGAGGCCTTGAGCACGTCGATGAAGGCATCCATGTCGCGCGGGTTCGGCACCAGCCAGTTGCGCGCCCCGACCGTGAAGAAGGTGATGAAGTTCACCATCAGCGCGAAGATGTGATACAGCGGGATCGCGGTCACGACCACTTCCTTGCCGTCGACCAGGTTGTCCGTCACCATCGCCTTGAACTGCGCCACGTTGGCGACGAGGTTGCGGTGCGACAGCGCCGCGCCCTTTGACACGCCGGTGGTGCCGCCGGTGTATTGCAGGAAGATCAGGTCGTTGCCTTCGATTTCCACGGCCTGCAGCGGCAGCGCACGACCCTGGGCGACGGCTGCGTCGAAGGCGATTGCCTGCGCCAGCCGGGGATCGACCGGCGGCGACGGCAACGCCGCCCCGGTGCCGTCGCCGGGTCCGGCGGTGACGATGGTCCTGAGCGGGGTCCGCGCCATCACTTCTGCGACGGTGGCACTGATGCCGCTGTAGGCCACCAGGATCTCGACCCCCGCGTCGTTGAGCTGATGCTCGAGCTCGCGCGCCGTGTACATCGGGTTGATGTTGACCTGCACCGCACCGATGCGCGCGATCGCGATCAGGGCGATCGGGAAGGCGATGAGGTTGGGCAGCATCACGCCGATGCGGTCCCCCTTGCGCACGCCGAGTTCGGACTGCAGATAGGCGGCGAAGTCGCGCGACTGCGCGTCGAGACCGGCGTAGCTGACGGTCTGCCCGAGGCAGGTGAAGGCGGGCCGGTCGGCATGCTGGCGCAGCGCGGTATCCAGCAGTGCGGTCAGAGAACGGGGCGTGTCCGCATCGATCTCGGCGGGGATGTCGCCATAGCTGGCGAGCCAGGGTTTCGTGGTCATGGTGCCTTGGTCAAGCAGGGTTTGAAAGCGGAGAAAGTCGCGCGCCGTCGGCGGGTATCACGGCGCCACGATCTCGAATTGCGGGTCGAACTTGTCGAGCATGCCGAACAGCGTCTGCAGCGCGGCGGGATCGCCGTCAAGCTTTGCTTGCCCGGCAGCCGTTGCCGCCTGCAGCGTGGTCTGGCCAAGCAGCGCGCCGACCAGCACTGCGCGCGGCGCGGTCAGCGTGACCTGTGCGTCGGCGTGCTGGCGTTCCGCGCGATACATGAAGACCGAGTTGTCGACGGACAGGGCGTATCGCTTGCCGGTGTCGGGCTGGACCCAGTTGATCTTCACCAGCTTGCCGGCCGCGCGTTCGCTGTTCAGGCGCACGGCGAGGAAGTCCAGGAACATGGTGTCGGTCATCGCGCGGACCATGTCGGGACTGGCGGTCTGCGTGGACTGCGTCTTCGGCACGCCGTTGCGCAGCTCGTAGGCGCCCACCAGGTAGGCGCTGCGCCAGGCTGCGGATTCGGCCTGGTAGCCCATCTGCTCGAGCGCGTCGGCCAGCAGCTTGCGTGCCGCCTGGTTCTTCGGATCGGCGAAGACCACATGCTTGACCACCTCGGCCACCCAGCGGTAGTCGCCTTGCGCGTACGAGGCGCGCGCCTGCTCCAGCGCCTTGTCGGCGCCGCCCATGAATCGCACGTAGCGCTGCGCGGACTGCTCGGGCGGCAGCGGGTGCAGGTCGGCCGGATTGCCGCTGTACCAGCCGAGATAGCGCTGGTAGATGGCCTTGGCATTGTGGTTCACGGTGCCGTAGTAGTCGCGCAGGTCCCACTGGCTGGCCAGCGACGGCGGCAGCTTCACCATTTCCGCGATCTCGGTCATGGTGTAGCCCTGGTTGGCCAGCCGCAGCGACTGGTCATGGATGTACTTGTAGCCGTCGCGCTGCTTGCCCAGGTACGCGAGGATGTTCTGCTGGCCCCACATCGGCCAGTGATGCTGGGCAAAGACCACTTCGGTGCGATGCCCGTAGCGGTCTGCGGTCTCGTCCAGCGCGCGCCACCACTGGTTGGCGTCGCGCACCTGCGCGCCGCGGATGGTGTAGAGGTTATGCAGCGTGTGGGTGGCGTCCTCTGCAGCGCACAGGGCCTTCAACTGCGGGAAGTACATCAGCATCTCGGCCGGCGCCTCGGTGCCGGGAGCCATCTGGAATTCGATCTGCACGCCGTCGATGGTGCGGGTCTCGCCGGTCTTGCCGACCAGGTCGGTGGGCGGGATCAGCGTGACGGTGCCGAGCGACACCGTCTTGCCCAGCCCCGCGTCGACCTGCCCGCGCGGCCCCTTAGGCAGCAGCGGCCCATACATGTACTGCGCGCGCCGGCTCATGGCGTTGCCGGCGTAGATGTTCTCGCTGACGGCTTCTTCCATGAAGCCTTCGGGGGCAATAATCCTGACGCGGCCGGCCTTGACGTCGTCTTCGCTGACCACGCCCTTGACGCCGCCGAAGTGGTCGGCGTGGCTGTGGGTATAGATCACCGCGACGACCGGCGTCTTCGGGCGGTGCTTGTAGTACAGGTCGAGCGCGGCGCGCGCGGTTTCGGCGGTGAGCAGCGGGTCGATGATGATGAGGCCGGTGTCGCCTTCCACCACGGTCATGTTGGACAGGTCGAAGCCGCGCACCTGGTAGATGCGCTCGGTCACGCGGTACAGGCCATGGTGCAGGTTGAGCTGCGCCTGGCGCCACAGGCTCGGATTGACCGAGGCCGGCGCGGCGTCGTCCTTCAGGAAGGCGTAGGCGTCTAGGTTCCAGACGACGCGGCCGCTGGCGTCGCGGATCTCGCCGCGCTCGATAGTGCCGATAAAGCCGCGGCGCGCGTCCTCGAAATCCTGCCGGTTGGCGAAGGGCAGGTGCTTCAGCACCTCGGCGTTGGCCTGGCGCGTGGCCGCGGTGGCATCGCCCGGAGCTACCGGCGCTTCGCCGGCGACGGCGGGCAGCGGCAGCAGCAGGGCGCACGCGATGGAGATCGCGGAAGCGGCGGACTTGCGAAGCATAAAGTCTCCAGTGTTGCTTGGTAGGGTCGTTGTCGGGGAAGCAGGCAGCCGTCGCCGGCGTATCGATGATGGCCGGCGGGCGTGTGGCTCAGCGGGGCGTGGCCGGCGGAACCGCCTTCGTGCCGGAAGGCAGGGGAGCATCCGCGGCGGACGAATGCGGCTTGCCGAGAAACAGGCGCAGAGCGAGCCGCTGGATCCGGCCGCCGTATGGCGGGTGGAACAGCGTGATCGGGAACCAGCGGCGCTCGCTGAACACCGCCTTGGCGTGCGACAGCTCGCGGAAGCCTTCGGCGCCGTGGTAGTTGCCCATGCCGGAGGTGCCGGTGCCGCCGAAGGGCAGGTCGTGGTTGACCACATGCCAGCCCCAGTCGTTGAGCGTGACGCCGCCGGCGTGGGTGCGCTCCAGCAGCGGACCGGTCTCGGCCTTGTCATGGCCGAAGTAGTACAGCGCCAGTGGCCGCGTGCCGCGCTGCACGCAGACGATGGCCTCGTCGAAGGTGCGGTAGGTCATGACCGGAAGGATCGGCCCGAAGATTTCCTCTCGCGCCAGGCGCATCTGCGGCGTGACCCCAAGCACCACGTGCAGGGGCAGGCGCCGTCCGTCCGCCGGCATCGCCGCGGCGAGGATCCGCGCGCCGTGCGCGCGGGCATCGTCGAGCAGCGCCCGCTGGCGGGCCAGCGCGTCGTCGTGGATGACGGCCGTGTAGTCGTCGCTGCCCTGTGGATGCATGCGGGCCGCGGCGGCGAGCACTGCTTCGGCGAAAGCGCCGGCAAGCTCTTCCGGCACCAGCGCGTAGTCGGGCGCGACGCAGATCTGGCCGCCGTTCAGGGTCTTGCCATGGGCGATGCGCGTGGCCGCCGTCGCCAGCGCCGCGCTGCGGGAAACGATTGCCGGCGACTTGCCGCCCAGTTCCAGCGTCACGGGGGTCAGGTTGTCGGCGGCGGCTCGCATGACGTGGCGGCCCACCTCGGGCGAGCCGGTGAAGACGATATGGTCGAACGGCAGGCTGGTGAAGGCGCGTGCCACCGCGGCATCGCCCTCGACCACGGCCACCTCGTCTTCATCGAAGGCTTCGGCCAGCAGCGCGCGCAGCGCGGCCGAGGTGTGCGGCGCGTATTCGGAGGTCTTCACCATGCAGCGGTTGCCGGCGGCCAGCGCGGTCGCCAGCGGGCCCAGCGCGAGGTAGACCGGGAAATTCCACGGCACCACGATGCCGACCACGCCCTTGGGCTGGACCATCACGCGCGCGCCGTTGCCGAGGAACAGCAGCTCGGTGTGCCGGCGCGACGGCTTCATCCAGCGCCGCAGGCCGCGCAGCAGGTGGTTGATATGCAGCACCGACGGTAGTACGTCGACCATCAGAGTCTCGGCGTCGGCGCGCGCGCTGAAGTCGCGCGCCGCGGCGGCGGCGAGCCGGTGGGCATGGCCGCGAATCGCCCGGCGCAGCCGCTGCAGTGCGCTTCTGCGTTGCGCCAGCGAGGGGAAGGGCGACGCCATGAAGGCTGACTGCTGCATTGCCAGCAGCGCCTCCAGGCGTGTTGGTTGTGCTGCATTCACCATAATCATAATCCCCTAAAATTATTCTGAACAGTCGGTACAATTTCAAGTTTGGTGAAGGCGGTGGTAGCCTGTCAAGGACAGCATGCCGCCTCTAGGGCAAATCCCGAGAGGGAAAATGGCCGGCGCTCAACATTTCCCCGGCCCAGTGCCGACGCAGCCATGCATTCATCAGAAGAAGGTGCCCCAGGCACCGACCGCCCCCACGACACCGCACCGAAAGCACCGCCGGCACGCGGAACCGGCGCGACCAAATACCGCCGCGGCCTGGAAACGCGCCAGCGCGTCATTGACCTGACCAAGGGATTGATCGCCGAGCACGGCTATGGCGAAGTCACGCTGGACCAGGTCTCCACACACGCCGGCGTGGCAAAAAGCAGCTTGCTGTGGCATTTCGGCAGCAAGGAAATGCTGCTGGCGGAAGCCGCGATCAGCCTGTTCCAGGAAATCGAGGTGCAGTTCGACCCGGCTGACCTGCAAGGCCTGACCGTGTCGCAGCGGGTGGATGAGTTGTTCGAGCGGGTAGCCGATTACTTCACGCGCAACCCGGAAACCAAGGGGATCGTGCTGGCGCTGTTGTTTTCAGGCAATGCGCCGCAAAGCGTGCGCGAGCATATCCGTGAAGGGTGGAACGGCCATGTGCGGGTTCTGGTGGAGGCCCTTGGCACGCCGGAGCGCCCGCTGCCACCGGAAATGGCGCGCGCGCTGCTGGCGGTATTCCATGGCTGTTACTGCCACTGGTATGCCAATGGCCGGCAGGAGCCTATCGGCAGTTACCTGGCGCCGGCACGGGAGATGTTCCGCCACTGGTATCTCGGCGCGGAATAATCGTATTGAGGGCTGGCGGACTCCGATGTGTGTCCTATAATCATTGACATCGCAACGATTGATCGAGCAATCACATGACTCCCCAGCCACAAAGCGGTGAGGCCACCGGCCAGGTCCTGCCATTCCGCAAGTCTTTGCTGGCCATGCTGGGCGTGTCCTTCGTGGTGATGCTGGTGGCGCTGGACCAGACCGTGGTCGGCACCGCGCTGCCGACCGTCGTGGCGGAACTGCAAGGCTTCGAGTACTACGCCTGGGTGGCGACGGCGTACCTGCTGACGTCCGTCATCACCGTGCCGATCTTCGGCCGGCTGGGCGACTATTACGGACGCAAGCCCTTCGTGCTGGCGTCGATCGTGGTGTTCACCGTCGCGTCGGCATTGTGCGGGCTCGCGAGCAGCATGCCGTTCCTGGTGCTGGCGCGAGCGCTGCAGGGCATCGGCGGCGGCATGCTGGTGGGCACGGCTTTCGCCTGCATTGCCGACCTGTTTCCCGACTCGCATGTGCGGCTGCGCTGGCAGGTGATGCTGAGTGCGGCATTCGGTATCGCCAATGCCATCGGACCGTCGCTGGGCGGCGTGCTGACCGAGTGGTACGGCTGGCGCGCGGTGTTCTATGTCAACCTGCCGGTCGGCGTGCTGGGCCTGTGGTTTGCCTGGCGCTACCTGCCGCACCTGCGCCAGCAGGCGCACAGCGGGCCGGTGCGCGTGGACTGGGTCGGGGCCTTGCTGATCGCCCTTGGCCTGGGCGCCATGCAGATGAGCGTCGAACTGCTGCCCGGGCGCGGCTTCGATGCCTATACCGGTGGCTTGCTGTTGCTGTCGGCCCTCGCGATGGTGGCGCTGTGGCACTGGGAGCGGCGCTGCGCCAACCCGATCCTGCCGGTGGAGATGTTCCGCAATCCCGGACTGGCGCCGCTGTTCCAGCTGTCGGTGTTCGCCGGCTTCACGATGTTCGCGCTGCTGCTGTATGCGCCGTTGCTGTTCCAGGGCGGCTTTGGCCTGTCGCCGAAGGAAGCGGGCTTGCTGATCACGCCGCTGGTGGTCTGCATCACGGTCGGCAGCATCGTCAACGGCCGCGTCATCACCCGCATCCGCCGGCCCAACGCGATGCTCTATGCCGGGTTTGGCATGCTGGCGCTGGCCACGCTGGCCCTGTCGCAGGCCACGCGCGCCATGCCGCACGGGATGCTGCTCGCCATCATGCTGGTGGGCGGACTCGGGCTGGGCTTCATCATGCCCAACCTGACGGTGTTCGCGCAGCAGACCGCCGGGCGCGAGCACCTTGGCATTGCCACGGCGATGCTGCAATCGCTGCGCATGGTGGGCGGCATGGTCGGTACGGCGATCGTCGGCACGCTGGTCACGCGCAGCTATACCGGCGGCGTCGACCACGCCATGGCTGCCGCCGGCGCCAGCCAGTGGGCAGCGCGCATGGGAGACCCGCAGGTGCTGATCGACAAGGCCTCGCAACTGGCGCTGCTCGGCGAGCTGGGCCAGGCCGGGCACAATGGCGCCTTGCTGCTGGAGCAGGCGCGCATGTCGCTGGTCAGCGCGATCCACCTGGGCCTGCTGGCCGCCGGGATTGCCGCTGCGGTGGGCGTCTGGTGCGCGCACCGGGTGCCGCCGGTCAGACTGGTGCGCACCGCGGGGCCTGCGATGGCGGCGGAGTGAGCGCCTGCGGCGCCTGTGATGGCGCTTGTGTACCCCTGAGGAGAACGGATGGAACTGGAGCGACAAAGCGTAGCCGTACTGCAGCAGTTCGGACGCACCTACCGCGCGTATGCGGCCGCATTCGAGCAGTGCATCGGCCTGCCGCTGGCGCGCTGGCGGATCCTGCATGTACTGCACCTGCAGGAGGATGCCATTGCGCAGCGGGCACTGGCCGACCGCGTCGGCATGGATCCGGGCGCGCTGACGCGCCAGCTCAAGGCCATGCAGGAGCTTGGCTGGGTCGAGCGGACCACATCGGAGCGCGACAACCGCGTGACCCATGTCACGCTGTCGCACGCCGGGCAGCAACTGGTGGCGCGCCTGATGCCGCTGCGCTCCGCCTTCCTGGAGGATGTGCTGACCGAGGTTTCGGCCTCGACCATGCAAGACCTGTCGCGCGGGCTGGCGCAGCTGGAGACCGGCATTGCGCATGCGCTGGCGCGGCTGGAGCAGCCTGACGCCGTGGCCTGAGTGCCGGGCCGGTGCCGGCGCCCGCCATTCAGCAGCCGGAAAGCAGCATGCCGTTGAGGGCGGCGAATTCGAACAGCTCGCGGTCGTTGGTGACACCGAGCTTGTGCATGGCACAGTTCTTCTGGCGGCTGATGGTCTTGACGCTGCGGCATAGCAGGACCGCAATCTCGCTGACGGAGCGCCCGGCCAGGTACATCCGCAGCACTTCCATTTCACGCGCCGACAGCCGCTCGGCGCCACCATGGCTTGCCGCCGGGTTGCCGGGATCGGCCTGTGACAGGATCTCCATGGCCGACTTGCCGATGTAGCGGAAGCCGCGCTGGATGCGGCTGATCATGGTGACCAGCTCCGACAGCGGGGCGTCTTTCAGCAGCAGGCCATGCACCTGCGTATCGAGGATGGAGCGCAGCACCAGAGGATTGGTGATCATGGTCAGAACGGTCACGGCCAGCGACGGATGGCGCCGGCGCAGTGCGCCCAACATGCGCAAACCGTCCCCGCTGCCTTCCTGCTGCGAGGGCATGTGATAGTCGGTGACGACGACATCGGGCCGCAGGGTCGCGACGCTGTTCAGCAGTGCCGTTGCGCTGGTCACTGTGCCGCAGATTTCCCATCCGGTCTGGGTGTGCAGGCGGTCGGCAACGGCCGCGCTGACCACCGGATGGTCATCGGCAAGCAGGATCCTCAATGCCATCGGGTCTCCTCGGTCCAGATTCGAGCCGGCCGTCATGCCGCGCCGCGCTCAAGAAAACGCCGCACGTCGGCCGACGTGCGGCGAAATGGCGGCGCCAGACAAGTGACGCCAGACAACTGCATGCATCGCCGCAGGACGGGCCAAACGGGAGACGGCCGGCGCGCTGCGATGCATGGGCAGGATACTGGCTATGCCCCGGCGCGAAAGTAGGAGAATTCGCAAAGCGCTGTCGCCACCGTGTCGCAGCAAAAAAAAAGCGCTGGCCCCGGCAGGGGCCAGCGCCTCGCGGCGCATCGAATGCGTTGACGGATCGGCGACTAGCGCGCCGGCGCCATTGCGCGAGTCAGGCGAGCGCCTCGGCCTGTGCCATCGCGGGCCGCCCGCTGCGGCGGCCGTCGATGGCCTTGAGCGGATCGCGCAGCACCGCGCTGCCGACTTCCATGATGTCGCGCAGCACCGCCTTGTCGTGGCTGCGCTCCGGCGCCCAGAAATGCAGGGCGGCCCATTCGGGAAAACTGCTCGGCGGTGCCAGCAGCCGTGTCTTGCGCTCGCGCGTGACCAGCGGCACGTTGAAGTCCAGCACCG
Source organism: Cupriavidus oxalaticus (assembly GCF_004768545.1). Lineage (NCBI taxonomy): Bacteria > Pseudomonadati > Pseudomonadota > Betaproteobacteria > Burkholderiales > Burkholderiaceae > Cupriavidus > Cupriavidus oxalaticus. Next base: position 964,583 of record NZ_CP038634.1, on the reverse strand, counting down.
GGCAGATGCCTCCCGCGGCATGCAGCAGCGTGATCTGCGTGTGCCAGGAAGGCACCACGGTCTCGCGATGCCCGGGCGTGCCGGCCTGCCGGCTCAGGAAGGCGCGCAGCGGGCTGCCGGCTTCGCAATCTTCCTGCAGCAGGATCCAGTCCGTTTCACCCTCGTCGTGGCTGCCTTCGCGGGCGGCACTGACGAGGCGGCGCGGCGTGGCCATGATGTTCTGTTGCTGCACGCGCTCGGGGTCGTGGCCGCCGTCTACGACAAACGCGCAATCCAGTTGGCCGCTATCGAGATGGCTGGCCAGCGCGGCATCGGCGATCACGGGGCGCGTGATGAAGCTGTCCTGCGGGAACTGCTCGCACAGCGTGGTCAGGATTTCCGTAATGACCGGGTCGCCGATCGAAGACGAGAAGCCAATGGAAATCCGCCTGCCGTCCGCGCGGCGCTGGCTTATGCCCGCTTCGCCCGGGCGCACCAGCTGGTTCCACTTGGCCAGGATCTGGCGCGCGGTCTGCTCCAGGCGCAAGGCGTGGGGCGTCGGTTCGAGCATGCCATTGCGCTTGACGAACAGCGGATCGCCCGTGATTTCGCGCAAGCGCGTCAGGCTATAAGCGACGGTGGGCACGCGTCCCTGGGTACAGGCGGCGACCGCGTTGAGGTCGCGATACTCCATCACCAGGACGAAGACATGTAATAGCTTGGTGCTGACGTGACGCATTCTGACTTCTCCCGATGCATGATTCTTTTTTTGATTTCTTGTCTGTCCGATGCGTACAGCACCGCGCGCAATGGAGCGCGCGGCAAAGCATGAAACGTGCTTATCCGACGGGGCGGCAATCTGACGCCCATACTGCAAAGCCAGCTTGGAAAATGGCGCCCGTCACACTCGGCGCGGCAGACCGGATCGGTCCGCGCCGTCCGGACAGGACTCTTTGGATGGCCATGCACGACTCCACATTTCCGACTTGCGTCGACAAATTGGCGCAGTGACTCCTCGATCCTTCAGGCCTGATATTTGCCGGCAGTGTAGGGACCGCACACCGGTTCTCTTCACGGTGGCTGCGGGCTGCCGGGCCGCTTCCTGCGAGCGCCGCGTGGCGCATTGCGAAAGCGTGCGAAATTTAGTTGTGCCGAGGAATCTTAATACATGGTCTGCAAAAGTCCTAGAAACTTGATTTGATGACAGGCTTCTAATCCTGCTTTTATCGCCCTTATCCGGTTCGCTATACCGGCGGGACAGCCGCTGCCGGCTCAAGACGACGTGCGGGCCGACACGGCTTGCCAGGCCATTGCCACGGTGCTGAAACAAAGTGGACTCCAAATTGGCTTAGCAAAATATGGCCGTGTCGGCAGCGTTGCCGGCACGGCGGCACGGCCTGTGCGGCTACGGCGAGGCTTGCGGATTTTCTGAACGACGAGGTGCCGGAAACGCCCGCGCGCCTGCTGGCAGGTGGCTTGCGGCAGCCATTTGGGCGGCGCTGCGCGCGGCGTCCATCCAGATAATTTTCTTAACTCGCCTTGCGAAGACACTGAATTGCCTTTTGGCGCGGCCGTGGGCTAACGTACGGCCAGAGTCGGCACGGTTGGCGGCGCGGCCGGCATTGCCTGCGCCAGCGCCGGCGCCGTTGTGGAGCGGAGAGATTCGTGAACAGACGGTATTCGGAAGAACAGATCCGCAGCTACCTGGCCGAAGCGGCCAGCGGCGTGCCGGTGCGCGAGCTGTGCGCGCGCTATGGCTTCAGCGATGCCTCGTTCTATGGATGGCGCGCGCGCTACGGGGACCAGAGCCAGAACGATGCCCGCGACGGGCGCAAGCTGCGCGAACTGCAAGAGGAGAATGCGCGGCTTAAGAGTATGCTTGCGGACGCACTGCTCAAGCTCGAGCTGCTGCGCAACCGTACCGGCCGCCGCCAGGGCAACGGCAAGGATCGCTGAAGGCACGGCTGGTTTTTCCGCAACGCAATGCCGCGCACCATGGCTGTCGCCATGCCCTGCGCAGGCCCCTGGAGTACTGGTTTTGAAGAGGTTTGTTTGCAAGTGCGGCCTGCTGACGGCCGCCATCGTGGCAATTTCCCTGCACGCCACGTCGTGGGCAGCGAGTCCTGCCGCATCCGCAGCCGCCGCCGGAGGTACGCCGATGGTGGCGCCACCGCCGCCGCGGATGCTGGACGAAGCCACCGCCGTGGTCGAAGGCCCCGGTGGCACCTTGTCCGCATCGCAGCGCCAGCACTGCCAGGGCCTGCTGGACCAGATCGATGCGCTGCCGAAGGGGCCCCAGTGGTCCGAAGGCAAGTCGTCGGTGACCACGGCAGACGGCCGCACCTATCCGACACTGGAGCGGCAGCCGGATCGCAAGCGGCTGGAAGAGGCGTATCGGCAGGAGTGCACGCAGCAACGTCGCTGAGTGCGCAACCCCCGGGGCTGCAAGCCGTCGCCGACGGCTAGGACGCCGGGCCCCGGCACATCGCCATCGCGGGCGCGAATTCCGCGCCCGGATCACCTTCGCGCGCAGGCCGCTGTGCGCCGCCGTCAAGGTCGGCATAGATCGAGGCAAGCCCGGCGGAGTCGATGATGCGCAGCCGCCGCTGGCGCACCGCGATCAGACCAACCGATGCAAAGCGCGACAGCAGCCGCGATACCGTTTCCAGCGTCAGGCCCAGCAGACTGGCGATATCGGCGCGCGACATCGCCAGCGTCAGCGTGCTGTCCTGCCGTCCATGGCGGCGTGCCTGCTCGCCGGCAAGGTCCAGCAGCAGCATGGCCAGGCGCTGCGGGGCTTTCATCGATCCCACGGCAACCAGCAGCACGCGCTCGCGCTCGGCGTTGCGGCGCATGACCGCCAGTGCGGCGATGCGGAAGGCCGGCGCAGCCATCAACTCGCGCAGCGATTCGACCGGCACCGCGCACACCTCGGAGTCCTGCAGCGCGATCGCCGCGGCACCGTGCTGTGGCGCTTCATGCGGTTCCAGTCCCAGCACATCGCCCGGCAAGGAAAAGCCGGTGACCTGGCGCCAGCCCAGCGGCGATTCGTAGACCTGCTTGGCGCTGCCCGTGCGCAGCGGATAGACCGTCAATGCCGGGCGTCCCTGGCGGACGACATAGTCGCCGGCGCGCAGGCTCAGGCGCTCGGGCCGCAGGCGCGTGCCGGCGGGCGCGGTGGCGGCGGCCGTCGCGGCTGCGCCACAGACGGGATGGAAAAGGCAAAGCGAACAGGCGGGGGCGCCGTGATCCGGCATGGGTATTTTGACGCAAGGGCAATCGACAAGTCAGTATAAAACGCCGGCATCGCCAGCCAACTTGCTGCGATCTTCATTCTTTCGATTCCAGTGTTCAATATTTTCGCGATGGCGGGGGAGGCCCGGGCGTGGCGCCAAGGCAATCCGCGTGCCACATCCGCCTCACGGGAAGTCCATCCGGGGTGTGGTATGCTGCAACGCACAACAAAGGCACCCCGGGGGAGATTCCGTCATATGAGCAGGAGTCCTCATGACCAAGAGCCTAGCCGCTGACTGGCACGCACAACTCCGGCGCCTGAGCCGGGTGCAGGCCCGAACTGAAACTCAGGTGAAGTCCTGGCTGCGACGCCTCGATTCGCTGAACCCGCTGACACCGTCACGTCCGCAGGACGCGCCAGCCCGCCCACGCCGCTCGGCTGTTGCCCCCCTGACGACGCCCGCCACGCCGCCCGCGTGGTCACCCGCGAGGTCGCCCGCCACGTCACCCATCGCGCCGGACGAACTGCCCGGCACTTGGCAGGCACACCGGCTGCGCCTGGCGGCGCTGCCCGGCGAACTGGTGCCGCAGCTGTCCTATCACCTCTATATCCCGTCCAAGCGCCATCGCGGCCCGTTGCCGGTGGTGGTGCTGCTGCATGGGTGCCGGCAGACGCCCGATGCCCTCAGTGCCGGCACGCGCATGAACGCGCTGGCAGAACAGGAGGGCTTTATCGTCGCTTACCCGCAACAGCCGCTGCGGCGGCAGGTCCAGCGCTGCTGGCAGTGGTTCGACCTGAGCGCCGCCGAGGGCGGGCGCGAGGCGCAGGCCCTGGCGGCACTGCTCGATGCGCTGGCCGCGCGCCACGATGTGCGCGAGCGCGAGATCTACCTCGCCGGCATGTCCGCCGGTGCGGCCATGGCCGCGGTGGTGGCGCTGCGTTACCCCGGCAAGGTGGCCGCGGTGGCGATGCATTCCGGTGTCGTGATCGGCGCTGCCGACACGCCGCGCGCCGGCCTGCACGCCATGCGGCACGGTGCCACGGCCGAGCCGGCATGGCTGCTCGACGCCGCTGGCGTCACGCCAGGCGGGCCCGAGATGCCGGCGCTGGTGATCCACGGCCTCGCCGACGATGCGGTGCACCCGGTCAACGGCAGGCTGCTGGCGCGCCAGTTTCTCGCCTACAACGAGCTGGAAGACCGGCTTGCCGCGATTCCGGACGCAGGGCCCGACGCGGCGCCGGGCGAAGAACCCGGCCGCTGCCGCGAGTACCGCTTCGGCCGCTGGAGCCGCGACCTGGTCGCGCTGGTGGAGGTGGAAGGGCTGGACCACGCCTGGAGCGGTGGCGACGCCAGCTACGGTTTCCATAGCGACATCGGCCCCGACGCCAGCGCGATGATGTGGGATTTCCTGCGCCAGCACCGGCGTTGAGCCGTGACCACGCGCGCATGAAAAAAGGGACGGCAACTGCCCTCCATTTCTCTGCGTCTCAGGGCACCGCGCTTCAGCCGCGCGAACGGTCCTTGACGAACAGCGCCGTCACCATGCCCGGCACGCACAGAGCGACGACATCGCCGTGGTCGATGCTGGACTACCAATGCGCAGACGCGGCACCTGAACTGGAGAACTACGCTGACGCCTCTTCCGCCATCGCATCAATCCTCCGGCGTTGAACTCGGTCAGGCAATTTAGATCGATCGCACGGATGTGCTCGACCGTGAAATCGATGAAGACGCGATTGCGCGTGGGCAGGTGTTGCCGGCTCAGATCGCAGATGTAATGCCCGCGGTCGTCGCAACCAGCAGGTCTTTGCTCGCAATGTGATCGCAGATCTGGTAGCCGGCCATCTGCGCAATGCACCATCCCCGCAGCAGCGCCTGCAGTACAAGGTCGGCATCGTTGAAGGTCATACGAGCCGCTGGCGTGTACTTGCGGACAATGCCGTCGACCTTGAATTCCCACGGCGGCATCATGCAGTCGGCCGGACAGGGCGACACGATCACACTCGCGTCCGCGCTGATCCAGCCTATCGCGTCGGACGATGTCCGCGTTCCGCACGGTGCCCGGTTCGTCCGGCAAGGCCTTCGGACTCGACAAGGCCGCAAGGGAGCCCCGCGAATGCGGAGCTATCAGAAAATCTGAAAGATTCCATCAATATTATTCGATTTTCTTTTTGAGCGCGATGCAGCAAAGTCTGGGCAAGGAGTTAAACATGAATGCACGAGCGCCCCTGACTGCGCTGGCTCTTGCCGGTGCCTGGCTACAACCTTCTTTTGTTTCCACTGCCTCCGGCACCTCCGTTCCCTATGTGGAAGCTGGCAGCGGCGAGCCAATGGTATTCGTGCACGGGTCGCTGTGCGACTACCGCTATTGGGAGCCGCAGCTCGCTTCTCTGTCGAAGGACTTCCACTGCCTCGCTCCGAGCCTGGGCCACTATTGGCCACAAACCAGTGCGAACGGACGCGGCGACTTCAGTTGGGAGGCGCACGTCGCGGAGATTGCGGAGTTCATCGATGCGCTCGGTCTGGGGCCGGTCCATCTGGTCGGCCACTCGCGTGGCGGTTGCATTGCGTTTCATCTAGCGTGTGAATACCCTCACTTGGTGAACACGCTCACGCTCGCTGATCCAGGCGGCCCACTTCAGGCAACGCCGCAAGCAGGGGCCGGCAAATTGCCGCCGGCCACCCATGCGTTGAGAGAGAAGGCTGCAGCACTGGTTGAGCAAGGCGAATTCGATGCCGGTCTGAATCTGTTCGTAGACTCGGTAACCATGCCGGGTTTTTGGAGCAAGAGTTCCCAGGGCTTCCGCAGGATGGCGCTCGATAATGCGCTCACACTGCCGAAGCAGCTGCGTGACCCGTTGCCCGCCTACACACGCGAAGCGGCCGGCGAAATCCGGTGTCGAACGTTGCTGATCGATGGGCAAAAGAGTCCGCGCATGTTCCGTGGCACGGTCGAGAAGCTTCAAGAATGGATCGTGCAAGCTAAGCGTCAGACAATTGCCGGAGCCTCTCACGGCATGAATATTGCCAACCCAGGCGCGTTCAATCGGGCGGTTGCCGAGTTGGCTGGCTAGAGAGGCCCTGTCTCGCAGAGTTCGTGGATCGAGCCGTTGATCGCCATCGTGACCGAGGAAATCCTGACGCGTCATTCACGGAAGGCGCGCCTACAACGACTTCAGATACTCGGCCAGATCCGCAATCTGCTCAGCGGTCAACCCCAGCCCTTGCCTGGTGTTATAGGTCTGCGCAACGTCCTCCAGCGTTGCAGCCGACCCGTCGTGGAAGTAAGGCGGATGCTGCCACACACTCCTGAGCGGACTGGTTCGATACTGCTTGCCGAACGTGAGGCATAGCTGGGCGATTCCGGTTCGACCATCGAGTCGCTCGGCGGATGCAGGCGCGCATTGGCGTCGGTAAGCAGTGTGCCGCTATGGCAGGTGGCGCAGCGGCCGGCGCCTTCGGACACCAGCCTGCATATCGGCGAAAGCGCCTTCCACAAGGCAACGCTATTTCGTCCGACCGGGTCCGAACGGGCGCCTGTTGCGAGTGGGTGATGGCGCTGCGCGCCCAGGGCGGCACGATGAAAGAAATCGCGCGCGAGCTCTCAGTCGACAATCGAACCGTACACAAGTCGTCACCGCGGGGGCATTCCCCGAGCGCGTCGGATACAGCGCGGGAGTGGCAGGCGCGGTGTGGCGGGTAAGCCCCAGGCTTGCGACCAACCACTTCGCAAAGGCCATAAAGATGCCAGATCGGCATTTTTGGCGGTGACTGAGCAATTCCCATGTCTTTGCTTTGTCCGAATCCGTTGCCATAATGGCGACAAAAAAGTGAAATCCGGGGCACAAAGCAGCGTGTAACGCCGGAGTGCGGGGTCAGATTTTCTGGGACGACATGGAATTCAAGCAATCCATTCAGGCAGTGGCCGCCACGCCGCGCGGCCGGCTGGCGACCCGCGTTGCCGGCGGCGTGGTTGCCGCGCTCGCGGTGTTCGGGCTGGCGGGCTATATCGGCGGACCGCCGCTGCTCAAATACCTGATCGAAAAGAACGCGACTGAAGCACTCGGGCGCAAGGTCACGCTGGGCAAGGCGCATGTGCGGCCGTTCGAACTGGCCGCCACGCTGTCTGACCTGACGATCTACGAGCGCGACGGCAAGACGCCTGCGGTGACGCTGGGCGAGGCCGAGGCCAATACTTCGGTGGCATCGCTGTGGCATCTGGCACCGGTGGTGGACAACCTGCACGTCGACCGCCTTGCCGTGCGCGTCGCGCGCGGCGCCGACGGGCGCATGACCTTTGCCGATGTCCAGGAAAAATTCGCAGCACTGCCGCCCAAGCCGGCCGATGCCAAGCCGGCGCGCTTCTCGGTCAACAATATTGCCGTGACCGGCAGCAGCTTCAGCTATGACGACAGGCTGCTCGACACCAGCCTGCGCGTCGACCACCTGACGCTGACGCTGCCGTTCCTGTCCAACCTGCCGCATGACGTCGAGATCGTGACGCGGCCGACGCTGAGCGCGCGGGTCAACGGCACGCCGCTGGCGCTCGATGGCGAGGTGCTGCCCTTCGCCGATTCGCGCCAGACCCGGCTCAATGTCAATCTCGACGGGCTCGACGTGACGCGCCTCATGGCCTTCGCGCCGCCGCTGCGCGATGCCGAGGTCAAGTCCGGCAAGCTTGATACGCGCCTGACGGTGGCGTTCCGCCAGCAGAAGGACACGCAGGAAATGCTGCTGATGGGCACGGCCGCGCTGCGCGATGCGGATATCCGCACGCGCGCGGGCCAGCCGCTGGTGAAAAGCGGCCGGCTGGCGCTGGACATTGCCCGGCTCGAGCCGCTGGCGCACCGGGCCCAGCTGCGTAGCGTGGAAATCGAAGGGCTGGGGGTGCAGGCGGTACGCCGCGCCGACGGCACGCTGAACCTGGCGACGGCGTTCCTGCCGCAGGCGGTAAGCAAGTCGACCGACGGCGTGGCGCCGGCCCCCGCTCCGGCTCCGGCTGCGGCGGCGTCCGCGCCCGCGCCCGCCGCGGCTGCTTCCGCTGCTCCTGCTCCTTCGGCTTCTGCCGCGCAAGCCGCGCCGGCCGGCCCCGCGGCCAAGGACCAGCCCTGGCGCTATGCGGTCGACCGCATCGTAGTAAAGCAGGCCAACCTCGGGTTTGAGGATGCGCTGGCGCCCTCGGGCCCGGGCAAGCTGGCGCTGGGCCCGCTCGACGCCGAGGTCAAGGGCTTTGCCGGCACCGAAGGCGACAAGCCGGCGCATATCGATGCCACCCTGACCGTGGCCGACGGCCAGACCCTGCACCATGCCGGCGACCTGCTGCTGCGCGACGGCACGCTGGCCGGCACGCTCGAGACCAAGGGGCTGCGGCCGCAGGGCTTTGCCGCGTGGTGGCCGCGCGAGCTGCGCAGCCAGTTCGGCGAGACCGCGGTCGATGCCGAGCTGCACTACCGCATGTCGTGGGCGGCGCCGCAGTTCCAGTTCGTGCTGGAAAAGTCCCGGGTGGAACTGGCGCCGCTCTATGTCGCCACACGCGATCCGGTGGTGATGCCGGCCGCGCCTACCGCCACCGCCAACACCGCCAACACCGCCAACACCGCCAACACCGCCAACACCGCCAACACCGCCAACACCGCCAACACCGCGAATGAAGCCGCGACGCAGGCCCCCCAGCGCGTCAGCCGTCGTGCGCGCGAACGCGCCGAGGCCGACCGTGCAGGCGCCAACCTGCCGCTGCTGCGCGCCGAGAAGCTGGTGCTCGACGATATCCAGTTTGACCTCGCGCGCCAGACCTTCGCGACCAGCCAGGTGACGCTGGCGCAGCCGCAGATCGCGGCCACGCGCGACCATAGCGGCCAACTGCTCGAAATGGCGCGGCTGTGGGCCAGCGAATCCGCCCAGCAGGCTCGCGCCACGCCGCGCAAGGCACCGGCCCCTGCCGCGAATGCCACGAATGGCGCTAGTGGCGCCAATGGCAGGAACGGCAGTGCCGCCGCAGGTGTCTGGCAAGCCAGGATCGGCAAGATCGCCGTCGACGGCGGCAGCGCGCGCGTGGCCGACTACCAGCCGGCCGAAGCCAACCGCGGCCGCCCGGTGATCCACCAGTTCCGCAATATCGAGCTCAGCACCGGCGCCATTGTCTGGCCGCTGACGCCGGCGGCGGTGCCGGTGAAGCTGCACGCCGAATCCGGCCGGCGCGGCGTGATCGGCATCGACGGCACCGTCTTGCCTGCCATGCCGGCGAGCCGCCTGCAGCTGGACCTGCGCCAGGTCGAAATCGGGCCGCTGCAGCCGTACCTGGCCGACCGCCTCAACGCGGCGCTGCGTAGCGGCACGCTGACCGTCAAGGGCAAGCTCAATGTCGACGCGCCCACCGGCAAGCCGATCGCCGCGCAGTTTGCCGGCAACGTGCTGGCCGGCAACGTGCGCACGGTCGACCGTGTCAGCGGCGAGGATTTCCTGCGCTGGCGCTCGCTCGCGCTGTCGGGCATCGACTTCGCGATGGATGAGAGCAAGGGCCCGATGCGCGTCAGCCTGGGCAATATCGCGCTGTCCGATTTCTATGCGCGCGTGATCCTGAACGCCAACGGCCGCCTGAATCTGCAGGACGTGCTGGCCGGCGGCGCGGCCAAGGGCGAGGCGGCGCCGTCCACCAGCCTGACGCAGGCCAACCCGGCCTCGGCGCCGGCGACGCCGCCGGTGCAGGCCGGTGACACGCGCACCGCGCAGGTCGAGCAGAAGCCGGGCGGCCCCAAGCCGCAGATCCGCATCGGCGGCGTGTCGGTGAACCAGGGCAACATCAATTTCTCGGATTTCTTTGTCAAGCCGAACTACACGGCCAACCTGACCGGCATGAAGGGCTCGGTGTCCAAGGTGTCGTCGGGCGATCCCGCGCCTGCCGACCTGGTGCTCGACGGCCGCATCGACGACGATGCGCCGGTCACCATCAGCGGCAAGATCAACCCGCTGGGCGAGCAGTTGTTCCTGGACATCGCCGCCAAGGCATCGGGGGTCGAGCTGACGCGGCTGACGCCGTACGCGGCCAAGTACGCCGGCTACCCGATCACCAAGGGCAAGCTGACCGTCGATGTCGCCTACAAGATCGAGAACGGCAAGCTGGATGCGAGCAACCACCTGTTCCTCGACCAGCTTACCTTCGGCGAGCGTGTCGACAGCCCGGACGCGACCAAGCTGCCGGTGCTGCTGGCGGTGTCGCTGCTGAAGGACCGCAATGGCGTGATCGACGTGAACCTGCCCGTCTCCGGCTCGCTGTCGGATCCGGAATTCAGCATCGGCGGCGTGATCGTGCGCGTGATCGTCAACCTGCTGACCAAGGCGATCACTTCGCCGTTCTCCTTGATAGCCTCTGCCTTCGGCGGCAGCAGCGAGGAGCTCGGCTACGTCGAGTTCGCGCCCGGCACGTCGACGCTGACGCCGGCGGCGAAGGAGAAGATCGGCAAGCTCGGCCAGGCGCTCAATGACCGGCCTTCGCTGCGGCTGGAAATCAGCGGCCGCATCGACCCGGCCACCGACGAAGCCGGCGCGCGCCGCGCGTGGCTGGATGCGCGCGTGGCCGAGCAGAAGCGGCGCGACCTGCGCAACAGCGCGCAGGCAGGCACCGAGGCCGGCGACGACGAGTCGGGCGTGCAGGGCGCCGAGATCAAGGTGTCGAAGCAGGAATACCCGAAGTACCTGGAAGAGGTCTACAAGCGCGCCTCGATGAAGAAGCCGCGCAATTTCGTCGGCTTTGCCAAGTCGCTGCCGCCCGAGGAAATGGAGAAGCTGCTGATGGCCAATGCCACTGTCTCCGAGGCCGACCTGAAGCGCCTTGCCGAGCAGCGGGCGCTGGTGGTCAAGCAGTCGCTGGAGCGCGAAGGCAAGGTGCCGGAGAGCCGGCTGTTCCTGACCGCGCCCAAGCTCACGGCCGAGGGCATCAAGGACAAGGGCGCGCCGAACCGGGTCGATTTCTCGATCCGGCAGTAGCCGTGGCGGCCGGCGGCGCCGTCACGGCGCCGCCGGCAAAAAACGGTATGATTCGGCCCGGACAATGTGTCATGACCGAATCTGGAGAATGTTTTGCAGGATCAACTTGAAGCGGCCGTTGCCTACAAGACCTGGGTGTGCGTGATCTGCGGCTGGGTCTACGACGAAGAACAGGGCTGGCCCGAAGACGGCATCGCCCCCGGCACGCGCTGGGAAGACATCCCCGACGACTGGCGTTGCCCCGAATGCGACGTCGGCAAGGGCGAGTTCGCGATGATCGAGCTGTAATGCATGACGGCGCTTTGCAGCGCCGTCATGCATTGACTAGCCATGCCGCCGCAAAGGCGGCCGGCACAGGCCGGTGTGGTGACGTTGCGCGGCATAACGCCGGTAGCGCATCCGATACGGGTGAACGCTGCGCCACAGGGCCACCAGCACGGTAACAAGCAGCAGGGCCGCCATGATGGCGGCAAGCAGGGCGATCGACATGGCGGCCCTCCTCTTCGCGATTCGTGCGGATCGTGCAAAACCTGCCAGCCCGGCCTCCCGGGCCGGTATCAGATCAGCATCGGCAGCGCTTCCAGCACCAGCACCGCGACCAGCGCGCCGATCAGCGCTCCCATGGTCCGGCAACTGATACGCAGGTACTTGGCGGTCACCGGGATCGAACCCATGGCGATCACGCCCACCAGCGCCATCGGAATCAGGAATACAAGATCATGCGCGGTGAAGTGCATGGCGGTCTCCTGTCTCTCTTTTGTGATTCCAGTATAGGCAGTGTGTGCCGCGCGCAAGGCAGCGCGCATCGGGATTGTCCCGTAGTGTGCACAGCAGCCGGGCGTTCGCAGGTATCGTTATCGGCACTCCTGCGCCGATGGCGTTGCGCCACGCACGAAGCGGAAGTGTTTTTCGCCATGCCGGCAGCCTGGTGGGAAGCGCGTGTCCTATGCTGATCAGAGACGCGGGCCCCGATCCCATCCATGTCGAAGGTCCCGCCGACTCAAGAGAGAGAGACGGAGGTGGCTATGGAACTTCACATGCGATCGCACCATTACGTGCGGCGCCAGCCGGACTGGACCGCGGCAGCGGTGTCGGGGCTGGCCGCGGGCGCGCTGCTGCTGGTGCTGGAACTGTTCTGGTCGTCGATGGTGTCGGGCGTCAATCCGTGGGTGGCCACGCGCATGATCGCGGCGATCGTGATGGGCCCGGACGAGCTGCAGACGTCGCTGTTCACCGTCGGCACGGCGGCCGCGGCACTGGCGATCCACTTCGTGCTGGGCGCGGTGCTTGGCATGATCCTGGCGGCGATCATCGCGCCGTTCACGCTGGACTCGAGCCTCGGCATGGCGATGCTGGCCGGCGCCGTGTTCGGGCTGGTCGTCTACTTCTTCAATTTCTATGTGATGACGCGCGCGTTCCCGTGGTTTGTCGAGGTGCGTGGCTGGCATACGTTCATCGGCCACCTGATCTTCGGCGTGACGGCCGCGGCGTGCTACTGGAAGCTGGAAAGCAAGGACGTGTCGCACTGAGATGACGCAATGAGCCGCGGTGCTCAGCGGCCGAACCGAGACATTTTTCAACCCGGGGATCGTGCCCGAACGGCACGGCAAGACGCATGCACGTTTCCTGCGCGCTTTGGCCATTACACGGGGCCGCGCGCGACCATGGCGGTGGCATGGAGCCGAAGGGTTCCTGCCGCCGCTTTTTCTGGGCGGACCGCTTGTGCATGGAGGCACGCATTTGCCCGCCATGTCGCCTTGCAGTGACCTGACGGCATGCACTAGTCTTATCTAACCTTGCGTGACTTCCGCATCCCTCGCCGCGCGCGAGGAGGAGGGTGGTTATGGCGTTGGCCATTGCACTCGTCGTCATCGTCGTCGCTTCGGTGCTCTTCCATTTTCTGAGCCCGTGGTGGGCGACCCCGCTGGCGTCCAACTGGAAGCAGATGGACGACACGCTGACCATTACCCTCGTCATCACCGGGATATTCTTCGTCGTCATCAACCTGTTCGTCGGCTACATCGTCTGGCGCTACCGGCACAATGCGCCGCATCCCAACGGCGGCACTGGCCACCGCGCCGCCTACGAGCCGGAAAACCGCAAGCTCGAGTGGTGGCTGATCGGCGGCACCACCCTGGGCGTGGTGGCGTTGCTGGCGCCGGGCCTGTTCGTCTACGCCGACTACGTGCGCCCGCCGCGCGAGGCGATGGTGCTGGAGGTGGTGGGCCAGCAATGGTCGTGGGGGTTCCGCTTTCCGGGCAAGAGCGGCGAGCTGGGTGCTTCCGACCCGCGCTTCATTACCGGTTCCAATCCGCTGGGCCTTGACCCGGACGACCCGCGCGGGCAGGACAACATCGTCATCGTGGGGCCCGAGGTACACCTGCCGCTGAACAAGCCGGTGAAAGTGCTGCTGCGCTCCAAGGACGTGCTGCATGATTTCTATGTGCCGCAGTTCCGCGCGCGCATGAACATGGTGCCGGGCATGGTGACGTCGTTCTGGTTCACGCCGACGCAAACGGGACGCTTTGAAATCCTGTGCGCGCAGCTGTGCGGCGTGGGGCACTACAACATGCGCGGCATCGTGGTGGTGGACGAACCCGCCGCGTACGACGCCTGGCTGGCGAAGCAGCAGACCTTTGCCATGGCGCTGGCGAAGGCGGCGGCACCGCCGGCCGCCATGGCCGCCGCAGCGCCGGGCGCCGCCAGCGACGCCGGCGTGGTGGAAAAGGGCCGCGCGCTGGCGCAAAGCAAGGGCTGCGTCGCATGCCACAGCATCGACGGCAATCCCGGCGTGGGCCCGACGTGGAAGGGCCTCTACGGCAAGACCGAGACCTTTGCCGACGGCAGCAGCGCCGCGGTCGACGACGCCTTCCTGCACAAGGAGATCACCGACCCGCACGCGCGCCTGGTGAAGGGCTTCGGTCCGGTGATGCCCCAGCTGCCGATGAGCGAGGACGAGACCGCTGCGCTGATTGCGTATATCAAGTCGGCGGGAACCGGCGCCCCCGCACCGGAGGTCGCGGCGCCGGGCGCGCCCGCTGCCGCCACCAGCGCCGCCACGACCGCGGCAGCCGGCACGGCCGCGCCCGCGCCAGCCCCTGGCGCTGCCTCGGGCACCTATACGACCTCGACCGCGGTGGCCGTGCCGCCCGGCGCGGCGCCCGCGCCGCCACGCAAGTGAGGAGACCCGCATGGCTTACGCCGACGATGCAGCCCATCACGCGCCGCAGAGCTTCTGGACCCGCTACGTCTGGAGCCAGGACCACAAGGTGATCGCCGTGCAGTACACCATCGTGGCGATCGTGGTGGGGCTGGTGGGCGTGGCGTTGTCCAACCTGATGCGGATGCAGCTGGGTTTTCCGGGGCGTTTCGAGTTTATCGACGTCAACCGCTATTACCAGTTCGTCACCATGCACGGCATGATCATGGTGATCTACCTGCTGACCGCGCTGTTCCTGGGTGGCTTCGGCAACTACCTGATCCCGCTGATGGTGGGGGCGCGCGACATGGTGTTCCCCTTCCTCAACATGCTCAGCTTCTGGGTTTACCTGCTGTCGGTGATCGTGCTGCTGGCCAGCTTCTTCGTGCCGGGCGGGCCCACCGGCGCCGGCTGGACGCTGTATCCGCCACAGGCCATCCTGCCCGGCACGCCGGGGCATGACTGGGGCATCATCCTGATGCTGGTGTCGCTGGCGATCTTTATCGTCGCGGCGACGATGGGCGGCCTGAACTACGTCACCACCGTGCTGCAGGCACGCACCGAGGGCATGACGCTGCTGCGCATGCCGCTGTCGGTGTGGGGCATCTTCATGGCCACCATCCTGGCGCTGCTGGCGTTTCCGGCGCTGTTCGTGTCCGCGGTGATGATGCTGCTGGACAAGACCCTGGGCACCAGCTTCTTCATGCCCGCGATGGTGTCGATGGGCCAGCAGCTCACCTACAAGGGCGGCAGCCCGCTGCTGTTCCAGCACCTGTTCTGGTTCTTCGGCCACCCCGAGGTGTATATCGTCGCGCTGCCGGCGTTCGGCATCGTCTCCGACCTGGTCAGCGTCCATGCGCGCAAGAGCATCTTCGGCTATCGCACCATGGTGTGGGCGATCCTGGCGATCGGCGTGCTGTCGGTGGTGGTGTGGGCGCACCATATGTTCGTCAGCGGCATGAACCCGTACTTCGGCTTCTTCTTCGCCACCACCACGCTGATCATCGCGGTGCCAACGGCAATCAAGGTGTACAACTGGGTCATCACGCTATGGCGCGGCGACATCCATTTCTCGGTGCCGATGCTGTTTGCGATCGCGTTCATCAGCACCTTTGTCATCGGCGGGCTGACCGGGCTGTTCCTGGGCAATGTCAGCGTGGATATCCCGCTGTCGAACACGTATTTCGTGGTGGCGCACTTCCACATGGTGATGGGCGTGTCGCCGATCCTGGTGGTGTTCGGCGGCATCTACCACTGGTATCCCAAGGTGACGGGGCGCATGCTCAACGACACCATGGGCCGCGTGCATTTCTGGATCACCTTCATCGGCACCTACGCCATCTTCTTCCCGATGCACTATCTCGGCGTGCTGGGCATGCCGCGGCGCTACTACGCTTGGGAGAACTACGCCTTCATCCCCGAATCCGCGCACGTGATGAACATGTACATCTCGGTGGCGGCCTTCGTGGTCGCGACGGCGCAGCTGCTCTTTGTCTACAACCTGGTGTGGAGCCTGCGCCATGGGGACAAGACTGATGGCAATCCCTGGCGCGCGGCCTCGCTGGAGTGGCAGACGCCGCAGACGCCGCCGGTGCACGGCAACTGGGGCCCGCACCTGCCGGTGGTGTACCGCTGGGCCTATGCCTACAGCGTGCCGGGCGCGCCCGAGGACTTCATCGCGCAGAATGCGCCGCCCGAAGCGGGTGGATCGGAGCCTGAACCCCACGCCAGCCGCGGAGCCGTAGCATGAACGCCGACGCCGTCTACAAGGTCAGCCGCGACGACTTCGGCGGCAACCCCTCCGGCGAGAATGCCGCGCACCGCCACCCGCGGCGCCGCTCGCCGGCAAGCACCGGCCTGTGGGTGTTCATGGGAGTGGTCACGTCGCTGTTTGGGCTGTTCCTGACCGCTTATGCGCTGCGCATGGACAGCCCGGACTGGCACCGCATCGCGCTGCCGTGGCAGGTGTGGCTGTCCACCGCCCTGCTCGCCGCCGGCAGCGCGGCGATGGAGGTGGCGTCGCGCGCGGCACGCCGCGGCAGCATGGGCGTGGCGCGGCTGGCGCTGCGCCTCGGCGGCCTGGGCGCGGCCGCCTTCGTGGTTTCGCAGCTGTGGGCCTGGCAGGCGCTGGGCGCGATGCAGGTCATGCCGGCCGGCAATCCGGCGGGCAGCTTCTTCTACCTGCTGACCGCCATGCACGGCCTGCACGTGCTGGGCGGGCTCGTGGGCTGGGGCTTCGCGGTTGCCGCGCGCGGCAGCGGCGAAGTTGCCGTGCTGCGCATGCGGCTGTGCTCGCGCTACTGGCATTTCCTGCTGGCGGTATGGGTGGTGCTGCTGGCGGCGCTGGGCTGGCTCACGCCCGAGCTGGTGCGCTATCTCTGCGGCACGGCCTAGGACGGGCACGCACGCGCAAGAGGAGGAGAGCGGCATGTCAACGCAACTGTCTTCACCGTCGGCCACGCCGCCCGCGGCTCCGCCACTTGGCGGGGTGCGCGGCCTGCTGGCCGACTGGTCGTCGGACCAGCAGGCCTTCAAGGTGTCGTGGGGCAAGACCATGATGTGGATCTTCCTGCTGTCCGACACCTTTGTCTTCAGCTGCTTCCTGACCGGCTATATGTCGGTGCGGATGGCGACCACGGTGCCATGGCCGAATCCCAGCGAGGTATTCGCGCTGCACGTGGGCGGCGCCGATATCCCGCTGCTGCTGATCGCTATCATGACTTTCGTGCTGATCACCAGCAGCGGCACCATGGCGATGGCCGTCAACTTTGCCTACCGGCGCGCGCGCCGGGAATGCGCGCTGCTGATGCTGGTGACGGCGCTGTTCGGCATGCTCTTCGTCGGCATGCAGGCGTTTGAATGGACCAAGCTGATCGTCGACGAGGGCGTGCGGCCGTGGAGCAACCCGATGGGCGCGGCGCAGTTCGGCTCGACGTTTTTCATGATCACCGGCTTCCACGGCCTGCACGTGTCGTGCGGCGTGATCTACCTGCTGGTGGTGGCCACGCGCGTGCTGCGCGGGCGCTACGAAGCCACCGGCAACTACCAGATCGTCGAGATCGCCGGGTTGTACTGGCACTTCGTTGACCTGGTCTGGGTGTTCATCTTTGCGTTGTTCTATCTCTGGTGAGGGCGGCCATGGCATCGACTCCCGCATCCCCCGCAGGCTCCACGACGCCCGCGCAGCCGGCCGCGCACGAATCCGGGCATGCCGGCGCGCATAGCGGCCAGCAGCATCCCATCGGGCTGTACCTGAAGATCTGGTTGTTGCTGTTCGTGCTGTCGACGCTGTCCTACCTGGTCGACTATTTCCACGTCACCGGCTACCTGCGCTGGACGCTGATCCTGGTGTTCATGGCGCTGAAGGCGGGGCTGATCGTGGCGGTGTTCATGCACATGGCATGGGAACGCATGGCGCTGATCTGCGCCATCCTGGTCCCGCCGCTGTGCCTGCTGGTGCTGGTCTGGCTGATGGCGGAAGAAGCGAACTATACGTTCCTGACGCGCGGCATCTTCTTCCGCTGACGGGGAGGGCGCCGCCGGCTCCGGGAGGGAGCCGGCGGCAGGCCGCCTCAATGGCTGTCGCCGTCGTTCGGCTTCAGACCTGGGTGATGAACTTGGTCACAAGGTAGCCGTCGAACGTCTCCAGGCCGCCCTCGCTGCCGATGCCCGAGTCCTTGATGCCGCCGAACGGCGTCTCGGCCAGCGCCATGCCGAAGTGGTTGATGTTGACCATGCCCGCTTCCAGCCCGTTGGAAACTTCCGTTGCGGTCTTCAGCGAGTTGGTAAACACATACGAGGCCAGGCCAAAGGGCAGGCTGTTGGCGCGGCGCAGCACCTCGGCGGTGTCCTTGAAGCGCGTGACCGGCGCCACCGGGCCGAACGGCTCGTCGGTCATCAGGCGCGAATCGTCGGGCAGGTCGGTCACCACGGTCGGCGCGAAGAAATAGCCCTTGTCGTTGCCGAGGGCGCTGATGCGCGAGCCACCGGCCACCACCTTGCCGCCGCGCTGGCTGGCATCGTCCAGGAACTGCTCCATCGACAGCACGCGGCGCTCATGCGCCAGCGGGCCCATCTGGGTGCCGTCGTCCAGGCCGTTGCCCACCTTGATCGAGCCGATCACCTCGGTAAAGCGCGCCAGGAACTTGTCGTAGGCCTTCTCCTGGACATAGAAGCGCGTCGGCGACACGCACACCTGGCCGGCATTGCGCAGCTTGAAGCGCGCCAGCATCTCGGCGGCGGGCTCGATGTCGGCGTCGTCGAACACCAGCACCGGCGAATGCCCGCCCAGCTCCATGGTCACGCGCTTCATGTGCGCGCCGGCCAGCGCGGCCAGCTGCTTGCCCACCGGCACCGAGCCGGTGAACGAGATCTTGCGCACGATCGGCGATTCGATCAGGTAGGTCGACACTTCGCTGGGCACGCCCCAGACGATGTTCAGCACCCCCGGCGGCAGGCCGGCGTCATGGAACAGCTGCGCCAGCGCCACCACCGCGCTGGGCGAGTCCTCCGGGCCCTTCAGGATCAGCGTGCAGCCCGCACCGACCGCGGCCACGATCTTGCGGATCGCCTGGTTGAACGGGAAGTTCCACGGCGTGAATGCGGCGCAGACTCCGATCGGCTCGCGCACCACGATCTGCCGCACATTGGGCTGGCGCGGCGGAATCACGCGGCCGTAGATGCGGCGGCATTCCTCGGCGTGCCAGTCGGCATGCTCGGCGCAGACCATGATTTCGCCGATGGCTTCGGCCAGCGGCTTGCCCTGGTCCAGCGTGATATTGCGGCCGATCTCCCTGGCGCGCTCGCGGGCCAGCTCGCCCACGCGGCGCAGGATCTTGCCGCGCTCCAGCGGCGAGGACTTCTTCCAGCTCTCGAACGCGCGCTGCGCGGCGGCGAGCGCGTGGTCCAGGTCGGCGCGGGTCGCGTGCGGCAGCTTGCCCAGCACTTCCTCGGTGGCCGGATTGATGACGTCCTGCTCGCGCCTGTCGCCTCCCTTGATGAATTCACCGTCGATATAGAGGGCGAGATCCTGGTACATGCGTGTTCTCCTTGGTGGCGTTCGATGGGCGAAGGGCAAGGCCGCGGCGGCGGGCAACCCCGCGGCCGCGGCCGTCAGTGAAAACGCAAGCTTACCGCGACTGCGGCGATCATGCAGTGGACGCTGCGCCGGGGGGGCGGGCGCAGGCAGGGAGGAAAGTGCGGCACCCGTCCCCCGCCGGCGCGAGGGAGCTATGGGCCGGAGCGGACTGCGCCCGTGGGCGCTCAGGCCAGGTCGCGCGGCCGGGCGGCCGGGGTGGCGCCGGTGCGGGTGGCTTCCACCACCAGGATCACCAGCAGCGTGATCAGCGTCAGGCTGAACACGGCATAGCCGATGCTGTCGCCCTCGATGGCGAACAGGCTGGGCGCATAGGTCGGGCTGGTGCAGACCATGGTGCCGGCGGACATGCCGGTGTAGTGCATGCCGCAGACCGCCACGCCCATCACCACCGCCGCGGCCAGCTGCTTGCCGCCCGTCTTCACCGTGGTGGCCAGCCACAGCGCCACTACCGACACCACGACGGCGATCACCGCCGACAGTGCGATCACGCCCAGGTCCCAGTCAAAGCCAGGGCTGCGCGTCGTTGTCGTCCGCACACGCCTCAGGGGCGTGTACGCCATGTCATCGCGATATCGCCGGTCTATGTGTGGTTGACCACATAGACGTGAACCCCCCGGTGCCGCGCCCTGTAGAATTTGTCGGACCTATACCTAAACCCCCTAAACCGTCTTCACGTGCGCGCCATCCGGCTTCTTCTGCTGGTCATGATGCTGGCCTTCCTGCCTCTCCAAGGCTGGGAGGATGCGGTCGCGCACACCGTGTCGGCGGACGCCACGGCCAGGGCCGCCGAGGCCGAGTTCGCAGAGCGCGGCGACGCCGGCCACCCCATACCATCTTCGGAAGCCGCCGAGCCGTCGGAGCAGCCCGGCCCCGATCCTTTCGAGCAGCTGTTATCGCCCTCCCCGCTATATCCCGCGGCCTGTGCGGGTAGTGCCAGCCGGCCGCATTACACCGACGGGCCACGGCCCGGTCCCGACCTGCCACGCCTGCCGCGTCCTCCACGCGGCTGATCCCTCACCGTGAGCGGTGTGCGCGATCGCGTTCGGCGTCCTGGCAACAATGATCGTGGCCTAGTTCTCGCGCCAGCGTGAATTGTGCCCTCGATGCGGGTGCCGCCGGGCTGGTGGCCTCGCCCACGCGAACGGCACGACTTTCCGGTCATTCCAGTCATTCACCCATCGAAAGCGCATCGCGGCGCCTCAGTCCGTAAGCTGATGCCAGCGAGACCAATGCCCCGGCGCTGAGCGCGCTGGCACGGGTTCTCTGATATGGAATCATCAATGCAATCGATCCTGCTTCAACCAGGCATGCCAGCGTGGCGGGAAACGCTGGCACGCTGCCACCATGACTGCCATCACACGCCAGGCTGGTACGTAGCAGCAGAGCGCAGTGAGCGCGGCAGTGCGGCTGCCGTCCATGTCACCGACGGATCCCGCGACTTGCTGGTTCCGCTCGTGTGCCGGCCGCTTACCAATGTCAGTTGGGACGCCACCTCGGCCTACGGTTACGGAGGACCGGTAGTGAGCCACGGCGCACCGGCCGGGTTCGCCGACGAGGCGCTTGGCGCCGCGCTGGCGTTGCTGCGCCGTGAAGGCTGCGTGTCGTGGTTTATCCGCATGCACCCATTGCTGAATGCGGACTGGCGGAGCCGCTTCGGGTTGGTGGTCGAGCAAGGGGCCACCGTCTCGATCGACCTCACGAAGAGCCCGGAGCGGCTGTGGCAGGAAACCCAGGCGCGCCACAAGCGCGGCATTAACCGCGCCCGCCGCGCTGGCGTCACCGCACGGCTAGATAGTGACTTCGCCACGCTGCCGCGGTTTATCCGGCTCTACAACGAAACCATGACGCGGTTAAATGCGTCAGCGTATTACTTCTTCGACGCGCAATACTACCGGACCCTGGTGCGATCCCTCGGCAGCGACCTGTTGCTGTTCGTGGCCGAAGAGGACGACTGCGTCATCGGCGGGGCATTGTTCACCGTGTCACGCGAGTCGGGCATCATGCAATACCACCTCGCAGGCTGGGATTGGGAATACCGTCATCGCCAGCCGTCAAAGACGGTGATCCATGCCGCGCGCGAATGGGGCCGGCTTAACCGCATGAGCTGCCTGCACCTGGGCGGCGGATTGGGTTCGGCGAACGATTCTCTGCAGGAATTCAAGCTAGGTTTTTCGCCTGACACGCATGTGTACCGGACGCAGCGCGTGGTTGTGGATCCTGAGCGCTATGTGGCGCTGTCCGGCGGCGACAAATCCACGCTGGACGAACTGGACGGCTACTTCCCGGCGTACAGGCGCCCGGGGGGGCGTTTCGGGCCAGCGCTGCCGTCGACGCTTGTGGCGAGACCATCCCGCCAGGCGAAGCCTGAAGCAAGCGATGGCGGCAGGGGCAATGCAGATTGCCTAGTTGAGGAGGTGTGATTGTGAGGGGGCGTGATTGCCGGCTTCGGCGGGAAGCTGATCGCTGGCGCGGCGGAGCGTGATTACGCCGGCGACTTTGCCATACCGCGCCACCCGCCGATGCTTGCTGAAAGCCATTCGAAAGATCAGCCTGTCATCCTGCAACCGCTGGCACTCCCTCCCGGCACACGCGCCGGCACACACCAGCGCGTCTTAACGGCCGCGCCTTGCCCTGACGCAAGCGCGCGCCGTCTTATTCGCCAGGCCAATAGCAACCCTCATCCAGCCTGCGCCGACCACCACTTCCAATACGAACGGCATTGCGAGCATATGCATCACATCATGATGTATTGAAGCAGCCCATTCTGTCAAAAAACCCCTTATTTAAAGGGTATATCGGTAAATACCCGTAAACAAAGACAAATGAAAGGCACCTGAAAGATCACCTCTTTAAGGTTCGATCCATCCGTCGGAAACCATGCCCACGGCATGCCGCGTTGCGCAGAGCCAGCGCACGTCCCGGCCTTGCATTTCATGAACTTTGAGGAGAATCGTTTTGCGCATACGCAGCCAAAAGGACTTTGCCTCCGGCCTGATGTTTATCCTGGTCGGTCTGGGCTTTTCCTGGGTCGCACGCGGCTATTCCATGGGAACGGCCGCAAAGATGGGACCCGGATATTTCCCCTTCCTGCTGGGCCTGGTGCTCGCCGTGTTGGGCGCGGTAGTGCTGCTCGGCTCGCTCTCGTCCAAGGGCGAGGAAGACCACCTTGCCCGCTGGGACCTGAAGACCCTGCTGTGGATCCTGGGTTCGGTAGTGCTGTTCGGCCTGCTGCTCAAGCCGCTCGGCATGGTGCTGTCCGTGTTCGTGCTGGTGCTGGTGTCGTCGATGGCGAGCCATGAATTCAGCTGGAAGGGCGCGTTGCTCAACGGCGTAGTGCTGGTGCTGATCAGCCTGGGTGCGTTCGTGTACGGCATCAACCTGCAGATGCCGGTGTGGCCGGCTTTCCTGGGCAGCTAAGGAGTCGCAAACCATGGAATTGTTTGACCATCTTGCGCTGGGCTTTTCCACGGCCCTGTCGCTGCAGAACCTGGCCTACGCCTTCCTCGGCTGCGTGCTGGGCACGCTGATCGGCGTGCTGCCGGGCCTGGGGCCGCTGGCTACCATCGCCATGCTGCTGCCGATCACCTACACGCTGCCGCCGGTGGCCGCGCTGATCATGCTGGCCGGCATCTACTACGGCGCGCAGTACGGCGGCTCGACCACCGCCATCCTGGTGAACCTGCCGGGCGAATCGTCGTCGGTGGTGACAACCA
This sequence comes from Cupriavidus oxalaticus, assembly GCF_004768545.1. Taxonomy (NCBI): domain Bacteria; kingdom Pseudomonadati; phylum Pseudomonadota; class Betaproteobacteria; order Burkholderiales; family Burkholderiaceae; genus Cupriavidus; species Cupriavidus oxalaticus. The sequence goes on along the minus strand of NZ_CP038634.1, from coordinate 941,375 downwards.
TCGACGGCTACCAGATGGCAAGACGAGGACGGGCGGGCGTGGCGCTGGCCACCGCCGGCCTGGGTTCGTTCTTCGCCGGTTGCGTCGCCACGCTGATCCTGGCCGCGTTTGCCACGCCGCTGTCGGAAATCGCGTTCAAGTTCGGTCCCGCCGAATACTTCTCGCTAATGGTGCTGGGCCTCATCGGCGCCGTGGTGCTGGCTTCCGGCTCGCTGCCCAAGGCAATCTCGATGATCGTGCTGGGCCTGCTGCTGGGCCTGATCGGAACCGACGTGAACTCGGGCGCCGCGCGCTTCTCGTTCGACGTGCCGGAGCTGACCGACGGCATCGACTTCGTGGCACTGGCCATGGGCATGTTCGGCTTCGCGGAAATCATCGCCAACCTGGAGCAGAAGGAAGCCCGCGAGACCTTCACCAACAAGGTCACCAACCTGTTCCCGACCAGGGACGACTTCAAGCGCATGATTCCCGCGGTGCTGCGCGGCACGGCGCTGGGTTCGGCGCTGGGCATCCTGCCTGGCGGCGGCGCGGCGCTGGCATCGTTCGCGGCCTACTCGCTCGAGAAGAAGACCTCCAGGTTTGCGCACGAGTTCGGCAAGGGCGCGATCGAAGGCGTGGCGGGTCCGGAATCGGCCAACAATGCAGCGGCGCAGACTTCGTTCATCCCGCTGCTGACGCTGGGCATTCCGCCCAACGCGGTGATGGCGCTGATGGTGGGCGCGATGACCATCCACAATATCCAGCCCGGCCCGCAGGTGATGACCAGCAACCCGGCGCTGTTCTGGGGCCTGATCGCCTCGATGTGGATCGGCAACCTGATGCTGATCATCCTGAACCTGCCGATGATCGGTATCTGGGTCAAGCTGCTGACCGTGCCGTACCGCTTCCTGTACCCGGCGATCCTGACGTTCTGCTGCATCGGCGTCTACTCGGTCAACAACCAGACCTTCGACGTGTTCATGGCTGCGGGCTTCGGCATCATCGGCTACCTGTTCCTGAAGCTCAAGTGCGAGCCGGCGCCGCTGCTGCTGGGCTTCGTGCTGGGGCCGATGATGGAAGAGAACTTCCGCCGCTCGCTGCTGCTGTCGCGTGGTGACTTCACGGTGTTCGTGACGCGCCCGCTGTCGGTCGGCCTGCTGATCGCGGCTGCCGCGCTGGTGGCGGTGGTAGCCCTGCCGTCGATCAAGGCCAAGCGCGAAGAAGCGTTCCAGGAAGAATAGCGCCGCGCGTGCTGCCCCGGGAATGCGCCGTTGGAACGGTTCACCCCAGGCGGCGCATCACAACGCAAGCGTTCCGGGGTGCCTCTGTGCACCCCGTTTTTCTTTGGCTGGGCCGCACGGCCCGCCATCACGACAAGAGAGTGCCCGACTGCGGCAGCAGTCATGGGCTGCGCATGATGATCAGGATTCCCGCACCGTCGGGTGCGCCGACAGCGCCCATGAAACCGCCAACCCTTGACCGGTTTTTCTCACGTATCTACGTCCTCAAGCTCGTGCAGTCGAGTCCTTCGACGGTGCTGAGCCTGGTCGAACGCCTGCGCGAACGCGGCATCGACAAGAACATCCGCTCGCTGCGGCCGGTGCTGCGCAGCCTGATGATGGCGCGTGCCATTACCGCCGAGCTGGTCGAAGGCAGCGGCCGCGTGTACTGCATCACGGAGCGCGGGCGTGCCGAACTGGAGCAGTACATCTCGCACCTTGCGGTGCTGAAGGCGGAGCTGGCGCCGGACGAGGGCGAGCAGCCCTGAGCGTCATTCCCTGGTGAAGATCTCCAGGAAATGCTTGCTCGGGTCCTCGAAATAGATCCGGCGGCCGCCATCGTCGGTACTGACCTGTTCCGGCCGGCGGCGGTACGGGTCGGCCCAGTACATCAGGTGGCGCGCGCGGATGCGGGCAAAGCTCTGGTCGAACTCGGCGTCGCTCAGCAGGAAGGCGTAGTGCTGCAGGGCAACATCGCCTCCGGCGTCCATAAAGTCCAGCGTGACGCTGTTGTCGAGCCGGACGGCAAGAAATGGCCCGAACGGCACTGCCGCAGGTCGACCCAGTATCTCGCAGAGGAAGTCGGCCGATACCTTCTTGTCATGGGAAAACACGATGGTGTGATTGAGCTGGATAGCCATGTCCGCAATCTCCCAAAGCTGTGTGGAGGGAGCAGCGCGTCATCATGCCACGGCGGACATGCGCGCCACGCGCGTCCCACGCCGATAGCGTACAGGTTTTGGCGGCTGGATGTCGCCCGCAATAAGCACAGGCCGGTCCAGTGGACCGGCCTGCGGCGCCTGCCCGCGCGGCTGGCTCGGGCAGGATCATGCTTGCTGCGTTATTGCGATACCAGCTCCAGGCCGGCCTGCGACTCGTCATCGCCGCGTGCCACCAGCACCTTGATCTTGTTCGGCACGGACGCGCCGACGCCGTCAGTCGGAATGGTGGTGATCAGCCAGTCGGCGTTGTTGGCCAGCGTCAGCGTGCCCGAATCAAAGATCACGGTCTTGGTGCCCGCCGTGGTAATACGCAGCCGATAGGTGCCGCCGTCCATGTCGACCGAATCGGACCCGGAGGCCGGCGATGCCTGCTTGTAGCCCACGTTGCTGAAGTTCGGGCCGACCGAATTGAGGTCGACCGCCGGCATGGTCAGGTAGAAATCGACGTTCTGCGCATTGAACGAAGCGTTCAGCGTGCGCACGCGCGCCTTGTGCGAGAACAGGCCCTTTTCGAACGGATCGTCGATCTGCAGCACTTCGGCGCCGGTCGCGCCTGGCAGTGCGACCACGGTGTACTTGTGGCCGGTGGCTGCCACGATGGTGGTGCGGCCGAGTTCGGTCTGCGTGCCGGCAGTGTTGAACGAGATCAGCTGGTTGCCGGTTTCGACGTTGAAGTAGGTCGAGACAAACTTGTACGGCTTGTTGGTGAAGCTGGTCAGCGCGCCGTTCTGCAGGATGTCGACGTTGGGGCCGCCGGTGACCGCATGGATTGCGCGGACGCTCGGCTTGCTCAGGCCGATGCGATCGTCGATACCGTCATCGCCGCCGCCGCAGGCGGACAGGATTGCCGTTGCGGCCAGCGCAAGGCCGAATATAAGACTGGACTTGGATCGGAACATGGGTCACCTCTTACCGTTGGACTCAGAGACGAGCTGGCCCATGCCGCGCGGCGGGTGCGCCGGTAGCTGGCCAGTTGGCTTTCTGCATGGACTGCAGGCGCGGCGTACGCGCGTGCCGGGATGCAACTGCCGTGATGCAACGATAGGTATGAAGTGTGGTGCGAGACAGGCGCGCGCTTCCGAATTCCCTGTCGGAGGAATCCCACAAGACGCGGTGGCCACAATGCGTCCGAAATACGGCAAAGCGTGACCGGCTATGGGTTGGCGGCGGCCGGCCCGAAGCGCCGACTTGTGCGGGCCTGCGGCAACTACTGTGTAACCGGTTGTTGCAACCGGCGTGTCGACGCCATTGACCCCGTCATTAAGGCAAGGGTTTTGGCGCGATCGGGCTCATCGCTAAGGCAGTGACATCATGACCTGGTTGCGCCCGTTGCGCTTGGCCTGGTACAGCCCCGCATCGGCGACCTCCACCAGCCGGCTCGACGGCTCACCGGCCTGCGGCACCAGCAGCGCGCCGCCGATGCTGACGGTCACGCAATCGCTGGTGGGCGAGCCGCTGTGGGCGATGGCAAGGTCCTGCACCGCGCGCCGTACTTTCTCGGCCAGCAGCCGCACGCCGCCGGGCGAGGTGCCCGGCAGCACCATCGCGAACTCTTCGCCGCCGAAACGCGCGGGCAGGTCCGATGCCCGCGTGCAGTTGTCCCTGATCACCGCGGCCACGCGCCGCAGCACGTCGTCGCCGGCGACGTGGCCATAGGTATCGTTGTAGGCCTTGAAGGCGTCGACATCGATCATCAGCAGCGCCAGCTGCGTCTGCTCGCGCTGCGCGCGGCGCCATTCCGCGCCGAGGTATTCGTCGAAGTAGCGGCGGTTGGACAGCCCGGTGAGGCCGTCCGAGTTGGTCAGCCGCTGCAGTTCCAGGTTGGTCTCGAGCAGTTGCTGCTGGCTTTGCCGCAGCGCACGGTAGGCTTCGTCGCGCTGCAGCAGGTTCAGGTACGAGCGCGAGTGGTAGCGGATGCGCGCGACCAGCTCGATGCTGTCGGGCAGCTTGACCAGGTAGTCATTGGCGCCGGCGGCGAAAGCCGCGCTCTTCATCGAGGCCTCTTCCTTGGTCGACAGCACGATGATGGGGATATCGTGCGTGGCGGCGTTCTCGCGGTAATGGCGAACCAGCGTCAGGCCGTCGACGCCCGGCATGACCAGGTCCTGCAGGATCACCGTGGGCCGGGTGCGCTGCGCCACGGCAACGGCTTCGCCGGGCTGCGAGCAATAGTGGAAATCGATGTCGGGCTCGGTGGACAGCGCACGGCGCACCGCTTCGCCGACCATGGCCTGGTCGTCCACCAGCAGCACCATGACCTGGTAGTCCGATGCGTTAGAGGCGAGGGCAGGGTGTTGGGAGTTCATGCTGTAATCCTGGGGTGTTGCGCTCCCGGGCCGGGCCCGGGACGTGTTCTGGCAGTATGGCGGCGCTCACGGCAGTGGCGCGGCCAGGCCGGTGCGGCCGCACGCCTGCACCAGCCGTGGCGCGATGCGGCCCAGCGGCAGGATTTCGGCCGCCGCGCCAAGCGCCGCCGCCGCCTTGGGCATGCCGTACACGGCGCTGGTGGCGCGGTCCTGTGCGATCGTCAGGAAGCCGCGATCATGCATCGCCTTCAGGCCGAGCGCGCCGTCGCGGCCCATGCCGGTCAGCAGCACGCCGACCATGTCGCCGCGCCAGTGCTCGACCACGCTTTCAAAGAATACATCGATGGAGGGCCGGTACAGGTAGTCGCACGGTTGTTCGGTATAGACCATGCGCGTCGGGCTTGCCAGGCGCAGGTGGTCGTTGGTGCCGGCCAGCAGCACCGTGCCGGCCTGCGGCGTGTCGCCGGCGCGGGCGATGCGCACCGGCAGCGCGCATTGTCCGTCGAGCCATTCGGCCATGCCGGCGGCGAAGGCCTCGTCGACGTGCTGCACGGCCACCACCGCCGCGCCGAAGTCGGCCGGCAGCGCGCCCAGCAGCGCCGCCAGCGCGGCCGGGCCGCCGGCGGAGGCGCCGATCGCCACCAGGCGGGGCGCGGCGACGGCGCGCGGCGCGGCTTGCAGCTTGTGCTGCGGGGCCACGCGGCCAGCCAGCAGCCGGCCGATATTGCGCATCTTGCGCAGCAGCGGGCCGGCGGCGAGCTGTGCATCGGCTTCCGTCAGCGTGGGCGTATCGACCGCGTCGATGGCGCCGTGTCCCATCGCCTCGAACACCTGCTCGGCATTGCGGCCGAGATCCATGGTGACCACCACGATCGCGCAGGGCGTGGCCGCCATGATCCGGCGCGTGGCTTCGACGCCGTCCATCACCGGCATCAGCAGGTCCATCAGGATCAGGTCCGGGGTGCGGGCCGCGGCCATCTGCACGGCTTGTTCGCCGTCGACGGCGACCCAGGCGAGCTCGAAGGCGGGGTCCAGCGCGATGGCCCGGCGCAGCGCGGCGACGGCGAGCGGGGAGTCGTTGACGATGCCGATTTTCATGAGCGTGCCTCGCCGATCAGGTCCTGCACCGCGTCGAGCAGCGCGGCGTCGTGGAAACTGCCCTTTGCCAGATAATAGTCCGCGCCCGCTTCCAGGCCGCGCTGGCGGTCCTGCTCGCGGTCCTTGTACGACACCACCATCACCGGCAGCTGGCGCAGCGCGGCGTCATGGCGGATCCTGCTCACCAGCTCGATGCCGTCCATGCGCGGCATGTCGATATCGGTGATGACCAGGTCGAAAGGCTCGGCGCGCAGCACGTTCCAGCCGTCCATGCCGTCGACCGCCACCGCGACATCGTAGCCGCGCCCGGCCAGCAGCTTGCGCTGCAGCTCGCGCACGGTGAGCGAGTCGTCGACCACCAGCACGCGCCGCGCGCGCGCTTGCACGCTGGCTTCGGCAGCGTGGCGCACGCCTTCGATGCGGCCTTCGGAGACCAGCTTCTCGACCGAGCGCAGCAGGTCTTCCACGTCGAAGATCAGTACCGGCGTGCCGTCGTCGGTCAGGCTGCCGGCGGCGATGTCCTTCACCTTGCCCAGCGCGGCGGGCAGGGGCTGCACCACCAGCAGCCGTTCGCCCAGCATGCGGTCGACCGCGATGCCGTAGGTGCGCTCGCCCTCGCCGACGATGATCACCTGCACGTCGTCGCGCTCGTGCGCAATGCTCTCCGGCCGCTGCATTACCTGCGCCGCGCTGACCAGGCCGATGGCACGGCCCTCGTGGCGGAAATGCTGGTGGCGTTCGGTCTGCTCGATCTGCGCGCGTCCGACCGCGGCGGCGCGCAGCACATGCCCGAGCGGGAAGGCATAGGCCTCGCCCGTGACCTCCACCAGCAGCGTGCGCACCACCGACAGCGTCAGCGGCAGCTCGAGGTGGAAGTGCAGGCCCTGCCCGGGCTGCTGCGTCAGGCGCAGGCTGCCGCGCACGCGCCGCACCATCTCCTGCACCGCATCCAGGCCCACGCCGCGGCCGGACACTTCCGACACCGTGTCGCGCATGCTGAAGCCGGGCAGCAGCAGGAAATCGAGCAGCTCCGCCTGCGACAGCCGCGCCGCGGTCTCTTCCGAAGCAAGGTTGCGCCGCACGATCGCGCGCCGCAATGCGTCCAGGTGGACGCCGGCGCCGTCGTCGAAGATCTCGATCACCAGCCGGCCGGCGTTGTGGCGGGCCTGCAGCGTGACCCGGCCTTCGGCGGGCTTGCCCTGGGCCTGGCGCACCGCGGGCGGCTCGATGCCGTGGTCCACCGCGTTGCGCAGCAAGTGGGCGAGCGGGGCGTCGAGCGCTTCCAGGATGTCGCGGTCGACCTGCGTGCCCGCGCCGACCAGCTCCAGGTGCACGGACTTGCCGAGCGCACGGCCCAGGTCCCGAACCATGCGCGCGTAGCCGGTCAGCCCATCCGCGAGGGGGCGCATGCGCGAGCCCAGCGCGCTGTCGTAGAGCCGGCGCGCAAGGCGCGTGGCGCGGTGGTCGTACTGGTCGAATTCATCGGCCCGCCGCGACAGCTCGCCATGCCCGTCTTCGAGCAGCTGGCGCAATCCGGCCAGCGCCACGCGCGCGCCGGCGTTGTCCGCGAGGGTGTCCTGCAGCGCGTCCTGCAGCGCATCGGCTGCGCGCAGCGCGCGCGCCTGCTGGCGCCTGGCCTTCTGCAGCGCCTGGCCGAATGGCCGCAGCCAGTGCGACTCGACCATGGCCTCGCCGGAGAGTGCCAGCAGCTGGTCGAGGGCATCGGCGTTGACGCGCAGCATGCGCTCCTGCGGCTCGCCGGGGGCGACTGGCTGTGGCCCCGTTGCCTGCGGCTGCGGGATGGGTGCGGCTGGCGCTGGTGGTATGGCGGGCCCATCGTCTGCCGGCACTGTCCACGGCGCGGCTTGCGGGGCTGCAACGGGCGGCAGGGCCAGGCCGCCATCCAGTGTGCCCAGCCGCTGCACCACCGCATCGATCCCGGCGCGGCCGGCGCCGTCGGCCCAGCCCGGATCGCCGCCGGGCGGATGGCCGATGCGCAGCAGCAGGTCGGTGCCCTGCAGCAGCGCGTCGATATGCGCGGCCGTCAGCGGCATGCCGCCCTGCGCGGCGACTAGGCAGTCTTCCATGGCGTGCGCCATGCGCACGCCGGCGTCGAGCCCGACGATGCGCGCCGCGCCCTTGAGCGAATGCGCCGCGCGCATGCACGCCTCCAGGTGCTCGGCGGCGGCCGGGTTGCGCTCCAGCGCCAGCAGCCCGGCGTTGAGGATTTCGGCCTGCGATTCGGCCTCGAGCGCGAACAGCTCGAGCAGCGAGGCGTCGCGCAACTGTTCGGGGTTCATGCCAGGCTCCGTGCCAGTGCCTGGCGCAGCAGGGCCGCGTCGAGCAGGCCGACGCTGCGGCCATGGTCCAGGAATAGCGCCTGCGTGTAGCGCGCCGACGCGCGGCCCAGCGTGGCCGGCAGCGGCTGCAGCGCGGGTCCGGATACGCGCACCACGCCGGAAACCTCGGCCACCGGCAGCGCGAGCGCGGCGCGGCCCTGGCCGAGGATCAGGAAGCGGCTGCCCGCTGCCTCGCCGGCATCGCCGGCCTCGCCAGTGCCGAACAGCCGTGCCAGCGACAGGCACACCAGCAGGTTGCCGCGCACGGCCGCCAGGCCCAGCACCGCGGCATCGCGTCGGTGCGGCAGCGAATGCACCGGACACGGCGCGGTGACTTCGCCCAGTGCCGCGGTCGGCAGCGCCAGCCATTCTTCGCCGATGCGGAATACCAGGCACGACAGCGCGTTGCCGTGCCCGGCGTACGGGTCGTCCGCTTCTCCGCCCATGGCTGCCGCATCGGGCAGCGCATCGGCGTTCTGGTCGAGCAGGTCTGGCAGGTCGAGCTGCTGCGCATCCAGCAGCATGGCCGCGGCTTGCGCGTAGGTCGGGCAGTTGCGGCAGTGCGCGTGCTCGGCCAGCGCCGGGCAGGAGCCGTCGCCGCGCACGCCGATGCGGCGCCAGCAATCGTCCACTGCGACGGTGGCCGCGCAGGTTCCGCGGAAAATGCCTTGCGGTTCAGCCATGGTGCTTGCGGGTGTGGCGTTGCGCGCGCTGGCGCAGGCGCATGGCGCCGTCGTGGTCGCCTTCGGTGTCGAGCAGCGCGGCCAGGTGGTACAGGCTCTCCTGGTGCGCCGGGTCCAGGTACAGCGCCTTGCGGTAGGCGGCGTGCGCCTGCGCGGTGCGGCCGGCGGCGTCGTGCAGCACGCCCTGCATGCACCAGGCGCCGGCGGCGCCCGCATCGGTGCCGATGCGGTCGAGCAGTGCCTGGCAGGCGGCGCCAGCGGCCTCGAGTTCGCCACGGTCGGCCATGCCGGCGATACGGGCCAGTTCGCTGGCGTGCGCATGGCCGGGCATGACGGTAGCAGCAGGCGTGCCGGGCGCGGGCGCTGGCCGCACGACGGGCCTGGCCGGCACCGGCGAGCGCGGCAGGCGCGGCGGCGCAGCCATCCTTGCCCCCTGCGGCGGGTGCGCGATGGCGACCGGTGTGGCGCGCGGCGAGGGTTTGCGGAAGGCAAAGGTCAGCGGCAGGCCGACCGGCACCATCCCCTGCGCGCTCAGCAGGCTGGCCTCGGCCGGGCCGACGAAAAGCAGGCCGTCGGCCATCGTCAGCCGCGCCAGCGTCTGCACCGCGCGCCGCTGGTCGGGCGCAGCGAAATAGATCAGCAGGTTGCGGCAGAAGACGAAGTCATAGGGCGGCTCGCCGGCGAGCAGGTCGGGATCGACCAGGTTGCCCTGCAGCAGCCGCACCTGCGCACGCACACGCGGGTCCAGCGCGTAGCCGGCGGGGCCGGCGGTGAAATAGCGGTCGCGGAAGTCGAGCGGGCCACTGCGGAAGGCGTTGGCGCCGTACTCGCCCTGGCGCGCGCGCGCCAGCGCCCGGGCGCTGATGTCGACGGCGTCGATGCAAAAGCGCGCCGCCGGCACGCCGGCATCGAGCAGGGCCATGGCGATCGAATAGGGCTCTTCGCCGGTGGAGCAGGGCAGGCTCAGCACGCGCAGCGTGCGCGTGCCGTCGGCAAAGGCGCGCTCGGCGGCAAAGCGGCCCAGCGCCAGTAGTGCCTCGCGATGCCGGAAGAACCAGGTCTCGGGCACCACCACCGCCTCGATCAGCGCCTGGAACTCGCCGGCGGTGCCGTGCAGCAGGTTCCAGTACGCCTGCGTATCCGCTGCCTGCACTGCGTGGCTGCGCTCGCGCACCGCGCGTTCCACCGCGCCGCTGCCGATGGCATCGGCGTCCAGGCCGATGCGGGCCTTGAGCAGGGCCTCGATGTGTGTGGCAGTGCTCATGCGGGGTCTCCGGACGTGTCGGCGAACAGCATCGCATGGATTTCGTCTGGCAGCAGGGCGTCGATGCGCACCCACTGCACCAGGCCGCGCGCGTCATGGCGCACCGGCCCCAGGTAGCGCGGGCTGGCGCCCGCTATGCCGCTATCGACAAAGGATTCGGCCGGGCAGCGCAGCATCTGCGTGGCGGACTCAAGCCGCAGGCCGAGCAGCCGAGGCGCGGCGGTGCCGCGATGGCGGTAGTGGACCAGCACCGTGCGCGTGCTGGTGCGCAGCGCCGCCGGCACGCCGGTCGCCAGCGCCGGCAGGTCGATCACCGGCACCGGCTGGCCGCGGCGCTCCATCATGCCGGCCACCCAGGCGGGTGCGCCGGGCACCTGCTTCTGGCGCGTCAGCGGCAGCACCTCGGCGACCTCGGCCGCATCCAGGGCGTAGTGGTCGGCGCCAAGACGGAACAGCAGGAAGAGCTTCATGGTTGCGAGGCGGAAGGCTGGGCGGGCCAATACGGGCCAATACGGGCCGATAAGGTCCAGTAAGGGGCCGCCTAGACCTTGAAGCGCGAGACGCCGCTGCGCAGGTCGTTGGCGACCAGCGTCAGTTCGTCGATGGCCTGGCCCGACTGGCGCAGCGATTCGACCGTCTGCTGGGCGGCTTCCGACAGTTGCATCAGCGCCTGGTTGATCTGCTCGGCGCCGCCGGCCTGCGCCTGCATGCCCTCGCTGACCATGACCACGCGCGGCGCCAGCGATTGCACCTGGGCGATGATCTGAGACAGCTGGTCGCCCACCTGCGTCACCTCCGACATGCCGCGGCGCACTTCTTCCGAGAACTTGTCCATGCCCATCACGCCCGCGGCAACGGCCGACTGGATCTCGCGCACCATCTGCTCGATGTCGTAGGTGGCCACCGCAGTCTGGTCGGCCAGGCGGCGGATCTCGGTGGCCACCACCGAGAAGCCGCGGCCGTACTCGCCGGCCTTCTCGGCTTCGATCGCGGCATTGAGCGACAGCAGGTTGGTCTGGTCGGCCACCTTGGCAATGGTGGTCACCACCTGGTTGATATTGCCGGCCTTCTCGTTCAACGTGGCGAGCTTGCCGTTGACCGAGCCGGCGGCTTCCATCACGTGCTGCATGGTGCCTTCCATGCGCGACAGGCCCACCTGCCCGGTGCCGGCCAGCCCGGCCGCCTGCTCGGCGGCGCTGGACACCTCATGGATGGTGCGCACCAGGTCGCGCGCGGTGGCCGAGATCTCGCGCGAGGTGGCGCCGATCTGCGTGGTGGTGGCGGCGGTCTCGGTGGCGGTGGCCTGCTGCTGGCGCGCGGTGGCGGCGATCTCGTTGACCGAGGTGGTGACCTGGATCGCGGTGCGCTGCGCCTGGCCCACCAGCGAGGTCAGCTCGCCGGTCATCTGGTTGAAGCCTTCCTCGACCTCGTGGAACTCATCCTTGCGGCGCAGCGCCATGCGCTGGCGCAGGTCGCCGCCGCGGATGCCGGCGAGCAGGCCGACGATCGACTGCATCGGCACGGTGATCGCGCGCAGCAGCAGGTAGCCGCACACCACGGCCACCACCAGCGCGACGATCAACGCGGCCTCGATGCTGATCTTGGCGGTGTTGACGGCATCGTCGATGCCGCGCGCGGCGCGTGCATTGACCGCGCTGTTGTCGTCGACCAGGTGCTGGGCCGCCTTGCGCGCGGCGATCCAGCGATCATGCACGGGGCCGCGCAGCGCCGCGACCGCGGCCGCGCCGTTCCAGTCGCCGGCCTGGGCCAGCACCTGCGCGGCCTGTTCATACTGGGCGCGCAGGTCGCGGTAGGCCTGGAACGCGACGCGGTCCTCGCTGCGCGTGATCGTGCCCTCGTACTGCTGCTCCAGCTTGTCCAGGCGCGCGGCCGCGTCCTTGCCCTGTTCCTGGAAACCGCGGCGCTCGTCGTCGTTCGAGGCATTGATGGTCTGCCAGGCAAGCACGTAGCGCTCGCCCCAGACGCCGCGGATACCGGTGCTGTAGTTCAGCCCCGGCAGGGCGTCATGCAGCATCAGCGCGGTCTCGCGCTCGATCGCATTCATCCGCATATAGGCGACCACGCCCATCAGGGCCATGACCAGCAGGATCATGGAAAAGCTGGCCAGGATGCGGGTACGGATGGTCCAAGCGTTCACGGTGAAGGTCCCGGTAATGTTCTTGTTCAGGGAGGAGCAGGGCGACGGAGCGCAATGTTACCGGGGGCGGCCGTTGCCCGCATCGCCGCGTCCAGGGCCGCTTTCCGGCTGCGCGGCTGCCGGCACGGCCCTGGTGCGCGGTAGGGTACTGTATGCCGCAAGCCGATTCAACGCGCAACCGCGCGACGGGCTCGCCAGCGTTGCGCCGCCGCATTGGGGTTACGGCAGCCGGCGGGAACTTCTTGATTTTTTCCAAGTTTTCGTCACACTTGCTAAATTGCTTGCGGGTAACAATGTCGACAATTACAGATGGGGCAGGGATGGTGGCCAAGTCCGGGGCGAAGGCGGCTGGCGCCTCGCCAGGCTCGGATCTCGATCCGCTGACCGGCGTTGACAATCGCCAGGGGTTTCTGAAGCGGCTGGAGGTGCGCCTGCAGGCTGAGGCGGTGCCCCGCTGCGCATTGCTGCTGATCGGCATCGATGATTTCCGTGCCTTCAATGATATGCACGGGCATGCCGAGGGCGACGTCATCCTGCAGCGGGTGGCCCGGCGCCTGCGCGATGCTTCGCCGCGCGATGCCGCCATCGGCCGCGTCGGCAGCGACGAGTTCGGCGTGCTGCTGCCTTCCATTTCCGATCCCACGCTGGTCCGGCATGTCGGCGCGGCGATCCTGTCAATGCTGTCTTCCCCGCATGAGCACGCCGGGCGCCGCCACCATGTGCTGGCCAGCATCGGCGCGTGCGTGATTCCCGCTGCCGGCGAACTGGGTTCAGACGTACTCGCCGCCGCCAGCCTGGCGCTGGCCCGTGCCAAGCACGACGGCGGCCGCACCATCCGCTTCTTCAAGCCGCAGATGCGCTCGGACGTGACCGCGCGCCTGTCGCTGGTCCAGGCCCTGCACGAAGCCTACGCGCAGCGCCAGTTCGAGCTGCTGTACCAGCCCCAGGTCGACCTGCGCGACGGCCGAATCCGCGGCGCCGAGGCGCTGATGCGCTGGCGGCATCCGACCCGCGGGCTGATCGTGCCGGCACTGTTCATCGACGCGCTGGCTGCCAGCAGCATTGCCAGCGACGTCGGCATGTGGCTGCTGCAGACCACGTGCGCGCAGGCGCGCGCGTGGTCGCTGGCGTTTTCGCAGCCGCCGCGCGTCGCCATCAACCTGTTTGCGGCGCAGCTGTCCGAAAGCCGCCTTCTGACCGAGGTGCGCCACGTGTTGCGCGCGCTGGAGCTGGCGCCGGATTGCCTGGAGATCGAGATCACCGAGACCATCGCGCTGCAGCAGGGCGACGAGGTCTCGGACCAGCTGCAGGCGCTGCGCCGCGACGGCGTGACGCTGACCTGCGATGATTTCGGCACCGGCTATGCGTCGCTGAGCTTCCTCAAGTCGTTCCCGGTCGACCGGCTCAAGATCGACCAGTCCTTTATCCGCAATGTCACCCAGGATCCGGTCGACGCCGCGATCGTGCGTTCGGTGATCAACGTGGGCAAGAGCCTGCGCATCGGCGTGGTCGCAGAGGGCGTCGAGACCCCGGAGCAGCGCGACTTCCTGCTGGCCCACGACTGCTACGAGGCGCAAGGCTACCTGTATGGGCGGCCGATGCCGGCCGACCGGCTGACCGAACTGCTGCGCGAGCAGCAAGGCCGCTGAAACCGCCGCCGGCCGGCCGGCGCGCGCCGGCTCCGGCAATACCGGCACAACCGGCAATAGTTGTTTCTACCTTTGACGCCCGGTGTGCCGCCGCGCATCGCCCGCCGCCCGCCTTCCCGCCCGCCGCCTGCCTCGCGCCTCGTTTCCCGGCGGGCCACCATGCCACATGGTGAAATACGCGCTTACAAAGTCCGCCGCATGGGCCATGTTGCCAGGCTTCCCGGCAATGTATCGTGCCAATAGGATGGCGCGTTGCCATTGGCTTCGCCGATCGGTTCCGACCGGCTGCCCGCGCCGCATCCCGGAGCGTCTTGTCCCGACCTGAAATCATGTCCGAATCCGTCCAATCTGGTGGTTCCCGCCCGCTCGCCGGCCCGCGCACCCGGCTTGCCCTGACTGCGCTCGCCGCCGCCTCGGCCCTTGCGGTGGCGGCTGCTGCACTGGCCCAGGTGCCGCCACCCGGCCAGCCCTACCTGGACGCGCCCATCGTCGACGCCCCGGTTGCGCAGGCCGACCCGTCCGCCCGCATCGCCACGCTTACCGCGGTCGACGGCAACCTGAGCTTCGCGCCGGCCGGCTCGGACCAGTGGGCCGCCACCGGCCTGAACCGCCCGGTCACTACCGGCGACCGGCTGTGGATGGACGCCGGCGGCCGCGCCGAGCTGCACGCCGGCAACGTTGCCATGCGCATGGGCGGCGCGACCGCGGCCAGCATCCTGAACCTGGACGACGACACCACCCAGGTCAAGCTGACGCAGGGCACGATGCAGGTGCGCGTGCGTGCGCTGCCGCAGGACCAGACCGTCGAGATCGATACCCCCAACCTGGCCTTCGTGCCGCGCGAGCCGGGCGACTACCGGCTCGACGTGGCGCCGGACGGCAGCACCACCACGGTGACGATGCGGCATGGCAGCGCCGTGGTCTACGGCGATAGCCGCTCGATCGAGCTGCAGCGCGGCGATCGCATGCGCTTTGCCGGCACCGACCTGGCCGATGCCGGCGGCGGTCCGATTGCCGAGGACAGCTTCGACCGCTGGACCGCGGCCCGCGACGCCCGCGAAGACGCGTCGCCGTCGGCGCGCTACCTGCCGCGCGAAATGCCGGGCTACGCGGCGCTGGACGACTACGGCGACTGGCAGGAAGAACCCGCCTACGGCGCGGTCTGGTTCCCGCGCGTCGTCAGCGCCGGCTGGGCACCCTACAGCGTCGGCCACTGGGCATGGATCGCGCCGTGGGGCTGGACCTGGATCGACGATGCCCCATGGGGCTTCGCCCCGTCGCACTACGGGCGCTGGGCCTTCGTGGGCACGCGCTGGGGCTGGGTGCCGGGCCCGCGGGTGCGGCCGTGCTACTCGCCGGCCGTGGTGGCCTTTGTCGGCGGTGGCGGCGGCGGGCACGGCTGGAGCAGCGTGCAAGTGGGCGGGGGCCCCGGCGTGGCGTGGTACCCGCTCGGTCCGCGCGATGCCTACCGGCCGGCGTACCGCGCCAGTCCCAGCTATGTCGCGCGCATCAACCGCGTCACCGTCAACAACATCGTGATGGGCGACCGCGGGCGGCCCGTGCCGTATGCCAACCGCAACGTGCCTGGCGCCATCACCGGCATGCCGGCGCGCAATTTCGTCGAGGGTCGCCCGGTGCGCGGCATGCACCGCGCCGAATGGCGCAACCTGCCGGCCGGCGAGGCACGCGGCGGCCCGCCGGTGGCGCCGGTCAAGAACAGCCTGGTCGGCGCCGCGCCGGTGCGGCAGCTGCCGCCGCAGGCGCGCCCGGTCTTCGAGCGCCAGGCGATCGCGGCGCACCCGCCGGGACGGCCGGCCACCGATGACCTGGCCCGACGCTTCGCCCGCGAGGGCGGTGTCGTCCCCGGGGCGGGCCCGGCATGGCGCGGCAGCCCCGAGCCACGGCCGGGACGCCCCGGGCGCCCGGGACGCAAGGCGCAGCCCATGCCGGACGTGCGCATGAGCCAGGCCGCCCTGGCCGCGCGCGAGCAGCAGCCGCGCGCCGGCCGCCCGGACCCGGCCCAGGCGCCGGACGGCTGGCGCGGCAATGGCCGTGGGCAGAGCGCGCGTCCCGACGATGGACGCGGCTTTGCCGGCCAGCCTGATGCGCAACGCCAGGCGCAGGCCATGCAGCGCGAACAGCAGCAGGCGCGCGACCTGCAGCGGCAGCAGCAGGAAGCGATGGAGCGCCGCCAGCAGGACCAGCAGCGCCAGTGGCAAGGCCAGCCTGGCCGCGAACAGCAACAGGCGCGCGAACTGCAGCGGCAGCAGCAGGAAGCGATGGAGCGCCGCCAGCAGGAGCAGCAGCGCCAGTGGCAAGGCCAGCCTGACCGCGAACAGCAGCAGGCGCGCGAACTGCAGCGGCAGCAGCAGGATGCGATGGAGCGGCGCCAGCAGGAGCAGCAGCGCGGGCAGCAACGGCAGTGGGCGGACGGGCAGGATCGCCCCGATCCGGCGCGGCAGTCGCAGGAAATGCAGCGCCAGCGCTTCGAGCAGCAACGCCAGATGCAGGAGGCGCAGCAGCGCCAGGCCCAGGACGCCCAGCAGCGCCAGATGCAGGAAGGCCGCCAGCGCCAGCAGATGGAGCAGCAACGTCAGGCCCAGGACGCGCAGCGCCAGCAGATGGAGCAGCAACGCCAGGCGCATGACGCCCAGCGCCAGCAGATGGAACAGCAGCGCCAGGCCGCCGAGCAGCAGCGCCAGCAGGTGGAGCGCCAGCGCCAGATGGCCGACCAGCAGCGGCAGGGGCAGGAGATGCAGCGCCAGCGCTTCGAGCAGCAACGTCAGATGCAGGAGGCCCAGCAGCGCCAGGCGCAGGAAGTCCAGCAGCGGCAGGCACAGGCCGCCCAGCGTCAGCAGATGGAACAGCAGCGCCAGATGCAGGAACAGCAGCGGCAGGCGCAGGAACAACAACGGCAGATGCAGGAGCAGCAACGCCAGCAGGCCATGCAGCGCCAGCAGGCTGAGCAGCAGCAGCGCGCCGCGCAGGCGCAGCAGCGGCAGGCGCAGGAGCAGCAGCGGGCAATGCAGGAGCAGCAGCGCCACCAGCAGGAACAGCAGCGGCAAATGCAGGACCGCCAGCGCCAGCAGATGGAGCAGCAGCGCCAGCAACAGCAACAGCAGCAGCGCGCCCAGCACGACCGTGGGCAGATGGAGGCACGTAACCGCGACGGTGACCGGCCCCAGTAGCGGCGATGCCCCCGATGGGCCGGCGCGCCGTGCTAGCATGAACGCCAGCCCAGCAGCGCCCCCATCGCCCCATGACGACCCTCTACGCGACACTAGGCGTGCAAGCCGACGCCACCCTTGACGAGATCAAGCTGGCGTACCGGCGCGCCGCAATGAAATGGCACCCGGACCGCAACCTCGGCCGCGAGGCCGAGGCGCACGCGGCCTTCCAGGAAATCCGCGACGCCTACGCGATCCTGTCCGACGCCGAACAGCGCCAGATCTACGACGAAGTGTTCGAGCGCGAGATGCGCCGCTGGCAGGCGGAGCAGGAAGCACACGAAGAGCAGGAACGCGCCGCGCAGCGCGAGGCCCAGCGCGCGGCGCAGGAACAGTACGAGAAGATGGTCACCATCGCCATGCGCTTTGCCGATGACGGCCACAACCGCGATGTCCTGTTTGGCGTGCTGCTCGGCCGCGATTGCGAGGCGGAGCTGGCGGCCCGCATCGCCGACAGCGTTTCGGCCTTGCAGGCATCGCGGCAGGCAAGCGCGGCTGCCGCGCAGGCGCCGGAACCCGAGGCAGCGGCGGCGTCAGGGCACGATGCCCCGGAGCGCCACAGGCGCCATCCCGGCGCCTTCGATTCGTTCTGGCACGGCCTGTTCGGCGTTCGCTCGTAGCGGCGCGCCGACCTCCGGCTGAGACGCGTCGGATCCTGTCGGTTGCCGCCAACAGAAAAAAGCCCCACAGGCGCGTGGCCTGCAGGGCTTTTCGGCGTGGATGGCCAACTCATTTGGCCAGCGCATTTGGCCAGCTCATCTGGCCACCTTACTTGGCCAGCTCCGACAGCCGCACCTGCGAGATCTTGCCGTTCTGTACCCAGCCCACCACGGTATCGGCCATCGAGCCGCCCTTGGCGTCGATGCCGTCGACTTCGTTGGGATTGACCTCCCTGGCCAGTCCCTTCACCGCGTCCGGCATCTTTGCGCGGATCGCCGCGGCATCGCTGGTGGTGCCCGCCAGCTTCATGGCGCCGGCCAGCGCATAGACCATGGTGTAGTTCAGCGACATCTCGGTGGTCGCATCGCGGCCGTCATGCAGCTTCTTGTACTTGGCATTGAACGCCTGCGCCGCCGGGCGGTTGTCGTTGACCAGCGGCAGCACGCCGATCGAGCCTTCCAGCATCGACAGCCCGTTGGTGACCTTGGCCATCTCGTCCATCTTGGCCTGGTCCATCACGATAAAGCCGCCCTTGAAACCCAGTTCGCGCGCCTGCTTGACCACAAGCGCGGTCGGCTCGGACGGTCCGCCGACGAACATCACGTCCGGCTTCTCGCTGATGGCGCGCGACACGCCGCTGTAGAAGTCGGTGGCCTTGGTGTACGACATCGGGTTGTTGGCCACCACCTTGCCGCCGGCCGATTCCCAGGCCGGCACGAAGGCCTGCACCCAGGCCTTGGCATAGTCGTGATCCGCCGGCGTCAGCGCCACGTTCTTGCCATAGCGCTTCATCTGCGCCTTGATGAACGGCTCGATATAGCCGGTATAGGCCGGGGGGATGCGGATGGTCAGCTTGTTGCCGGCATCGGTGATGCGCGGCACGCTGGAATAGGCCATCACCAGGAATTTCTCCTGCTCGTTGAAGGCCTGCAGCGCAAAGATGCCGCCCGAGTGCGGCACGAAGATCGCCGCGGTCTTGTGCTGCTGCACCAGCCGGCGGCCGTTGATGGCGGCCTCGGCGGGCGAGTACTTGTCGTCCAGCGCCACCACTTCCAGCTTGACCTTCTTGCCCTTGACCTCCAGCCCGGCGGTGTTGATTTCATCCACCGCCATCTGCACGCCCGACAGCACGTTCTTGCCATAGAGCGCGGCGCCGCCGGACAGCGGGCCGGTATAGCCGATCTTGACGACTTCCTGCGCCAGCGCGGCGCCCGAAGCCATTATGGCGGTCATGGCGGCCACGGCGGTGGCGGCCAGCGGGAAGATACGGCGGATGATGTTGCTTTGCATGGTGATGTCTCCTGGATGTACTGCGCTTGTTATGTCTGCTGTCCCTTAACGACCGCACGGTTTGCTTCCCTCTCTCGCAAGCGGGAGAGGGAGCACACAATCGGTAGTGGAGGCCTTTGGTTCCTTAACCCCCGATATACGCCTTCCGAATCCCCTCGTCCTTCAGCAACGTATCCCTGTCCCCCTCCATCACGATCTTCCCGCTCTCGATCACGTACGCGCGATGCGCGATCCCCAGCGCCGCGTACGCGTTCTGCTCGGCCAGCAGCACCGTGGTGCCGGCGCGGTTGATGCGCTGGATGATCTCGAACATCTGCTTGACCACCAGCGGCGCCAGCCCGAGCGACGGCTCGTCCAGCAGCAGTGCGCGCGGCCGGCTCATCAGCGCGCGGCCCAGCGCCACCATCTGCTGCTGCCCGCCCGACAGCGATCCCGCGGGGTCGTCCTTCTTCTGCCGCAGGATCGGGAAGAGTTCATAGACTTCCTCCAGCGTCCTGCGGATCCCCGCCCCGTCGCGCCGGTGCACATAGGCGCCCAGCACCAGGTTCTTTTCCACGCTCATCGCCGGAAAGAGCTTGCGTCCTTCCGGGCAATGCACCAGCCCCGCCTGCACGATCTGCGACGGCTTCATGCCCGACAGTTCGCGCCCGTCGAAGCGCATGCTGCCGCCGCTGATGCGGTGGATTGCGCTCATCGCCAGGAAGATCGAGCTCTTGCCGGCACCGTTGGCGCCCAGCAGCACCACCAGCTCGCCGGCGCCGGCGTGCAGCGTGATGTTGTCCAGCGCACGGAAGCTGCCGTACGACAGCGAGACGCGTTCAAGCTGCAACATGGTCGGCTCCCAGGTAGGCCTCGATGACATGCGGATCCTGCTGGATCTGTGCAGGCGTGCCTTCGGCGATCTTCTCGCCGTAGTTCAGCACCATGATCTTGTCGGCCAGCCGCATGATCATGTCCATCTTGTGTTCGATCAGGCAGACGGTCTTGCCATGGCGCACCATCTTGCGGATCAGCTCGGCCAGGCCGACGGTTTCTTCCGGATTGACGCCGCCCGCCGGCTCGTCGAGCAGCAGCAGCTCCGGGTCGGTCGCCAGCGCCAGCGCAAACGCCACGCGCTTGCGCGCTTCCTGCGTGATATCGGCGGCGACTTCATGCGCGAGGTGCGACAGGCCGACAAAGTCGAGCGCGGCTTCGGCCTTGTCGCGGCACAGGCGCTCTTCCTCGCGCAGCCGGCGCGTGTTGAGCAGCACGTCGCCCAGCCCGGCGCGCGTGCGCAGCCGGTGGCCGACGATCAGGTTGTCCAGCACCGTGGCGCGGTCGAACAGCGCGGTCGCCTGGAAGGTGCGCGCCACGCCGAGGCGCGCGATCTGGTCGGCGCGCAGGCCGGCCACGTCCTGCCCCTTGAACAGGATCTGCCCGGAGGAGGGTGCGTGCGTGCCCGCGACCAGGTTGAAGAAGGTGGTCTTGCCGGCGCCGTTGGGACCGATGATGGCATTGATGTGGCCCTGCTCGAAGGTCACCGAGACATCGTGCACCGCGGTCAGGCCGCCGAATTTCTTGGTCAGGTTGCGGATCTCAAGCATGGTCGGCTCCGGCGCGGGTGGTCGGGACAGATGCGATGTTGCCGGCGGCAGCGGGCTGTGCCTGCTTGCCGCGGCGTGCGGCGGCGGCCTTGCGCGCCTGCTTCTTCAGCCAGGAACCCACGATGCCGTCCGGCACGAAGATGATCAGCAGGATCAGCACCGGCCCGAACACCAGCATGCGGTAGTCCTGCATGAACTGCAGCGACTGCGTGATCCACGGCACCAGCACCGCGCCCAGCAACGGCCCGAAGAGGGTGCCGATGCCGCCCACCAGCATCGACATCACCATGTCGAAGGTCAGGTCGGTGCGGGCGATGTCCGGACCCAGGAAGCGCACCTGGCCGGCGTACAGCGCGCCGGCAAAACCGGCGTAACCCACCGACAGTACGAACGACAGCACCTTGGTGCGCATCAGGTTGATGCCCAGCGCTTCCGCCAGCGCATCGCTGTTGCGCACGGCCATGAAGCTGCGGCCCAGCAGCGAGGTGACGATGCGGTGCATCAGGAACGTGCCCACAGCCAGGAAGAACAGCACCAGGTAGTACTGCGCCTGCACGCTGTCGAACGCGAGCGGTCCGATCGCAGCCGGCACCGGGATGCCGATCAGCCCCACGGTGCCGTGCGTCAGGCTTTCCCATTTCTCGATCACCAGGTAGATGATGTAGCCGATGCACATGGTGAAGATCGAGAAGTAATGGCCCTTCAGCCGCAGCGACACCACGCCGACGACGTAGCCCAGCACCATGCAGACCACGCCGGCCAGCACGAAGGCGAGCCAGAACGGCACCTGGTGATCGACGGTCAGGATGCCCAGCGTGTAGGCGCCGATGGCCATGAAGCCGCCGTGCGCCAGGTTGAGCTGGCCGGTGTAGCCGGTGATGAGGTTGAGTCCGAGCGTGGCGATGGCGTAGATGAAGGCCAGCGTCATCACGGTCAGGTAGTAGCTGTTGGGCGTGACCAGCGGGAACGCGATGGCCAGTGCCAGCAGCAGCATCCAGCCGGTCTTTCCTTGCAGTGCTTTCATGTCGTACTCCTCAGGCTGCCTTGCCGGCAAACAGGCCCTGCGGCCGGATCGACAGGATCACCACCAGCAGCACGAAGGCGATGATGTCCTTGTAGTCGGTGGAAACGTAGAAGCCGCCGAAGCTCTCGGCCATGCCGATGATCAGCCCGCCGACGATGGCGCCGGGAATGCTGCCCATGCCGCCCAGGATGATGATGACGAAGGCCTTGGTGATCACCAGGTTGCCCATGCTCGGGTAGACCAGGTTGATCGGCGCGTACAGCGTGGCGGCGATCGCGGCCAGTGCGCCGGAGATGGCGAAGACCAGCAGCGTGACGCGCGTCGCATCGATGCCGACCAGCGCGGCGCCGTCGCGGTTCTGCGCCATCGCCATGATGGTGGCGCCGGTCATGGTGCGCGTGAGGAACAGGTGCAGCAGCACCATCAGCGCAAACGCGGCGCCGATGATCAGCAGGCGCTGCAGCGGCGCGGTCAGGCCGAAGACGTCGACGATCTGGCCGTACGGCGTCGGCATGCGATGGAAGTCCGCGCCCCACAGCGCCTGCGCGCCGGCCTCCAGGAACAGCAGGATGCCGATGGCCGCGATCATGTCGTGCAGCTCGGGCGAGTTGCGCAGCGGATGGAACACCAGCCGGTCGGCCAGCATCGACAGCACCGCCACCACCAGCGCGGCGCCGACCATCGCCAGCCAGTAGTTCATGCCCAGCGCCGTCATCAGGTAGTACGACACATAGGCGCCGGCCATGTAGAACGCGCCGTGCGCGAAATTGGGCACGTGCAGGATGCCGTAGACCAGCGTCAGGCCAAGCGCCACCAGGCTGTAGACGCCGCCCAGCGTCAGGCCGTTGAGTATCTGTTGAAGGAACAATGCCACGGGGTTACCTCATGCGGTTCGCGAATCGGAAATCCAGGCACGCGCTGGCAAGACGCCGCGCGTGATCCCTCGCGGCAGCGCCGGGCGCTGCCGCGCAAGAATTCGGGGCGTATGGGGATCAGGTGCGCGGAGTGCGGGCCTGACAGCGGGCGCCGGCGCCTGGCTGGCGTGTGCCGGCCGGCGTGGCGGGGATCGCGCCGTGACGGTCACGGGGCGGATGCGCGGACGCGGGGTGCGGATACTGCATGGGCTGTCTCCTGTGCGATGCGGCAACGTGGCCGCCCGGCTTGCCGGGCACCGCTGTGCCATCGGCGGCAGCGAAAGCCCGGTGACGAGGTGTCGGGATTATTCCCGCACGATCGTTCGTTTTCACCGACTTTTGCACAGGCTTCGCGGCATCGTCAAGGAAACCGGCTGACAATTCCGCACAGCGAAATAGCGACAGCGAAACCCTCGGGAAAGCCCCAATCGGTACGGCGCCGGAAGCGTCGTACCGATTGCGGAGGCAGGCAGGATGGGGAATGCGAGCGGGCGACGGTGGCCGCTTACTCCAGGCGGAACCCGGTCTGCTTGATCGCCAGCGCCCACTTCTTCTGCTCGGCCGCCATGAAGGACGCGAACTGGTCCGGCGTGCCCGGCGCGGCCGGGTCATAGCCCTTGCTGGCCAGTTGCTGGCGCACGCCGGGGGCGTTGAGCGCCTTGTCGATTTCCTTGCCGAGCAGCGCGACGATTTCCTTGGGCGTGCCGGCAGGGGCCACCAGGCCATACCATTCGCTGGCCTCGATGCCGGGGAAGCCGGACTCCGCCATGGTCGGCACGTCAGGGAACAGCGGCAGGCGCTGCTTGCTTGCCACGGCAATGGCCTTGAGCTGGCCGCCCTTGACGAATGGCATCACCGCCGGCACGCCGTGGAACATCATGTGGATATGCCCGCCCACCATGTCGGTCAGCGCCTGCGGGCCACCCTTGTAGGGAGCGTGCACGACGTTGATCTGGGCGTTTTCCTTGAACACTTCGCTGACCACGTTCTGCTGCGTGCCCGGCCCGACCGAAGCATAGCTCAGCTTGCCGGGCTCGGCCCTGGCGCGCGCCACCAGTTCCTTGACGGAACCGGCCACCGACGGGTTGACCACCAGCATGTAGGGCGAGCTCGCCATCAGGCCCAGCGGCGCGAAGTCCTTGCCCAGGTCGAACGGCAGGTTCTTGTGCAGGCTGGCATTGATCGCCATCGGCGCGCTGGCGACCAGCAGCGTGTAGCCGTCGGGTGCCGCCTTCGCGCCCATGCCGGCGCCGATATTGCCGGTGGCGCCGGGGCGGTTGTCGACGATCACCTGCTGGCCCAGGCTGGCGCTCATCTTCTCGGCCACCGTGCGCGTGACGGCGTCGACACCGCCGCCCGCGGGCCAGGGCACGATGATGCGGATCGGGCGGTTGGGATATCCGCCCTGCGCCAGCGCACCGGTGGCGCAGGCGGCAAATGGGGCGCCAAATGAGGTGGCAAGCGCGATCGCACCCAGGGCGCGGCCAAAGCGGTTCAGTACGGTCTTCATCATCTCTGTCTCCTCGCTGTCTCTGTGGCGGGACCCGCGGCAGCAGCGGCGGCCGGGACCCGTTCGTTGTCTTCAGTCTGTGGTGGATGCTGTTTGAGCTTGCCTATGCCGCCGCGCTGGTCCGCGCCGGAACCTGCGTGCCGCCCGCGTGCCACTGCGCCATCAACCGCTCCCAGCGGATGCGGGTGGCGGCCAGGTTGCGCGCCTTGACGTGGCCGTAGCCGCGGATCTCCTGCGGCAGCCGCGCGATCTCCAGTGCCAGTTCGAGGTTGTACGCGGAAAGTGCCGGCAGCAAGGCTTCGATGCTGCGGCGGTACTCGCCAATTAGCGCGCGTTCCTGCCTGCGTTCCTGCGTGTAGCCGAAGGGATCGAACGGCGTGCCGCGCAGGCCCTTGAGGCGGGCCAGCACGCCGAAGGCGTTGCGCATCCATGGGCCGTAAGCCCCCTTGACCGGCTCGCCGTCCTGGTTCCTGCGCGCCAGCAGCGGCGGCGCGAGGTGGTGCACCAGGCGGACCTTGCCTTCGAACATCGACGCGATCTGCTCGCGGAAGGCGGCGCCGGTGTGCAGGCGCGCCACCTCATATTCGTCTTTATAGGCCATCAGCTTGAACAGCGAGCGGGCCACGGCTTCGCTGAGGCGGGTGCCGCCGACGACCGATTCCGCTGCGCTGACGCGACTGATGAACGACTCGTATTGCGCCGCATAGGCCCGGTTCTGGTAGCCGGCCAGGAACCCGGCGTACTTGTCCGCCAGTTCCGCCAGCGGCACCTTGCGCACGAACTGGATCACCTGCGAGCCGTCCGGCTGCGACGGCAGGTACGACTGCAGAGCAGGCATATCGTGCGCGCCCAGGCGCCCCCATTCGAACGCCGCCTTGTTGCTTTCCACCTGCACGCCGTTGAGCTCGATGGCCCGCATCAGCGCCGCGTGCGACAGCGGCACCTTGCCCTGCTGCCAGGCATAGCCGAGCAGCAGCAGGTTGGCGAAGATCGACTGGCCCAGCAGCTGCTTCGCGACCTGCTCGGCGTCGAAGCTGGCCAGCTGCCCTTCGCCGACGGCGCGCGCGATACGCGCCACCGCCTCGCCGGCCTGCGGATCCCAGTCGGGGTTGCGCACGAATGCCGCGGTGGGGGTCAGGTGGCTGTTCAGCACCACATAGGTCCGTGCCGACATCGCCGCCAGCGACGCCTTGCCGGCCGCGACCACGGTGTCGCAGGCGATCACCAGGTCGGCCATGCCCAGGTCGACACGGCTGGCGTGCAGCGCGTCGGGGCTGGCGGCGATCTGGATATGGCTCCAGGTGGCGCCGCCCATCTGCGCCATGCCGGTCGCGTCCTGCGTGATCACGCCCTTGCCTTCCAGGTGCGCAGCCATGCCGAGCACGCCGCCGATGGTGACGATGCCGGTGCCGCCGATGCCGGCCACCACGATGCGCTGCGGCTTGCCGGCATCCGGCAGCGCGGGCATCGGGATCGCCGGCGGCGTGGCCTTGCCGCCGGCCGGCTTCGCGGGCTTCTTCAGCTGGCCGCCTTCGACCGTGACAAAGCTCGGGCAGAAGCCCTTGGTGCAGGAGAAGTCCTTGTTGCAGGTGTCCTGGTTGACCTTGCGCTTGCGCCCGAAATCGGTTTCCACCGGCTGCACGGCCAGGCAGTTGCTCTGCACCGAGCAGTCGCCGCAGCCTTCGCACACCAGCTCGTTGATGACCACGCGCCGGGCCGGATCGGCCATGGTGCCGCGCTTGCGCTCGCGGCGCTTCTTGGTGGCGCAGGCCTGGTCGTAGATGATCACGGTCACGCCGGCGACCTCGCGCAGCTCGCGCTGCACGGTGTCCAGCTCGTCGCGGTGGCGCACGGTGACGCCCGCCGCGAGGTTGCCGACACCCTTGTACTTGCCCGGCTCGTCCGTCACCACCACGATCTGGCGCGCGCCCTCGGCGGCCAGTTCGCGCGTCATTGCCGGCACGTCGAGCTGGCCGTCGACCGGCTGGCCGCCGGTCATGGCCACCGCGCTGTTGAACAGGATCTTGTAGGTCAGGTTCACACCGGCGTGGATCGACTGGCGCACCGCCAGCAGGCCAGAGTGGTTGTAGGTGCCATCGCCCAGGTTGGCGAACATGTGCGCGCGCTTGCTGAAGGGCGCCTGGCCCATCCAGTGCACGCCTTCGCCGCCCATCTGCGACCACGAGGTGGTGGACCGGTCCATCCACACCACCATGCCGTGGCAGCCGATGCCGGCGGTCGCCACCGAGCCCTCCGGCACGCGCGTGCTGGTGTTGTGCGGGCAGCCGGGGCAGAACCAGGGCAGGCGGTCGGTGGCGCGGCTGTCGCCCTGCGCGGTGGCGCGTTCGGCGGCGGCGATCTCCTGCAGGCGCTGGTCCATGCGCGCGGCCATGTCGGCCGGCACGCCCAGTGCCTTCAGCCGCAGCGCGATGGCCTTGGCCACCAGCGCCGGCGACAGGTCGGCCTTGGCGCGCAGCAGCCAGTCTTCGGCGGGCTTGCGGTGGCTCCACTCGCCGCCATTGCCGTCGCTGTGGTGGTACTTGCCGAACACGGCGGGGCGCGCCGC
Source organism: Cupriavidus oxalaticus (assembly GCF_004768545.1). Lineage (NCBI taxonomy): Bacteria > Pseudomonadati > Pseudomonadota > Betaproteobacteria > Burkholderiales > Burkholderiaceae > Cupriavidus > Cupriavidus oxalaticus. The sequence goes on along the minus strand of NZ_CP038634.1, from coordinate 914,904 downwards.
GGGCGGGTAGTGGTAGAGCTCGTCCTTGAGCTGCTGCTCGATCACAGGCCGTTTTTCCTCGACCACCAGCACCTCGCGCAGGCCGCGCGCGAAGTCGCGCACGCTGTCCGGCTCCAGTGGCCACACCACGCTGACCTTGTGCAGGCGGATGCCGAGGGCGCGGCAGGCGGCATCGTCCAGCCCCAGGTCCAGCAGCGCCTGGCGTGTGTCGCTGTAGGCCTTGCCGCTGGCAATGATGCCCAGCCGGTCATCGGGACCCTCGATCACATTGCGGTTGAGGCGGTTGGCGCGCACGTAGGCCAGCGCCGCCGGCCACTTGAACTCCATCATGCGCGCCTCGGCCGCGAGCGGGTCGTCGGGCCAGCGGATATGCAGGCCGCCGGCGGGCTGCGTGAAATCCTCCGGCAGCACGATGCGCACGCGGTCGGCGTCGGTGACCACCGAGGCGCCCGATTCCACCACTTCCTGCACCGTCTTCATGCCCGACCACAGCCCGCTGAAGCGGCTCATCGCAAAGGCATGCACGCCCAGGTCGAGGATGTCCTGCACGTTCGCCGGGAAGAACACCGGCAGCCCGCACGCCATGAAGGTGTGGTCGCTCTGGTGCGCCAGCGTGCTGCTCTTGGACACGTGGTCGTCGCCAGCCAGCGCGATCACGCCGCCCAGCGGCGCGGTGCCGGCCAGGTTGGCGTGCTTGAGCGCGTCGCCGCTGCGGTCCACGCCGGGACCCTTGCCGTACCAGATGCCGAACACGCCATCGAACTTCCTGCTGGCGGCATCGAACTCCAGTTGCTGCGAGCCCCACACCGCCGTGACGCCGAGTTCTTCATTGACGCCGGGCTTGAACACCACGTTGCTGGCGGCCAGGTGCGCGCGCGCCTGCCACAGCGCCTGGTCATAGGTGCCCAGCGGCGAGCCGCGATAGCCGGAGATAAAGCCGGCGGTGTTGTGGCCGGCCGCGGCATCGCGCCGGCGCTGCAGCAGCGGCAGGCGCACCAGCGCCTGTACGCCGCTCATATAGGCACGGCCGGACTCCAGCGCGTACTTGTCATCGATCGACACAGCGGCCAGGGCCTGGCGGGCCGCATCGGGGGGCATGGGGGCATTCATAGTGGCGGTTTTTCAGGCAAGCAGGGTTGAAGGGGGCCAGCCGGTGTGCGCATGGCACCCGGATCTTCGGCAAGACGGAAAAGAAAACCGGTTACCCGGGCAGGGGGATGCCCAGCGCCTGGCCGAGCGTGTCCAGCTCCCGCGCTAAGGCATCGGGCAAGGCAATGCCGTGCTGGCGCCCTTCGCGCTCGAGCAGGTCGCCGCGATGGCCGGGTAGGCGCGCGTCGGCACCGCCGGCGGCAAGGTAGTTGCCGGTCCATTGCGCCATGTAGTCGGCAAAGAGCTGCTGGCCGGCGAAGGCCTCGGGTTTGACCAGCCAGACAAAGCCGCCCTGGCGGCCGACCGCGCCGGCACCGGAGACGGTATTGCGCTCCGGCGACAGCGAGTCGGCGGTGGCGGCCATGGCGCCGGCCAGGCATTCCACCATCATGGCGATGCCGATGCCCTTGTGCCCGCCCATGGGCAGCAGCGAGCCCTCCAGCGCGCGCCTGGCATCGGTGGTGGGCTGGCCGTCGGCATCGAGCGCCCAGCCTTCCGGGATGGGTTTGCCTGCGCGCGCGGCCAGCAGGATATGGCCGCGCGCGGCGACGCTGCAGGCCACGTCGAACACGATCGGCGCCGCGCCCGGCAGCGGGCAGCCGAAAGCGATGGGGTTGTGGCCCAGCGCCGGGCGGGCAAAGCCTTCCATGCCCAGCATCGGCGGAGTGCGCTGGCCGACCATGCAGAAGGCGCCGGTCTCGGCGGCCTGCAGGGCCGGCAGGCCCAGCGCGCCCAGGTGGCCGCACGACTGCACCGCGACCAGCACGCTGGCGCTGTGCTCGAGCGCCTGCAGGCCCAGCCGCACCGCGTGCGGCGCCGCAACCTGGCCCATGGCGCCATCGGCATCGAGCACGATCCCGCCCGGGAAGGCGCGATGCGACATCCGCGGACGCGGGTTGAAGTCGCCCGCGCGCAGGCGCTCGACGTAGGACGGCACCCGGGTCAGGCCATGGGTCCTGTAGCCGCGCAGCTCGCTGCGCACCAGCCCGGCGGCGGCCTCGTGCGCATGGCCGGACGCCACGCCGCACGCTTCGAAGATGGCCGCGGTCCAGTGCGTGAGCTGGTCTGCAGTGCGACGGATGGTACGGCTCGTCATGTTGACTTCTCCCTGACAATCATCAGGCGCTCCGAGAACGGGGCGGCATAGACCGACTGGTAGTAGAGCGGCTGGTCGCGCAGCGTGTAGCCGCGCAGCTCCATGATGAAGGCCGGCGCGTCGGGTTCCAGCCCGATCTCGCGCGCCGCCGTGGCGGGGGCCGGCCCGAAGCGGATCCACTGGTCCACGCGCAGCGTCGGCAGCGACAGGCGCTGGCCGATCAGCTCGCGCAGGTTCTTCTCCAGCGCCTCGCGGTCCAGGCCGCCGAGCTGGGCGAAGTCTTCGTCGCGCATCCAGAACTCGCTGTACAGGTCCAGGCGCCCGCCCACGCTGATGACGCGCTCGATGCGCACGCAGCCATCGCCGCCGAGGAATTCGGACCAGGGACCCTGGCGCTTGACGCGCTTGACCGAGCGGGCGTGCACATAGGACGGCAGCTCGTTGCCCTGCTCGTCGCGAAAGCGCAGGTAGCGCACGTCGGCCGGCGCCACCCGGGTGCCCGAGACAAAGGTGCCGCGGCCCTGCTCGCGCGTGATCAGCCCCGAGTGCGTCAGCCGCGCCAGCGCCTTCTGCACCGTGCCCACGCTGACCCCGTGGAAGGTGGCCAGCTCGCCCTCGGAGGGCAGCCGGTCGCCTTCGCGCAGGGCGCCGGACTCGATGGAGCGGATGATGGCGTCGGAGACGCTGCTAAGTTTGGTCATGGTCGTTCAAAGGCTCAGGGCGAATCGACTGATCGCGGTCTCCCGGATATCGAGCACCTCGCTGGTCAGCCGCGTGCCGGATGCGACATCGATCGCATAGCCGTACAGCTGCTCGCCGAGGTCAGGGATCTTGTCCCCGTGCTGCAGGACGCCGCTGACGTCGAAGTCAATGTTGTCGGCCATGGTGTGCAGGGTATTGACGTTGCCGCACACCTTGACCGTCGGTGCCACCATGCTGCCGATCGGATTGCCCACCCCCGTGCCGAAGAAGGTCAGCTGGCATCCGCCGGCAGCCAGCGCAGTGAGATTTTCCACTGCCGCGGCCGGTGCGTCCATGAAATGCAAGCCCTTCTTCTGCGGTGCCTCGCCGTAGCGCAGCACGCCCACCAGCGGGCTGGTGCCGGCCTTGGCCATCGCGCCCAGCGCCTTTTCCTCGACCGTGGTCAGGCCGCCGCGCTTGTTGTCGGGCGAGGGCTGGTCCTCGCGCATGTCCACGCCGCGCGAGATCGCCAGGTTTTCCATGTTGCGCACCGCGGTGACGAAGGCCTCGCGCACGCGGCCATCGGTGGCGCGCTCGGCAAACAGGTGCTCGGCGCCGATGAACTCGGAGGTCTCGGAGATGATCACGGTGCCGCCCTCCGCCACGACCATGTCCGCCATGCGGCCGATCACGGGATTGCAGCTGAGCCCGGAGGTGGTGTCCGAGCCGCCGCACTCCACGCCGATCACCAGGGACGACACCGGGCACGGCACGCGCCGCGCCCTCGACGCCGCCAGCGACAGCCGCGCGGCCTTGCGCGTGCCGTCGGCAATGCATGCGACCGTGCCGTCGGGCTGCAGGTGCACGCGTTCGACCGGCTTGCCGGTGCTGCGGATGCGGCGTGCCACTTCCTCGGTCGACGACTCTTCCAGGCCGACCAGCAGCACTGCCGCGATATTCGGATTGCGGCCCAGCCCGGCGAGCGACTCGAAGGCGAAGTCCAGGTCGGCGCCGAACTGCCCGCGCACGAACAGCGTCGTCACCGGGATGCAGCCGCCCACGGTGCGCGCGATGGTCCGGGTCACCGGGTTGCAGTTGTCCATCACGGAAACCACCGCGACCCAGTTGCGCACGCCGACCGCGCCGTTCTCGCGCGGGTATCCGAGGAAGGTTGTTGTCATCTGCTTTACCCCTTGTGCAGGTCGCCGCGGGCACGCGCCGACTCGATGTTGTGGACATGCATGTGTTCGCCGGCGCGCACCGCGCGGCTGGCGCGGCCGATGACCTGGCCGTATTTCACGATGGTGGCGCCCGCCGCCGTGTCGGCAATGCAGATCTTGTGGCCGAACGGCACGTCCTGCAGCAGCACCAGCGTGCCGGCGCGCTCGCCTTCCAGCACGCAGGCCTCGCCGGCATTGCCGGTGCCCAGCAGGGTGGCCACGTTGTCGGCCGGGTTCAGTACGATGGCTCGCGGCATTTGATCAACTCCTGTATAGGTGTTGAGGCCAACTGTAGGGAACCGGCCGGCGTATGGTCAAGAAAAATTGCGGGTTCTACGAGGAAACCACTACTCTATCCATGGAAGTCCTATATAGAAGTTTGTTGACACCGGCATCTCTGCTGTCTATCGTCATGACAACGGCGGCGGTGTCGGCGCCGGTTTATCGACACCGCGAACCCACTGGAGAAGACAGGCATGAAGGTTCGGTCACACCAGGAGAAGATCGGGCGGCTGCAGGCGCTGCGTGCGCGGCTCGATCCGCAGCAGGATTTCGGCCTCTGGTTCTGGGCAGGCATGACCGCGGGCACCCATGCCGTGAACGCGGCGCTGCACCACGCGGGCGTCACGCAGGACGACGACAGGTTTCCCACGCAGCCAGGCGTCTACCTGGTGCCGCAGCCCGATGGCAGCCTCAGGCCGGCGTTCGGTCCGCTGGGCGACGTGCTCCATGTGGGCCGGCCGAAGGTCGAGGCACCGGTGCCTGCCGACATCGCGGCGATGATGGCGGCGATGGAGGAGATCGAGCATTACCGCGATCCCTGCCTGCGCGAGGGCCTTGAACCCACCCCGGCCATTGCCGAAGTCTGCGATGCGGCGCTGCGCCGCTGCCTGGCGCTGCTGGCGGCGCGACTGGAAGGAGCAAGGGATGGATATTGAACGCCACATGGCGATGGCGCGCGGCATCGAGGCATCGCTGCAGAAGTGCACCAGCGCCGACTACGAGATGCTGATCGAAGGCGCGATGCTGGCCGGCACGCACTGGCTCAACGCGCTGCTGCACAAGCTCGGCACCACGCCGCCGCAGGCGGACGTGTTCCACAGCTACCTGCTGACCGTCAATGAATTCCGCCGGCTGGCGGTGGCGGCGGAACGGCCGCTGCATGCGCTGGCCGCGATCGAGGACAGCCGCGTGCCGTTCGTGCGCGGCAATCACCCCGGCGGTGAAGCAGCCGCCGAGCGCGCACTGGAACTGCTGTCGCTGATCAGGGCGACGGCGCTTGGTAGCGCATAAGGCAGTGCATAGGGCAGCACAGGGATCAATCGGGAAAGGAGACAACAGTGAAGGCAGTCCGCGTAGTGCCGGGCCCGGAGGGCGGCAAGGTCGAAGTGCAGGATATCCCGGTGCCGGTGGCGGCGGCGGGGCAGGTGCTGGTCAGGGTGCGCGCCGCCGGCCTGAACCGGGGCGAGATCAACCAGGCGAAGGAATTGCGCTCGGGCAATACCATCACCGCCGGCGTCGAGTTTGCCGGCGAGGTGGCCGACGTTGGCGCGGGCGTCAGCGGCTGGCGCAAGGGCGACCGCGTGATGGGTCATGGCCGCGGCTGCCAGGCCGAGTACGTGGTGGCCGAGCCGCTGGCGCTGATGCCGGTGCCGGACGGGCTGTCGTGGATCGATGCCGCGGCGTTTCCCAATGTCTTTATCACCGCGCATGATGCGCTGGTCACCAACGGCCGGCTGGTGGCGGGCGAATCGGTGCTGGTCAACGGCGCCTCGGGTGGCGTGGCGATGGCGGCGATCCAGATCGCCTCGCTGATGGGCGCGCGCCCCGTGATCGCGTCGTCGCGCTCGGCGGCCAAGCTCGACAAGATCAGCCAGTTCGGCGTGGACGTGGGCATCGATGCCTCGCGCGACGACCAGGTCGCGGCGGTCATGGCGGCCACCGGCGACAAGGGTGTCGACATCATCATCGACACGGTCGGCGGCCCGCTGTTCGAAGCCAATATGCAAAGCCTGGCGGTCAAGGGCCGGCTGGTGAACATCGCGCGGCTGGGTTCCGCGACCGCGCAGATCGACCTGACGCAGCTCTGGCTCAAGCGCCTGCAGCTGATCGGCGTGACCTTCCGCACCCGCACCGAACAGGAGCGGCTGGAATGCATCCAGGCCTGCGCGCGCGACATGCTGCCGTTCCTGCGCGCGGGGCGTGTGCGGCTGCCAATCGATCGCACCTTTGCCATGACCGATATAGCCGCCGCGCATGCCTACATGAAGCAAGAGCAGCACGTGGGCAAGATTGTGCTGCTTGCAGACTGATTCCACAGAAAAGACGAGGAGACATGATGACCATCCAGATCCAGCCGCTGACCGGTTCCGTTGGTGCCGCCGTGACCGGCGTCGACCTGAACCAGCCGCTCGACGATGCCAGCTTCGACATCCTGCACCGCGCATTCCTGGAATACGGTGTGCTGGTATTCCGCGGCCAGCACCTGCAGCCCGCGGCGCAGGTCGCCTTCGCGCGGCGCTGGGGCAAGCCGGTGCAGGGCAACCCGCTGCTCAAGGGCCTGACAGAGTTCCCGGAGCTGGCCCAGGTGACCAAGATTCCCAAGGAGACCGCGTCGACCGAGGCCTGGCATTCGGACTCGATCTACACCGAGGTGCCGCCCAAGATCTCGATCCTGTCGGCGGTCACCATCCCGGTTGGCGGCGACACCATGTGGTGCAACCAGTACGTGTCCTACGAGCGGCTGTCGCCGGCGATGCAGCGCATGATCGAAGGGCTGCGCTGCCGCTTCTCCGGCGCGCGGCTGGCCAAAATGACCGGCTCCGACAAGGTTCCCGCCGCCGTGCATCCGATCGTGCGCACTCACCCGGAAACCGGCCGCAAGGCGCTGTACGTCGGCCATCCCGATACCGCGCAGTGCATCGAGGGCATGACCGAGGCGGAGAGCCGGCCACTGCTCGACTTCCTCTACGAGCATTCGGTCTCGCCCGACAACGTCTACCGCCATATGTGGCAGCAGGGCGATGTGCTGATGTGGGACAACCGCTGCACCATGCACTACGCGGTGCACGACTACGGCAATGCCGAACGTGTCTTGAACCGCGTCACGCTGGAAGGCGAAGTGCCGCGCTGAGCCGCAACGCCACAGACCGGCGCCGCCATGCGGCGCCAATCCGGAGAATGAAGATGCTGATAGGGATCCCGACTGAGTCGCGGGCGGGGGAGGCGCGTGTTGCCGCGACGCCGGAGACCGTAAAGAAGTACGTCGCCCAGGGCCACAAGGTGGTCGTGCAGGCCGGCGCCGGCGTTCGCGCCAGCCAGCCCGACGGCGCGTATGAAGCGGCCGGTGCCACCATCGGCACCGCTGCCGAAGCGCTGGGGGCACAGCTGGTGCTCAAGGTGCGCGCGCCCGACGACGCGGAACTGGCACAGATGAAGCCGGGGGCCGTACTGGTGGGCATGCTCAATCCCTTCGATGCCGAGAACAACGCGCGCATGGCGGCAGCCAACGTGATCGCGTTCGCACTCGAGGCCGCGCCGCGCACCACGCGCGCGCAGAGCATGGACGTGCTGTCGTCGCAGGCCAACATCGCCGGCTACAAGGCCGTGCTGGTGGCCGCGCACCACTACCAGCGCTTCATGCCGATGCTGATGACCGCCGCCGGCACCGTCAAGGCCGCACGCGTGCTGATCCTGGGCGCCGGCGTCGCCGGCCTGCAGGCGATTGCCACCGCCAAGCGCCTGGGCGCGGTGATCGAAGCGTCCGACGTGCGCCCCGCGGTCAAGGAGCAGATCGAATCGCTCGGCGGCAAGTTCCTCGACGTGCCGTTCCTGACCGACGAAGAGCGCGAGATCGCGCAGGGCGTGGGCGGCTATGCGCGGCCGATGCCGCCGGACTGGATAAAGCGCCAGGCCGAGCTGGTGCACCAGCGCGCGATCCAGGCCGACATCGTCATCACCACCGCGCTGATCCCGGGCCGCAAGGCGCCGGTGCTGCTGCAGGAAGCGACCGTGCAGCAGATGAAGCCGGGCTCGGTGGTGGTCGACCTGGCCGCCGCGCAGGGCGGCAACTGCCCGCTGACGGTGGCCGACGAAGTGGTCGAGCGCCATGGCGTCACCCTCATCGGCCATACCAACCTGGCCAGCATGGTGGCGGCCGACGCCTCGGCGCTCTATGCGCGCAACGTGCTGGATTTCCTCAAGCTTGTCGTCGACAAGGATGGCCAGCTCACGCTCAACCTCGAAGACGACATCGTCGCCGCCTGCCTGGTGGCGGGACGCAAGGAAGCGGCGCTGGCCGGCTGATTCAAAGGAGACCTCAATGGAAATGGTTAGCCACACGGTGATCAACCTGATCATCTTTGTCCTGGCGATCTACGTGGGCTACCACGTGGTCTGGACCGTCACGCCCGCGCTGCATACGCCGCTGATGGCGGTGACCAATGCGATCTCGGCCATCATCATCGTCGGCGCGATGCTGGCCGCAGGACTGACCGAAGGCAATGTCGGCCGGGCCATGGGCACGCTGGCGGTGGCGCTGGCGGCGGTCAATGTGTTCGGCGGCTTCCTGGTCACGCAGCGCATGTTGGAGATGTTCCGCAAGAAGGCACCGAAGGCACCGCCGCAGGACAGCGCGCAGGCGGGCGGGAAGCTGGCGGAGGTGGCGCGATGAACGGCCTGTCGATGAATCTGGTGACGCTGTCCTACCTGGGCGCATCGGTCTGCTTTATCCAGGCGCTGAAGGGGCTGTCGCACCCGACCACGGCACGGCGCGGCAATGCCTTCGGCATGGCGGGCATGCTGGTGGCCGCGCTGACCACGGTGGCGCTGATCCTGAAGCTGAAGAACGAGGTGCTGGCGGGCGCGGGCGAGGCCGGCAACACCGGCAGCGGGCTGGCATTGATCCTGGCGGCGCTGGTGGTCGGCGGCGGCATCGGCGCCTACGTGGCGCGCAAGGTGCAGATGACCAGGATGCCCGAGCTGGTCGCGGCGATGCACTCGCTGATCGGTCTCGCGGCGGTGTTCATCGCGGTGGCCGCGGTCGCGGAGCCTGCGGCATTCGGCATCGCGCCGGTCGGTTCGAACGATATTCCGCTGGGCAACCGGATCGAGCTGTTCATCGGCTGCTTTGTCGGCGCCATCACCTTCTCCGGTTCGGTGATCGCCTTCGGCAAGCTGGCCGGGCGCTACAAGTTCCGCGTGTTCCAGGGCGCGCCGGTGGTGTTCCCCGGCCAGCACTGGCTGAACCTGCTGCTGGCGGTGGCGATGGTCGGCTTCGGCGTGATCTTCTTCATGTCGCAGGACTGGCTGCCGTTCCTGATCATGCTGGCGATCGCGTTCGTGCTGGGCGTGCTGATCATCATCCCGATCGGTGGCGCCGACATGCCGGTGGTGGTGTCGATGCTGAACTCGTACTCGGGCTGGGCGGCGGCGGGCATCGGCTTCTCGCTGAACAACCCGATGCTGATCATCGCCGGCTCGCTGGTGGGCTCAAGCGGTGCCATCCTCTCGTACATCATGTGCCGCGCGATGAACCGCTCGTTCTTCAACGTGATCCTGGGCGGCTTCGGCGGCGATGCGTCGGCTGGCGCGTCCGCCGGCGCGCAGGCGCAGCGCAACGTGAAGTCCGGCTCGGCCGACGATGCCGCCTTCCTGATGGGCAACGCCGAGACCGTGATCATCGTCCCCGGCTACGGCCTGGCCGTGGCGCGCGCGCAGCATGCCCTGAAGGAACTGACCGAACTGCTCACCGAGAAGGGCGTGACCGTGAAGTACGCGATCCACCCGGTGGCGGGCCGCATGCCCGGCCACATGAACGTGCTGCTGGCCGAGGCCGAGGTGCCGTACGACCAGGTCTTCGAGATGGAAGACATCAACAGCGAGTTCGGCCAGGCCGACGTGGTGCTGGTGCTGGGCGCCAACGACGTGGTCAACCCGGCGGCCAAGACCGATCCCAAGTCGCCGATCGCCGGGATGCCGATCCTGGAGGCGTACAAGGCCAAGACCATCATCGTCAACAAGCGCTCGATGGCGGCCGGCTACGCCGGCCTGGACAACGAGCTGTTCTACATGGACAAGACCATGATGGTGTTCGGCGACGCCAAGAAGGTGGTCGAGGACATGGTCAAGGCTGCCTGAGCCGCGCGGCAAGCCGACAACGAAGGCCACACGGAGAACGAATCGATGCAAGCAGCCCAAGCGGCGCCGCCCGACGCAGGCGGCACGGGATTCGACAACGCCGCGCTGGCGGCGCTGCTGCACCGCGAAGGCCTGATCGCGCAGCCCCGGCTGACGCTGGAGCGCCTGGCAGGCGGCCAGTCCAACCCGACCTACCGGATCGCGTGCGGTGCGCAGCAGTACGTGCTGCGCACCAGGCCGCCGGGACAGCTGCTGTCATCGGCGCATGCCATCGACCGTGAGTTCCGCGTCATGCAGGCGCTGCGCGACAGCGACGTGCCGGTGCCGCGGGTCCACCTGTACAGCGAGGACCTCTCCGTCGTCGGCAGCGCGTTCTACGTGATGGACTTCCTGCAGGGCCGCGTCATCTACGACCAGTCGCTGCCTGGTGTGGCACGCGGGCAGCGCGCCGCCCACTACCGCGAGATGAACCGCGTGATCGGCGCGCTGCACCGGGTGGACTACCGCGCCGCCGGCCTGCAGGATTACGGGCGCACCGGCGGCTACGTGGCGCGCCAGCTCGCACGCTGGTCCGCCCAGTGCCGCGATGCCGGCATGGACGGCAACCCGGCACTGGCGGCGCTGGCCGAATGGCTGCCGCACCACGTTCCCGATGCCGACCGGACCTGCCTCGTGCACGGCGACTACCGCATGGACAACCTGGTGTTCCACCCGACCGAGCCGCGCGTGCTGGGCGTGCTGGACTGGGAGCTGTCCACGCTGGGCGACCCGCTGGCTGACCTGGCCTACCACTGCATGAGCTGGCATATCCCGGCCGACCTGTGGCGCGGCATCGGCGGACTGGACCTGCAGGCGCTCGGCATTCCCAACGAGCAGGCCTACCTGCGCTGGTATGGCGAGAGCAACGGCACGCACGCGCTCGAACACTGGGACTTCTATCTTGCCTACAACTTCTTCCGGCTCGCGGCGATCATGCACGGCATCGGCCAGCGCGCCCGCCAGGGCAACGCGGCCGCGGCCGATGCCATGGAGACGGGCCGGAAGGCCGTGCCGCTGGCCGAGCTGGGCTGGCAGTTCGCGTTGCGCTATGGTGCTGCGGGCCGGTAGCGGTACCAAGCGCTGAAGATTTCTTTCGATCCGCCTCATGAGGTGCTTCCTGTGCCAGCCCCGCGGTCAGGGCCGCCAGGAACTCACAGGCTGTGCAGTGTCGCCAACGGTACATGGCAAGCTGTGAACGACAGCGCTCTGCTCTTCATCGATGCGCGGCCCCCGAGGTCCCGGCGGCAGCCGCCGGAACCGTCCCATGCTTGCAGCCACCTCACCTATAGTGATCGTGGCAGTGCCAAGCAGGGGGATTAGCGATGAGCATCGAATCGAATGCGGAAGGCGACATGCATGCCCGGGAAGTGCCGGGCGGGGAGCAGTACGCCAGCGGCGATGCCGAGGACTCCAGCGTGCGGGAACACCCTCGTTATCAGCAGATGTTCCCGGTCCTGACGGAAGCGGAAATCGAACGGGTGCGGCGCTTCGCCAGCGTCTGCCACTACGCTCGCGGGGAATATCTGTACCGGGTTGGCAATACGTGTCCCGGTGTATTCGTCATCCTCTCGGGGAAGGTCCGCATCGTTGCTCCCGAAGGCCTGCGTGAAAAGCGGATCATCCACATCTATACGCAGCACGGCGAATTTACTTCGGATATCACGCAACTATCGAGCAAGCCGGCCGTGGTGGATGCGCACGTCGACGAAGATGTTGACGCGTTGCTGCTGCGACCGGATGACCTCAGCGCACTGATCATTCGGGAAGCCGATATCGGCGAGAAAATCATGCGCGCGCTGATCCTGCGGCGTGCGCTGGCGGTCGAGCGTGGGCGCGGGCTCGTGATCGTCGGCGCTGCCGGCAATCCGCGCCTGCTGGCGCTACAGGATTTCCTGCGGCGCAATGGCTTTCCATACATGGCCCTCGACGCCGAGGCCGATGTGGATGCCATTGCACTGCTCGAGCACCTGACGCCCCAGCCTGACGACTTTCCGCTGGTAGTCTGCCCCAACGGCACTACCTTGCGGAATCCGGATGTGGGGCAGCTTGCATCGTGCCTGGGACTGGTGCCGGAATTCAAGCCGAGCCACGTCTACGATGTGGCAATCATCGGCGCCGGGCCCGCCGGACTGGCGACCGCTGTCTATGCAGCATCCGAAGGCTTGTCCGTGGTTGTGTTCGACTGTCGTGCGCCGGGTGGGCAGGCGGGCTCGAGCGCGCGTATCGAGAACTACCTCGGATTCCCGACCGGCATCACGGGGCACGAGCTGGCGAGCCGCGCTTTCGTCCAGGCGCAGAAATTCGGCGCCCATATCGGTATCCCGTGCGAAGTCAAGGCTCTGTATTGCGACAAGCAGCCGCTTGTCGTCGAGCTTGCCGACGGTCAACGCATCTGCTCGCGCACCGTGGTGATCGCCTCGGGCGCCGAGTATCGACGTCCGGCGGTGGACGGCCTGGCGCGCTTCGAGGGTGGCGGCGTCTATTACTGGGCAACGCCGCTCGAGGCCAGGTTGTGCCGGAACGAGCCCGTTCTGCTGATCGGGGGCGGCAATTCGGCGGGACAGGCGGCCGTCTTCCTTTCATTGCACGCCGAACATGTGCACATGTTCATCCGGGGCACGACGCTGGACGACAGCATGTCGCGCTATCTCGTGGAACGCATCAAGTCGCTGCCGAACCTGACTTTGCATACGCGCATCGAGCTCCGCGCGCTGGAAGGCAAGACGCAACTTGAACGGGTGCATTATCGTGGCGCAGGAGGCGCCGAGGGCAGCATGACGACCCATCACCTGTTCGTGTTCATCGGGGCCGAGCCGAACACGGGGTGGCTGCGGACCTGCGGGGTATCGCTCGATGACAAGGGCTTCGTGCTGACTGGCCCCGACGTCGCCGATGCGCCGCCGCAAGCCCTGCCGCTGCAGACAAGCGTGCAAGGCGTGTTCGCGACCGGCGACGTACGTTCGGGTTCCACCAAGCGCGTCGCGTCGGCGGTCGGCGAGGGCGCGGCCGTGGTCGCACAGATTCATCGCTTCCTGACAGAAGCACGCACCGCACGTCAGGCTACGCCTGCCTGAGGGGCCAGCCCAGCGACAAGATCCCACTGCTGCACATGCAGGTGGGCAGCGTTGCACCATCAAAAACTGCTTGCGCTTCATAACTACGACTAATAGAATCGTAGTTATGGTCCGTTCGGGTGCCGCCGATATGCCAAGGGTGCGCTGCCTGGGTCAAGAGTCGGGAACTGCATGTTCCGTACGCTGAAATGGCGATCGGAGCTTTTATGGCCACCAGCGCACCAGCGACCTCCAGTTTTGAGGCTGGATTGAGGTAAGGGCGCATCGACTCAAGAGTCTCAAAGATGCATGGAGTGAAGAACGATGAATCGCAAGTCTCGACAAACGCTGCTCGCCGCTGCCCTCGTGGCAATGCTGGGGGCCGGTGTGGCAGCCTCCGTGCTGCGTCCCTGGCACGGCGGGGAAGCGCAGGCCACCACGCCGCCGCCGGCACCGGCTGTGGAAGTGGCGGCAGTGGTGGGCCAGACCATCACCGAATGGGATGAATTCTCGGGCCGCATCGAGGCCGTGGACCGTGTGGAGATCCGTCCCCGTGTGTCCGGCACGATCGAAACGGTGCATTTCCGCGATGGCTCGATGGTGACGAAGGGCGACCCGCTGTTCACGATCGATCCGCGCCCCTATGCGGCCGAAGTGGCGCGCGCCGAGGCGGCGCTGGCTGCGGCGCAGGTACGGGCGTCGCATGCGCAGACCGAAAAGGCGCGCGCGCAACGCCTGCTCGACGATAGCGCGATCTCGCGGCGCGAGTTCGACGAGCGCATCAACGCGGCCAGCGAGATGTCGGCCGACGTCCGCGGCGCGCAGGCGGCGCTGGAGGTGGCGAAGCTGAACCTGGGCTACACGCGCATCGTTGCGCCGGTCACAGGCCGGGCGTCGCGCGCCGAGATCACGGTGGGCAACCTCGTGGCGGCCGGCGCGGCATCGCCGCCGCTGACCACGGTGGTATCGGTCTCGCCGGTGTACGCGAGCTTCGATGTCGACGAGCAGAGCTACCTGCGCTACACGGCGCCGAGCGCCGGTGGTGGCAAGGGCGACCTGCCGGTGTTACTGGGGCTGGCCAACGAGGATGGCAATCCGCACCAGGGCCGGATCCATTCGATCGACAACCGGCTCGACACGCGCAGCGGCACGATCCGCGTGCGCGCGGTCTTCGACAACGAGGACCGCCGCCTGCTGCCAGGGCTGTATGCGAAGGTCAGGCTCGGGGGCGGCTCGCCGTATCCCGCCGCGCTGGTCAACGACCGCGCCATCGGTACCGACCAGGGCAAGAAGTTCGTGCTGCTGGTGGACAAGGGCGGCAAGCTCGCGTACCGCGAAGTCGAACTGGGGCCGACGTACGAAGGGCTGCGCGTGATCCGCAAGGGCCTGCAACCGGGCGAGAACATCGTCGTGAACGGCCTGTCGCGCGTGCGCCCCGGCGACACCGTGACCCCGAGGCCGGTGGCGATGGCCTACCGCAGCGAACTTGAGTCGCGTGGCAGCACGACCGACCGCAAGCAGGCCGCGGCTGAGGGGAAGGCCGGCAAGGCCGGCAAGGGCAGCGTGAGCTGAGTCCCGACCTCCGTCACAGACCGAATCCGAATTTCCCGCCGAGGTTGCACATGGCGTCTGCTCCGGCGGACCGCCAGCGGGGACTGCTTTCGCCGAGACCAAGATGAATTTCTCGAAATTTTTTGTCGACCGCCCGATCTTCGCGGGCGTGCTGTCGGTCCTGATCTTCCTGATTGGCGCCATCTCGATGTTCAAATTGCCGGTCTCGGAGTACCCGGAAGTGGTGCCGCCGTCAGTGGTGGTGCGCGCGCAGTTCCCGGGCGCCAACCCGAAGGTGATCGCCGAGACCGTGGCCACGCCACTGGAAGAGCAGATCAATGGCGTCGAGGACATGCTCTACATGAACTCGCAGGCCAATACCGACGGCACGCTGACGCTTACGGTGACCTTCAAGCTGGGCACCGACCCGGACAAGGCCCAGCAGCTCGTGCAGAACCGCGTCTCGCAGGCCGAGCCGCGCCTGCCGGAGGATGTGCGCCGGCTGGGCATCACCACGGTCAAGAGCTCGCCGGACCTGACCATGGTGGTCCACCTGGTCTCGCCCAACGACCGCTACGACACGACCTACCTGCGCAACTACGCGCTGATCAACGTGAAGGACCGCATCGCGCGGATCCAGGGCGTGGGCCAGGTGCGGCTGTTCGGCGCGGGCGACTATTCGATGCGCGTGTGGCTGAATCCGGAGAAGATCGCCGAGCGCGGCCTCGCCGCATCGGACGTAGTGCGCGCCATCCGCGAGCAGAACGTGCAGGTGGCGGCAGGCGTGCTCGGCCAGTCGCCGGCGCTGCCGGGCACCGACCTGCAGCTGTCGGTGAACGCGCAGGGCCGGCTGCAGACCGTGGAAGAGTTCGGTGACATCATCGTCAAGAGTTCGCCCGACGGTGTGGTCACGTACCTGAAGGACATCGCGCGCATCGAACTGGGCGCGTCGGAATACGCGCTGCGTTCGCAGCTCGACAACAAGTCCGCCCTGTCACTGCTGATCTTCCAGTCGCCGGGGGCGAACGCGATCGATATCTCCAACGAAGTGCGCAAGACCATGGCCGAGCTAAAGCAGAACATGCCGGAAGGCGTGGCCTACAGCATCGTCTATGACCCCACGCAATTCGTGCGCCACAGCATCGAGGCGGTGGTCCATACGCTGTTCGAGGCGATCTTGCTGGTGGTGCTGGTGGTGATCCTGTTCCTGCAGACGTGGCGCGCGTCGATCATCCCGCTGCTGGCGGTGCCGGTGTCGATCGTCGGCACCTTCGGACTGATGCATGCGTTCGGCTTCTCGATCAACGCGCTGTCGCTGTTCGGGCTGGTGCTGGCGATCGGCATCGTGGTGGACGATGCGATCGTGGTGGTGGAGAACGTCGAGCGCAATATCGAGGAAGGCTTGTCGCCGAAGGAAGCCACCTACAAGGCCATGCGCGAGGTGAGCGGCCCGATCATCGCCATCGCGCTGACGCTGATCGCCGTGTTCGTGCCGCTGGCCTTCATGACCGGCCTGACCGGCCAGTTCTACAAGCAGTTCGCGCTGACGATTTCGATCTCGACCATCATCTCGGCCTTCAACTCGCTCACGCTGTCACCCGCGCTATCGGCCCTGCTGCTGAAGAGTCATGACGCCCCCAAGGACTGGCTGACGCGTGGCATGGACAAGGTCTTCGGCAAGTTCTTCGTCCGCTTCAACCGCTTTTTCGGCCGCAGCTCCGAAAGCTATGGCCGTGGCGTGAAGGGTGTGATCCGCCGCAAGGGCTCGGTCTTCGGCGTCTACGCGGTGATGCTGGTGGCCGCCTGGGGCGTGTTCCAGCTGGTGCCGAAGGGCTTTGTGCCGGCGCAGGACAAGCAGTACCTGGTCAGCTTTGCCAAGCTGCCGGACGGCGCCACGCTGGACCGCACCGAGGACGTGATGCGCCGCATGTCGGAGATCGCGCTCAAGCATCCGGGCGTGGAATCGGCCGTTGCCTACCCGGGCCTGTCGATCAACGGCTTCACCAACAGTCCGAGCGCCGGCATCGTCTTTGTCACGCTGGACCCGTTCGAAATGCGCAAGAGCAAGGAGCTGTCGGGCAAGGCCATTGCCGCGGACCTGAACAAGAAGTATGCCGCGATCCAGGACGCGTTTATTGCCGTGTTCCCGCCGCCGCCGGTTCAGGGCCTGGGCACGATCGGCGGTTTCAAGCTGATGATCGAGGACCGCGCCGCACTGGGCTATGACGCACTGTTCGACGCCACCAACGCGTTCATGACCAAGGCGCGCGCCACGCCTGAGCTTGCCGGCATCTTCAGCAACTACCAGGTGAACGTGCCGCAGCTTGATGTGCAGCTGGACCGTACCAAGGCCAAGCAGCTCGGCGTGCCGGTGACCGATGTGTTCGATACGCTGCAGACCTACCTCGGTTCCGCCTACGTCAACGACTTCAACAAGTTCGGCCGGACCTATCAGGTCAAGGTGCAGGCGGATGCGCAGTACCGCCAGCATGCCGAGGACATCCTGCAGCTGAAGGCGCGCAGCGCCAGCGGCGAGATGGTGCCGCTGTCGTCGCTGGTGCAGGTCAGGCAGGGCTTTGGCCCGGACAGCGTGATCCGCTACAACGGCTTCACCGCCGCCGACCTGAATGGCGGCCCGGCGCCGGGCTTTTCGTCGGGCCAGGCGCAGGCTGCCGCCGAGCGCATCGCCGCCGAAACCCTGCCGAAGGGAATCGGCTTCGAATGGACCGAGCTGACCTATCAGGACATCCTGGCTGGCAATGCGGGTGTGTGGATCTTCCCGCTGTGCGTGCTGCTGGTTTTCCTGGTGCTGGCCGCCCAGTATGAAAGCCTGACGCTGCCGCTGGCCGTGATCCTGATCGTGCCGACCAGCCTGCTCGCCGCCATGACGGGCGTATGGCTGACGCAAGGCGACAACAACATCTTCACGCAGATCGGCTTCATCGTGCTGGTGGGGCTATCGGCCAAGAACGCGATCCTGATCGTGGAGTTCGCGCGGGAGCTGGAGCATCACGGCCGCACCGTGGTCGAGGCCGCGATCGAGGCCAGCCGCCTGCGCCTGCGCCCGATCCTGATGACGTCGTTCGCTTTCATCATGGGCGTGGTGCCGTTGGTGGTGTCCAGCGGTGCCGGCTCGGAGATGCGCCAGGCAATGGGCGTGGCGGTGTTCGCGGGCATGCTCGGCGTGACCTTCTTCGGTCTGTTTTTGACGCCGGTGTTCTATGTGGCGTTGCGTTTGCTGGCCACCCGTGGCCAGCGCCGCGCGCAGACGGCGCAAGTCGAACACCATGCTGTGGCATTGGCTGAATAACGCATGTTTGCTTCCCTCTCCCGCAAGCGGGAGAGGGGAGCTACCTCGGCGGCGTTGAAGCCGCCGGAGCACAGAACAGTCAAGGAAACACAAATGATTGCCCACATCACAACGCAGTTGCCCCGAATCGCCACACTAGCGGCCGCGCTGATCCTGGCCGGCTGCTCGCTGGCGCCGACCTACAAGGTGCCGGAGACCGTCACCGTGCCGGCCTTCAAGGAAGCTGAAGCCGCGCAGGCCGAGAGCGCGCAATGGAAGACCGCCACGCCCGCCGAAGGCCAGCAGCGCGGTGAGTGGTGGAAGCTGTTTGGCGATGCCGATCTGGACCGGCTGATCGACGCGGCCAACACTCACAACCAGGAGCTGGCCGCGGCGGCGGCGCGCCTGAAGCAGGCGCGTGCGTTCACCGGCGCCACCGAGGCGGACCGGTACCCGCAACTGAGCGTGGGCCTGGACCCGACGCGCTCCCAGTCGTCGGCCGCCTCGCAGGGGCTGCCCGATGGCGCGCGCGTGGCGCCCCGGACGGTGCTCAAGGCCCGTGCGTTCGCCAGCTATGAGCTTGACCTGTTTGGCCGCGTGGCCAGCAGCGTGAACGCCGCGCGCGCCGACGAGCGGGGTGCTGAGGAGCTGTACCGGTCGGTGCAGCTGGCGCTGCAGGCCGACGTGGCGCAGGCCTACTTCGCGCTGCGCACGCTGGACAGTGACCGCGAGCTGCTCAATGCGACGATCAGGCTGCGTGAGGGCGCGCTGTCGCTGCTGCGCAAGCGCTACGAAGCAGGGGAGACCACCAACCTGGATCCGGCCCGCGCCGAAAGCGAACTGGGCACGGCGCGCTCCGACCTGGCCGGCATCGAACGCCGCCGAGCCAACCAGGAACACGCGCTGGCCGTACTGACCGGCGTGGCGCCCGCGCAGTTCGGACTCGCCGCCCGGCCGTTCGATACCGCTCCGGTGGCCGTGCCGGCGGGGCTGCCGTCGGAACTGCTCGAGCGCCGGCCCGATATTGCGGCGGCGGAGCGCCAGATGGCAGCAGCCAATGCGCGCATCGGCATCGCCCGCGCGGCGTTTTTCCCGCGCATCTCGCTCACGGCGCTGTTCGGCTTCGAGTCTTCGGACCTGTCGAACCTGTTCCAGTGGTCGTCGCGCACGTGGCTGCTGGGCCCGCTGGTCGGTTCGACGGTGGCGCAGACCGTGCTCGACGGTGGCCGCAACCGATCAAACCTGGCTGGCACCCGCGCCGCGCACGAGGAGAGCGTGGCGCGCTACCGGCAGACCGTGCTGTCGGCGTTCCGTGAGGTGGAGGACAGCCTGGCCGATGTGCGCTGGCTCAGCCAGCAGGCCACGGCGCTCGACGGCGCCCTGGCCGGCGCGAAACGGGCGCAGCGCATTTCGCGCAGCCGCTACGATGCCGGTGCCGTTGACTACCTGACCGTGATCGACGCCGACCGCACCGTGCTGCAGTCGCAGCGCGATGCTAATGCGGTGGCAGGCTTGCGTGCCGCGGCGACGGTGTCGCTGGTGCGCAGCCTCGGGGGCGGATGGAGCCAGCGGCAACAATCCTGACGGCGCGCCTTGCGGTTCCCGCAGAAGTTGTATAGCATTTCAACTACGATATACAAAGTCCTAGTATGCTATGTCCCAAATCAGTACAGGCGTTGAATACAGCATCCACTGCCTGCTGTACCTGACGCGGTCGCCGGCGGCTGTGGAAGAGGCGAGTGTCCGTGACCTGGCTGAGCTTCAGGGCGTTCCACACGACTTCCTGGCCAAGCTGTTCACCAAGCTGGCCAAGGCCAAGCTGGTAGTCGCCACGGAGGGCATCAAGGGCGGATTCCGGCTCGCGCGGCCTGCCAACCACATTACCGTTCACGATGTCGTGGTCGCGATCGACGGCGAGAAGCCGCTGTTCGACTGCCTCGAGATCCGCGGCCGCTGTGCCGTCTTCAATGACGACGCACCGGGTTGGGCGACACGTGGCGTTTGTTCGATTCACGCCGTCATGCAGGCGGCGGAGAAGGCGATGCGAGCGGAACTGAAACGGCATACCCTGGCCGACCTTTCTCAGCGCGTCAATGACAAGACGCCGGCCAGCTACGGGGTGCAGGTTGTCAACTGGCTGTCGGATCGTGCGGCCAACCGGCGGGGCGAAAGAGCTGCGCCCACGCGCGGGGGTTCACGCAAGAACGCCTGAGGTCCGCGCGTTCAGGTCACCGGCATTGCCTTGAGGCTCCTCATCGCTTGAGGGGCTTTTTTTCGCCGGCTTTTTCAAACTCGTCACATCTGACCTGCCAGCGATGCGTGACTAAACAGCGACTGTTTTAGTCGTTGTTTACGTCTATACTTGCTCTTGATCCCCACACCACAGGAACTGGAGCTTTGATGAACCTCACGCATTCCCCCGGCCTGCTCGACAAGAACATCTGGACCGGCCAGCTCTTTACCGGGCGCTGGCAGGCTGGCAGCTTCGCGACCGGCGTGATCGAGCCCGCTACGGGCCGGGAACTGGGCCGTATCGGCATGGCCGATATCTCGACGATTGCCAGTTCGGCCGAGGCCGCGGCGAAGGCGCAGCCGGGCTGGGCCAGCCTGCACTATGAAGAACGCGCAGGTGTGCTGCGCAGGGCTGTGCGAGTCGCCGAGACACATTTCGACGAGATCGTCGGCTGGATCGTGCGCGAAGGCGGCTCCACGCGAGCGAAGGCGGCGTTCGAGACCACGATCACCATCAAGGTTCTGCAGGAAGCCGCAGGGCTGCCATCGCGCTCAGCCGGAGAGGTATTGCCTTCCGTGCCCGGGCGGCTGTCGCTGGCACGCCGGCGGCCGCTTGGCGTAGTTGGCGTCATCTCGCCGTTCAATTTCCCGCTCTACCTGGCGATGCGGGCCGTTGCGCCGGCGCTGGCGCTGGGCAACGCGGTGGTGCTCAAGCCCGATCCGCGCACGGCGGTGTCCGGTGGCTTCGTGGTCGCGCGGCTGTTTGAACTCGCCGGCCTGCCGGCTGGCGCGCTGCACGTGCTGCCGGGCGATGGTGCCGCCGGTGCGGCGCTGACGGCCGATCCGAATGTGGCGATGATTCAGTTCACCGGTTCCACGGCCGCGGGCCGCAAGGTCGGGGAGGCCGCGGGCCGGCACCTGAAGAAAGTCTCGCTGGAGCTGGGCGGCAAGAATTCGCTGATCGTCCTCGATGATGCCGATCTCGATCTCGCGGTTGCAAACACCGCATGGGGCACCTTCCTGCACCAGGGCCAGGTCTGCATGGCCACCGGGCGCGTGCTGGTGCAGCGTGCCATCCACGACCGGTTCGTCGGGAAGCTGGCGGCCAAGGCCGCGAGCCTGACCGTCGGGGATCCCGCTGAAGGCGACGTCGCGCTAGGGCCGCTGATCAATGAAAGCCAGCGCGATAACGTTGCCAGGATCGTCAGCGACGCACAGCGTTCCGGTGCCCGCATCGCAACCGGCGGCGGGTATCGCGACCTGTTCTTCGAGCCGACCGTGCTCAGCGACGTCACACCGGATAGTCCTGCCTTCAGCGAAGAGATATTCGGGCCGGTGGCCGTGGTGGTGCCGTTCGACACGGATGAAGATGCGATTGCGCTGGCCAACCGTACCGAGTACGGGCTGTCGATGGGCATCGTCTCCAGTAATGTCGGCAGGGCATTGCGCATGGGGGAGCGCCTGCGCACCGGCATGCTGCATATCAATGACCAGACCGTCAACGACGAGGCCATCAACCCGGTCGGCGGCGTGGGCGCGTCTGGCAACGGTACCAGCATCGGCGGAGCGGCCAACTGGGAGGAATTTACCCAGTGGCAATGGATGACCATTCAGGGCGAAGCGCCGCAGTACCCGATCTAGGGCTTCCAGAAGCAACAATCAGAGATCAATGCTTGAGCGCCGCCGGCGCCTTCGGGTCAGGCAAGGTGAAGGCAATGGTCTCCGTGGCCAAGATCTTGTGGCTGGGATCGGCCAGTTCGAGCCGAAGCTTGTGGGCCCCCGGGGGCAGCCCCACTACGATGACGGGATCCTCGTTGGTGTGGGCCCAGGTAATGTGCGAGTCGTCGACCGTCACATGAAGATGCCCGATGCGCGGCGATACCTGTGTGGCGGTCTTGCCGAACACCGGCATGACACGGAAGTGTTCGGTCCGGAACTGCACGATGACGACACCGCGGGCCAACGGTTCGGCCAGCGGCGGATACGGGACCAGCCTGGGCGCCTGCTCGGATTCGAGTGGAAGGATTGCCGGGGGGCGGATGGGATCCGGTGCGCCTTGTGCAAAAGCCGTCACGCAGAGTGCCAGGGCGGACGCGGCGACGGACGCATGTCTCAGGGGGGAACGCATGATTGTTGTCCTTCCTTTTTGGAGGAGGAGTTTCGTCGACGCACGAGCCGATGCCGGTCCGTGCGTAAGTACAGAGTAGTCGCTGGCACAGCCGGCGACAGTACTTGCACAGCACGCCGCGATCGGTTGAATCCGCAACCGGAATCAGTCGCCACCCACGCGCCGACGAGGCGCCGTTCGCTGCCGGAATCCGCTTGGGTCCACACCATGCTGTTTGTGGAACGCCTGCGAGAAATTGCTGCGACTGGAGAAACCCACGGCGTGCGCCACCTGGGAAATCTGCAGCGTCGTGGTCGCCAGCAATTCCGCGGCCTTGTGCAGCCGCACCGTTCGCAGCATGGCCATCGGCGTCTGGCCGAACGCCCGTTCGAAGTGCGAAGCGAACGCTGAACGGCTCATTCCCGCCAGATCGGCCAATCGCTGCACCGACAGTGGTGCTTCGGGTTGTTCAAAGAGCTTTTCCAGCGCGAGCAGCAGCCGGGGATCGGCAACGGCCGCCGTCCACGACAGCTGCGCGTTATCGCTTTCCATCTGACGCCGTAGCAGCATGACCAGGCATTGCTTGAGCAATGCCTCGATCAGCACCCTCGATCCCAGTCCGGGCTGCGCGGATTCCGCCAGCAGCATGACGAACTGGTCTCTCAGCCCCGCTGGGCCATCGAAGCGCGTCACGATCGGATGCCGCAGCATCCTGAAGGGATCGGCGGTGTCCGTCGCAAAGCGCAACTCCCCGCACGCCAACTCGATCCCCGCTGCCGCTTCGCCCACCTTCAGCGTCGGCGCCGTTTCGCGCGCGGACCATGAGCCAAGCCTTGCCCGATCCACTGACATAGCCGGCGACTCGGACACGCATTCGAGCCGGTAGGAGACGCCGGGAGGCATCAGGACGAAACTGTGCGGCTGCAACGCGACGCGGTGGCCATTGCCTGCGTCGAGCGTGCCGCGGCCGTCCAGGCAGTAGTGGAGGCTGGCTGTTTCACACGCTTCGAAGCGCACGCTCCACCCGTCGCGGATGTCGCACCGTGTGATGTGCGTGACACCGATGTCCAGTGTGGCAAGGAAATGTTCGAGCACACGATGTGCGGAAGGGGCGGATGCCATCATTGGACGAATTGAAACCAAACTAAGACCAGGCGGAACCTTGCCCTTCCTATCATACGTACTCCAATCCCAACCTTGATGGAGTTTTCCATGCTCGATATGAAGGATCGTGCCTCGTTTGAGGAAGCTGGACGAAAACGCTCCTGAAGCGATGAAGAGCTTCCGTGCATTGGACCACGCGGCTTTTGCAGACGGCGCGCTTTCGGTGCAGCAGAAACAGATCATTGCGGTGGCCTGCGCCACCGGCGCGTGCTCCTCCACCACACCACCTATCCGTTGAGGAGTAAATATGCAACCCATCACATCCGCCGCCACGACGCGCACCAGCGAAGCCGTCCACAACCACGAGGCGTTGCTGTGCTGGTCGCTGGTTGTCGTCCTGCTGCGCACGGCGCTGGCACGTTGCCATGCGGCGCGTTCCTGATTCTCCTGGAGGACTGTCTGTCGATCGGCATTTCGCGACGAACGCGCAGGCAATCATGAACGAGGGCGATCCGATGATCGCCCTCGTTGCCTTTAATGGATGCGATGCACGGGCGCGCTACTCGCCAGGAGATTCGCCGAACAGTTCCTGGGTGACCGAGCGCAGCCAGCGATTGCCCGGGTCGTCATGCTGACAGCGGTGCCAATGCTGCCTGAGATCAAAGGCGGGAATCGGGAACGGTGGCTCGAGGACCTGTACATCGGCGATGCGCGCGAACAGCTCGCCCACCGGCAGCGGCACCGTGACGACCAGGTCGGTCGATGCGACCACGAGCGGAATGCTGAGGAAATGCGGGGAACGCAGCATCTCGCGCCGCGCGATGCCATGCTGGCGCAGATACGACTCGACCAGCTCCTGGCTGCGGCTTTCGCTCTGGATCACCGCATGCGGCAGTTCACGGAACTGTTCCGCGGTCATGCGTCCGCGTGCCACCGGGTGATTCTTGCGCGCCAGGCACACGAACCCGTGCCGGAACAGGCGCTGCTGGAATACATCCGAGCCGCCGAGGTCCGGATAGTAGCCGATGGCCAGGTCGATCCTGCCGCGTTCGAGCTGATCCATGATGTCCGTGTGCCGCGCCGATACCGTGCGCACGTCCACATGCGGCGCCTCTTTCATGAGCCGGGCCAGCAGGCGCGGCAGGAATGCCGCTTCGCCGACGTCGGACAGCGCCAGCGTGAAGGTCCGCCGCGCCTGCGCGGGATCGAAGCGCGGCGCCGTCAGCAGATGCTCCCGCACCTCGGATAACACGCCCTGCACCACGGGTGCCAGCACTACGGCGCGCGGCGACGGCTGCATGCCGGTGCGGACCTTCAGGAACAGCGGATCGCCGAGCTGGTCGCGCATCCGCTGCAACGCGTGCGACATGGCCGGCTGGCTCACGCCGATCTCCTCGGCCGCGCGGCCCAGGTGACCATGCCGCCACAGCGCATCGAACACGCGCAGCAGGTTCATATCGAAATTATCCATTTCGTTCATGACCGTCATTCCGTTCATTTGATTGCCGAATGATAGGCGAGGAACGAGACTTCCGTCATCCGGTTTGCCCGCAGCGCGGCGCAACGGCCGGCCGGATCGGGCCTGACCGGGTCAGGCCTCAATCAAACAACAGACCGCGCAAACAAGGAGACCCATGTACACGCCCCCAACCAGCATTGCGTCGGTCATCGACGCACGGCCTCTAGGTGCCTATCGGCTTCGCATCTTCATCGTCTGCTTCCTTATCGTGCTGATGGATGGTTTCGATACCCAGGCGATCGGCTTTGCGGCGAAGGCCATGTCTTCCTCGCTCGACATTGCCATCGCACTGTTCGGGCAGGTCTTCTCCGCGGGCCTGCTGGGCGCCATGCTTGGCGCCTTCCTGCTGGGCCCGCTGGCGGACCGCTTTGGCCGCCGCTGGCTGCTGGCGGCGGCGATCGTGGTCTTCTCGGGGTTTTCGCTGCTGACGCCGCATGCGTCCACGCTGCCGGAACTGCTGCTGGTGCGGTTCCTCGCCGGCCTCGGCCTTGGCGGCGCGATTCCGAACCTGCTGGCGCTGTCTGCCGAATACACGCCGCGGCCCATGCGCGGCATGATGACCGGCGTGCTCTATGCCGGCTTTCCGCTCGGTGGTGCCGTGGGCGCGCTCGCCAGCTCGTACATCGTGCCGCACTACGGCTGGCCCGCGCTGTTCTATCTCGGCGGCGCGCTGCCGCTGGGGCTGGCGCTGCTGGTCATCGTGGGCCTGCCTGAATCGCTCCCGTTCCTGCTGCGCCGCAAGGACGGCCAGGAGGCGGTACGCGCCATCGTCGCGCGCATCGCGGGCCAGCCGTCAGCGTCCGATCGCCAGGTCACCTATGTCGATGCCGAGGAACGCGTGCGCGGCCTGCCATTCCGGGAACTCCTGTCGGGAGGGCGGATCGTTGCCACGCTGCTGCTCTGGACCGGATTCTTCATGTGCTTTGTGCTGTTGATAGTGCTGGTGCTGTGGACGCCTGCGCTGCTGCGCGGCGAGGGCGTCGGCGAGCACGATGCCGCGCTCGTGGTCGCCCTGATCAATCTCGGTAGCGTGGCTGGTACCGCCGCGGGTGGCCGCCTGGTGGACCGCTTCGGTCCGTACCTGACGCTGCCGCCGCTGTTCCTGCTCGGTGCGCTCAGCGTGTCCGTGCTCGGTTACGCCACCGGGTCGCTGCCCGCGCTGGGGCTCGCGGCCACGCTGTCCGGCATCTTCCTGGGCGCCGGCAGTTCAGGGCTGCTGGGCCTGGCCGTGCTGAGCTACCCGAGCGGGATGCGCGCCACCGGCGTGGGCTGGGCCATGGCGCTGGGCCGCATGGGCCAGGTTAGCGGGCCGCTTGTCGTCGGCGCCTTGCTCGCGAGCGGATTCGGCATCAAGGCCATCTTCGTGTGCAGCGCCGTTCCTGCCGCCATTGCCGCTGCCGCGATTCTCGTGCTGCGGGTGGTGCGCGCCGCGCCGAGGGCACAGGGGGACGCGTCGGTGCAGAACGCCGCGCTGCCCGCCGCACTGGACGGCCACTAGCCACCTGATTCATTCATCGCCGTTGCATGGGGCGCCTGTCACGGCTTTTCGTGGCCGATGCCGCCCGCAGAAATAAGGAGTGTCATGCGTATTACTACTCAGTCATCCCCCGTGCTCGTCGTCGGTGGCGGCATCGGCGGGCTTGCGGCGGCGCTCGCGCTGGCGCGCGAGGGCTGCCATGTCAAGGTGCTGGAGCAGGCCAGCGTCATCGGCGAAATCGGCGCGGGCGTGCAGTTCGGCCCCAATGCCTTCGCCGCCTTTGACGCGCTTGGCGTGGGCGAGCGCACGCGCAGCCATGCGGTCTACACCGATCACATGATGATGATCGATGCGATCGACGGGAAGACCGTTGCCGACATCCCGGTCGGCGAAGCCTTCCGCAAGCGCTTTGGCAATCCGTACGCGGTCACGCACCGTGCCGACGTCCACAATTCGCTGCTCGAGGGTGTGCGCGAGACCGACCGGATCGAGTTCGTCACCGCAACGCGCATCATCGAGGTCCGGCAGTCGGCGGACGGCGTTACCGCATTCGACGAACAGGGCAACAGCTACCACGGCTGTGCCCTGGTCGGCGCCGACGGCGTGAAGTCCGCCATCCGCCAGCAACTGGTCGGCGACCCGCCGCGCGTATCGGGGCACGTGGTGTACCGCGCGGTGATCGATGCCGGGCATTTTCCGCGCGACATGCAATGGAACGCACCGGTGCTCTGGGTCGGGCCGAACTGCCACGTCGTGCATTACCCGGTCCGCGCCGGCGAGCAGTACAACCTCGTGGTGACGTTCCACAGCCGCCAGCAGGAGACCTGGGGCGTCAGCGAGGGCAGCCAGGAGGAGGTGCTTTCGTACTTCCAGGGCATCGATGCCCGTCCGCTGAGCCTGCTCTCCCTGCCGCCGACCTGGCGCCGCTGGGCCACCGCAGACCGCGAACCCATCGGTCAATGGACGCACGGCCGCATCACGCTGCTCGGCGACGCTGCGCATCCGCTGCTGCAATACCTGGCGCAGGGCGCATGCATGGCCGTCGAGGACGCCGTCACGCTCGGGGCCGCGGTACGCGCGTGCGACGGCGACCTGCCGCGCGCCTTTTCCGTGTACCAGGACGCACGCATCACCCGTACCGCGCGCGTCGTCCTGTCGACCCGCGAGTTCGGCCGGCTGTGCCACGCGTCGGGCGTGGAGCGCCTGGTGCGCAATTCCCTGTGGAAGAGCCGTTCGCCGGAGCGCTTCTATGACTCTCTGGAATGGCTCTACGGCTGGAAGGCCGAGACCTGCCTGACCGTATGACGGCCACTTCCCTCATCCCCTGATCGACCAGGGATCTGACCTTGCAGATCCCAAACCTGGAGTTCCGCATGACCTTTGTCGTTCCGCCCATTCCCGCCGTCACGATTCCCGTGTCCGGTGGCGACGGACTGTTTCCCGTGCGCCGCATCTACTGCGTTGGCCGCAACTACGCCGCGCACGTACGCGAGATGGGCATGGACCCGAGCCGCGAGCCGCCGTTCTTCTTCTGCAAGCCTGCCGATGCGATCGTGGTAGCCCCCGCGGGCGCCGGCGCGCAGATCGCCTATCCGCCGGCGACCGGGCAGTTCCACTTCGAGATCGAACTGGTGGTGGCGATCGGCCGCGCGGGACGGGATATACCGGTCGAGCAGGCCAATGCGCATATCTGGGGCTACGGGGTCGGCATCGACATGACGCGGCGCGACCTGCAGATCGCGGCGCGCGACCGGGGCCGCCCGTGGGAACTCGGCAAGAGCTTCGACCAGTCCGCGCCGGTTTCACTGCTGCATCCTGCCAGCGAAGTCGGCCATCCGGCAGCCGCTGAGATCTGGCTGCAGGTCGACGGACAGGACCGCCAGCGCAGTGACCTGGACAAGCTGATCTGGTCGGTGCCCGAGATCGTCGCAAACCTGTCGACGTTCTTCACACTGCAGCCCGGCGACCTCATCTTCACCGGCACGCCGGAAGGCATCGGGCCGGTGCGCAGCGGCGAGGTCATGCGTGGCGGCATCGCCGGGCTCACCGACGTCGAAGTGCGCGTAGCCTGAAGGCGGTACGAGCATGGATCTGTACAACTTCTTCAACAGTTCGGCGGCGTACCGGGTGCGCATCGCCATGGCACTGAAGGGCCTTCCCTGGGACCATATCGGCGTGAATCTGCGCGCCGGCGAGCAGGACCGGCCCGGGTACCAGGCGCTCAATCCGAACCGGCTGGTGCCGACGATCCAGGATGGCAGGCAGACCATCACGCAATCCCTGGCGATCATCGACTATCTCGATCGCAAGTGCCCCGTGCCGCTGCTGGTTCCCGCCGACGGCCAGGCTCGCACACGCGTGCTGGAGCTGGCGCTGACCATCGCCTGCGACCTGCACCCGCTGAACAACATGCGTGTGCAGAAGTACCTTAGCGCCCGCCTTGGCATTGCCGACGCCGACAAGTCCGAATGGGTCGCCCACTGGCTCACCGCGGGCTTCAGCGCACTGGAACCGTGGCTGCCCGCGGACGGCGGCTGGTGCGTCGGCGACGCCCCGACCCTGGCCGACTGCTGCCTGGTACCGCAAGTTGCCAATGCGCAGCGTGCGGGGTTCAGCCTCGACCCGTTCCCGCGCGTGCGCCTTGCCTACGAGCACTGCATGCGTCACGAGGCCTTCCGCGTGGCGGCGCCGAGTGCCCAGCCCGATTACATAGCCGCCCACTGATACCGATGCAGGAGGCATCCGATCATGACAACCAATCCCACGCCTGATGTGTTGAGCCGGCGCGACGCGTTCTACCGCGAGCTGGAACCGCATGCGATGGCGGCCCTCTGGACCCGGCTGCGCAAGCTGATTCCATCGGAACCCACACCGGCGGGCGTGGCGCACCGCTGGGCATATGCAACGGCCCGCCCGTACCTGATGGAATCGGCGAGCCTGATCTCGGCCGAGGAAGCTGAACGGCGCGTGCTGCTGATGGAGAATCCGGGCCTGCCCGGCACTTCGTGCATCACCAGAACGATGTACGCCGGCCTGCAGCTCATCCTGCCGGGCGAAGTCGCGCCCGCGCATCGCCATACCCAATCGGCATTGCGCTTCATCGTCGAAGGTTCGGGCGCCTACACCGCCGTGGACGGCGAGAAAACCTATATGGAACCCGGCGATTTCGTCATCACGCCGGCGTGGACATGGCACCATCACGGCCACGAGGGCAACGCGCCGATGGTCTGGCTGGACGGACTCGATATTCCTATCGTGTCGCTCTTCAACGGCGGCTTCCGCGAGGAATTCAAATCCGGCGAAGCGCCGGTCACGCGCCCTGCAGGCGACGCACTCGCGCGCTATGGCACAGGTCTGATGCCGGTGGGCTACCAGGCGTCCACGATGAACTCCCCGGTCTTCAACTATCCCTACGCACGTACGCGCGAGGCGTTGTTCGCGTTGCCACGCGCCGGTGCTCCCGATCCGCACGCGGGCTACCTCATGCGCTACACCAATCCGGTGGACGGCGGCTGGGCCATGCCGACCATCGCCACCATGATCCGGTTGCTGCCGTCCGGCTTCGCGACGTTGCCGTACCGCTCGACCGACAGCATCGTCTTCGTCTGCGTGGAAGGCAGTGGCCATGTCACGATCGGCGATCAGCAGCTGGAGATTGCGCCGCACGACGTGGTGGTGGTGCCGGGCTGGAGCCGCTACACGCTGCATGCCAGCCAGGACCTGGTGCTGTTTTCGTATTCGGACCGCGTCGCGCAGGAAAAGCTCGGCCTGTTCCGCGAGCAGCGTTGCTGAGGCGGGGTGGCCGGCATCATGACCACCATCGTTTCCTATGGAGACTTTGTCGACAGCATTGCCGCGGCGCTGCAGTTCATCAGTCACCATCACCCTCCCGACTATATCCGGCACCTTGCCGCAGCCTATGAACGCGAGGCCAGCGAGCCGGCCAAGCAGGCGATTGCGCAGATCCTGATCAACTCGCGGATGTGCGCGGAAGGCCGGCGTCCGATCTGCCAGGATACGGGCATCGTCAATATCTTCCTGCGCGTCGGCATGGACGTCCGGCTCGCCGGCTTCCCGTCGGGCATCGTCGATGCGGCCAATGTTGGTGTGCGTCGTGCGTATCTCGATCCCGACAATACGCTGCGTGCCAGCATCGTCGAAGACCCGTTGTTCGCGCGGCGCAATACCGGCGACAACACCCCGGCGGTCGTCCACGTCGAGCTGGTGCCAGGCAACACCGTCGTGGTCGACGTGATGGCAAAGGGCGGAGGCAGCGAGAACAAGAGCAAGTTCGCGGTGCTGATGCCCAGCGATTCGGTCGCAGACTGGATCGTCAGCATGGTGCCGTCGATGGGGGCCGGCTGGTGTCCTCCCGGCATGCTCGGCATCGGCGTCGGCGGCACGGCCGAGAAGGCCATGCTGCTGGCCAAGCAGAGCCTGACCGAGCCGCTCGACATGCTCGATCTCAAGGTCCGGGGCCCGCGCAACGCACTGGAGGCGCTGCGAATCGAGATCCATGACCGCATCAATGCGCTCGGCATCGGGGCGCAGGGGCTCGGCGGGTTGACCACCGTGCTCGATGTCAGGATTGCGACCTACCCCACGCATGCGGCAAGCATGCCTGTCGCCATCGTGCCGAACTGCGCGGCAACGCGCCATGCGCGCTTCGAACTCGATGGCAGCGGCCCGGTCATGCTGACGCCGCTCTCGCCGGATCGCTGGCCCGACCTCTGGCCGGATCTGCCTTTGCCTGACGGCACGGCGAGCCGCCGGGTCGATCTGAACACCCTGACCCGGGAGGAAACCCGCACCTGGCGCGCCGGCGAGACGCTGCTGCTGTCGGGGCGCATGCTGACCGGGCGCGATGCCGCGCACAAGCGGATCGACGAGATGCTCGCGCGTGGCGAGCCCTTGCCGGTGGACTTCCGCAATCGGATGATCTACTACGTCGGGCCCGTTGATCCCGTGCGTGACGAAGTAGTAGGCCCTTGCGGCCCGACCACGTCAACGCGGATGGACAAATTTGCCGGGCGCATGCTGCCATCCACCGGCTTGCTCGGCATGATCGGCAAGGCCGAGCGCGGGCCGGATGCGATCAGCGCCATCGTGAAGAACGGCTGCGTCTATCTGGCGGCAACCGGTGGGGCCGCCTATCTGATCTCCAAGGCGGTCCGGTCCTCCCGCATCCTGGCGTTTGGCGATCTCGGCATGGAAGCCATCTACGAGTTCGATGTGGAGAACCTGCCCGTTGTCGTTGCCGTGGACGCCGGCGGCAACAGTGTCCACGAAAGCGGACCGCGCACCTGGCGCATCGCGGCGGCATGAAGATCCACTTGCCCTGATTATCGCGTCGCCGGTAGCCGCCACCCCGGACGACGCTCAACCCCGCGTGGCGATCAACATCCTTAACTGAAATACCCCGAAATGATCAACCAGTTCGATAAAGTCATTTACACCGGCAAGACCCATACCGTCGGCGGCCGCAACGGCAACTCCCGCAGCACCGACGGCCGTCTGGCCGTCGATCTGTCAGGACCCGGCAGCAACGGCGCCGGTACCAATCCGGAACAGCTCCTGGGCGCCGGCTGGTCGGCCTGCTTCCTTGGTGCAATCGCCAAGGCGGCACAGGTGGCGAAAGTCACGGTTCCGGCCGACGCGGCCGTTGACGCTGAAGTGGATCTTGGCCAGGCCGGTGATGGCTACTTCCTGGCGGCACGGCTCAATGTGAGCTTGCCCGGGATTGACCGGGAGGTCGCGCAGTCCCTGGCCGCGGCCGCACACCAGCTTTGCCCGTACTCCAAGGCGACGCGCGGCAATATTGATGTCGAGATCAATATCGTCTGAGGACGGCAGGGCCTCGCACGCATCGGCTCGCGCCGATGCGTCGGCGAGAGCCGCGCCGATTCGCGGAAGCTCTTGAATGCCAGTCCGCCGTGCAACAGTCCGCCCCAGTTCTTCTTCGGGGCCTGGTAGATGCGCCAGCTCACGCCCCGGGCCTGCAGCAGTTCGGGCAGCGTGGCCGCCAGTGCGCCGCGGTTGCCTGGCCCCGGACGTAGGACGATACTTCCGAACAGTCGTGCCCCTGTGCCACGACAGGAAGGAATGCAATGGGCGAGACAGCAAAAGTATCCGTCTCCGCGCCAGCGGAAGCGCTCGCGGAACTGCCCGGGCAGGTCGTGCTGGTCCTGCAAGGTGGCGGCGCGCTTGGCGCCTACCAGGTCGGCGTTTACCAGGCCATGCATGAGGCCGGCCTCGAGCCGCGGTGGGTGATCGGAACGTCGATCGGGGCGATCAATGGGGCCATTATCGCCGGCAACCCGCCAGCCGAGCGGCTTTCCCGGCTCAAGCGGTTCTGGGATGGCATTGCCTACCGCGGCGCCGGCGAGGCAAGCGGCCACTTCCGCGAATGGGAAAACTGGGCGCGGGTGCTGTCGATTACCACCCATGGCATTCCGTCGTTTTTCACGCCAAGTCCCGCCGCCTGGTGGCTGGGGCTGCGCGCCACGGTCGGCCTTGCCCAGTCGGCCTTCTACTCCACCGAGCCGCTGCGCGCGACGCTGGGCAACCTGATCGACTTCGATTACCTGAACGCTGGGAACACGCGGCTGACCGTTGGCACGGTCGGCGTGCGCAATGGCCGCATGCGCTATTTCACCAACCGCGACGCGCCACTGAAGGTCGCGCACGTGATGGCCTCGGCAGCGTTTCCGCCGGGGTTTCCCTCGGTGCAGGTGGACGGCGAGGCATACTGGGACGGCGGCATCTATTCGAACACGCCGCTGGAAGCTGTCCTGGATGACCGTCCCCGCCGCAGTTCGCTGATCTTCGCCGTGCAGTTGTGGCCGGCCAGCGGCCCGGACCCGACCTCGATCTGGCAGGTAATGAGCCGGCTGCGCGACATCCAGTACTCCAGCCGCGCGGAATGCCACCTTGAGCGGCAGCGGCAGATACACCGCCTGCGGCACGTGATCCGCGAACTGGGCAAGCACATTCCGGAAAGCGAGCGCGCGCAGCCCGCCGTGCAGGAACTGCTCGACTGGGGTTGCGGAACCACCATGCATGTGGTCGAGCTGGATGCACCGCAACTCGACGGCAACGATATGAACCGCGATATCGACTTCTCCACGCACGGCATCGAACGCCGCTGGGCGGCCGGGTACCAGGACACGCGGGATGCGATTGGCCGTGCCCCCTGGCGCGAACCGCTCGACCCGATCGAGGGAATCGCCGTGCACCGGGTTCAGGCGAGCCTCCCCGGGTGAGATGCGAATCACCTGGCGAGCAGGCGCCGCGAAAGCTTGCGCGCGCCGCTTTCCACGCTGTGGTCTGGCTTGCGGCGCTGCTATTCCGGCATGGAATAGCAATGACCTGAGGATTGATTATGGCCTGACCGGCGCGGCTCTTAGACTCCTCTTCGACGGCAGCAACGGCGCTTCGTAGCCCGTAAGCCGATGGACGGAGGAGAGACTGGATGAGCAGCGAACTAGCAGCGAATGTGCGAGCGCACGGCGCGTCGAAGCGCGAAGAGGCGAAGGTGGTCGTAGGCGCGTGCGTCGGCACCGTACTCGAGTGGTATGACTTCTTCCTTTATGGAAGCCTGGCGATATTCTTTTCGTCGCACTTTTTTCCCGCCGGAAATTCAACCGCCAGCTATCTCGCATCGCTGGCGACATTCGGCATCGGCTTCATTATCCGGCCGCTAGGTGCCGTCGTATTCGGACGGTTCGGCGACAAGGCCGGGCGCAAGGCAACCTTTCTTGCCACGGTCGTGCTGATGGGCATTTCGACGGCGGGCATCGGCTTGCTGCCGTCCTATGAAACCCTGGGATGGGCTTCGCCGGCCATCCTGATCGTGCTGCGCCTGCTGCAGGGGCTCGCGCTGGGTGGAGAGTATGGCGGAGCCGCGGCCTACATCGCCGAACATACGCCATCCGGCCGGCGGGGCTATGCCACCGGCTGGCTCCAGACCACGGCGACATTCGGCTTCCTGCTTTCGCTGGCCGTGACGCAGCTCTGCCAGCTGTGGATTTCCGCGGAGGACTTCGCAGTCTGGGGTTGGCGCGTGCCGTTCCTGGCGTCGGTGCTGCTGCTTGCCGTATCGACCTACATCCGCACGACCCTTTCCGAGTCGCCGGTGTTCCAGCGCATGAAGGCAGAAAACCGCACATCGAGCGCACCGCTGCGCGACAGCCTCATGGTCGGCCAGAACGTGCGGCGGATGCTGGCGGTCCTGTTCGGCGCGCAGGCCGCGGTCGGCGTGGTCTGGTACACGTGCAACTTCTATGTCCTGTATTTCCTGACGTCGACGCTGAAGGTGCCGTCCAGCCAGGCGTACAGCTATCTCGTCGTCGCGCTGGTCTTCTCGCTGCCGCTCTACGTGTTCTTCGGCTGGCTGTCGGACAAGGTCGGCCGGAAATGGATCGTGCTGATCGGCTGCGGCATGGCAGTGCTGACCTTCTTGCCGATCTTCTCGCAACTCGGCAAGGCGGTGAATCCCGCCCTCGCGCAGTTCCAGCAGTCCGTCACCATCCGCGTGGCGTCTTCGGACTGCTCGGACAGCATTTTCTCCAGCACTCAGACCGCGTGCGACAAGGCGCGCGACTTCCTGACGCAGGCGGGCCTGTCCTACCGCGTGGAGCCTGGCCTGGCCGGCGAGCCGCTGGTGACGTATATCGGCGACAAGCCGGTGGCCGGCTTCGATGAGAAGGCCTATCGGGACGCGCTCGTTGCCGCGGGCTATCCCCCGGCGGCCGATGAAGCGGCAATCAACCGGCCCATGATGTACCTGCTGCTGTTCCTGCTGATGATCTGGGGCGCGATGGCCTATGGGCCGATGTCCGCGTACTACGTGGAGCTGTTCCCGGCGGCGGTGCGCTACACCTCGATCTCGATCCCCTACAACATCGGTGCGGGTTACTTCGGCGGCCTGGCGCCGTTCATGTCCACGGTGCTGGCGGTCAAGTCAGGCAGCGTGCTGGGCGGGTTGTGGTACGCGATTGCGGTAGGCGGCATCTCGGTCGTCCTCGGCATGTTCCTGCTGAAGGAGACCAAGGACGTCGACGTGAACCAGTGACACACAGGCAGTGTCCCGCTCAACCTGAAAGTAAATGGAGCATTGATATGAAGCAGTCTGCTCAGGCGCGGCTGGTGCAAGGCAAGGCCACGCCCCGGGGGCGGTTTCCCCACGTGGTGCGCGCCGGCGATTTCCTGTTCGTTTCCGGCACCAGTTCAAGGCGTCCCGACAACAGCTTCGTCGGGGCGGCCGTGGACGAAATGGGTACGTCCCGCGTCGATATCCGGGCGCAGACCCGAGCCGTGATCGAGAACATCCGCGACATCCTGCGGGCGGAGGGCGCAGACCTGGCCAATCTGGTCGAGATCACCACATTTCTGGTGAATATGAATGACTTTGGCGGCTATAACGAGGTGTATGCGGAGTATTTCGACGAAGCCGGGCCGGCGCGGACGACCGTCGCCGTCCACCAGCTGCCGCATCCGTTGCTGACCATCGAGATCAAGGCCGTTGCCTACGCGCCCCGCGCCGAGGCAGCGCAGACCCACGAGCCATGACATGGAGAACACTATGCTGAAGTATGGAGCGCCATTCAACTTTAACCATTGGATCGACGCGCACCGGCATCTCCTCAAGCCTCCCGTGGGCAACCAGCAGGTATGGCAGGACGCGGACCTGATCGTGACCGCGGTCGGCGGCCCGAATCTGCGTACCGACTATCACGACGACCCGTTCGAGGAATTTTTCTACCAGCTCAGGGGAAACGCGTACCTGAACCTGATGGTGGAAGGCAGGCGCGAGCGGGTCGACCTGCGGGAAGGAGACGTCTTCCTGCTGCCGCCGCACGTTCGCCATTCGCCGCAGCGGCCCGAGGAGGACAGCGTGTGCCTGGTCATCGAGCGCCAGCGTCCGGCCGGGGCCGTCGACGGCTTTGAATGGTATTGCGACAGCTGCGACGGCCTGGTCTGCCGGGCGGAGGTCCAGCTCAGGAGCATCGTCGATGACCTGCCGCCGCTGTTCGCGGCTTTCTATGCTTCCGAAGACAAGCGGCGCTGCAGCCATTGCGGCGCCATCCATCCGGGCCGCGGCGCAGCGCCGGTGCGTTCGCCGGTGCGTTGATAAGGGTTTGCAAACGGGACCACCAATGACAACTATTGCCATGTCGGGCCTGTCGGCCAGGCAAAAGTACTGGCTGATTACCGGCAGCGTGGGGCCGCGCCCCATTGCGCTGGTCACCAGCCTCGGCAGCGACGGCGTCTGCAACGCGGCGCCATACAGTGCCTTCAACTACATGGGCGAGGACCCGCCTTTGTTTGCGATCGCGGTCGATCACTACGGCGACGAGAGCCACCGGCCCGGCGAGGTCAAGGACACGCTCAGGAACATCCTCGATCGGCGCGAATTCGTCGTCAACATGGTCGACGAGCCCATCGTCGAGCGCGCGGTGATGTGCGGCAGCGACTATCCGGCGCATGTCTGCGAGGCCGAGGCGGTGGGTTTGTCGCTCGCGACTTCGGAGGCGGTCGCGGTGCCGCGGATCCGCGAGGCGCCGGTGGCGTGGGAATGCCGGCTGTTCAAGGTCTTCGAGTTTTCGACGCAGCGCGCCATCGTCTTCGGCGAGATCGTGTCGATGTATATCCGCGACGACCTGTTCGACGACGAGAAGCTCCGTATCAGGGTCGACCGGTTCTACCCGGTGGGGCGCCTGGGCGGGCCAAACTACTGCCGCTCGTCCGACCGTCGCCGGATTGCGGTGCCGACCTACCTGCCGACGGTGGGCGTTGCCAGAGAGTGAGTGCCGCCCCGGGGGTGATCCTGCCATGCACATTCATCCGCTAACGCAGATCCGGCTGAGCCGGAATCTGAAGCTGAGCCAGCTGCTGGTGTTCGACCGCGTCATCGAGACCGGTTCCATCCTCCATGCCGCCAACGACATGGGACTCACCCAGCCGGCGGTCACCAAGATCATCCAGGAGCTGGAGGGCTGTGTCGACGGCACCCTCTTTGCCCGCTCCAATCGCGGCGTGGTGCCGACCGAACTGGGGCTGGTGCTGGCGCGGCGGGTGAAGTCGCTGCTGGCCGAGTTCCGCTACATGACCGAGGAGCTCGACCAGTTCCGTTTCGGCAGCGCGGGCCGGGTGGTGGTCGGTACGATGATCGCCGCATCGGCGCACCTGCTGCCTTCCACGATCGCCAGGCTGAAGGAGCGGGCGCCGAACATCATCGTCACGGTGCGCGAAGGGCCGACCGCACAGCTGTTCCCGGCACTGGCCACCGGCGAGGTCGACATCGT
Organism: Cupriavidus oxalaticus; assembly: GCF_004768545.1. Classification (NCBI taxonomy): domain Bacteria; kingdom Pseudomonadati; phylum Pseudomonadota; class Betaproteobacteria; order Burkholderiales; family Burkholderiaceae; genus Cupriavidus; species Cupriavidus oxalaticus. The sequence continues at coordinate 876,943 of NZ_CP038634.1, read as the reverse complement.
CGTCGGCAGGTTGCCTGAACTGGAGCTGCCGATCTCGGATGCCTTTCCGCTGACGCACCAGGTGCTGTTCGAGGATTTGCTGGACGTGGTGGTCGGCAGCGCCAATGACGCCGTTGGCCAGTCCGTGACATCGTTGCACGAGCTGGACCAGCATCCATGGATCCTGCCCACGCCGGACTCTCCGTTGCGCTACGCCGTTGAACGGATGTTCCGCAACGCCGGCATCGAGCTGCCGCGCGACCTGGTGGAATCCATGTCCGTCCTGACCAACCTCGGGCTGCTGCTGACGACGAACCGCATCGCGGTGATGCCGCGGGTCGCGGCCAGGCAGTTCGTGCAGGCCGGGCTCCTGCGGACGCTGTCGATTCCTGAACTCGGCGCGTTCGGCACGGTGGGCTACTCGGTGCGGGCCAACAAGGCGCTCACGCCGGCGTGCGAGGTCTTTATCGAATGCCTGAAAGAGGTCTCCGGCACCGACAAGGCGTCCTGACTGCGCGGATCCGGCCTCAGCAGCGCTGCCCAGACCCCTCAAGACAACGCGATAACCCCGACTGACCGAGCCTGCGCCACGCAGGCTCGAGTGGACCGCTTTGTCCGCTTTCCGTGAATTACCAGAACCAACTGCCGCAATACAAAGAAGGAGGAGACGTGAAGCCAGGCCGAGCCATCTGGGCTGGCGCGATGAGTTTGCCAACCATCGCCCTTGCTCAATCCGTGACGTTGTACGGTGTCGTCGACACCGGCGTGGAGGTTCTCAACCACACCGGTGCCAAGAACAGCGCGCTCGTCAGAATGAACAATCTCTCGGGAACCGTGCCATCGCGCTGGGGCCTGAGAGGCACCGAAGACCTGGGCGGCGGCTTCAAGTCTGCATTCGTCCTGGAATCCGGCTTCGCGCCGGATTCCGGCGTGTCCAACCAGGCCGGGCGCCTGTTCGGGCGGCAGGCGTGGGTCGGCCTGAACGGGCGCTGGGGCCAGTTGGCGCTCGGGCGACAGTACACCATGCTGTTCTGGGCGACGCTCGATGCCGACATGCTCGGGCCGAACACGTTTGGCTCATCCTCGCTGGACAGCTACCTCGCCAATCCGCGCGCCGACAATGCGATTTCCTACAAGGGAACGTTTGGTGGCGTGACGCTCGGCGCCACCTACAGCCTGGGCCGGGATGCCGCGCCGGCCGGCGCCCCCTGCGCAGGAGAGAACCCTGCCGACCGCCGTGCGTGCCGGGAGTGGTCGGCGTTGATCGGCTACAACACCAGCGCATGGGGCATGGCCGTTGCCTACGATTCGCTGCGTGGCGCGGCGAGGGCCGGCGCCGGGCTGGGCAGCAGCGGCATGAAGGACGACCGGCTTTCACTGAGCGGGTACGCCAATATCGGCAAGGCAAAGCTCGGCGGCGGCTGGATCCGGCGGGACAACGACGCCAACCCTGCCACGCCGCGCAGCGATCTCTGGTACGGCGGCGCCTCGTATACGGTGACGCCGGCCTTCAGCGTCGACGCAGAGGTCCTTTTCCTGCGCTATCACCACAGTGCCAACAAGGCCTGGCTATATGCAGCAAGGGCGAATTACGCGTTGTCCAGACGCACCACGGTCTACGGCACCGCCGGCTTCATCGACAACGGCGGGCACCTTGCACTGTCGGTCAGTTCGGGCGGTACGCCGGCCGCACCGCCGACCGCGGGCGGCAACCAGCTTGGCGCGATGCTGGGCATCAAGCACATCTTCTGATGCGCGTCCCCGTTGCGGCCGCCATCCGCGCTGTGTCGGCGTCTCACTATTCCACGCCCTTATATCAACCCGCCAAGGATTGATTATCCAAGGCAAACGGGCACTCCTACACTTGCTTTCACCAACAATGTGCAGGAGAACCCATGGAGTACTACGCCGAGGTCGCAGAGGGATTGCCCCGACAGCTGCGGCATTTCATTGATGGAGAGTTCGTGGCGTCTGCGGGCTCGTTCGCCAAGCTGAGCCCGATCGACGGGCGTGAGCTGTCGCGCGTGGCGGAGGCCGACGCCGACGCGGTCGATGCCGCCGTGCAGGCCGCGCGCCGGGCCCAGCGCGGGCCCTGGCGCCAGTTCACCACGGCGCAGCGCGCGGCAGCCTTGCACCGCATCGCGGACGGTATCCAGCAACGCTTCGACGAGTTCGTGGCCGCGGAAGTGGCCGATACGGGACGCCCGATCGCGCAGGCCCGGGAGCTGGATATCGCGCGCGGCATCGCGAATTTCCGCACCTTTGCGGACCTGGTGAGCACCGCGCACAGCGAGTGCTTCGAGTCTGCCGGTGCCGATGGCACGCAGCTGCTCAACTACGTCACGCGCAAGCCGCTGGGCGTGGTCGGGGTGATTTCCCCATGGAACCTGCCGCTGCTGCTGCTGACGTGGAAGGTGGCGCCGGCACTGGCGATGGGCAATTCCGTGGTGGCCAAGCCCTCGGAAGAAGCCCCCACCAGTGCGACGCTGCTGGCCGAAGTGATCCGCGACAGCGGCCTGCCCAACGGCGTCTTCAACCTGGTTCACGGCCACGGGCCAAGCGCTGCCGGCGAATGGCTGACCCGGCACCCGGACATCGATGCCATCACCTTCACTGGCGAGTCGCGCACCGGCAGCACGATCATGAAGGCGGTGGCCGATGGCGTGAAGAACATCTCCTTCGAGCTGGGCGGAAAGAACGCGGCCATTGTCTTTGCCGATGCCGACTTCGATGCCGCCGTGGAAGGCGTGCTGCGCTCCAGCTTCACCAACGCCGGGCAGGTGTGCATGTGCACGGAGCGCGTCTATGTCGAGCGCCCGATCTTCGAGCGCTTCGTCGCGGAACTCAAGACGCGGACCGAGGCCCTGCGGATCGGATCGCCGTATGTGTCCGGGGTGACGACCGGCCCGATGATCTCCGCCGCGCACCGCGACAAGGTGCTGGGCTATCTGCGGCTCGCCGTGGAGGAGGGCGCCACCGTTGTCACCGGCGGCGACGTGCCGCGCTTCGGCGATGCCTGCGACAACGGCGCCTTCGTGCAGCCGACGATCTGGACGGGGCTGCCGGACAGCGCGCGCTGCGTCAACGAGGAAGTGTTCGGCCCGGTATGCCATATCGCGCCGTTCGACGCCGAGGACGAAGTGGTGGCGCGCGTCAACCATAGCAACTATGGCCTGGCGGCAAGCGTCTGGACCACGCACCTGGCGCGCGGCCACCGCGTCGCGCAGCGCATCGAGACCGGCATCGTCTGGGTCAACGCCTGGTATGCGCGCGACCTGCGCACGCCGTTCGGCGGCACCAAGCTGTCCGGCTTCGGCCGTGAAGGCGGGCGCCATTCGATGGACTTCTATTCCGAACTGACCAATATCTGTGTGAGGGTGGCATGAGCGCGGCACATGACACAGCCCGGCAGGCCATTGCCGATGCCCTCAGGAAGGCCCATGACGGGCTGCCGTTCGCGCCCGTGCCGCCGGTGCGCGAGGCGATCGCGGCGATCGACGGTAACCCGCTGGAGAACGCCTACCGCATCCAGCAGATCAACGTTGCGCACCGGGTGCTGGCGGGCGCGCGCCGCGTCGGGCGGAAGATCGGCCTGACGTCGCGCAGCGTGCAGGCGCAGCTCGGCGTGAATGCGCCGGATTTCGGCACGCTGCTGGACGGCATGGCGTTCGGCGATGGCGAGGAAATCCCGTTCTCGCGGACCCACCAGCCCAAGGTCGAAGCCGAGATTGCGCTGGTGCTGGAGCGCGACCTGCCGCATGCGCGGCATACGGTGGCGGACATCATTCGTGCCACGGCATTTGCGCTGCCGGCCATCGAGGTGGTCGGCAGCCGGATCGCGAACTGGGACATCCGCCTGCTCGACACCGTCGCCGACAACGCGTCCAGCGGATGCTTCGTCCTGGGCTCGCAGCCAGTCAGGCTGGAAGCGCTCGACCTGGTCAGGTGCGGAATGCTGATGGAGCGCAATGGCGAGCAGGTCAGCGTGGGAGCCGGTGCCGCGTGCCTGGGCAATCCGCTGAACGCGGCGATCTGGCTCGCCGACACCATGGCCCGGATGGGCGAGCCGCTGCGTGCCGGCGATGTGGTGCTGACCGGCGCATTGGGCCCGATGGCAGCGGTGGTGCCGGGCGATGTATTCAGCGCGCGCATCGAAGGCCTGGGCGAGGTGCGCGCCGCTTTCTCGAAGCAACCGGAAATCCAATCGTGAATGACAAAACCAGAGTCCCCGTCGCCATCATCGGCTCGGGCAACATCGGCACGGACCTGATGATCAAGGTCCTGCGCCATGCCGAACATCTCAGCATGGCTGTCATGGTCGGCATCGATCCGGAATCGGACGGCCTGGCGCGCGCCGCGCGGATGGGCGTGGCCACCACGGCCGACGGTCTCGACGGCCTGGTCGCCATGCCCGGGTTTCGCGACATCCGCATCGCTTTCGATGCGACCTCGGCCGGCGCGCATGCGCGGCACGCCTTGGTCCTGGCTCGGCACGGCGTCACGGTGATCGACCTGACCCCGGCCGCGCTCGGCCCGTTCGTCGTGCCGTCGGTCAATCTCGACGCGAACCTCGATTCGGAGAACGTCAATATGGTGACGTGCGGCGGCCAGGCGACGATTCCCATCGTCCGCGCGGTCTCGGACGTCACCCCGGTCCACTATGCCGAGATCGTGGCATCGATCGCGAGCCGGTCGGCCGGCCCGGGCACGCGCGCGAATATCGACGAGTTCACGGAAACCACGTCGCGCGCCATCGAGGTCATCGGCGGGGCGACGGTCGGCAAGGCCATCATCATCCTGAATCCGGCCGAGCCGCCGCTGCTGATGCGCGATACCGTCTACTGCCTGGTCGACGCCGATGCGGACACGGCGCGGATCGAGGCATCGATCCATGCCCAGGTGGCGAAGGTGGCCGCCTACGTGCCCGGCTACCGCCTGAAGCAGGCGGTGCAGTTTGACCGCGTCGCGCTGCCGCGCCAGTTCGCTAAGCACGGCGCATCGTCGACCGGCCTCAAGGTCAGCGTGTTGCTGGAAGTCGAAGGCGCGGCGCATTACCTGCCCGCATATGCCGGCAATCTCGACATCATGACCTCGGCCGCCTTGCGCACCGCCGACCAGATTGCCGCCAGGCGGCTCGCTGCCTGGGTCGCTGCCTGAAGGAGAAGACGATGACCGCCATGAGCAAGAAGATCTATGTCTCGGACGTGACGCTGCGCGACGGCATGCATGCCGTGCGCCATCAATACACGCTGCCGCAGGCCGTTGCCATCGCGCAGGCACTCGACGACGCCGGCGTCGACAGCATCGAGGTCGCGCACGGGGATGGGCTCGCCGGATCGAGCTTCAACTACGGGTTCGGCGCGCACACCGATATCGAGTGGGTCGCCGCGGTGGCAGCCGTGGTCAGGCGGGCGCAGGTGGCGACCCTGCTGATTCCGGGCATCGGCACGCTGCACGACCTGCGCGAGGCGCATGACGCGGGCGCCCGCGTGGTCCGGGTGGCGACGCACTGCACCGAGGCCGATATCTCGCGCCAGCACATCGAATACGCCCGCTCGCTGGGGATGGACACCGTCGGCTTCCTGATGATGAGCCACATGACGACGCCACAACTGCTCGCGCAGCAGGCGAAGAAGATGGAAAGCTACGGCGCGCAGTGCATCTACGTGGTGGACTCGGGCGGGGCGCTGAACATGCGCGACGTTGCCGAGCGCTTCCGCGCGCTCAAGGACGTGCTCGATCCCGCTACGCAGACGGGCATGCATGCGCACCACAACCTTGCGCTCGGTGTCGCCAATTCCATGGTCGCCATCGAGGAAGGCTGCGATCGCATCGATGCCTCGCTGACCGGCATGGGAGCCGGGGCCGGCAATGCGCCGCTCGAAGTGTTCATTGCCGCGATCGACCGCCAGGGACTGCACCACGGCTGCGATGTGAAGAAGCTGATCGATGCGGCGGACGATATCGTCCGCCCGCTGCAGGAGCGGCCGGTGCGCGTCGACCGGGAGACGCTGGCGCTTGGCTACGCCGGCGTGTACTCGAGTTTCCTGCGCCATGCGGAGGCCGCGGCGCAGCGGTACGGCCTGTCGGCGTTCGACGTGCTGGTCGAACTGGGCCGCAGGAGGATGGTCGGCGGCCAGGAGGACATGATCATTGACGTTGCGCTCGACCTGGTCCGGCGCGGCGAACGACAAGCGAGGGCAGCATGATCGATATCGAAGCTGCGGCGCGCCTGCTGGATGACGCGGCGTTGCACGCCAGGGCCATCAACCAGCTCACCGCCACCGAAGACTTCCCGGTGCCGGATGCCTATCGGATCCAGCGTGCGTCGATCGAGCGGCGGGTGCAGCGGGGCGAACGGCGCGTCGGCATCAAGCTCGGGTTCACCAGCCGGGCCAAGATGGTGCAGATGGGCGTCGACAGCCTGATCTGGGGCTGGCTGACGGACACCATGCTGGAGGACGACGGCGGCCGCGTCGACCTGCGCCGCTTTATCCATCCGCGGGTCGAGCCCGAAGTGTGCTTTCTCACGCGGCGCGCCATCGAGCGGCCGCTGACCGCGCTGGAGGCCAAAGACTACCTGGAAGCCGTGGCGCCGGCGATGGAGATCATTGATTCGCGCTACCAGGACTTCCGTTTCACGCTCGCGGACGTGGTCGCCGACAACTGCTCCAGCGCGGGCCTTGTCGTCGGCAACTGGGCCAGGGACTTCGACGGCCTGCGCAATGCGGGCGTGATCCTGCGCGTGGACGGGCGTGATGTGCAGATTGGCTCCACCGGCGCCATCCTCGGGCACCCGCTGCGGGCCGTGGTCGAAGCGTCGCGGCTGGCGAGCGCGTCGGAAACGGTCCTGCCGGCCGGCACGCTGATTATGGCGGGCGCCGCCACGGCCGCGCATCCGCTCCTGCCGGGCAGCCATGTGCAGGCGGTGGTGAATGGTGTCGGCGAGGTCGAGTTCACGACCTGCCTGACCGTGGGGCAGACGGTAGCGCAGAACCTGGAAGAGGCATAGCAAGCTATGACATTGCGAATCGACATGCACGCCCACTTCTTCCCCACGATCTCGCGGGAAGAGGCGGAGCGCGCCGACCAGCCCGGCGTGCCGTGGCTTGCCGTGGCGGAGGATGGCGAGTCCGGCATGATCATGCTGGACGGGCGGCCCTTCCGGCCGGTGAGCCGGCCCCTGTGGGACCCGGTGCGGCGCCTTGAACAGATGGACGAACAGGGCATCGACGCGCAGCTGATGTGCGCGACGCCGGTGATGTTCGGCTACCGCTACGACGCCCCGGCGGCGCTGCAGTGGGCCCAACGGATGAACGACAAGGCGCTGGAGCTCTGCTCGGTGGCGCCGGACCGGCTGATGGCCCTGGCGCAGGTGCCGCTGCAGGATATCGAGCTCGCTTGCCGCGAAGCTTCGCGTGCCGTCGCGGCCGGGCATCGCGGCGTGCAGATCGGCAACCACGTCGGTTCGCGGGACCTCGATGACGAAGCGCTGGTCCGCTTTCTCTGCCATTGCGCGCAGGAAGGCATTCCCGTGCTGGTCCATCCGTGGGACATGATGACCGACGGGCGCATGAAGCGGTGGATGCTGCCCTGGCTCGTGGCCATGCCGGCCGAGACCCAGCTGGGCATCCTCTCGCTTATCCTGTCCGGCGCGTTCGAGCGTATCCCGCGCTCGCTCAAGCTGTGCTTCGCGCATGGCGGCGGCAGCTTCGCCTTCCTGCTCGGGCGGGTCGACAACGCCTGGCTGCATCGGGATATCGTGCGCGAAGACTGTCCGAACCTGCCGTCGTCGTACGTGGACCGGTTCTCGGTGGACAGCGCGGTATTCGACGCAGGCGCGCTGCGCCTGCTTGTGGACGTGATGGGCGAGGAACGGGTCCTGCTCGGCTCGGACTATCCCTATCCGCTTGGCGAGCAGAAGATCGGGGCCCTGGTGGAGAATCACCCGCACCTGGGCGAGCGGGCCAGGCGCCTTATCCTCGGCGGCAATGCCGCCAGGTTCTTCAACTTGCCTGCCGACGGCAGCGGAGACGAATGATGGATTCAGAGAAGGAGCGCCAGATGCTGCCGCACGGTCCGCACAAGGAAGAGTTGCTGCAATGGGTGCGTCAGCTGTGCGACGAGATTCGCTCGCGCCCGCTCGATCAGGACCTCGAGGCCTATCTGAACCGCGAATATGGCGCGGGTACTCGCCCTTACCAGGAGCTGTGCCGCCTGCTGCAGCTCGGCGTGGAGGAGGGCTGGGCGGGCTATGTCGAGATCGAGGGTGCCACCTACCGGCGCGGCAGGATCGCCGAGCCCTCGCCGGAAACTGCCGGCATGAGCGTGGAAAGCGGGCTGTTGCGCGACGTTATGGGCCAGTACCACTGCCACACCCGGGGCGAGATCAACATGATCGTCCCGCTTGAACCGGGCGCGCAGTTCTGCGGGCATGGCGCGGGCTGGCGCGTGTTCCCGCCGATGAGCGAGCACTTCCCGACGGTCACGGGCAAGGCGCTGATGATGTATTTCCTGCCTGGCGGCGAGATCGAGTACCGCGCGGCGCCCGCCGCATGACTTCAACCTTTGCTCCGGAGCATTCGAGTGAGTATCAGGATCCTTGCAGTAAGCGGAAGTTCGCGTCGCGGCTCGCTTAACCAGAAGCTGCTCGACATCGCGGCGTATGGCGCGCGCGACGCGGGCGCGGTGGTGACATCCATCCGGCTGGCGGACTATGCGCTGCCGCTCTACGACGGCGATGACGAGGCGGAGCAGGGCGTGCCGGCCGAAGCGCGCCGCCTGCAGCGCGAATTCGCCGGCCACGATGCGTTGCTGATTGCCACGCCGGAGTACAACGGCGGCTACACGGCAATGCTGAAGAACGCCTTGGACTGGGTCAGCCGGCCCCAGGAGGACGGCACCTCCGGCGTCGCGCTGCTGGCCGGCAAGGCCGCCGCGCTGCTTTCGGCGTCGCCGGGGCCGCTGGGCGGCCTGCGCTCGCAGCTGGCGCTGCGCACCGTGCTCGACAAGCTGGGCGTAGTGGTCATTCCCGACGCATTCGCGCTGGGCACGGCGCACGAGGCCTTCGAAGGCGAGACCGGCCTCCGGGACAAGGGGGCGGAAAAGGCGGTCATCCAGGTTGGCGTGGCGCTGAGCCGCACCGCCGGGCGGCTGTCGAACAAGGGATAGCGACCGCGGCGGCCCTGGCGCACCAAAGTCGTCAGGCCGCCGCCTGCGTGGATTGCCGTGCGAACTGGCTCGGCGACTGTCCGACGTGTCGGCTGAACGCCGTGCTGAAGGCGCTGGCGGATCCATAGCCGACCCGTTCGGCGACCTGCGCAAGCGCAACGTCTTGCCTGCGCAGCATGTCCTTTGCCAGCGCCATGCGCCAGGCAACCAGGTATTCCATGGGCGGCAGGCCGACCGCCCGCGTGAACCGCTCAAAGAATCCCGAGCGGGAGAGCGCTGCCTTCGCGGCCAGTTCCGCCACCGTCCATGTGTACGCGGGGTCAGCGTGCATGTGGTTCAGCGCCACCGCGAGCCGTTCGTCGGCGAGCCCGCGGAGCAGGCCGGCCGGCGCGGCGTCACCGGGCGCGCAGCGCAACGCCTCGACCAGGAGGATCTCCACCAGGCGCGTCAGCACCAGGCTGTGCCCCGGGCGTTGCGCCGACGCTTCCCTGCCGACGAGTCGCACCAGCACCGACAGGTGCTCTGCGTCGCGGATATGGACCATGCCGGGCAGCAGCGACACCAGCAACGCGGCATCGGGCGAGTCGAACAGGAAGTAGCCGCCCAGCATGCGCAAGTCCGGTGGCCCGTCAGGCGTGCCGTGGCGCATGTCCTCCGTGGGCTCCGGGAGCGCCGTCGGGTCGATCAGCACCGGCGTCGCCGGCTCGGCGCCTGACATGGTGAAGCCGGGCGTCGCAGGCAGCAGCACGAAATCGCCGGCCTGCAGCGTGACGGGTTGCTGGCCGTCGACGCCGAGCACGCAACCGCCCTCCAGCACGGCGCAGAAGCTGGGGTGGCCGAACGCCGTGTAGCGCACGCTCCACCGGCCCGCACCGCTGATGCCCTTGGAAAACACCGTACGCGGCCGGAGCAGTGCGATCACTTCAGACAGCGGATCCATGATGTCTGGACGAATGCGAAAGTTATATGGACGTCTGATTATAGATGGTCCGGCCAGGCTTCCCTATCGTTATGCCATCGCAATCGAACAAGGAGCAACACCATGAAGACCGTCCTGATCACCGGCTGCTCGTCCGGCTACGGCCTTGCCACCGCGCACCATTTCCTGTCCCAGGGTTGGCACGTCATCGCAACCATGCGCTCGCCGCGTGAAGACCTGTTGCCCCGGTCGGAGCGCCTGCGCCTGCTGGCGCTTGACGTGACCCGTGCCGAAAGCATCGACGCCGCGCTGGCCGTGTGCGGGCCCATCGACGTGCTCGTCAACAATGCCGGCGTGGGCCTGTTCGGCGCCTTCGAGGCGACGCCGATGACGACGGTGCGCGAGGTATTCGAAACCAATACCTTCGGTGTGATGGCCCTGACGCAGGCCATGCTGCCGCGTTTCCGGGAGCGCCGTGCCGGCGTGATCGTCAACGTGACCTCGAGCGCGACGCTGGCGCCGATGCCGCTCGTGGCCGCTTATACCGCGAGCAAAACCGCCATCGAAGGTTTCACCGCTTCGCTGGCCCATGAACTTGGCGAGTTCGGCATCCGCGCCAAGCTGGTCGAGCCCGGCTATTGCCCGGACACCCGCTTCACGGAAAACGCAGGGCCGCGCATGGCCGGCATGATCCCCGAAGCGTACGGCGCGTATGCGATGTCCGTGCTGGCCGGATTCGCGCAGCCTGCCAGGGCGACCAAAGCATCCGATGTGGCCGAAGCCGTGTGGCGGGCGGCAAATGACCGGTCCGGGCAGCTGCGCTTCCCGGCCGGAGCCGACGCTGTCGCCCTGGTCCATGGCGACATATTGCCGGCGGGCGAGCCTACCGCGGTATCACGTTTCGACTGACGCCATTGCCGTTCATCCGCTACGTGTTCAACCATATCGCTCCCATGCCGCGAAATGCCCGCCATTGGCGATTTCATCTGCCATTGCGCAGATCCAATGTCGATGCGTCGGCGCACTGGCAACTGATGTCAGAAACATGACAGTCACAAACAATTTTGGGGCAGAGATAAATGGACTGCTTGCCACCGTCTGGCGGGCAACGGTCCATGGAGTGAGTCGCTTTTTTTTCCCGCAGGGTGTCACGACTACTGTCGTCATGTCTCTCGCCATCTGCTAGCCTGAATTGCGCAAGCACAGAAACGTGGGCGAAGAAGCGGGAGAACAATCATGAAGCCAGCGCCAGATTGCGGATTGCGGATTCTGCCAGCGATCCGCCAAGTTGCGATTCTGTTGCTCCTGCTCGGCACCGTTTTACTGGCACGCGCCGGCGATATCACCGGCGCGGGTTCCACCTTTGTTTATCCCTTGATGTCCAAATGGGCGGCAACGTACTACGCCCGAACCGGCCATCAGGTTAACTATCAACCCACGGGCTCGGGAAACGGGATTCGCCAGATTCGCGCTGCCCGGGTGACCTTCGGCGCCACCGACATGTCGCTCAAGCCCGAGGATCTGCGCGCGGCGGGCCTGGTGCAGTTTCCGATCGTGGTCGGTGGCGTTGTCCCGGTGCTCAACCTGGATGGTGTTGGCCCGGGGCAGCTGCGCATGACCGGCGCGTTGCTGACGGATATCTACCAGGGAAGGATCGTCAACTGGAATGACCGGGCGATTGCCGCGGAAAACCCTGGCCTGGCGCTGCCGGACCTGAAGATCGTGGTCGTCCATCGCAACGACAGTTCGGGGACCACCTTCAACTGGACGGATTACCTCACCAAGGTCAGCCCGCAATGGGGAGAACGCGTGGGCGCCGGAACGACGGTGAAATGGCCCGTCGGCGTCGGGGCAAATGGCAACGATGGCGTTGCAACCTACATTCGCAATGTGAAGGGCTCCATTGGCTATGTCGAGCTGACCTACGCATTGCAGCGCAAGCTCGCCTATGCCGCCGTCAAGAACCGGGACGGCATCTATGTGCAGCCATCGCGCGAAACCTTCAGCGCGGCGGTGACCGCGGCAGAGTGGAATCCGAAGGCGGATTTCTATCAGGTGCTGACAGATGCTTCGGGCCCTCAGGCCTGGCCTATCACCGGGGTCGTATTCGTCCTGATTTCCAAGGCGAACGGCAACGCTGCCGAGACCAACGACGCAATCGCGTTCTTCCGGTGGGCGCTGTCGGAGGGGCAGGCAGACGCCGCGGCCGAGCATTATGTCGCGCTTCCGGCCGGCGTGGTCAGGCATGTTGAAGCGTACTGGAAGGAGGCGTTCCGATGATGGGAACGCCTCGCACGGAGCCAGTCGCGGTCACCCCAGGCCAGGCGACGGGGACAGCGTCCCCAGGTCAACCCAGGTCGTCCTTGATGGGACGGTGCTTGAAAGTACGGAGCCGCGGCACGACGTCGTGGCTTGGCTTTGTGTGCGGAGGTATCCATCCGAGTCCTGATTACATGAAGATACATTGGCAAACGTGCGCAGACACAGGCCAGATACATGGCCATCTTTCAATGTGCCATGTGCAGGGGATTGGTGCGGGTTTGCATTGGGGGTTCCCGGACCACATGGCTTGCTGCCAGGACCGCACGTTGCCTGCACGTCGTCGCCCATCCCCTGGGCGAAATGCAATCTCATCGTTAATGTCAATCAGGACACAGGAGTCAGCAGATGAAATCGACCCGAATGATGGCTGCGGCCATGCTCTTCGTCGGCAGCGGCTTGTTGCTGCAGACGGCGCAAGCTCAGATGGCAGGCGTCCATCGCACCGATCTCGTTCAGCACGATCTCAGCGTGCCGGGTCGCGAGGGGGTACAGGTCCGCGTTGACCTCGATCCCGGCGCGTTCGCGCCAATGCATTCCCATCCAGGCGAGGAGATTGCGTACGTGCTGCAGGGGACGCTGGAGTACCAGCTCGGCAACAATCCGCCTGTCACGCTCAAGACCGGTGAATCCCTGTTCATTCCCGCCGGTACGCCCCACTCGGCGCGCAATGTCGGCAGCGGCACGGCATCGGAACTGGCGACCTACATCGTGAAGAAGGGCGCACCGCTGGTGGCACCGGCCAAATAGGCCGGGCGCAACGTGGCAGCCGGTATCATGCGCGTCCGTCGTGGACCAGGCGCACCAATGAGTCAGCGGTGACTCTGGGCGTCAGCTAAGCCTGTGCCAGGCCGCCGAGGCGAGGCAGGGCTCGACGCTACTCCTCCAGCCTTGCTGCGACGGCGCCCACGATGTTGTGCGCCTCTAAACCCAGCTTCCGAAGCAACGCGCGGTGCGCTGGCTGCCACAGCGCGAGAGCCTGTTGCAATGTCAAGGCGCACGCCTCTGTCAGCCAAACCGCGCGGCGGCGGCGACCGGCTTCCGCCATGACAACTTCCACCATCCCCGTGCCGACAAGTTGATCCGCGTTCCTTGACATGGTCGATTGATTCAACCCGGCCCGTTGCGCCAATGCGGCCAGCGTGTCGTCTGTTGCCGACGCAATCAGGCACATCAATCCAAATTGAGTACTGGTCAGGCCAGACGGCGCCAGCGCCTCATCCAACGCCGCTGTGATTCTAAGCGCCAGCAAGCGCGACGGATTCGCCGCGTTCGAAGGCGAGCCGTCGTCACGGCTGCTCAATCCAATGGGCTCGGTGCACGGCGGATGGCCCCTGACGCTCATTGACAGCGCCACTGGCTGTGCGGCCAACTCCCTTCTTCCCGCCGGCGTTGGTTACACCACTGTCGAGACAAAGGGCAGTTTCTCCAGACCGATCAAGCCTGACACGGGCAGGGTCCGCGCCGAAGGCCGCGTTGCCAGCCAGTGCCGTCAAATCATCACTGCGGAAGCTCGCGTGCTGGCAATGGACGGACGCGTCCTGTCACATGGCACATCTACGCTGCTCGTGCTATCGCCCGTCCAGGCAGTAGTGGAGGCTTGCCGTCTCGCATGCTTCGAAACGCACGCCTCAACCCATCGCGGATGTTGCCCCGTGTGATGTGCGTGAGGCCAATGCCGAGCGTGGCAAGGAAATGTTCGAGCACACGATGTGCGGAAGGGGCGGATGCCATCATTGGACGAATTGAAACCAAACTAAGACCAAGTGGAACCTTGCCCTTCCTATCATACCTACTCCAATCCCAACCTTGATGGAGTTTTCGATGTTCGATATGAAGGATCTTGCCCGTTTGAAGAAGCTGGACGAAAACGCTCCTGAAGCGATGAAGAGCTTCCGTGCATTTGACCATGCAGCTTTTGCAGATGGCGCGCTTTCGGTGCAGCAGAAACAGATTATTGCGGTGGCCGTGGCGCTGACGACGCAGTGCCCGTATTGCATCGCCCTGCATACCAAGGCCGCCCACGATGCCGGCGCTACCAATGCGCAACTTGCGGAAGCCGCGCTCGTGGCCGCTGCAATCCGGGCGGGCGGTGCAGTCACGCATGCCACGCACCTGTTCCGCGACTGAACCCACGACTAAACCCACGACTGAATCCACGTAAGGGACGCGCCTGATACGTCCCTGGGACAAAGGTTTTTTTGAATCGCAGGCTCCGGCACAGCTGGAGCCGGCCGCCGGAACGCGCGCATGCGCGTCCTCGCAATGACAGGAAAGGAGGTCTGCGCCACCGGGGCGTGCTCCTCCACCACACCACCTATCCGTTGAGGAGTAAATATGCAACCCATCACATCCGTCGCCACAACGCGCACCAGCGAAGCCACCAACAACCACGAGGCGTTGCTGCGCTGGTCGCTGGTTGTCGTCTTTCTCTGGTTCGGCGGGATGAAGTTCACCGGCTATGAAGCGCAGGGCATTGCGCCGTTCATCGCGAATAGCCCCTTCATGGCCTGGCTTATCGACGCATTCGGTGTACGTGGCGCCAGCGCTGTCATTGGCGTGATGGAACTGTCCACCGCGGTGACACTGGCCGTCGGCGCATTCCATCACAGGGTGGCGGTACTGGGTGCAGCCATGTCATGCGCGACGTACGCCATCACGCTGACGTTCTTTGTCACCACCCCCGGCGTTGCCGAGCCGACTGCCGGCGGGTTTCCGGCGATCTCCGCGCCGATCGGCCAGTTCCTGCTGAAGGACCTCGTGCTGCTGGCAGCGTCGGCTTCCCTGCTGCGCACGGCGCTGGCACGTTGGCAGGCGGAGCAATCCTGACGTAATACATGCCACGCACATGTTCCGTGACTGAAGCGAGCAATTCTCCGTGAGCTCCGGTTCTATCGCGCTTAACGTCGCCCACGACAAAGGGAACATCATGAATGCCATTTCCAAGGGCCAGCGTCCGTTGAAAATCGATATCTGGACCGATTTTCTTTGCCCCTTCTGCTATTTGACGACACTACGCGTTCAGCGTCTGGCACAGGTCATGCCAGTTGAGCTCACCGCGCGTGCCTTGATGCTCCGGCCGCCTGCTGCGCCCCCGTTGCCGGAGGATTTCTGCGGTAAGGGGCTCTCACAAATGTCCCAGTTCAAAGGGCTTGGCCGTTTGCGGGATCGGTCCCGTTACGACCAGGCCCATCATCTGTCAGGCCACCGCGTAAGTGATTGAAAATACGAGCGGCCGATAATCGGCCGAACCAATTCTTCGAGTCGCGCTAGACTTCGTTGGCTACGCCAGCAACCGACGCTGCCGCTGGACCAATTGCGGGCATGGCGTTTGCGTCACCTGGAACTCTTCGCCGGCTAACCGGTTCGCCAGCGACAGACTCGGCTTCATTCCTAGCGGGACATCGCAATGCAACGATCACGCGGCTGCAGCGCCCGGGTTCCGGTCACACTGGCCATCGCCATATCAATGCTTGCCGGATGCGGCAACAAGAAGGAGGCCGCGGGCCCGCCGCCACCGCAAGTGAGCGTGGTCACGCTCAAGACCGAGCAACTGACGCTGGATACCCAGCTGCCGGGGCGCACCACGGCGTTCCGCATTGCCGAGGTCAGGCCGCAAGTGGATGGCATCATCTTGCGCCGCCTGTTCAAGGAAGGCAGCGACGTCACGCAGGGCCAGCAGCTCTACCAGATCGACGCATCTACCTACGAGGCCACCTACAAGAGCGCGAGGGCGACGCTGGAATCCGCCCGCCTGCTGGCGGAGCGCTACGGGCGCCTGGTCGGTGACGAGGCGGTCAGCAAGCAGCAGTATGACGAGGCCAGGGCTGCCTGGCTGCAGGCGCAGGCAGCGGTGGACCGCGCAGAAATCAACCTGCGCTATACCAGGGTGCTGGCGCCGATCTCCGGCCGCATCGGACGCTCGAATGTGACCGAGGGTGCGTTGGTGACCAACGGCCAGGCTACCGCGCTGTCAGTGGTGCAGCAGCTCGACCCGATCTACGTCGACGTGACCCAGGCCTCTTCGTCGCTGCTGCGGCTGCGGCGCGAACTGGCCAATGGTGCGCTGCAGAGTGCCGGCACCAACGCGGCCCAGGTCAGCCTGGTGCTCGAAGACGGTACCCGCTATCCCGAAACCGGCCGCCTGGAGTTCTCTGAAGTGGCCGTGGACCAGGGCACCGGCTCGGTGACGCTGCGCGCGGTGTTTCCCAACCCGCGCCATGAGCTGCTGCCGGGCATGTTTGTCCATGCCCGCCTGAGTGAAGGCGTCAAGACCGATGCGCTGCTCGTGCCGCAGCAGGGCGTGACGCGCGATCTCAAGGGCCAGGCGACGGCGCTGGTGGTCAATGCCAGGGACGAGGTGGAACTGCGCCAGATCCGCACCGAGCGCGCCGTTGGCGACAAGTGGCTGGTGTCCGACGGCCTCGGTGCCGGCGACCGCGTCATCGTGGAGGGCCTGCAGTTCGTGCGGCCCGGGGCAAAAGTGCGCGTAGCCCAGGCCGGGAGCGGGGCGGGTGCGCCGGTGGCGGGTGCATCCGCACCATCGGCCCCATCCGCAGCCAAGCGCTGAGCGCACCGCCCGGGCGAGGGAGTAGCCATGTCCAACTTCTTTATCGACCGGCCCATCTTTGCGTGGGTGATCGCGCTGGTCATCATGCTGGCCGGCGTGCTGTCGATCCGTGCGCTGCCCATCAGCCAGTATCCGGCCATCGCGCCGCCCACCATCGCCATCTCGGTCAACTACCCCGGCGCCTCCGCCGAGACGGTGCAGGACACCGTGGTGCAGGTGATCGAGCAACAGCTCAACGGCCTGGACCGCCTGCGCTATATCTCCTCCGAAAGCAACGCCGACGGCAACATGACGATCACGGTGACCTTCGAGCAGGGCACCAATCCGGATATTGCCCAGGTGCAGGTGCAGAACAAGCTGGCGCTGGCGCAGCCTCTGCTGCCGCAGGAAGTGCAGCAGCAAGGCATCCGCGTGACCAAGTCGGTGCGCAACTTCCTGGTCATCGTGGGCCTGATTTCCACTGATCCCAAGGTGACGCGCGAAGACCTGTCGAACTACATTGTCTCGAGCCTTCAGGACCCGCTGTCGCGCACCTACGGCGTGGGCGACTTCCAGGTGTTCGGCGCGCAGTATGCCATGCGGGTATGGATTGACCCGGCCCGGCTCAATAGCTTCCAGCTCACGCCGCTGGACGTGAGCAACGCGATCAGGGCGCAGAACGTTCAGGTGGCCTCGGGCCAGCTGGGCGGCCTGCCGGCGGTGCGGGGCCAGCAGCTCAACGCAAGCGTGATCGGCAAGACCCGGCTGCAGACCAGCGAGCAGTTCGGCAACATCCTGCTCAAGGTCAATCCGGACGGCTCCCAGGTACGCCTGAAGGACGTGGCCGAGGTGGGCCTGGGCGGGCAGGACTACAACATCAACGCCCAATACAACGGCCAGGCGGCCTCGGGCATTGCCGTGCGGCTGGCCGCGGGGGCCAACGCGCTGGAAACCGTGCGCGCCATCCGCACGACGCTGGATGGCCTGGAGCCGTTCTTCCCGCCCGGGATGAAGGTGGTCTTTCCGTATGACACCTCGCCGGTAATCGCAGGCTCCATCCAGGAAGTGGTGAAGACGCTGATGGAAGCCATCGTGCTGGTGTTCCTGGTGATGTACCTGTTCCTGCAGAACGTGCGCGCCACGCTGATTCCCACCATCGCCGTGCCGGTGGTGCTGCTGGGCACCTTTGGCGTGCTGGCGGCGTTCGGCTACACCATCAACACGCTGACCATGTTCGGCATGGTGCTGGCCATCGGGCTGCTGGTGGATGACGCCATCGTCGTGGTCGAGAACGTCGAACGCGTGATGGCCGAGGAAGGCCTGCCGCCCAGGGAGGCCGCGCGGCGCTCGATGGGCCAGATCCAGGGCGCGCTGGTGGGCATTGCCATGGTGCTCTCGGCGGTGTTCCTGCCGATGGCGTTCTTCGGCGGTTCGACCGGCGTGATCTACCGGCAGTTCTCCATCACCATTGTCTCGTCCATGGTGCTGTCGGTGCTGGTCGCGCTGATCCTGACGCCGGCCCTGTGCGCCACCATGCTCCAGCCCATCGAAAAGGGCGATCATGGCGAGAACAAGGGCGGCTTCTTTGGCTGGTTCAACCGCAGGTTCAGCGCGACCACCCAGCGCTACGAACGCAGCGTGTCGGGCATCCTGAAGCGCCGCCTGCCGTTCCTGCTGATCTACGTGGCCATCCTGGTGGTGATGGGCTTCCTGTTCACGCGCATCCCCACTTCATTCCTGCCCGAAGAAGACCAGGGCGTGCTGTACGCCCAGGTGCAGACGCCTGCCGGCGCCACCGCCGAGCGCACGCAGAAGGTGCTCGACCAGATGCGCGAGTACCTGCTCAAGGAAGAGGGCGGCGTGGTGGCATCGCTGTTTACCGTCAACGGCTTCAACTTTGCCGGCCGCGGCCAGAACTCGGGCCTGGCATTCATTCTGCTCAAGCCATGGGCGCAGCGCAGCGGGGACAGCACCAGCGTATTCGACCTGGCCGCGCGCGCACAGCGCAAGTTCATGAGTTTTCGCGATTCGATGTCGTTCGCGTTCGCCCCGCCCGCGGTGCAGGAGCTGGGCAATGCCACCGGTTTTGACCTCTACCTGCAGGACCAGGCCGGCATTGGCCACGTGGCGCTGATGAACGCGCGTGACAAGTTCCTGGCGCTGGCCGCGCAAAGCCCGGTGCTGCAGCGCGTGCGTCCCAATGGCCTGAATGACCAGCCGCAGTACCAGTTGGTGATCGACGACGAGAAGGCGCGCGCGTTCGGCGTTTCGCTGGCTGACATCAACAGCACGGTGTCGATCGCCTGGGGTTCCAGCTACGTCAACGATTTTATCGACCGCGGCCGGGTCAAGCGCGTCTACGTGCAGGGCCGCCCGGATTCCCGCATGAACCCGAACGATATCGACAAATGGTTTGTACGCAATGACAAGGGCGAAATGGTGCCGTTCTCAGCCTTTGCCGACGGCAAGTGGGGCTATGGCTCGCCCAAGCTGCAGCGCTACAACGGCGTGGCCGCGGTGGAAGTGCTCGGCGAGCCTGCGCCGGGGCGCAGTTCCGGCGAGGCCATGAGCGCGATCGAGGAGATCATGAAGCAGATGCCGCCAGGCGTGGGTTATGCCTGGACTGGCCTGTCCTACGAGGAACGGCTGTCGGGCTCGCAGGCTCCGGCGCTCTATGCGCTCTCGCTGCTGGTGGTGTTCCTGTGCCTGGCTGCGCTGTACGAAAGCTGGTCGATCCCGTTCTCGGTGATGCTGGTGGTGCCGCTCGGCGTGATCGGCGCACTGCTTGCCACGCTGGGGCGCGGCTTGTCGAATGACGTTTTCTTCCAGGTGGGCCTGCTGACCACCATCGGCCTTTCAGCCAAGAACGCCATCCTGATCGTGGAATTCGCCAAGAGCGAGTACGAGCAGGGCAAGGGGCTGGTCGAGGCCGCCGTGGAGGCGTGCCGCTTGCGCCTGCGCCCCATCGTGATGACTTCGCTGGCCTTCATGCTCGGCGTGTTCCCGCTGGCCGTGTCGACCGGGGCCGGTGCCGGCAGCCAGCACGCCATCGGCACCGGCGTGATCGGCGGCATGATCACTGCCACGGTGCTGGCGATCTTCTGGGTGCCGCTGTTCTTTGTTGCTGTCACCTCCATGTTCGGACGCAAGCGCAGGCCGCAGCCGCATGGCGCCTCCGTGGAAAAAGGCGCGCTCGAATGAAGAAGACCTTGTCTTGCGCTGCCGCCATGGCCATGCTGGCCGGCTGCAGCCTGATTCCCACGTATGAGCGCCCGGCCTCGCCGGTGGCGGCAGCGTACCCGCAGGGCCCGGCCTACCTGCCCGCCGATGCCGCCGCCGAAGCCGGCCAGGTGCCCGCGGTCGAGCTGGGCTGGCGCGAATTCTTCGCCGATGCGCGCCTGCGCCGTCTCATCGAACTGGCGCTGGAGAACAACCGTGACCTGCGCGTGGCCGTCCTTAACGTGGAGGCGTTCGGGGCACAGTACCGCATCCAGCGCGCCGACCTGTTTCCCGCCATCGGCGCGGCCGCACAGGGCACGCGCCAGCGCATTCCCGCCGACCTGTCCGCCACCGGACAGCGCCTGATCAGCAGCCAGTACGGCGTGTCGCTGGGCACCACGGCGTGGGAGATCGACCTGTTCGGCCGCCTGCGCAGCCTCAGCGAAGCCGCGCTCGAACAGTATTTCGCCAGCGAAGAGGTACGCCGCAGTGCGCAGATCTCGCTGGTGGCGGGCGTTGCCAGCGCCTACCTGACCCAGCGCGCCGATGAAACCCTGCTGCGGCTGACCCGGGAAACCCTGGCCAACTATGAGCGCAGCTATGGCCTGACCCGGCGCAGTTACGAGGAAGGGATCGCTTCCCGGCTGGACCTGCGCCAGGCGCAGACCGCCGTGGAAACCGCCCGTGCGAGCCTTGCGCGTTACACCCGGCTGGTTGCCCAGGATGAGAATGCGCTGGTGCTGCTGCTCGGCACGAACCTGCCAGCGGACCTGCCGGAAGGCCTGCCGCTGGAGCAGAAGCTGTTCGCCGATGTGCCGGCCGGGCTGCCCTCAGACCTGCTGCAAAACCGTCCGGACGTGCTCGCGGCCGAGCACCGGCTGCGCTCCGCCAACGCCGATATCGGCGCCGCGCGGGCGGCGTTCTTCCCCAGCATCAGCCTGACCGCATCGGCGGGCACCGCCAGCAGCCAGCTTTCCGGCCTGTTCGGGGCCGGCTCCGGCACGTGGTTGTTCCAGCCGCGCATCAATCTGCCGCTGTTTACCGCCGGCAGCCTGCGGGCCAGTCTGGACTACGCCACCATCCAGAAGGACGTCAACGTCGCCCAGTACGAGCGAACGGTGCAGACCGCCTTCCGCGAGGTGGCCGACGGGCTGGCGGCGCGGGGCACCTACACCAGCCAGCTCCAGGCCCAGGTCCGCTTCGTGGAAGCTGCCCAGGACGCCTATGGCCTGGCCGACCGGCGCTACCGCACGGGTGTCGACAGTTACCTTGCCGTGCTGGACGCGCAGCGCTCGCTTTACAACGCGCAACAATTGCTGATCGAAGCCCGGCTCGAACAACTCTCCAGTGAAGTCAACCTGTACAAGGCCCTGGGCGGCGGCTGGCACGACCAGACCGGCAAGCGCACCGATACGAGGGTTGGCGGGGATTTGTAGATTTGTGAATCTCCCGCGCGTTCTCATTTGGGCTCTGTGAAAAGGCAGTTGGTGGAAACCGCTCACCAGACCTGCCCATACTCGCGCTCCCTTCGCGGCAACGTCAACGTGCTGTTCGAGATTCTTTAAGCAGCGTGTTCCCCGGACAGATAGTGACACTGGCGTTCACCGTGCCTGAGGGCGCGAAAGCGCACTAGCACTAGCACTAGCACTAGAGCTGAGCCGAATCCGCTGCAAGCCGCGAGCGGGCCGCCCGCTTCAACGCCTGAGGCGGTTGGCCGAAGACGCGCAGGAACGCCCGCCTCATTCGCTCCGGATCGGAGAAGCCGGTTTCACTCGCGATGCGCTCGATGGTGAGCCGATCCGCCTCGACAAGAATGCGAGCCGTTTCCGCGCGCAGCCGCTCGACGGCGCGCGCAGGAGGTTGACCGGTGTTCAAGCGGAACTCTCGGCTGAAGTGGCGTGGGCTCATGTGGACGGCATGGGCGAGCCGCTCCACCGACAGGTCTTCGCGCAGGTGGTTCTTGGCGTAGGTCAGTGCCGCCTGGATGCGATCGGACCTGGATTCCAGCTCCGACAGTGTCGAGAACTGCGACTGCCCACCCGAGCGCCGATGGTGTACGACCAGCTGTCTTGCGACTGCTCTCGACACGTCGCTGCCCAGGTCGCCCTCCACCAGCGCCAGCGCGAGGTCGATGCAGGCGGTCATGCCGGCCGAGGTCCAGATGGTGCCGTCGCGTATGAAGATCCGATCCTCTTCGACCCGGATCGACGGATAGCGCCGCTGAAGCTCACGCGCATGTGCCCAATGCGTTGTCACCCGCCGGCCCTCCAGGATGCCGGCCTCGGCCAGGACGAAGGCGCCGGTGCAAATGCCGGCCATGCGCCGGGTGGGCTCGAGAGCACGCGCGAGCAGCTTTCGGAGCCTGGGCGATGACGGCTGAGGCGTGGTCGCGCCGGCCATGATGATTGTGTCATAGATGTTCGGATCCAGCGCAACGGTCTGGACGGCCGTGCCCATCGAGCTCTTCACCGCACCGCCAGATTCGGAGACGACATGGATGTCATAAGCCGCCCTGGGTGCAGCAGCGTTAGCCAGCTCGAACACGGAGACCGGCACGATGTCGAGGATCTGGAAGCCGGGGAACACCACGAGTCCGACGCGTTTCATGTTGGCCTAAAAGGAGGGAAGTTGGTCATTTGAGCTAAAGCCTAGGCCCCTATCCTGTATCTGTCAAAGCCATCCAATTGCTTCGGACCGCCGGGTATCAGCATCCCGATGGCACTGAACTCTGAAGGCCTTCCACTCGGGCTCGAGCTCGATGCGGCAGCTGGCCGTGAGCTGCTTGCCTTGTCGCGCCGAGTCGAACAAGTCCTTGGTCGCCTGCCCGGACCCAGCGGGTTCTGAGACGGACCCACCGTGAGCCGGAGGCAGCCACATCGACGCTCGGCACTGGATACACCTATCCAACTTCGATGCGGCACTACGATGCCGCGTCCCATTCAAAGGAAATTTTTCAAATGACAGTCATCAAAGCAGCAGCAGTCCAGATCAGCCCCGTGCTTTACAGCCGTGAGGCAACCGTGGATAAAGTCGTGCGGAAGATCCGGGAGCTTGGTGAGAAGGGGGTGCAGTTCGCCACGTTTCCGGAAACCGTGGTGCCGTACTACCCGTATTTTTCAGCGGTCCAGACGGGCCTTCAGCTTCTTGCCGGAAATGAGCATCTCAGGTTGCTCGAGCAGTCCGTGACGGTGCCGTCCCCGGCCACCCACGCGATCGCCGAGGCGGCCCGCAAAGCCGGCATGGTGGTGTCCATTGGTGTAAATGAGCGTGACGGAGGCACCATCTACAACACGCAGTTGCTCTTCGACGCGGACGGGACCCTGATCCAGCGCCGCCGCAAGATCACGCCCACCTATTTCGAACGCATGATCTGGGGGCAGGGCGACGGATCGGGCCTTCGCGCGGTCGACAGCAAGGTCGGACGAATCGGCCAGCTCGCATGCTTTGAGCACAACAATCCGCTCGCGCGCTACGCGATGATCGCCGACGGCGAGCAGATCCATTCGGCCATGTATCCGGGGTCAGCCTTCGGCGAAGGGTTTGCCAAAAGGATGGAAATCAATATCCGGCAGCATGCGCTTGAGTCCGGCTGCTTCGTCGTGAACGCAACAGCGTGGCTGGACCCTGACCAGCAGGCGCAAATCATTAGGGATACGGGGTGCGACATCGAGCCGATTTCCGGCGGTTGCCTGACCACTATCGTGGCGCCGGACGGCATGCTGTTGGGCGAACCTATCCGCTCGGGTGAGGGTGAGGTCGTCGCCGATCTTGATTTCTCTTTGATCGACCGGCGCAAGGTATTGATGGACTCGGCGGGACACTACAACAGACCAGAGTTGCTTAGTCTCATGATCGACCGCACGGATACCGCCCACCTGCACGAGCGCGCCGCGCATGCCGGATCGCCCGTCCATCAAGAGCCGGGAGACCTGCACGCCACAGTAGCACCCAGTCCTACACTGACCGCATAGAGAGGTATCCACTCGAATACGCCGCGTTCTCCGAAGCTGCTCATGCGTCATCCGGAGGTCGTGCGCCATGGAGATACGCGGTGATCCGCGAATTCGAGCGCCAATGACCACGGCGCGATAGTCTCATTGCAGCCTGCGCCAACGCCTACGATGCTTACATGTCAAAATCCGACGGATTCCCCAGGTCATGGCAAGCCAATCTTTTTGCCGCCGTAATCGCGGCTGTCTATTCGCTGGTTCCTGGCGCTCCCCGATCAGCAAGCGCCGCACCCGTGACCATCGAGGTGCGGAACTTCACCGCGCCGACCCAATGCACCGAGGAGGACAACGTCTCGTTCGTACTGAGTTCGCCGGCAATCCAGCGTTTCCGCGTAGAGGCGCTACATCCGCCATATCTCGGCAAGGTTCGCGAGCTCCGTTATCCGCCGCCGGACTTCTCCAACTGCGACTTCGGCGAAAATTCGCCCCGCGCGGATCCGGGCCGTCGCTTCGAGCCACGTAAGGTGCGAATCTACGACGGGCCTGATCTCGCCATCGAAGGCAATACCTACGAGACGTTCTGGCGGACACGGTCTGTGCCAGTGGCGGTGTGGGGCAGCGTGTATCAGGAGTTCCATCTGCTGCAGTTTTATGTAAAGCACTCGCACGCTGGAAAATTGCGCGAGACGCAAGTGCTGGTGTTGTACCCCCCCGACGGGTACTGGCGGGCCAAGCCATTGCCGGCAGCACCCGCTAGCAGCAATTCATACGGCTCATCGTTTCTGATTGGCCCGATAACGGAGGCTGGCAGACCCGTTGTGGAGATCGCCGATATCGATATCGACCCCAAGGGGCGAACCATTCGACTGCGCTTCATCGCAGGCGGCGAGGCCAGCGTGCGATTGATCGAAGTGAGCCGCGAGCGCACCGCGCTCGATGTGACATTCGAGCCGAGCTATCGATCCTCCAACAAGTCCGCGGCGGCTGACATGTCAGGCTTCGCAATGCTGCGCTCGATGTATGTTGCCGACGACAACGCCGATATAAGCCGTGTCGAGTGGCGTGATGCCGCCGGCCGCGCGCACCACACCTCCGTGGCCGAAACTACCGCGCTACAGGCGCGTTCCGTGCGTTTCGGGAGGGTGGTGCCGTCGCGGCATAATACCGACGCGCCCGATATACGCTTTGATGCCTTCGACGGCCCCCCTTGAGCCTTTGTGCCCTTGCGCCCTTGTAGTCAAGGATATCCAGCGCACTGCATTTCGGCGCAACGAGGCCAGCTCGAGTGCCGCCAACAGGGCATCAAGGCCGACTCCTGGGCGACGACGCGGGGTGGCCAGGCGTTGCTGCCGCGGACGCGCCCTGGCCGGCGGCACGCCCCATATCGCGGTCAGCCTTGCCGTTCGTTTTTGCGCGCTCGCCAGAGACACCGCTGGCTGCCTGCACAGACGGCTCCGCGCGCCGGCCAGTGTCAGTCCCGGGTGTTGGAGGGGAACCGTAGCGACCGCCCTGCGCCCAAGCTGCAACGGCTAACGAAAGGGCGGCAAGGAAGGCTAGCTTTCTCATTGCTGTCTCCGAACTTCGTTGTGTCATGGTGCTTCAGTAGTAGGTCAGGGAAGCTCACAGCGATGTCAGCCAATCTCCTACTTTCGTGAATGGCGATGGGAGATGGCTTCCCGGAGGCGCATTCGAGTCAGAAAGCGGTTCTGCCGAACGACTCTGAGTGGCCGGTCTCCGACGTCGGCGCACCCGCCCAGGGGTGCGCATGCGCCAGGGGCAACTAGCGACTCGGCGGTGACATTTACGCCAAGAGATGGCGATGCTCTTCGATGAACTGTTCGGGCGTCGTCAGCGGCTGACCGACGATCTCCGCCGCGCTCTTGTCGACACCGGCAAGCAATTGCTCCTGCTGATCGACCTTGACCGCCTTGAAATGGGCAGCAAAGGAAGGATCGCCGTCCAGGCCAATGGCCTTTACGAACTCGTCCGGCGACACCTGCTCGAAGCGAATCTCCTTTCCGAGCGTCCTCGCGAGAATGCCCGTGAGTTCGATGTGGCTGACTTCGACCGAGCCTGTGACCGGAATGATCGTCCTACCGAACGCCTCGGGATTCTCAAGAATCTTTCCAACCACTCGTGCGATATCGACAGCGGCGATGGGCACGAAGCGGCTCTCCGGATCGAACGGCGTCAGATAGCGGCCGGCGCGAATCTCAGCGGCTGTGTACAAGATCCATTCGGCGAAGAAATTGACGCGAAGATGTGCTGTCGGAATGCCCGAGCGGTCGAGGATCTGCTCGGAAAGCCAGTGACTCATCGTTGCCGGGCTGCGCGCGTGCGGGCGCGACTGTCGGTGCGACATGTACACGATCTGCTTCACACTGTGCTCGGTTGCAGCCTGGGCGAGGATCGCCGTAGCTTCTACCGCGCCTTGTGTCAGTGGATAGCAGAAGTAGACTCCATCAACACCCTTCATCGCACGACGGACATCTTCGATCTTCAGCATATCGCCGGTCACGATTTCCGCGCCCAGTTCCTTCATCGCCTCGGAACGGACGTCTTCACGACGAACGAAAGCCATCACCTTGTGGCCGTTTTCGAGCAGGAGGCGAACGGTAGGAGTGCCTGTAACGCCAGTGGAACCTGTAACGAGAAACTTCTTCATATGGATCTCCGGAGACTAAGGAAGCGCGGCCAAAGCTTGTGCGCCGTGTCCGCAAGACTAAGCAGTATGATCATCATGTTAGGGGGCGCGCACGTGCCCGGGGTCGCTTGAAATGCGACCCGTCAAACATGATGACCATCATGCTTCCGTTTGCCAAGCATGATGGTTATACTGTTTGCCGTCAACTAATTTTTTCGCAGTTTTCGGAGGACGCAATGCGTTACCCGCCAGAAGAGACGGCAGAGAAGCATGCCCGGATCCTGGAACAGGCATCCATTTTGTTTCGCGAACACGGATTTTCCGGAGTCAGCCTCAGCGAGATCATGAAGGCGACCGGCCTTACACATGGCGCCTTCTACAATCACTTCGAGTCAAAAGAGGATCTGATCGCGAAGAGTATCGAAGACACATCGGCCAAAGCGCTCGCGTCCATGAGAGAACGCGGGGCTCGCGGTGAGCAGCGGGCTCAATACGTTGACGGATATCTCACCGAGCAACACCGCGACGACAGAGGCAACGGATGCATGATGGCAGGATTGGCTGGCGAGATTGCGCGTGAACCTGCGGCTCAACCGGCCTTCACACAGCATGTCGAGGGTATGCTCAAAGGCTTCACTGAGCCTGGTGCAAAGACAAAAAAGAAGAATGCTCGTCGCGATGCGATTCATACCCTTTCAAGCATCGTCGGCGCGCTCATTCTGGCTCGGGCGGTGGATGATCCTGAACTGTCAGAAGAGATTCTTCGTGAAACTCGGGCGGCTCTGGACTAACGCTCGTTTATCGGGTGGTGCCGCTTGACCTCGCGATTGTCGTTCTGGCTCCGTCATCACAGGAGCGCAACGAGGCTTTGAACGCGCTAGATGGTCGATGTCCGCAGTCCGATGCACAGCCGACGTGCGAGCAGTTGAACGGCTCGAATACCTGACCACTATCGTGGCGCCGGACGGCATGCTGGCCGGATCGCCCATCCATCAAATGATGCAGCAGTGGCGCGACGACCTCGTGGCGTATCGGTGCGGGATGCCGAATTCCCGGCTGCAGGAGATCGCCGCACGCCGCCCAGGCTGGCGTTGCAACGAAGTGGAATTCTTGGTCACGCGGATCTCGTTTGAGTCCCTCGACAAGGAGCGTGCTGCAAGTCTGAACGAGCTGCCGACGAGGCTTCGCCTGCCCGAGAGTGACGTCGATCGCCTGATCGAAGCGGGAAGGGATGCCATCCTTGGCAACCTGGTGATCCGCGAATTCGAGCGCGAATCACCGCGGCGCGATAGTCTCGCGGCACGCGGCGTGGGTGAGGCACATCATCTACGAAGACATCGTGGCCGGCCGGCCGGTGGCGGTGCTGGCGGACCGGCAGCTTCCCAGGCTGACGATAAACGTGGCATACCAATGCCGCCGCCACCAGCCCGCGAAGCTGCGCGTCTTCATCGATTTCCTGTTCGAGCGGTTTGAGCGTGCCTGGAGCTGGCGAAGAAGTCGGAGCGCGCCGCCGGCTAGCGTTCCGGCGTTCGGCGTTGCGGCGTTGCTGCGTTCCGGGCGGGCTCAGTGCCGGTCGAACGCCGTCACCTCCGGCAGCACCACGGCGAGATAGTCCACCAGTGTGCGGACCGCCGGCAGCAGGCCCGTGCGATAGGGAATGAGGGCGGTGATACGGGCGTCCGCGGCGATCCATTCCGGCAGTATCTGCCGCAGCCCGCCCGCCTTCAGCTCGGCCTGGCAGGCGTACACCGGCAGCGCGGTGATGCCGACGTTCGCGCACGCCGCTTCTTTCAGCGAGATCAGGCTGTTGCTCAGGAACCTCGGTTCAAACGGCACGGTGGCCACGCGCTTGTCCGGCCCCTGCAATTGCCATTGCGACGCGCCCTTGCCCGCCATGGCGATGATAGAGTGAGACGCCAGTTCCTCGGGCTGCGTCGGCACCGACGTCCGTTCGAGATAGTCGGGCCCGGCGAAGAGATACCACGGCGTCCTGGCCAGCGGATGCTGGACCAGGTTGGAGTCCTGCAGCTGGCCGACATGACCGCGGATCGCCAGGTCGAAGCCCTCGCCGACGATGTCCACGATCCTGTCCGTGGCGGTTTCGTCGATTCTCACCTTGGGGTGGTCGGAGAGGAAGGTCGGAAGCACGTGGCGCAGCGCGAACTGGGCGATGTCCACAGCCACCGTCACGCGGATCACGCCACTCGGCTCCGCCAGCCGCTGGCGCATGGCTTCTTCGGCAAGCTCGGCACTGCGCATCAGCGCCATGGCGTACTGGTAGAACTCCTGGCCCACTTCCGTCATCGCGAACTGGCGCGAGGTCCGGTTGATGAGCCGCACGCCCAGCGAGGCTTCCAGTTCCTTGACGCGGTGGCTCAGCGTGGACTTCGGAAGCCGGAGCGCCTCGCCGGCCGCGGTGAATCCGCCGCGGTCGACCACCTGCACGAAGTAATAGACGTCCTTCAGATCGAGCATGGCATGGGGATTCGCCGGCCATTCCAATGCCGGCGGGTTTGCTGAGGGGGCGAGTGGGTGACGCCCGATCATACTCCAGCGCCGGCGCCCACTGCCATCCGGGCAAGCCTTGGTGCCCACCGGGCGCACCGCGCCGCACCGGGCGCCATTGTCCAAGTTTGCCGAACCCTGCGTACAACCCGTGACGGCTGCCCAAGCGGAATCCGGCGACATAAGCTGTTGCGCAGGAGCGGCTCTGCGCTGTTTCTACATGCTTATTTCAAACTGGAGAGGACAATGACAATGCTCAAGGGATTTCATCACCTGACCGCCGGCGTGCGGCACGCGCAGGAGGATGTGGACTTCTACGTCAAGCTGCTCGGGCAGAGCCTCGTGAAGAAGACCGTGCTTCTCGACGGCGAAGATCCCATCTACCACCTCTACTACGGCAACGCGAATGGCGATCCGGGGACCCTGGTGACGTCGTTCCCGTTCCGCCAGCGCGGGGTCATGGCGCGCCAGGGATCGGGCCAGGTGCGGGTCATCAACTACTCGGTGCCCACGGGCTCGCTCGAGTTCTGGCGCAGCCGCTTCGATGCCATGAACGTGCCGTATGACAGCGAGATCGTCGAGCGCTTCGGCGAGCGCCGCCAGCGGTTCCAGCATCCGTGCGGCATCGAGTTCGATCTCGTCGAAACGGATCTGGACCCGCGTCCGGCCTGCGTGGCCAGCGATATCCCCGAGGCCCATGCCATCCGCGGCGTGCACAGCATCACGCTGTCGCTGCGCGATGTCGCCGAATCGATCCGCTTCATGAGCGAAGCGATCGGCTTCCGCCACGTTGGCCAGTCGGGACCCTACTACCGCTTCGAGACGTACACCGGCGGCCCGGGCACGGTCGTCGAGTTCCAGCATGAGCCGGACCGGCACCAGGGCTCGTCGATCTACGGCGAGGGTACGATCCACCATGTGGCGTTCGCCGTGGACAACGTCGAACAGCAGGCGATCCTGAAGGAGAAGCTGTTTGCGCTGGGCTACATCGACACCTCCGAATCGGTGCACCGCAACTATTTCCGCTCGATGTACTTCAAGATGCCCGGCGGCGTGATGTTCGAGGCCACGACCACCGACATCGGCTTCGCGATCGATGAAGAGCCCGGCCATTTTGGCGAGGAGTTCCAGCTTCCGCCCTGGCTGGTGGATCGCAAGGATGAGCTGCTGGGCCGGCTCGAGCCCATTTCCGCATGACGTTGCCGGGGATCGATATGCGCAAGCCAAAGGTACTGATCGTTTTCTATTCACGCAACAGCTCCACCGAGATGCTGGCCAAGGCTGTCGCCGAGGGGGCCCTCGATACCGGCGCCGAAGTCCGCATGCGGCGCGCGCGGGAGGTCGTCGGCCCCGACGTCATGCGGCAGGCGCCGGGCTGGCTCGAGAACGCCACGGAGATGAACGCGAAATACGACGCGCCGACCGAAGCCGATGCCGAGTGGGCCGACGCCATCGTGTTCGGCACGCCGACGCGGTTCGGGACCATCTCGACCGAACTCAAGGCCTATATCGACGGGCTCGGCGGCCTGTGGTTCGCGGGCAAGCTCAATGGCAAGGTGGGCTCGGTGTTCGGCACGACGTCCTCGCGCCACGGCGGCAATGAAGCCACGCTGCTGGCGGCCTACACGCCCATGGCCCACCTGGGCCTGATCATCGTGCCGCTGGGCTATGCCGACGCGGCGATGTTCAAGGCCGGCACCCCCTACGGCGCGACGCACGTCTCGCACCGTGACACCGTGAAGCCCGACGACGATCACCTCGACGTTGCACGGTACCAGGGCCGCAGGGTGACGACTGTCGCCCGTGCCCTGCACGTCCAGCCGGAGCCCGTGGCAGCCTGAAAGTAAAAGCCTGATCGTAAAAAAAGGCGGAGACTCGGAGTCTCCGCCCGATTGCTTCATCGGCACAGCCCGATGACAAGCTGGCTACCGCTCAGGCCGGCGCCGTCTCCATGCAGGTTCCCAAGGCATCCATCTGTCGCGATGGCGGCAGCGAGTCGATCGTGGCGCGGACCGCCTCCCTGCAGAGCGAAGGCCGCTTGACCAGGGTTTCGACATAGCGGGCAACGTTGGGCAGGTCGTGCCACATCGGCGCGAGCCCCAGGTACGTCAGCCGCACCAGGTTGACACCCCACAGCACATCTCCAAGGGAGAACGCGTGTCCCGCAACATACAGGGCCGGTGCGGCCCCCAGCGTGCGGTCCAGCTCCTTCAACACGCCTTCGACGTGATGGTGCGCGGCACGCTGGAATGCGGCATCGCGGCGGACCGCCCGGCCGCCGCGCTCCTTCGCGAGCTTGGCGCGATAGGCGGCAACGAGTTCAGCGTCGTCGCCATTGCCGGCCAGCATGGCCTCGAGCGCTGCGATCTTGTGGTCGTAGACCGTTTCCATGACCGTCTTGAGCGCGTCTGGCCGCCCGTCGGCGTCGGGATGAAAGCCATATAGCAGGGCGCCGTTCGGCATCTGGTCGACGATGCCCACCTGGCGCATCACCGCGGCACGCGCCTGGTCATCGTCCGGCAAGAGCTGGACGGGCGCGCGCGATACCGCGTCGAGATAGCAGCAGATCCGCCGGGAATCCGCGATCACGCGGGAGGCTTCGTAGTCGACGAGCAATGGCACCGCGCACGGATCGAAGCCGTCGGTATCCACGGAAGGGCGCCCGCTATAGCCGCTGACGAACTCCCGCCCGATTTCCAGTCCGGCCATCAGCCGCAGGCGTACATAGGGCGGGTGATAGTGCTCCGCGGGAACGACGCCGTCCGGACCCATCGAACTCAGGATCATCATGTCGTTCGACCGGTATGGCAACTGCTTCTCGGACAGCACCGTGCGGACCTTCTGCGAGCACAGCGAACTGGCCGCGTGGAACAGCTCAAAGCGCGGGTTTGCATCGCTTCCCACGATGGAGATCCGCGCAGGATCGGCGATGGCAGCGCGGGCACCGGCTGCCAGGTTTCTCAACAAGTCATTGCGCATGGGTTTCTTCCAGCTGATGGTTAGTCACGTCACTCCGCAGCCCGGGCGCCGGCCTGTCCGCGCGCGTGCGGACACACCGCGGGCGGATCGCCGATGAAGCCGCGCGCGGACCAGAGTTCAGGGAACGGGATCTCGTTCATGGTCGGCAGCAGCCAGGCAATGCCCTCGGTGCCGAAGTAGGCCGGCCGGGCGCCGAAGGTCCGGCGCGTGGCCATCAGGTGCAGGTGCTTCCATGCGGAGAATCCCTCCGCAATATCGGCCAGCGTCTCGCCGAGTTGCTGCAGTTCGCGGTGCTGGTCCGGGTCGGCGTAGACGTCGCGCCAGACGTTTTCGACCGCCTTGTCCGGCGCGTAGGGCACGCTGAAATCGCGGTCGAGTGCCAGCGCCGGCACGGCGAAGCCCTTGCGGCTCAGGTGGGCGAGCACGTCGTCATACAGGCTCGGCTCTGCCAGCGCCTTGCTGAGCTGCTCCCAGCGCCGGGGCTGCGGCAGGAAGTGCTGCAGGTGCTCCCCCTGCTTGATGCCGAGCAGGTAGACCATCTGCCGGAACGTCCAGCCCTGCAGTGCGGTGTCCTTGCCAAACTTCGGCCCGACGCAGGACAGGATGGCCAGCAGGTCGACCGGCGTCATCCACGCGATGGAGCGCCAGGTGGCATTGAGCGGCTCGTGGTGGGCAACCACGCGCCGCAGCGTGCGGCATGCGCCGGCCAGGTCATCGGCACGCAATTGCGCCTGCGCGGCCTGGATTTCCCTGATGATCAGCATCCAGTAGAGCTCGGACACCTGCGCCGATACGATCCAGGCGTGCTCGCCGGGATGATCGCTGACCGGGTGCTGCAGCGAGTGGAGCACGTCTGTCTGCAACCAGTCACTGTATGGCGTGCGCCCGGCTGGCGTTTCTGCCGGTGCCCGGGATGCGGGCTTGACGGAATCTTTCATTCTGGTCTCCTCGTGGTGGTGTGGTCAGGCAAGTCTTGTGCAACGGAGACGGTCCCCAGCATCGACTCGATCTGCTGCGCGACCTGCAGCAGCGCGCCGTCGCCGCCGGGCCTGCCGACGACCTGCAATGCGGCTGGAAGGCCGCCGACGCGGGACGGCAGCGGAATCGAGATGGCGGGAAATCCCGCGACGTTGAACGGCGCGGTGTAGGTCATCAGGGCCTCGCGGACGGTGCCGGTCCAGTTGCCGATGTCGACCGTGCCGGCATCGCGGGGCGGGGCGGTGCAGGGGCAGGTCGGCAGCACGAGATAGTCGAGTGTCGACATCGCTTCATGCAGCCGGGCCGTGAAATGCCGCCTCGACTGGTGGGCCGACGCATAGGCGCGCAGGTCCATGGCCTGTGCACGCCTGAGTCTGTCGACCGTTTCCGGGTTGTAGTGCGTGGCGATGCGATCCCAGTCGTGGCGTCGGAAATGCTCGATTCCGCCCTCGATAAGAACGATGGCCGCAAAGGCATCGAACACCATATCGAACATGGCGTCGAACCGGCGGGTCTCGCCGAGGTCGACGCAGCTGAATCGCTGCGCCAGTTGTTCCACCGCCTCGTCGAATGCGCTGGCGACCTCAGGACTCAGCGGCACCGGCGCGATCTGCCTGACGATGCCGAGGCGGGCGGAAGGCGTGGCATCGCTGCGGCGGATGTCGATGCCAGCGGCATCGGCGAGCACCAGCACGTCATCGACCTGTCCGCCCAGCAGGCCGACGTGGTCGCAGGTGGCCGCCAGCGGAAACACGCCGCGCGTGGACAGCGTGCCGAGCGTCGGCTTGAAGCCGACGACACCGCACAGCGCGGCCGGGATACGGGCCGAGCCGCCGGTATCGGTGCCCACGCCCGCCATGACCGCGCCATGCGCGATCGCCGCCGCGGCGCCGCCGCTGGAGCCGCCGGGAATGCGGGAATGGTCGAGGGGATTCAGGGTGTCGCCGAAGCTCGGGCTGGCGGTCGTCACGCCCCACGCAAATTCGTGGGTGGTGGTCTTGCCGATGACGATGGCGCCGCATCCGGTCAGTGTCTTCACGATGTCGGCATCGGCAGCGGGAACATTGCCGCGGTAGGCGGCAGATCCATACAGTGTTTCGATGCCCTTCGTGTCGATCAGGTCCTTGATGGCGATGGGCAGCCCTTCCAGCGGACGCTGGCTGCCTTCGCCGTAGCGGCGGTCGCTCTCCGCCGCGGCCTGCAGCGCGCGGTCCTGGTCAATGGCGGCGAACGCGTTGAGCGATTGCTTGCTGGCTTGCGCGCGGAGGAGCGCCTCTTCGGTCAGGCCCGTCGCCGTGATCCGCCGGCTGGCCAGGGCCGCAAGCGCGTGGCGCAGGCCCGCGGGATGCGGGAAGCTGTAGGATGGCTGGCCGGTCATTACCACAGGCTCTCCAGCAGCGCATCCAGCCTGGTGCCGGCATTGTCGCCAAGGTCGCCAAGGTCGCCAAGGTCGCCGACTTCGGAAGGATAGTTCTGCCTGAGCAGGGCCGCGATCTCGGGAAGCTTAGCCCGATCGAAATCGAGGTCGCGGAGCCGGCTGGGCAATTGCAATGCATCCACGGCTGCCTCGATGCGGTCGGCGAGAAATGCGGCGGGCGGGCGGCTGCCGCGTTCCGTGGCGAAGATCTCGAGCTTGCGGCCATAGGCGCCGGCGCAGGCGCGGATGACGGGCGCCAGCGCAATGCACGAAGTCACGCTGTGCGGTACCCCGAAGGTCCCGCCGAGGATGTGGCCGATGCGATGGCTCAGGCCGTAGATGACCGAAGCGGGATAGAAGTAGCACTGCCACGCGGCGAGCTGAAGCTGCAGCAGGTCGTCGGTCGACACGAGGCCGCCCGCGATGGCCTCGCGCGTTTCGAGCTTGCGCGGCCACTTCTCCAGCACGGCAAGGAAGCGCTCCACGCCCCTGGCGGCCAGGATGGCGTGAGGGTGATCCACGTCGACCCGGCGCATGCCTTCCACCGCATGGTCGATCCCCTTGATGGCCGAACTCAGCAGCAGCATGCGTGGCGTGTCGACGATCATGCGGGGATCGAGCA
This sequence comes from Cupriavidus oxalaticus, assembly GCF_004768545.1. NCBI lineage: Bacteria > Pseudomonadati > Pseudomonadota > Betaproteobacteria > Burkholderiales > Burkholderiaceae > Cupriavidus > Cupriavidus oxalaticus. The sequence continues at coordinate 841,692 of NZ_CP038634.1, read as the reverse complement.
CCACCAGCCGCGGTGTCGTTTCGCGCACCGCATAGCTGCGCTTGAACTTCTGCGGGCCGTCCGTTTCCGTCACGCCGAAGTAGTGGGAGAACTCCGAGCCCGACAAGGTCGTCGGAATCGCCGCAATCGGCAGGTAGCGGCCCGTCTGCTGGAAATGCTGGTACGAGACTGCCTTTGCGGCGTCGAGCACGGAGCCGCCGCCGAGGGCGATGATCGATGCCGCATCGGCCTCGATGCAGGCACGCAGCCCGTCGCGTACGGCGAAATCGGGCACATGCGGCGGCAGGCCGGTGAAGGTGCCCACGCCGTCGCCGATGACAGGCTGCAGGTGCTCGCGGTTCAATGCCTCAAGGAATTCGACCGTGAACGTGATCGGACGGCGGATGCCGTAGTTCTCCATGGAGGCAGCGACGGTCTTCAGCACGTCGTGTCCCCAGGCAATCTCTTCCTGCGGCAGGCATTTCAACTGGTTCATTCCACGTCTCCCCATGTTTTCATATGCGATCGGGGCTCCGATCCCGTGTAGGAAGATAGGCGAATCGCGTGCGCGCGTGCGCGCGGGATCGGGGAACGAAGCGTTCAGGAATTTGGACGCCGGGCCTGCGCGGTCGCGCGCCGTCGTTCGCTGCTGCCGAACGAAGCATTCAAGCATTGCCATCTTCACAAGGCAGGGGACGTGTCTATGATCTTTTCCACCGTAGCGACCCCCACCACAAGAACGGAGACATGAAGATGGAGACAATGCAGATGACGGAAGCGCTGATCCGCGGACGCCACAGCAAGCGCGGCTTCCTTGACCGGCCGGTGCCGATGGAGACTGTCAGGGACATCCTGTCGGTCGCGAAATACGCGCCGAGTTCGAGCAACACGCAGCCCTGGCGCTGCTATGTGCTGACCGGAAAGGCGCGCGAGAAAATCGCCGGTGCCGCGGTCGAGGCGTATCGCGCCGATCCCGAGGGACTGGTGCCCGATTACCCTTTCTTCCCAAAGGAATTGCCGGCGCCATTTGCGTCGCGCTTCAACACGTTTCGCGGGATGCTGGGCGATGCGCAGGGCGTGCACAGGAGCGATATCGCCGGGCGCCGGCGCGACGTCGAACGGCAGTTCCGGTTCTTCGATGCGCCAGTGGGACTGATCTTCACCATGGACCGGCGCCTGGAATGGGCCAGCTTCATCTGCTACGGCTGTTTCCTGCAGAACCTCATGCTGGCCGCTCGCGCGCGGGGGCTGGACACCTGCCCGCAGCAGATCTGGTCGCTGCAATCGCCGGTGCTTCGTGAAGGACTCGCCATTCCCGACGGGGAGATGGTCGTGGCCGGGATGTCACTCGGCTATGCGGACAACAGCATCCCCGAAAACAACATGGAGCTTTGCAAGCTGGAGCTGGACGAGTTCGTCTCGTTCGTCGATGGCTGACATGCGGAACCGGACAGGCCGCGCCCCGACCTGTCCGGCGCAATTGTCATCGGCGAGTGTGGTGCGACGCCATGGGCCTGCGCGCAGGCGGCCTGCCCGCGGCCGGCCTATTTGCTGCTGTCGCGCGCGTCGCCGCCGATCGCGTCGAGGATGATCATGGTCCGGTCGAGAACGCCGCGTTCGTCAAAGTAGGCGCTGAAATGTGCCGGCATGTAGGCACCTGCGTAGAGCCGGTAGGACCAGGCTTCCCGCTTCATCAGCGGGTAGAACTGGATGGGCTCGCGCGGATGGCCAAAGCGCTCGGCAATATCCTGCTTGGTCCAGACGCCCGGGCGCGCTTCGTAGATTTCCTTCTCGGTGAGCATCTGCCTGAACCTTGTCAGCTTGCCGTTTCCGTCAAAGTCTGCCGCGTAGACCTCGAAGCCGAGCGGCTGCTTCGAATAGATCCAGCGGGTGGTGCCGTCGGCGAGCTGGTAGGTTTCGGTGGGAGTGCCGAACGTATCGCGCACGGCATTCTGCGGAGCGCCGAGCATGCGTTCTGCCGTCTGGAGGGGCTGGAGGGAGGCGCAGGCGCCCAGCACCAGGCTCGCCACGGCGGCGGCCACGCAGGTGGGGAGGCGATAACCCATGATCGTTCTCCTGGGAGGCGGCGGGGCACGCGCCGCGCCAGTTCAGCATAGCGCACGCAGCGCAGGAGTGTTCATGCATCCGGCCGCCCGTGACCGAAATTTTTCTCATGTCGTCTTCCGAAAAGATTCAGTTCAGTTGCGACCACGACTGACGTTAGAGTTCGGAGCGACATTATCCACGGATACCCGCATCAAAAGCCTTTTCATCGTCACCCACGACGGGCACGCCTTCGGGCGGGATCCCGGGCCGGACAGTGACGCCCTGTCAAGCTGCAAGTACAGGTTGCGAGGCGCCTCCACGGCATGTTCTCCAACAGTCACAGGATTTCCGCCCTGGTAGTGAGTGAGCGCTTCAACCGAGGCGAAAGGCGGCATAGGAAGCCCGGATGGGCGCAAGGCAAGTCTGATCAGAGGGGATAGCATGAAACGAATGACTCTACTGGCTGCGGCGGTCATGGTCGCGGCGACCGCTTCTGTCTGGGCGCAGCCCGAAACCCGCGTGGATGTCACGCAGTCGCCCGGACAGGCGACCGCGACCGGCACGGCGAAGCTCAATGCCACGATCGTCAAGATCGATGCGCCGACGCGAACGGTCTCGCTGAAATCCGCCGACGGCAAGGTCACGGATCTGGTGGTGGGGCCGGAGGCGCGGAACTTCGAGCAGCTCAAGGTCGGCGATACCGTCGCGATCGAGTACAAGGAAGCCCTGACCATGAGCCTCAAGAAGGGTAAGGGGCCGCTTGCCATGACCGAGCGCGAGATCTCGGACCGTGCGGCGCCGGGCGCCAAGCCGGGCGGCACAGTCGGCCGCGAAGTGACCGTGACCGCCGACGTTGTGGCGGTCAATACCAGCGCCAAGACCGTCACCCTGAAGGGGCCGAAGGGACGCACCGTGGACCTGCTGGTCGAGGATCCGGAACGTCTCAAGGGCATCAAGAAGGGTGACCGGGTCGAAGCGGTCTATACCGAGGCCATTGCTGTGTCCGTGCAACCGGCCGCAGCCAAGTAGCAGTACCGAAAAGCACCGAATTGCTCCAGGACAGGCCCGCCGGTCATGCGGGCCGTTTCCTGGCGTCCGCGGTCGGGGCGGTCGGGGCGTACCGCCACGGTGGACCGACCCCCGCCCCCTGGCCTCCCTGTCACAGAATGTCTGGTGGAGAACGGCATGGATGCAGCAAAGCAACTGGTTCACGCGCGTGAAGTTGGCCTCAAGACCGGCATGGTGCTGCAAAAGCGTCTGAAGAATGCGCAGGAGGCCTATAGCGGCCGCGTGCAGCAAGCCGTTGGAGCTCCGGGGAGCGCTCCGTCCACGCCGATGGCCGACATGGATCCGATGGGCGGCTATGCCTATGCCGTCGACAGCATGCAGCGTGCCATCCTGTTCTGGGACACGCTCAGGCAACGGGGCAACAACTTTGTCGAAAATACCATGCAGGGCCTCAAGCCGGTCCTGCATTTCGGCTACGAGACCATCATGGACGGGCGCCAGTTCGAGCGGCCCGTCAACTATGCGCTGCTGAAGATAACGGCGCCCGATGGCGTGACGATCGATGACAGCCGCCGGCCCTACGTCATCATTGATCCGCGCGCCGGCCATGGGCCGGGCATCGGCGGCTTCAAGGACGACTCGCAGGTCGGCGTGGCGATGCGTGCCGGCCATCCCGTGTATTTCGTCATCTTCTTCCGCGATCCCGAGCCGGGACAGACCCTGCTGGATGTGTGCGAGGCCGAGCAGCAGTTCATCAGGAAGGTGCGCGCGCTGCATCCGGACAGCCCCAAGCCGGCCATCATCGGCAATTGCCAGGGGGGCTGGGCCGCGATGATGCTGGGCGCCTCGGATCCCGACGACACCGGGCCGATCGTCATCAACGGCGCGCCGATGTCGTACTGGAGCGGTGCCTGGAGCGAGGGCGAAGGCGACAACCCGATGCGCTATTCCGGCGGGCTCCTTGGCGGCACCTGGCTGGCCTCGTTCACGGCGGACCTTGGCAACGGCAAGTTCGATGGCGCCTGGCTGGTCCAGAATTTCGAGAACCTGAATCCTGCCAACAGTCTCTGGGACAAGTACTACAACCTGTACCGGAAGGCCGATACCGAGCCGCCGCGCTTCCTGGAGTTCGAACGCTGGTGGGGCGGCTACTACCTGATGAACCGCGAGGAGATCGAATGGATCACGCGCAATCTGTTCGTCGGCAACAAGCTCTGGAGCGGTGACGTCAAGAACGCCGGCGGCAAGGCGTTCGACCTGCGCGAAATCCGCTCGCCCATCGTGCTGTTTGCGTCGATGGGCGACAACATCACTCCGCCGCAGCAGGCATTCAACTGGGTGGTGGACATCTACGGCAGTACCGAGGAGATCAAGAGCCGCGGCCAGGTGATCGTTGGCATGATGCACCGGAGCGTCGGCCATCTCGGCATCTTCGTTTCCGGCAAGGTGGCGCAGAAGGAGCACGCGCAGATCGTCTCGGTGCTCAAGAGTATCGAACTGCTGCCGCCGGGGCTCTACGGCATGGTCATCCATGAGCGCAAGGGCAGCGATGGCGTGGAGTACGAGGTCGAGTTCGAGGAGCATTCGCTCGAGGACATCGCCAGCCGGCTCAACCGCTTTGAGCGCGTCGACGAGCGGCCATTCCAGACCGTCGCCAACCTGTCGGACTTTACGCAGCGCGCCTACGAGCTGTTTGCGCAGCCTTATGTCCAGGCGGTGTCCAACGAGATGACAGCGCGGGTGCTGCGCGAATTCCATCCGCTGCGCATGCAGAACTGGCTGTTCTCGGACCTGAACCCGTGGATGGCATGGCTGAAGCCTGCCGCCGAGGCGATCAAGGCCAACCGGCAGGCGCTGGAACCGGACCATCCGCTGCGGCGGCAGGAACAGGCAGGCGCGGAATTGCTCAGCGCCGGACTGGACGCATACCGCGCCGTGCGCGATGCGATGACCGAGTACACCTTCTTCAATGTGTATGCCAACCTGTTCCCGTTCCAGCCAAGGAGCGAGCCCGATGCGCACGCGGGCACACCGGCGGCGACCGACCCGCGGGAGCTGCCGGAAGTCAAGGCGGCGCTAGCCGCGGCCGGGCAAGGCGGGTACGCCGAAGCCATCGCCCGGCTGGCCTGCCTGCTGAGCCGCAAGGGCGAGCCCCTGCCGCTGTCCAGGCTGGAGTTGCGCAAGGAACTGGTCACGGACTATGCGGATCTGCTACCGGAACTGGAGCCGGACGCCTGGCGCAAGATCCGCGGCCGGCAGGAACTGATCACGCGCTACGCGCCCGAGGAGGCGCTCGCGACGCTGCCCGCCTTGCTCAGGCATCAGGCCGACCGCCAGCGGCTGCAGGCGCTGGCGGACAAACTGCGTACCGATGAGCGCGTGCTTGGCGCCACGCCCACCGACGAGCAGGCGGCAATGCTTGAGCGGATCCGCACCGTGCTCGGCAGCCGGCCAGAACGCGCGCGCGGCGCGGCCGTTCCGATCAAGCGCGCTTCCTAGCGCGCCGTGGAGCTGCATCGCAGGCGACTGAAACCGATGAACCCGACGCAGGAGCAAACCGTGAATGCCAAGCATGAGAAGTACCAGCGTCTGATCGACTACTGCAAGACCATGCCGCCCACGCCGACCGCAGTGGCGCATCCGTGCGACAAGTCTTCGCTGGAAGGCGCCGTGGAGGCCGCCCGGCTGGGTCTGATCGCGCCGATCCTGGTCGGCCCGCGCGCCCGCATCGAGGACGCCGCCCGTGAAGCCGGCATCGACATCCGCGAGTACCCGATCGTCGATGCCGCGCACAGCCATGCGGCGGCGGCTGCCGCCGTGCAGCTGGTGCGCGAGAGCAAGGCCGAGGCCCTGATGAAGGGCAGCCTGCACACCGACGAGCTGATGGGAGCCGTGGTCAAGGGCGACACCGGCTTGCGCACCGCGCGGCGTATCAGCCACTGCTTTGTGATGGACGTGCCCGGGCACGAGGACGCGCTGATCGTCACCGACGCGGCCGTCAACATCGCCCCCACGCTGGCCGAGAAGGCCGACATCCTGCAGAACGCGATCGACCTGGCCCATGCCTTGCGGGTCGAGGAGGTGCGCGTGGCGATTCTTTCGGCCATGGAGACGGTCAACCCCAAGGTGCCGTCCACGCTGGATGCGGCCGCGTTATGCAAGATGGTCGACCGCCACCAGATCACCGGTGCCGTCGTCGACGGGCCGCTCGCCCTGGACAACGCCATCAACCTGGATGCCGCGCGGATCAAGAAGATCGACTCACCGGTGGCCGGGCGCGCCAATGTGCTGCTGGTGCCGGACCTGGACGCCGGCAACATGCTGGCCAAGAGCCTGACCTTCCTGGCCGGCGCCGACGCCGCGGGCATCGTGCTGGGCGCGCGCGTGCCCATCATCCTGACCAGCCGCGCCGACTCCGTCACGACCCGGCTGGCGTCGTGCGCGGTGGCCGCGCTGGTGGCCAGGGCGCGCCGCGAGTCCGGCCAGGTGGCGGGGTGATGCCATGGCCGAACTGATCCTGGTCCTGAATGCGGGTTCGTCGAGCATCAAGTACTGCGCCTACGATACCCATGACGATGCCCTGAGACTTGTCTTGCGCGGCAGCCTCGAAGGCCTCTATACGGCGCCGGCATTCCGCGCCACCGACGCGGCAGGGGCCGAGATCGAGGCAAAGCGCTGGGAGGCCGGCACCGAGCTCGGGCACGAGGGTGCCATCGCCTTCCTGGCGGACTTCCTGCGCAGCCACGGCGAAGGGCATGCGCTGAGCGCGGTGGGGCACCGGGTGGTGCATGGCGGCGTGCGCTTCACCCAGCCGGCCAGGGTGACCGATGCGCTGCTGGCCGAGCTGGATACGCTTTGCCCGCTTGCCCCCTTGCACCAGCCCCACAACCTCAAGCCGATCCGCATCCTCGCCGAGCGGCGTCCGGAACTGCCGCAGGTCGCCTGCTTCGATACCGCCTTCCACCGGGCGCAGCCGGAAGTGGCACAGGCCTTCGCGTTGCCGGCGGAGATTACCGACAGGGGCGTCAGGCGCTACGGCTTTCACGGGCTGTCCTACGAGTACATCGCAAGCGTCCTGCCGAGTGTCGATGCGCGCGCCGCCGCGGGCCGCACGGTTGTGGCACACCTCGGCAACGGCAGCAGCATGTGCGCGCTGGTCGGAGGGCGCAGCGTGGCCAGCACCATGGGTTTTACCGCGGTGGACGGGCTGCCGATGGGCACACGCTGCGGCAGCCTCGATCCGGGCGTGATCCTGTACCTGATCAGCGAACTCGGCATGGATGCCCACGCCATCGAGGACCTGATTTACCGCAAGTCCGGCCTGCTTGGCGTCTCCGGCTTGTCGAGCGACATGCGCGCGCTGCTCGCCAGCGACGATGCGCAGGCCCGCTTTGCCGTCGAGTTGTACACCTACCGCATCGCCCGGGAGCTTGGCTCGCTGGCCGCCGCCGCGCAGGGGCTGGACGCGCTGGTGTTCACCGCAGGCATCGGCGAGCATGCTGCGCCGATCCGCGAGCGCGTATGCCAGCTCGCGGCATGGCTCGGCGTGAGCGTAGATGCCGCGGCGAACGCGGGCGACGGACCGCGCATCAGCCCGGCGTCCGGAAAGGTTCCGGTCTGGGTCATCCCGACCAACGAGGAACTGATGATTGCCAGGCATACCAGGGAGGTCCTCGCAGTGCCCGCACGCCGGTCGGACGGATGACGGGGGCGATGCCAGACCGCGCCAGCTAGCCAAGCTCTCCTGCGGAAACTAAAGTGGATTGACGACACAAGGCCGATCCATCAAGGAGGCGCCATGTTCCATTCCTACCCGCTGCGGCTGGCTTCCCTGGCGGCATCGCTGGTCCTTGCCAATGTTGCGTTTGCCAGCGTTGCATGGGCGACCGAGCAAGCGCAACAGCGCCGTGCCGGTCGTGACGTTCGCCAGGAAACACGTCAGGACTCCAGGCAGACCAAGCAAGACTGTCGTGCCGCGGACCAGCAAAGCAATGCCGGTTGCCGGCAGGACAAGCGGCAGACAAAGCAGCAAGGCCGCGAGACAGCCAGGGACATCAAGTATTGATGCATGGCAATTCGGAGCTGCCGTCCAGCGAACCCGCTTTCTTTTCCACCCACAACGTTGCCATGCAAGACAAGCCTGCAGCGACAAGCTTCGTGCCCTTCAACGTGCCGCTGCGCGATGGACGGCAAGTGCTTGTGCGGGAGATAACCGAAGACGACAAGGTCGGGCTGCTGGCGGCATTCAACAGGCTGTCGGCCGATGCGCGCTACGCCAGATTCATGGCTGCCATGCAGCAGCTGCCGGAAGCGATGCTCGAACATGCGACGCACCCCTCGGTCGAGCGCGAGTTTGCGCTGGTGGCGCTTGCCACGGAAGGCAAGGCGTCGTCCATCGTGGGTGGCGCGCGCTACGCTGCGGCACCGGGCAGCGATACCTGCGAGTTCGCGGTAACGGTCGCCGATGACTGGCACAGGCTTGGGCTGGCCAGCCGGCTGCTGGGCACCCTGATCGACATTGCCCGGAGCCGCGGCTATCGGAGCATGGAAGGCTATGTCTTGTCGTCGAATACCGGCATGCGGCGACTGGCCAGGCAATTTGGCTTTGCCGACATGGCCTGTCCGGACGATGCCACGCTGCGCGTGGTGACGCTTGCGCTGTAAGTCCAAGCGCGCGCATCCGGATCAAACCGTACTCAAACGTACGTGCTGCGCTCGCCAGCGTCAGAAGCTCAGCCCGATCGAGACCACGGCGATCTGGTCGTGCGCGGCGGGGTTGAACCAGTAGACCGCACCGGAGACATGCTTGCCCTTCACTTGCGCAAACACGCCGCGCTGCAAATTGCGGCCATTGTCAGGCACACGCGTGCGCTGGGCCGCCAGGCCCAGCCGCAGCCAGTCCCGAGGGCGCCAGGCTAGCTCGCTCCATGCATAGGCGTACCCGGACGGCTCGGCGTCCGGCACGTACTCGAACTCGATATAGGCATCGGCATAGCGGCCGGTCAGCGTGGCCTCGAACCCGCCCACGACGCTGTGCGTGCTGCCGGTGACCACACCCAGGATCGGCGTGAAATCCAGCCGCAAGGCGTCACCCCAGCCAAGGTTGTAGCCGACGAAGAACGAGTACGCATCCATGCCTTCGTAGTTGCTGCGCGCCTCCAGGTGCAAGGCGCCGCGCTTGGCGATGGCGATGCCCGTGACATAGGCTTCGCTGCCGCGCGGCAGATTGAGGTAAGCCGAGACTCCGCCGCTCCACGCCGGCGCCTCCGCGGTCGCGGGCGCGACGCTGTCTTCGGCGGCATGCAAGGGCAGCGGCGCGGTTGCCGCGGCCAGCACCAGCCAGCGTGCGGCCAGTCGTGTTGCGGGTCGTGTTGCGGGTCGTGTTGCGGGTGGTGCAGCCATACCCCCGGCCTCCATGGTCAGCCTCCAAGCGCGATGATGGCCACGGTCAGTGCAACGCCGACCAGCGTCATCGCCGCACCCGCTATCCATCCGCCGAAGCCGGCATAGCGCCCAAGCGCGATGCCGGCCCCGAACAGCATCAGGATGGTCAGCACGCGCGATACCAGCAGCGCCGTGGAGACGTCCGCAAACACGATAAACGGCAGGGCCACCGGGAAGGTGGCAAGCACGACCAGCAGGAAGATCCCGGCAGCTGCCAGCAGATCCTGTGTGCCCAACGCCGGGCGCGCGGGCAGATCGACGGTGCGGGCGATGCGGCCCCGCATCGCTTCCAGCTCGGCATCGTCGACCAGCGTGCGCAAGGCGGGCGAAAGCGCATCACGCAGGCGCGCGATGGCGTCGCCCGGGTCGCCGGCATTGCGAACCGCCTTGACCAGCGACAGCCTGCGTCCGCGCTCGGTCAGCGTGCGCACCAGGTACATCACGGCATCGGCCAGCCCCCAGGCCAGGTTGCAGCCCAGCGCAGTGAAGAACATCGTGCGTGGGGCATCCGCCGGCGCGCCGACGGCCGACACCGCGCCAACGAAGGTCAGGGCCATGAACAGGCCGAAGCACATCTCGCATACGCGGTCGACGGTATCGAGCAGGCGCGGCCGCACTTCGGCGGCGTGGGGGTCGAGGGAAGTAGTCAACACTGGCTTGCACCCGGCTGCAACTGCCCGCGGCGAAGGTCTGCGACGAAGCCCCCGCCCCCCGTGCCGGGTGCGACAGCATCGAGCCTGCGGCTCCCGGGCGGGCAGGCATCCCGGGGGCGCGACCTGACGGCGAAGGCGGCGCCGCCGGCACTCGCCAACTGCCGCCGCATCTACTGTAGGCAAAGATCCACACCGACGATAGCGGCGCATGGTGCGGAAATTACACCCGGAGGTATGGCGGCAGCCTGCGGTACCTTCGGCATCTGCGCCGCCATCAGCCCGAAGCGAGGTGCTGCAGGGAACGCTCACCAGTAACGGTGGCATGTAATGCAAAGCCGCTGGCATCCTTTGCATGGCGGAAACCGGTTCGCTGCACCATGCTTGCCGGATGGGAAATTGCAGAGTGTGTCCGCGTGCGTTTTCCGGTTTGCAGCGATGGCGGACATCGGAGAGACATTCATGTCCGAAAGATTTCTGAATCCGGGCTGGCTGGGCACCTTCCGCGGCTACCTGCCCGGCATGGTCATCAGCGCGGTGGTAACCGTGGCAGCCATGTCGCTCGCCGCGCATTACCAGGCGCCGGTAATGCTGTTCGCCCTGCTGTTAGGCATGGCGCTGAACTTCCTGTCCCGGGAATCCTCCGGCGCCGCAGGCATCGACTTCAGCGCCAAGCAGGTGCTTCGGCTGGGCGTGGCCTTGCTGGGGTTGCGCATCACGGCGTCGCAGGTGGCGGCACTGGGTTGGCACTCGGTTGCCATGGTCATACTGGCGGTGGCGCTGACCATACTGTGCGGCATCGTGCTGGCCCGGTTGATGGGATTCCAGACCTTCTTCGGCTTGCTCACCGGCGGCGCCGTGGCAATCTGCGGGGCTTCCGCGGCGTTGGCCCTGTCGGCGGCCATGCCCCAGCATCCGCTAAAGGAGCGCGCGACGCTGTTCACGGTGATCTCCGTCAGCGCGCTGTCGACGATGGCGATGGTGGTGTATCCGATGATCGCGCAACTGCTGGCCTTGCCTTCCCTGCAGGCCGGAGCCTTTATCGGCGGGACCATCCATGACGTGGCCCAGGTGGTTGGGGCCGGTTACAGCATCTCGCACGAAGCCGGCGATGCGGCCACGCTGGTCAAGCTGATGCGGGTGGCCATGCTGCTGCCGGTGATCGCGCTGGCCGCGTGGTTGTCGCAGCGGCATCAGCGGGCGCAGGGAGAAGCCGGAAAGGGGCCGCGTCCGCCGCTGCTGCCGTGGTTTGCCGTGGCGTTTGCGGTACTGGTGGCGATCAACAGCACCGGCTGGCTGCCTGCGGGACTGGTTAAGGCGGGGCAGTTCGCGTCGCAGTGGTGCCTGGTCATGGCCATGGTCGCAATCGGCATGAAGACTCACCTCAAGGACATTCTGTCCGTAGGGTGGAAGCCCGTGGCGCTGATGGTCCTGGAAACGCTGTTCCTGGCCATGCTGTTCTACGGCATGCTGGTGTTGGCGCGGTCCTAGTTTGTCCGGCGGCTCGGCAGGCTTTTGCTCCCGCGGTCAACGGCAATGGTCGCGCGAACGTGCGGATTCGTGCCCATGAACGCCGTCTCTCGCGCACATGATTTCGCTACATACCGATGCCAGCTTCGGCCGGGAACTGCTATCAAGAGTCCTTTGCCGTTGCCGCACGCCGTAGCCGCCTGCCCGATGAAGCGCTCCACCACCATCCCGACTCCGCCGCCCGATGCCGCCCACGCGCTTGCGCCGGTCGACGCGCAGGCGAACTCCGGTTGCGAGGACCGCAATTTCGTCACGGCGCTGGCGCGCGGCATGGAACTGCTGCGGGCCTTCGGGCCGCAGGACGATTACCTCGGCAATGCCGAATTGTCGCGCCGCACCGGCATCCCGCGGCCGACCGTGTCGCGGCTGACTTACACGCTCGCCACGCTCGGCTACCTGACCTATATCGAGGGCACGGAGAAATACCGGCTGGGGCAGGGCGCGATGGTGCTCGGCCATCGCTACATCGCGGGCGCGGGCATCCGCGAGATCGCGCAGCCGCTGATGCAGTCGCTGTCCTTTGCCACCGACTGCACCGTGGCGCTGGCGATGCCGGACCGGCACGCCATGGTCTACCTGGAAAGCTGCCAGCCGCGCGGCGCGCTGGTGATCCGGCTGGCGCCGGGTGCGCGCCTGCCGATGGCCACCTCGGCGATCGGGCGCGCCTGGCTGGCAGGGCTCGACCCCGGCCAGCGCGAAGCGGCACTGGCCGAGCTGGCGCGCCACTACGGCGCGCGCTGGGCTGCCATGCGCAGCGGCATCGAGCGCGCGCTGCACGACTACGCCCGCCGCGGCTTCTGCGTGGCGCACGCGGAATGGGACCGCACCGTCAGCGGCGCCGCGGCGCCGCTGCGGCTCGCGGGCAGCAGCGAAGTGCTGGCGATGAATATCGGCGGCTCCGCGGCACGGCTGTCGCCGGAGATCCTGGAAGGCAATCTCGGCCCGCGCATCCGCGACCTGGCCGAGACGTTGCAGGCGCGCCTGTGGCAGCCCGGCGGCGCGCGCGCTTCGATGCGCCTGCCAGCGGATGGGCCCGAGGCGGGCGCATGTCCCGCCGGCCAGCGAGCCGCCAACGAATGACGCGGTGGCAGACCATATCAACAAGGATCGATGAGGAGATAGCGCATGGACATACGTAACAAGACCGTAGTGGTGACCGGCGCGGCCACCGGCATTGGCCGCGCGCTGGCGCTGGCGTTTGCCCAGGCCGGTGCACGTGGCGTGGCCGTGGCCGACCTGAACGAGGCCGGCGCCGCCAAGGTCGCCGGCGAAGTCCAGCAGGCAGTGCCGTCGTGCCAGGTGTTCGCGCAAGCGGTGGACGTTGCCGATGCCGCCGCGGTGCAGGCACTGGCCGACGAGGCCACGCGCCGCTTCGGACAGGTCGATGTGTTCTGCTCCAACGCCGGCATCATCCTGCGCAAGGGCCTCGACGCGGGTGCCGACGAATGGCAGCGCATCTGGGAAATCAACGTGATGGCGCATATCCACGCGGCGCGCGCGGTGCTGCCGCAGATGCTCGAGCGCGGCGACGGCTATTTCGTCAATACGGTATCGGCGGCAGGGCTGCTGTCGCAGATCGGCTCAGCCCCCTACGCGGTGACCAAGCACGCGGCGATCGGGTTTGCCGAATGGCTGTCGATCACCTATGGCGACCGCGGCATCAAGGTCAGCTGCATCTGCCCGCAGGGCGTGCAGACCAATATGCTGTTCGGCGAGAACGGTGAGCGCAAGGGCTTCCTGCAGGAGGGCTCGGTTACCGCCGAGCACGTGGCCGCGGCGACCCTGGAAGGCGTGGCCCACGAGCGCTTCCTGATCCTGCCGCACCCGGAAGTGCTGGAGTACTACCGCCGCAAGGGCCAGGACTACGACCGCTGGCTGCGCGGCATGCGGCGCCTGCATGACAAGGTGATGCAGGAGTTCGGCGGCATCGCGGTGTAAGCGCGCGGGCCCGGCGGCCCGCTTCAGGCGTCCGGCTCCGCCGCCGCCTGCGCATTGCCTTCGCCGCTGGGATCGCGCAGCCGGCTCAGGCTGATGAGGGCGCCGACGGTTGCGACCGCCGCCGCCACATACAGCGCGATGCGCGCGGCGCCGTCCGGCGCCAGGCTGAACAGCAGTGCCACCAGCGCCGTGCCGGTGGTCTGGCCCAGCAGCCGCGTGGTCGCCTGCGCGCCGCTGGCGCCGCCGCTGCGTGCCGGCGGCGTGGCGCCGATCATGGCGCGGTTGTTAGGTGACTGGAAGAAGCCGAAGCCCATACCGCACAGCGCCATGCGCCACGCTATGTCGAGGCTGCTTGCATCCGCTCCCAGCGTTGCCAGCCCTACCAGCCCGCCGGCCAGCATGGCCAGCCCGAGGCCGGCGAGGATGCTGGCCGGGTAGCGGTCCGACAGCCGCCCCGACAGCGCCGCCATCACCGCCACCATCGTCGGCCACGGCGTGATCAGCAGCCCGGTCTCCTGCAGCGAGCGGCCAAGCTGGTATTCGAGGTAGAAGGGCAGCGCCACGAAGGACAGCATCTGCGTCATGAACGAGCAGAACGAGGTGCCCACCGCCAGCGCGAAGGCCCGGCTGGCAAACAGGTCCACCGGCACCAGCGGCGCGGCGCGGCCGCGCTGGCGCCGCACCAGCAGCCATCCCAGCACGATCGCCGCGGCAAGCCCCGCGACGCCGGCCGCGCGCCAGGCTGCATGGCCGAGCCCGTCCACGCCCAGGATAAACAGCCCGAACACCAGTGCCGACAGCAGCGCGCTGGGATAGTCGAACTCGCGCGGCTGCGGCGGCGTTGCCGGCAGCGCGCGCCGGCTCAGCACCAGCGCCAGGATGGCCACCGGCACGTTCACCGCGAACAGCCACTGCCAGCTGGCTACCGCCAGGATGATCGCCCCCAGCGAAGGCGCCACCGCAATGGTCACGCCCACCACCAGCGCGTTCAGCCCGATGCCGCGGCCCAGCTTCGTGGGCGGGTAGATAAAGCGCACCAGCGCGGTATTGACGCTCATGATGCCGGCGCCGCCGATGCCCTGCAGCACGCGCGCCGCCACCAGCATCGGCAGGTTGACCGAGAGCGCGCACAGCAGCGAGCCGACCAGGAAGGTTGCGAGCCCGGCACGGTACACACGCTTGTAGCCGAGGATGTCGCCCAGCGACGACAGCGGCAGCAGGCACACGGTCACCGTGAGCTGGTACGCGTTGACGACCCAGATGGTGCTCGACGGCTCCGCGTGCAGTTCGCGCGAGATGGAGGGCAGGGCGATGTTAGCGATCGAGCCATCGAGCACGGCCATGATCAGGCCAAAGAAAACGGTGAGGATCGCCCAGGTGCGTTGCGGCTGGGGGAGGCCTTGTTCTGGCTGCATCGGGAAAGACATTGGAGACAATGCCGGGCCGCGGAAAAACCGCATGAAGACCCGGATGGCTGGCCGCTGGCGCGGCCTCGCCCATTATCGTCCGGCGTCGCGGTCCTCGCAAATCCGCGAATTGTGGTAGGCGTCCCGCGCGCAACGCTCAGGCTGCCACGGCGGTGTCCTGCATATAGCCGCGCAGCCTTTCGCGCAGCGCCGCCGCCGCCGCGGCGATCGCGGGTGTCCAGCCTCCGGCCGCGGCGCACAGCGCTTCCAGTGCCCGGCACTCGCGCACGATCGAGTTACGCCGCACGATCATGAAGGCGCCGGCCACGGAGTGCGTCCAGCAACGCAGCGCAGGCAGCTCGCACTGCGCGATGATGCGTTCCAGCTCGGGCAGGTCCTGCCGCAGCTGGGAGCGCAGCATGGCTTCATAGCGCTCGCGGTCGGCGGCGGCGGGATCCGTGCCGGCGCCGGCGGGTGGGGCGGCTTGTGCCCGGCCGCGACCGGGCAGGTTGCGCAGGCATGCCTGCAGGTCCTGCAGCGACGCCGGCTTGGACACATAGCCGGCGAACCCGCGCTGGCGCCAGTCGGCCAACCACTCGCTGCGCGCGAACGCGCTGAACGCCAGCACCGGCACGCCGGCATGCCGGGCGCGTACCGCTTCGAGCAGTTCATAGCCATCCATGCCGGGCATCCGGATGTCGGTCAGCACGGCGTCGACCGGCGTGGTCTCCAGCACGGCCAGCGCCTGCCTGCCGTGGCTTACGACGATCGGCTGGCAGCCGAGCGCCTGCAGCTGTTCGGCGATCAGGGCCTGGTTCAGCGCATTGTCTTCTGCCACCAGGATGGTCGGCACGGTTGCGGCCGCGTCAGCGGAAGGCGTTGCTGCCCCGGCCGCGTTGCCGCCTTCGCCGGCATGCAATGCCACGCCCGCGGCAGCGTTCTCGCAAGCCTCGGCTACGCACGCCAGCAGCGCGCGGTGGCTGAACGCGGTGACTTCCAGGATGCCGGGCGCCCGCTGTTGCGGCCGATGGGGGCCGTCCGGCGTGACCCACGCCACGGTGGCGGGCACCGTTTCGCGCAGCGCGTCCAGTGATGCCAGCGTGAATTCGTCGCTGGCCACGATGGCCCGGACCGGCGTGAAGGCCTGATATTCCCGGGCTGCCTCGACCGACGCCAGCACGCTGGTGTGCCAGCCGGTGGACTGCAGCCACGCGTCCAGGCTTGCGGCGGTGCGCGCGTCCTGGCACAGCACCATGACGTGGCCGCGCCCGTGTCCGGGCCCGTTTCCGCGCCCGTTTCCGCGCCGCGCTGCAGCCCCGGCCGCCGCCGGTACCGCCTGCACGCCGCGGGCCGGGATGGTCACCGTGAAGGCGCTGCCCACGTCAGGCACGCTGGCCACCGCGATGCTGCCGCCCATCAGTTCGCACAGGCGCGCGCAGATCGACAGCCCGAGGCCGGTGCCGCCGTAGCGGCTGGCACCGGCGCCATCGCCCTGCACGAACGGCTGGAATGCCCGCTCCATCAGCGCGGGCGGCATGCCGATGCCCGAATCGCTGACGCGGCAGACCAGTTGCGGCACGCCGTGTTCATTCGCCACCAGCTCGCCGCTGAGGGCGATGCGGCCGCTGGTGGTGAACTTGAAGGCGTTGCTGAGGAGGTTGTTGATCACCTGCACCAGGCGTGTACGGTCGCCGGTGATGTCCACGTCGAGCGACGACGACAGGTGCAGGCTCAAGTGCAGCGGGCGCCCGGCCGTCATCGGCGCATAGGCCAGCGCCACGCTCTCCAGCGCGTCGACGGGGCGGAACGGTTCCTCGACCAGTTCGAGCTTGCCGGCATCGATCTTGGAAAAATCCAGCACGTCGTTGACGATGCGCCGCAGCGCTTCGGCCGCCGTGTCGAGGGCCTTCAGCCTGGGCGCATGCGGCTCCAGCCCGGGGCTGCGCGCAAGCAGTTCCAGGTTGCCCAGCAGCGCATTGAGCGGCGTGCGGATCTCGTGGCTCATGGCGGCGAAGAAGGTCGAGCGCGCGCGCATCATCGACTCGGTTGCCTGCTGCGCCGAGCGCAACTGGTCCTGCAGCGCCTGTTGCGCGGTGCAGTCGTGCACTGCGCAGAACAGCACGTCGTCGTCGCGGTAGCGTGCAGGCGCATAGGTGACCTGCAGGAAGCGCCCGGCATCGGCGGACGGTGCCATCGCTGGCATTGCGACCGTGAAGCTGGCGATCGCGTCCGGCCTCTTGCCGCCATCGCGCGGCTGCCTGCCGAAGGCCTCCACCAGCGGCTGCGGCATGGGCCCGCACGGTTGCCGCTGCAGCAAGGTATCGGCCTGCTGGTTTGACATCAGCACGGCGTAGTCGCGCCGCCGCACGATGCACAGGCCAACCGGCGTGGCACTGACGAGAATGTGGTTCATCAGCTCGCTTTCCAGCGCGCGCGACGCATCGGCATGCATGCGCCGCAGCAGGTTCCGGCTCCAGTAGCGCGCGGTGAGGACAATGCCGCCCACCAGCACCAGGATGGCGGCGACAATGCCGGCCAGCTCGGGGGCCAATGCGTCCGCCAGCAACCGGTACGGCAGGAAATAGACCAGCCGGCCAAGGCCGGCCTGCAGCGGTTGCACCAGCAGCACGCCCGAGCCGGTGTATTGCAGCGAATCCTGTGGCCGGTCGCGAGCGCGCCCGGTCAGGCTGTGCAAGGTCTCCGCGGGGATCATGCCGTCGCGCGGCGAGATGTCGATAATGTCGTCGGATTCGTTGAGCAGCACCAGCAGCGCCGGGTCGGATGGCCGTTGCAGTGCCGCGAGAAATCCCTGGGCCGGGATGCAGGCAGCGACCAGCGTGGTGGGGATATCGCCCGCGTAGGCGGCGCTGGCCAGCGCCATGATCGCGCTGTCGTCGACCGGATGCCGCAGCGGCCCCAGCCACACCTGCCGGTCGGGGGCCGGGACGGCATGGCCAGTGCGGTCCAGCAAGGCTTCGTTCAGGCGCGTGCGCAGCAGCGGGATCAGGGTGGGGTCGAGCGCCATCGGTGCGCGCGCCCCGGATTCCGGCTGGCGGATGACGACGGCACTGTCCTCGTCCAGCGACACCGCGAAGGCGTCGTGGTCGAGGTTGAACGCCTGCTGTGTGGCCATGGTCGCCATGGCCAGCTGGCGCAGGCGGGCGAACTCCGAAGGCAGCCTGGCTCCCCAGGCCTGGCGCGTGGCCTCGGCAGCGAGCAGGTGGTAGTCCTTGTGCACCGCCTCGACATGGACGCTGGCCGCGCCGGTGCGCAGAAACGACTCGAACGCGGGATCGCGGACCGGATCCGGGGCTGGCGTATCGCGCTGGTAGCGCAGCGTCAGCACGCTGCGGCGCAGGAACGAGGACTCGTTCTGCAGCAGCTGCGTCAGCGACGCGACGTATTGCGCCGCGTGGCCGCGCCGGTAGTCGAGGTGCCTGGCGGCAGCCAGCCCGGCCAGCAGCAGGCCCGAGAACACCACCATGGCGACCAGTACAGCGATGGTGGCCGCATAGCGCTGCTGCTGCCGGCGGGATTGCTCGGCCAGGGCGTCAAAGGCGCTGGCCAGCGATTCGCGCGTGCGTTCCAGGGATGGCTGCATCGGCGCGGGTCTACGTTGCCAGGGGTTCAGATAAGGCCGTTTTCATACGCGTAGCGGATCAGGCCGGTGTTGGTCTGCACCCCGAGCTTGCGCATGGCAACAGTCTTCTGGCTGGAAATGGTGCTGACCGAGCGCCCGAGCTTGCCGGCGATGTCCGCGAGCTGGATCCCCTGCGCATAAAGCCTGACCACCTCCAGTTCGCGCAGCGTCAGTTCGGTCGCCGGCGCCGCGGCGAGCGCGGCGCTGTCAAGGATGGCCTGCGCCGCAGGCGAGTGGTAGCGACCATCGCAGGCGACAACCTGGAGGCAGGCCCGCACCACTTCATCGATCGGGTCTTCCTTGCTGACGTAGGCGCGCGCGCCCAGCTTCATGGCGCGGCGGATGATGGCGGCATTGGCCTGGGCACTGACCACTACGATGCGGGTCAGCGGATGGCGGCGCGCGAGCCGGTTCAGCAGGTTGAAGCCGTCCGACGAGGCATCGCCCCGGCCCATGCAGAAGTCGGTGATGGCAATGTCGGCAGGCTCGCGGTCGAGCGCGGCCAGCAGTTCCGTGCCGTTGCCGCAGTTGCTGGTGACCTGGAAGTTGGGCGTGCGCTGCAGGCAGTCCTGCAGCGCGACCATGACCAGCGGATGGTCGTCCGCCAGGGCGACACGGATGATTCGGTCGTACATCGTTTTCTAGTCCTCCGGGTTCTTGGCGCTTGCCTGGCCGGGGCCCCTGCAGGCGCCGCGGCGTCACCCAAAATCCGCATTCTGGCTATGTTCCCGGCGCCCCTGAATCGCAATTCGGCTAGTTCGCGGTCACTGCGGTCGTACGGACGGGCAGGTGGAATACAAGGGTACGGCCTGAACCCCACATGCATTGACGGCGAACTGCGCGAAGGCTGCGCGATTTTTCCGCGGATCGCGCGCAATGGCATTTGCGGGACATCAACGCATGGCGCAGCAGTGTCCTTACCGAGGAAGTGGATTGCCGGCGACATATGCCGGCGCGCCGGCAGCAGCAGCCATCGAACTTTCACGTTGGCCCGCGCACGCTGTCCTAGAATGAACCTGACACGCGCCCGCGGCCATCATGCCGCGCAGGCCCGGCTCGCGCCGGGTGGCGCTTGCGGCGCGTGCCGCGTGGGGGAATTTGCCATGCCCGTCTATCAATACCGCTGCGAGAAGTGCGGTCATGTGTTCGAGAAAACCGAGCATCTCGCGGAACATGTCTCTGCCCATCCGAATTGCCCGAAATGCGGCAGCCAGTCCGTCCAGCACGCGCCGGCCCCGTTCGTGGCAGTGACCCAGCGCAAGAGCTGAGCCGTAACAGCAACGTCCCAGGAGATTTGCGCTCCGCCGCGAGGCCGCAGCGGGGCGCTGGCGTGCATGCCGCCGGACAAAGCCGGCGGGATGCCGAGTGGTTTTTTATGCGTGGCGCATGCACCGCCACGCGCGTTCGCGCTGCGCGCAAGCGGCGATCTCAACCTTGACGGAGGATGCCATGGCCACGAGACCGTTTTCCCAGTTTCCCGCCGACGAGCAGCAACAGGTAACGCAGGTTTGCATGCATGTCGGGATTGCAACCGAGGCGTTCCAGATCACGGACGAGGGCGGCGGCGAGGGACGCCGCGTCAGCGTGAAGCGGCTGGGCACGGACGCGGTCAGCGTCTATGAGGCCGGGCCGGGTTCGGCCTGGGTCGAGGAATTCGAGAGCGATCTCGAATGCGGCCTGTTCGGGCGCGTGGCGGCGTAGCGCGGGAGCGCCGGGAGAAGAGCGCCGAGGGGCGCAAGACACCGCTGGCAGCGCGGCTCAGTGCCGGCCGCGCTCGCCCAGGCGCGACACTACCGAGGCGCCGGCAATCAGTTCCTTGAGCAGTGCCAGCGAGGCCGCGCCGCTGGTCCGGAACGGATCGAGTTCGGCGTGTGCCGAGAACTTCAGCAGCGTCGCGGTGTTGATGCGCGCCGCGTTGACCTGCCCCATGGCCCAGCCGGCAAAGTCGCGCGTGCAGGTCTCCTCGAAATGCAGCAGCGTCACGTCCTGGTGGCGCGGATCGCGCGTGATCGACTGGAACAGCTGCGAGACCTCCTGCCGGTCGCCTTCGAGCGCCTGCAGGAAGATGCCGTTGCCGTGGCACAGCACGCCGGTGATGCCGTGGCGCGGGTTGCGTTCCAGGCTGGTGGCCAGGATCGCATCGAGCAGGGCCGTGTCGATGGCCTGGCGGGCACGGCTGGCATAGATCAGGCGGACTAGCATGGTCGTGGCGGTTCCGTAATGGGGAAGGGGCGGAGGCTGGTGCGGAGACGGGGCACCTAGCCGCGGTTGTTGTTCAGCAGCGTGAGGAATTCGCGCCGCAGGCTGTCGTCCTTCAGGAAGGAGCCGCGCATCACGCTGTTGGTCATCTTGGCGTCGGTGTCGCGCACGCCGCGCCAGTGCATGCAGAAGTGCTCGGCCTCCATCACGATGGCAAGGCCGTCGGGATTCATCTTTTCCTGCAGCAGGTCGGCCACCTGCGCCACGGCTTCTTCCTGGATCTGCGGCCGGCACATGATCCACTCCGCCAGCCGCGCGTACTTGGACAGGCCGATCAGGTTGGAATGCTGGTTGGGCATGACCCCGATCCACAGCTTGCCGAGGATCGGGCACAAGTGGTGCGAGCAGGCACTGCGCACGCGCAGCGGGCCCACGATCATCAGCTCGTTGAGCTGGCCGACGTTGGGAAACTCGGTCACTGCCGGGGGCTTCGCGTAGCGGCCGGCGAAGATTTCCTTCAGGTACATCTTGGCCACGCGCCGCGCGGTTTCCTGCGTGTTGTGGTCGTTGTCGACGTCGATTACCAGTGCGCGCAGCACGCCTTCGATGCGGGACTGGACCTCGGCCTGCAGCTGCTCCAGCTCGCCCGGCTCGATATAGCGGGCGATATTGTCGTTGGCGTGGTAGCGTTCCTGCGCCGCCAGCAGGCGCGCGCGGATCCGCTCCGAGACGGAGGAGGCCGGGTCGCCGGCCGCCGCGTCGGCCGGGTGGAGATCATGCGCGCGGCGTGCCGCGTCCTTGCTGTTCATGGGTAGCGTGGTGGTTGCGGATGGATTCCGGAGTGGTCCCGGAGTGTTCCGGCATGGGCGCCGGCGGGTGTGCCGGATTCACTATATGGCAGATGCGGTGGCCCGACAACCTACGCTGCCGCGCGTCCCGAGGACCGTTGCCCACTGCCGGACGCGCCGCATAGCGCACACTCCCGCGTGCCTCCGTGAATAGTTCGTGACAACGCTCAACGTCGTCCCGCGCGACGCCGACAAACGCACATAATGTCCGCAAACATGAGCCGCCCGCCACCTCGATGGCGGGCGTACCGCAAGTTGCGGCCTTACTTTTTGTCGGGAACAACGTGACCTTGCCGATCGCCTTTCCGTGCAGCAGCCTGATGCTGATCCATGTCGTGACGGTACCGCTGCCGGCAACGCCGGTGGAAACGGGTGTGGCGGAGCATCACGCCAGCGCGGCCCGTGCGGGCAAGCCCGGCTTGCGGCGGCCGATCGCCGTGGGCGCACGCGTGCCGACCGGCGGGCGTACCACCACCGGCTGAGGCGCGCGGCAGCGTGCCGGACCCGTTCAGGCGCCCCGCAACACCTACCAGAGCAGCAGCGCCAGCGCCGGGACCATCGCGGCCGGCATGACGATCGCGCCCAGGCGCAGGAACTGGCCGGCGCTGACCATATGCCCCTCGCGGCGCAGCGCGGTGAGCCACAGCAGCGTGGCCAGCGAGCCGGTCACCGACAGGTTCGGGCCCAGGTCGATGCCGATCAGCACCGCGCCGGTGACCGCGTGCGACGCATCGCCCGCGGACAGCGCCGACGCCGCGATCAGCCCCGCCGGCAGGTTGTTGGCGATATTGCCCGCCAGCGTCACCAGCCCGCCCACCGCCAGCAGCGCCAGCGCACCGCCATCGCGCGAGGCGGCCGCGACCGCATCGGCCAGGTAGCCGATCACCGACGTCTGTTCCAGCGCGGCCACCAGCACGAACAGGCCGGCCACCATCGGCAGCACGCTCCACGAGACTTCGCCCAGCGCCGGCAGCAGCAGATCGCGCCGGGTGGCGCAGACCAGCAGCAGCGTGGCCACGCCCGCGGCGCAGGTGGGCCAGCCCAGCTCACTGCCGCGCAGCGACGCCACCAGCAGCGTGATGCCGGTCAGCACGATGCCCAGCGCGGTCAGCCAGGCCTGCAGCGACAGCGGCGGCACCGGGACGTCGCTGCCGATCGGCTCGGCCAGCGCATGGCGCTGGGTCCACCACAGCGCGGCCAGCGTCGCCAGTATCGCGGCCAGCGACGGCAGCGCGAAGCTCGCCAGCCATCCCGCCAGCGGCGGCATGCGCTCGCCGAAGATCACCAGGTTGGCAGGATTCGAGATCGGCAGCACGAAGCTGGCCGCGTTGGCGATGAACGCGCACGCGTACAGGTAGGGCAGCGGATGGCGCACGCGCGCCGCACGCGTGGCGGCCAGCACCGCGGGCGTGAGCACCACCGCGGTGGCATCGTTCGACATGAATGCCGTAACCAGCGTGCCGAAGCCATACACCAGCAGGAACAGCCGCAGCGCCGAGCCGCGCGCCTGGCGCACCGCCAGCGCGGCGACGTGGTCGAACAGGCCGGTCTTGCGGGCCAGTTCGGAGATCAGCATCATGCCGGCCAGGAACAGGTAGACGTCGTAGCCACGCATGACCGCGGCGAATGCGTCGGGCAGCGCCAGCAGTCCGGTGGCGCACAGCAGCAGGGCGCCGGCGGCGGCCCAGAATGCCTCGGGCAGGCGGAAGGGGCGGAACAGGACGCCGGCGGTGGTCAGCGCGGCGACCGACCAGATCAGCAGCGGGCTGTGGCTGGACATCGGGATGGGCTCGAAGTGGGGTGAGGCGGCGGGAAAGCGAGGAGTCTACAGGCCGTCCCGGCTGATGGAAACGCCGGGCGCGGCCACGGCGGCGGGCGCCGGCATGGCGGTGGCGGGAAGCTGCGTGCCCGCGGCCGGCGGCGCCGGGGATGTGGCGGGGGTGGCCGGGGTGGCCGGGGTGGCCGGGCTGGCGGCGTTGCTTGCCACCGGCGCCACGACCGGATCGGCTGCCGGCGTCACCGGCGCATCCGCCGGCGGCAGCGGGAAGCCGAGCGAGGCGATGCCACGGCTGCCGTCCGCATATTCCGCATACACCCAGTCGTTGTTCGCGCGCACCAGGCCGGCCGGGGCATCCGGCTGCGCCTCGGGGACGCCGGCCAGCCGCCCTTCCATGTACGCTGCCCACACCGGCAGCGCCGTGGTGGCGCCGAACTCATGCTCGCCCAGGCTGCGGTTGTCGTCGTAGCCCATCCACGCCACCGTGACCACGCCGCCGGCGTAGCCGGCGAACCAGCCGTCCATGGCTTCGTTGGTGGTGCCGGTCTTGCCGGCCACGTCGTCGCGGCGCAGGTAGCGGCGCACGCCCGCGCCGGTGCCTTCGTCGACCACGCTGCGCAGCAGGCTGTCCATTACGAAGGCATTGCGCGCGCTGATCACGCGCGTCGGCGCCGCGGCGCCATTGGCGCTGGTGTGGCTTGCTTCAAACAGCACGTTGCCCTCGCTGTCGGTGATGCGCTCGATCAGGTAGGGCTCCACGCGCTGGCCGCCGTTGGCGAACACGCCGTAGGCCGCGGCCAGGCGCAGCGGCGAGGTGGTGCCGGTGCCCAGCGCCAGCGGCAGGTAGCGCGGCAGCCGCCTGGGCGAGAAGCCGAAGCGGCTGGCGAACTCCACCGCATAGGGGATGCCGATCGCCTGCAGCGTGCGGATTGCCGGCAGGTTGCGCGATTCGGCCAGCGCCTGGCGCACGGTGACGGGGCCGACAAAGCGGCCGTCGTCGTTGGTCGGCTGCCAGCGCGACGAATTGGCCAGCGGCGTATCGTTGATGACCGTGCCCGGCGACACGCCGCGTTCCAGCGCGGCGGCATAAACGAAGGGCTTGAAGGTCGAGCCCGGCTGCCGCAGCGCCTGCGTGGCGTGGTTGAAGCGGCTGGTCCCGAAGTCCGCGCCACCCACCATCGCCTCGATCGCGCCGGTACTGGCGTCGAGCGACACCAGCGCCGCCTGCGGCCCCTGCGCCAGCTCAGGCACGGCCTTGCGGTGGCGGCGCGCATAGCGCTGCAGTCCGCCGCTCACGGCATCGTGGGCCAGCGTCTGCCGCACCGACGACACCGTGGTGTAGACGTTCAGTCCGCGCGTGTAGGCCTCGTCGCCAAAGCGCTCGCGCGCCAGCTGGCGCGCCAGTTCGGCCACGTATTCGGCATGGCCGGCGAAGCTGCCCGGCGTTTCGCCGGAGATGGCCAGGCGCTCGGCGCGGGCCGCGCGGTAGTCGTCCTGGCTGATCATGCCCAGCGCCAGCATGCGGCCCAGCACGTATTCCTGGCGGCGCTTGGCGCGCGGCAGGTTGGCCACCGGGTTCATGGTCGACGGCGCCTTGGGCAGCCCCGCCAGCATCGCGCTCTCGGCCAGCGACAGCGCCGCCAGCGGCTTGCCGAAATACGCATGCGCCGCGCTGCCGAAGCCATAGGCATGCTCGCCCAGGTAGACCTGGTTCATGTACAGCTCGAGGATGCGGTCCTTGGGCAGCGACTGGTCGATGCGCCATGCCAGCAGCATTTCATACCACTTGCGCGCCAGCGTCTTCTCGCGCGACAGGTAGAAATTGCGCGCGACCTGCATGGTGATGGTCGACGCGCCCTGTGCGTAGCCCTGGCCGAGGTTGGCCAGCGCGGCGCGGAACAGCCCGGGGATGTCGACGCCCTCGTGCTGGTAGAACTGGTCGTCCTCGGCCGCCAGCAGGGCCTGGACCATGCGCGGGGGAATCTGCTCGAAGGGGATAAATTCGCGGTGCTCGCTGCCGAATTCGCCGATCTGCACGTTGTCGCTGGTGTAGATCCGCAGCGGGACATCGGGGCGATAGTCGCGCAGGGCGTCGACCGGTGGAAGCTGCCGCAGGCTCAGCACCGCGGCAAAGCCGGCGAGCAGGCTGGCGGCCGCAGCCAGCGCCAGTATGGCGCCGCCTGCCTTGACTGCGATTTTTTTCATGCGCGCATTCTACCTGCTCCGCTACCTGCTCCGGGTCGCCGAACCGGCGGGGCGGTCATCGGGTGGCTGCCAGCGGCAGCGGGCTGCCGTCGTCGTCCCGCTCGGCGGGCGGGGCGATGGCGTCCGGCACGGCATGGAGCGCCGGCGCGGTAGCGGCGGCGTTGTCCGGTTCCGGCTGCGCCGGCGCGGCTTCGGCCATGCGCAGCCGGGCCTCGCTGTGCTGGCGCGCGAACTCGAACAGCGACAGCCAGGTCTGCTGCTGTTCGATGATGGTGAAGTGGTCCGTGCCGGGCATGGTCTGCAGCGCGACCGGCCCGGGCCATGCTGCCATCAGCCGCTCCGAGCAGGCATGCGGCACGACCTCGTCCGACTCCGCCAGCAGCACCTTGGTGCTCTGCACGACCTTTTTGCAGTGCAAGATCGAATCGAAATGGTGGCGCATCAGCTGCCGCAGCGGCACCAGCGGGAAGCGCTTGCGCACCAGTTCCAGCATTGAGTCGTAGGGCGTGATCAGCTGCAGGCTCTCGAATTCCTGCAGGTCGGCCAGCTGGATCGCGACGCCGGTGCCGAGGCTGCGCCCGACCACGTGCACGCGGGTGTCGGGAAACACGCGCCGGACATGCAGCAGGAACTGGCTGGCATCGGCGACGGCCCCTGCCTCGGACGGACGGCCGTCGGAATGGCCCAGCCCGCGGTAGTCATAGGTGGCGAAGGCCATGCCTGCCGGCAGCCAGCGTGCGAATTGCAGCGTTTCCAGCACATCCTCGCCGCGTCCGGGCAGGTAGAACAGCAGGTCGCCCACGCTGTCGCCGGGCGCCTGGTAGATGTAGCCACGCACCACCCCGCCGGGAATCCTGTGCGAATACCCGATGATGCCGTCCGGCAGGTCGCGCGGCGGACGCCGGCGCGCGTCGAACAGCAGGCGGTCCTGGTTCAGCGTCAGGTAGGTCCAGTAGCAGGCGAAGCCGCTGGCAGTCATCAGCGCGGCGGCCAGCGCGTGGCGGGTCTTGAATCGCATGGCAAGTCTTCAGGTGCGCGGCGGGCGTGGCGCCGGGGGGCGCCGGCCATGCCGCCCAAGCTGCGCAGCCTACCTCATTTTTGACAGGCGCGGCCGCGCGGCGCAAGCCGGGCCGCGCAGTTCTTGTACGATATGCCTCATACACGCACACGCGCGCCCACCCCCACCGGCATCCCGGCCGACGGCGCGCCCAGGGAGCAAACCACATGAGCGAGCAGAAAGACGAGCAGTTCCGCGCCGAAGAGGCGCAGGCCATGGAGCGCGTGGTCGCGGCCACGCGCCAGGTACAGGTGGCATTCACCGCGCTGCAGGGTCACTATCCGCCGCAAGGCAGCGGCAAGCCATCCAAGCTCGCGCTGCAGACCTTCGATGCGGCGCTGCAGGCGCTGGAAGACGCCCAGGCGGCGTTCGACGAGATCCTGAACGACCTGCTCGACGAAAAACGCTGACCCGGCGCCCTGGGCGGCGCGGATCCCGTACACGGCCAGTCCGCTGTGATAAGGTTGCCGGACAACAGCCGCCCGGCCTGCCGCAGCGTCCGCCTGCGCGGCCTGCACGATGTGTGCAAGGGGACGGCAAGGCAGCGGCCGCCACGCGAGCCGCCAGCCGCCACTGGAGACCCGCCGTCATGCACCGTGCCGCCCATCCCGCTGCAGATCCCGCCGCAGACCTAGCGCTTTCCGGCGTCCAGCGCCACGGCGCCGAAGCAGGCGCAAATCCGGATGATACCGATCGCGCCGCGCTGATCGCGCGCGCGCATGCGCGCTCGGCCGGCTTCGGGCTCGATGCCGGCCACGCGCCGGGCTACGAGGCCCTTGCCGCACGCGCCCTGGGAGAGCTGGTCGACGCCAGCCGCGACCTGTACCGCCACGCGCTGCCGGTGATGGAAACCCTGCACGCGCAGATCGCCAACACCGACAGCATGGTGCTGCTGACCGACAGCAGCGGCGTGATCCTGCACAGCCTGGGCGACGGCGATTTCGTCGCACGCGCCCGCCGCGTGGCGCTGGCGCCGGGCGTGTCATGGTCAGAACCCAGCAAGGGCACCAACGCCATCGGCACCGCGCTGGCCGAGGCGCGCCCCACCATCGTCCACGCCGGCGAGCACTTCCTGCAGGCCAACCACCAGCTCACCTGCTCGTGCGCGCCGATTGCCGGCCCCACCGGCGAGATCCTGGGCGCGCTCGACGTCAGCGGCGACCACCGCGGCTTCCATCGCCACACCATGGCGCTGGTGCGGATGTCGGCGCAGATGATCGAGAACCACCTGTTCGCCAACCATTTCCCCGAAGCCGTGCTGGTGCGCTTCCATGCGCGGCCGGAATTCGTCGGCACGCTGTTCGAGGGCATGGCGGCATTCACGCCCGACGGCGCCTTCCTGGCCGCCAACCGCAGCGGGCTGTTCCAGCTCGGGCTGGCGCCGCACGCGCTGGCGCTGTCAGGCTTTGCCGAGCTGTTCGGCCAGCCGGTGCGCATGGCGATGCAGGCGCGCGCGGCCGGAACGCTGCACGTGCTGACGCTGCCCAGCCGCGTGCAGGTGTTCGCGCGCATCGAATACCGCGCCGTGCCGGTCAGCGTGCGCCAGCCGCTGCCGGACGAGCCGCTGCCGCCCGCGCTGGCCGCGCTCGACACCGGCGACGCCGCCGTGGCGGCCGTATTGCGCCGCGTGCGCAAGGTCAGCGGCCGCGATATCCCGATCCTGGTCCAGGGCCGCACCGGCGCGGGCAAGGAGTGGCTCGCACGCGCCATCCACGCCGCTTCGCCGCGCGCCAGGGGTCCCTTTGTCGCCGTCAATTGCGCGGCCATCCCCGAAACGCTGATCGAAGCCGAGCTGTTCGGCTATGAAGAAGGCGCCTTCACCGGCGCGCGCCGCCGCGGCTGCGCCGGCAAGCTGGCGCAGGCGCATGGCGGCACGCTGTTCCTCGATGAAATCGGCGACATGCCGCTGGCGCAGCAGGTGCGGCTGATGCGCGTGCTGCAGGAGCGCGCGGTGACGCCGCTGGGCGCGTCGCACGCGGTGCCGGTCGATGTGCGCGTGGTCTGCGCCACCCACCGCGACCTGCGCGCCATGATCGCCGACGGCACCTTCCGCGAAGACCTGTATTACCGCATCAATGCACTGGTGGTGACGCTGCCGGCGCTGTGCGAGCGCAGCGACCTGCCGGTGCTGGTGGAGCGGATCCTGCAACGGCAGCGGGAAGAGGCCGGGCCCGGATCACCGGTCCAGGTCAGCGCGCAGGTGCTGGCGTCGCTGCGCAGCCATCCGTGGCCGGGGAATATCCGGCAGCTCGCCAATGTGTTGCGCACGGCGGCGATACTGGCCGAGGGCGAGGCGGAGATCGGGTGCGAGCACCTGCCGGAGGGGTTTGAGCAGGAGTGCGGCGGGCCGGTGGAAGGGGCGCCGTCCGCGACCGCCGCGGCAGCACCTGCCTCACGTGAAAGCCATGGTCGCGACTTGCGTGGCTGGGAGGTCGGGGTCATCCGCGAGGCGCTGGCACGGCACAAGGGCAATGTCAGCCACGCTGCGCGCGAACTGGGTGTGTCGCGCAACACGATCTACAGGCGCTTGAAAGACCTGGGCGATACCTGAGACGCATCACGGAGCCGGCTGCGCCGCCAGCCACGCCGCCTCTTCATCGCTGAACAACTCCGACCGCGTCAGGAACCGCTGACCCGTCCGCCCCTCCAGCGAAAACATCCCGCCCGCGCCCGGCACCACGTCGATCACCAGCCGCGTGTGCTGCCAGTACTCGAACTGCGCGCGCGTCATGTAGAACGGCGCGCCGCCGATCTCGCCCAGCCGGACATCGGCCGGGCCGACCAGCAGCTCGCCGTCGGGGTAGCACATCGGCGCGCTGCCGTCGCAGCAGCCGCCGGACTGGTGGAACATCAGCGGGCCATGCCGCGCGGCCAGCTGCGCGATCAGCGCCAGCGCGGCGGGCGTTGCCACCACGCGGGCGACGGACGGGACGGCAGATGCGGAAGCCGGCATGACCCCACTCCTCGTCAGGCGTTGAAGTCCAGCACGACCCGGCCTTCGATCTTGCCGTCGCGCAGGCGCCCGAACACATTGTTGATGTCGTCGAGCTTCGCGGTGGACACCGTCGCCTTCACGTCGCCATGCGCGGCAAAGTCCAGCGATTCCTGCAGGTCGCTGCGCGTGCCGACGATCGAGCCGCGGATGGTGATGCCCTTGAGCACCACGTCGAAGATCGGCGTGCCGAACTCGCCCGGCGGCAGCCCGTTGAGCGCGATGGTGCCGCCGCGGCGCACCATGCCGATCGCCTGCGAAAATGCAATCGGCGACACCGCGGTGACCAGCACGCCATGCGCGCCGCCGATTTCCTTCTGCAGCCACGCGGCGGGATCGGTGGTGCGTGCGTTGACGGTGGCTTCTGCGCCGAGCTTGCGCGCCAGCGCGAGCTTGCCGTCATCGATATCGACCGCGGCCACGCGCAGACCCATGGCACGCGCGTACTGCACGGCCACGTGGCCGAGGCCGCCGATGCCGGAAATCACCACCCACTGGCCCGGCCGCGTATCGGTCACCTTCAGACCCTTGTAGACCGTCACGCCCGCGCACAGGATCGGCGCAATCTCTACAAAGCCGACCTTGTCGGGCAGCAGGCCCACGTAGTTGGGATTGGCGACGACATATTCGCCGTAGCCGCCGTTGACGGAATAGCCGGTGTTCTGCTGCTTCTCGCACAGCGTTTCCCAGCCTTGCAGGCAGTGTTCGCAATAGCCGCAGGCGCTGTAGAGCCAGGGCACGCCGACGCGGTCGCCTTCTTTCACGCGGGTCACGCCGCTGCCCACGGCGGAAACGTAGCCGACGCCTTCGTGGCCGGGGATAAAGGGCAGGGTGGGTTTGACCGGCCAGTCGCCGTCGGCGGCGTGCAGGTCGGTATGGCAGACACCGGAGGCCTCGATCTTTACCTGGATCTGGCCGGGGCCGGGTTGGGGAACAGGAACTTCGTCGATCGTGAGCGGCGCGCCGAATTCGCGCACCACGGCAGCTTTCATGGTTGCAGGCATCTCGACTCCTTCAATGACTCCTTGTCCGGGATGGCCCCGCGTCCGCGGGGCACAACCGGATCATGGCACGGGCAGGGCCGCAATAGGCGGCCATTGCGCCATGCCTTGAGCGTCGTCAGAAAAACCCGAGTGCGTTGGGGCTGTAGCTGACCAGCAGGTTCTTGGTCTGCTGGTAGTGGTCAAGCATCATGCGATGGTTCTCGCGGCCGATGCCGGACTGCTTGTATCCCCCGAATGCGGCATGCGCGGGATAAGCGTGGTAGCAGTTGGTCCACACGCGGCCCGCCTGGATGCCGCGGCCCATGCGGAATGCGCGCGCGCCGTCACGCGTCCACACGCCGGCGCCGAGGCCGTAGAGCGTGTCGTTGGCGATGGCGAGCGCCTCTTCCTCATCCTTGAAGGTAGTGACCGACACCACCGGCCCGAAGATCTCTTCCTGGAAGATGCGCATCTTGTTGTGCCCCGCGAACACGGTCGGCTTGACGTAGTAGCCACCCGCCAGGTCGCCGTCCAGCGCATTGCGCTCTCCGCCCGCCAGGCACTGCGCGCCTTCCTTGCGGCCCAGGTCGATGTACGACAGGATCTTCTCGAGCTGTTCCGCCGATGCCTGCGCACCGATCATGGTGCCCTTGTCGAGAGGATGGCCCTGGCGGATCGCCGCCACGCGCTTGAGCGCGCGTTCCATGAAGCGCTCGTAGATCGATTCCTGGATCAGCGCGCGCGACGGGCAGGTGCAGACCTCGCCCTGGTTCAGCGCGAACATGGCAAAGCCTTCGAGCGCCTTGTCGAAGTAAGCGTCGTCGGCGGCCAGCACGTCTTCGAAGAAGATGTTGGGCGACTTGCCGCCCAGCTCCAGCGTCACCGGGATGAGGTTCTGCGACGCGTATTGCATGATCAGCCGGCCGGTGGTGGTTTCGCCGGTGAAGGCCACCTTGCTGATGCGCGGGCTCGACGCCAGCGGCTTGCCCGCCTCCAGCCCGAAGCCGTTGATCACGTTGACCACGCCCGGCGGCAGCAGGTCGCCGATCACCTCCATCAGCACCAGGATCGACGCGGGCGTCTGCTCGGCCGGCTTGAGCACCACGCAGTTGCCGGCGGCCAGCGCCGGCGCCAGCTTCCAGGTGGCCATCAGCAGCGGGAAGTTCCACGGGATGATCTGGCCGACCACGCCCAGCGGCTCATGGAAGTGGTAGGCGATAGTGTCGCCGTCGATCTCGGAGATGCCGCCTTCCTGCGAGCGGATGCAGCCGGCAAAGTAGCGGAAGTGGTCGACCGCCAGCGGCAGGTCGGCGGCGGTGGTCTCGCGCACGGGCTTGCCGTTGTCGATGGTCTCGGCCACCGCCAGCAGCGTCAGGTTGGCCTCGATGCGGTCGGCGATGCGGTTCAGGATGTTGGCGCGCTCGGTGGTTGAGGTGCGTGCCCATGCGGCCTTGGCGGCGTGCGCGGCGTCGAGCGCGGCATCGACGTCCTGCTGGTTGGAGCGCGGCACGCGCGTGAACGGCTTGCCGGTGATCGGCGTGACCGACTCGAAGTACTCGCCGCCGGCGGGCGGCACCCACTGGCCGCCGATGTAGTTCTCGTACTGCTGCTTGTAGGGGTTGCTGACGCCCAGCTGGGCGATTTCCGCCATGTTCATGTCTCGCTCCGTTCGAAGGATTTGTGTCGTGTCGTCACGGCGTGGGACCGTGCGCACGGGAGCAGATCGCAAGAGGTGTGCCGGGGCGCGATAAGACGGAAACGCGGGGGAATTGGGAGGAATATCCGCGGAAATGAGCCAGGAATGTGTCACGCGCCGGCGGCGGTGTGCCAGCGCGTGACAGCGGTTGTTCCAGATTGGAACACCTATTCTCGTCGCAGCAGGTCGCCCTTGTTCCCCCGGCCCTGTTCAAGCCTTCGGGCGCGCGGATGCCGGATCGTAGGGCGCGCGCAGGTGTACGCGTGCGGGCAGCAGTTCGCCGGCCAGGTCGACGTGGTACGTGCCGGCTTCAAGCCACGCCGCATCGGCCGGCCCATCCTCGCGCGCCAGCAAGGCCATGCCGACCGGGCAGCCCAGCGTGTGGCCGAATGCGGCAGAACTGAGCGATCCCACTGCGCGCACGCTGCCGTCGGGGCCGGTGCGCAGCACGGCCTCTGCGCCCCACAGCATGGCGTCGCTCGCGCCATCCATCGTCACGACCACCATGCGCCGCGTGGGCGCGCCCGCCTGCCGCAGTTGCAGCAGGGCTTGCCGGCCGCGGAAGTCGATGCCGCTGGCCAGCTTGCAGGCGAACGACAGTCCCGCCTCGAACGGGTTGACCGACGGCGACAGCTCGCGGCCCCAGGCGCGGTAGCCCTTTTCCAGCCGCAGCGATTCAATCGCGTAGTAGCCGGCATTGATGAGCCCGAGGGTGCGCCCGGCTTCGTGCAGGGTCTCGTAGACGCCCACGGCGAATTCCACCGGCACGTACAGTTCCCAGCCCAGCTCGCCCACGTAGGTCAGGCGGGTCGCGCGCACGGAGGCATAGCCGAGATCGATCTCGCGCGAACTGCCGAAGGGAAAGCCTTCGTTGGAGAAGTCCGCGCGCGACACCTTCCGCAGCAGCTCGCGCGAGCGTGGCCCCATCACCGCCAGCACCGCGTACTGGCCGGTGATGTCGACGATCACGCAGCGCTTCTCGGAGGGGATCAGCCGCTCGATATAGCTGAAGTCGCGCGTGGCCTGCGCCGACCCGGTCACCACCAGGTACTGGTCGTGTGCCAGCCGCGTCACGGTCAGGTCGGACTCATAGGTGCCGCGTTGGTTGAGCATCGCGGTATAGACGGCCTGCCCCGGCGGCACCGCCACGTCGTTGCTCATCACGTACTGCAGCACCGCTTCGGCATCGGCACCCTTGACCAGGTACTTGGAGAACGAGCTCATGTCGAACAGCGCCACGCCTTCGCGGCAGGCACGGTGCTCGGCACCGCTCCACGGCAGCCAGTTCTGCCGGCCGAAGGCATATTCGATCCGCGGCGATGCGCCCGGCGGCGCGAAGAAGTTGGGCCGCTCCCAGCCCATCTTGCTGCCGAAACTCGCGCCGGCATCGCGCAGGTGCGCGTACAGCGGCGAGCGGCGGAACGGGCGCGCGGTCTCCAGCTCACGGTTCGGCCACGGCATCGCGTAGTGCAGGCCGAGCGTTTCCTTGACGCGGTCGTGCAGCCAGTTCTGGTTGCCGTTGAAGCCGGCGAAGCGGCGGATATCGACGGGCCACAGGTCCATGGTGGGTTCGCCCGCCACGATCCATTCCGCCAGCGCCATGCCGGCGCCGCCGGCGGAGGCGATGCCCATCGAGTTGAAGCCCGCGCCGACGTAGAAATTGCGCAGCTCCGGCGCCTCGCCGAGGATGAAGTTGTTGTCCGGCGTGAAGGATTCCGGGCCGTTGTAGAACTGCTTGACCTGCGCCGTTTCGAGCGCGGGCACGCGCACCAGCGCGTTTTCCATCAGGACCTGGAACTGGTCCCAGTCGTCGGGCAGCAGCTGGAACTCGAACGGCTCGGGAATGCCCTGCATGCCCCAAGGCTTGGCGTCAGGCTCGAAGCCGCCCATCACCAGCCCGCCGACTTCCTCCTTGAAGTAGATGAAGCCGTCCGGGTCGCGCATCACCGGCAGGTCGGGGTGCACGCCGGCGATGCGCTCGGTGACGATGTAGTAGTGCTCGGCCGAATGCAGCGGCACGGTCACGCCGCACATCAGGCCTACCTGCCGCGCCCACTGGCCGGCGCAGTTGACCACGATCTCGGCCTGCAGCCGCCCCTCGTCCCCGTTCTTGTTGCGCCAGCTGACGCCGGTGGCGCGGCCGTCGGCGCTATGGATCGCGGTGATCTTCGTGTCCTGCGCGATGATGGCGGCGCGGCTGCGCGCGCCGCGCGCCAGCGCCTGCGTCAGGTCGGTGGGATTGGCCTTGCCGTCGCCGGGCAGCCAGACCGCGCCGCGCAGGTCGTCGGTACGCATCGCCGGCCACAGCTCGCCGGCCTGCGAAGGGGAGATGACCTCGCACGCCACGCCATAGGCGCGCGCCACCGCCGCGGTGCGGCGCAGCTGCGTCATGCGCTCGGCGGTGCGCGCCACGGACAGAGAGCCGCATTGTTTCCAGCCGGTGCCGAGGCCGGTTTCCGCTTCCAGTTCGCTGTAGAGCTGCGTGGAGTAGCGGATCAGCTTCGTCATGCTTTCCTGCGAGCGCAGCTGGCCGACCAGCCCGGCGGCGTGCCAGGTGGTGCCGCACGACAGCTGGCCCTGCTCGAGCAGCACCACATCCTTCCAGCCCAGCTTCGTCAGGTGGTAGGCGACGCTGCAGCCGATGATGCCGCCGCCGATGATGACGACGCGGGTTTGGGCGGGGAGGGGGATAGGCATGGCGGGACTCGAGGGGCGCGGATCGAGGCTTGATGTTATTCCACAGCATGCCAATAAACAACACAAAATGCAACAAAAATGCGCTTTCGCGTCGCCCTGCGAAACGCCTAAATCCTTGAATACAAGCTGCAAATGCCGTGTGAAAGCTGATCTGCGGCAAACTTAATTGCGTTTCGGCCGCCATGGGCTAGTGTGTAGCCATCCCGCCGCTTGCTGCTGCCCTGCACAAAGGCGCCGGGTGAGGCATTTGGGCCCGTGACGCGCGATGCTTGTCGCTGCGCTGCCGGCGCCGGGGGAGGGAAAGATGTCTCCGAAGCAAGAATTCGCGCCTGCCGGCATCGCGCAGGCAGGGGAGGACGGCGTCATGCCGGACGGCGAGGACCCCGGCGGGTTGCTGGGATCCAGCCAGGTGTTCCGGGAGGCGATGGCGGTGGTGGCCCGGCTGGCCCGCGTCGACGTGCCCGTGCTGATCCTGGGCGAGACCGGCACCGGCAAGGAGCTGGTGGCGCGCAGCCTGCACTATCGCGGCGGGCGCCGCGACCGGCCCTTCGTCCCCGTGGATTGCGGCGCGTTGCCCGAAACGCTGTTCGAAGGCGAACTCTTCGGCCACGTGCGCGGCGCCTATACCGATGCGCGCCGCGATGCCGCCGGCCTGGTCGCGCAGGCAGAAGGGGGCACGCTCTTCTTCGACGAAATCCATGCGCTGTCCCTGCGCAGCCAGGCGTCGCTGCTGCGCTTCCTGCAGGACTTCCGCTACCGGCCGCTGGGTGCCCCGCACAGCCGCAAGGCCGACGTGCGCATCGTCGCCGCCACCAACCGCGAGCTGAAGCAGGGCGCCCAGGATGGCTGGTTCCGCGAAGACCTGCTCTATCGGCTCAACGTGGCCAACGTGCGCATGCCCAGCCTGAGGGAGCGCCCTGAAGACATCCCGCCGCTGGTCGAGCTGTTTGCGTCGCGCTTCTGTGCCCGCTATGGCTGGCCCGGCTGCCGGTTCGACCAGGCCTCGCTGGCGTGGATGCTGGCACAGCCGTGGCGGGGCAACGTGCGTGAGCTGGAGAACTTCGTGCAGCGCTGCCTGCTGTCGTGCGACGGGCGCGTGGTGCATGCCGAAGGCTGCCCGGCGACGCCCTGCACGGTCGACCTGGCCAGCGAGGCTGCGCCCGGCATGCAGCCATTCAAGGAGGCGCGCGACCAGGCCCTGGCGGCATTCGAGGCGGCCTACCTGCGCTCGGCGCTGGCGCGCAGCCACGGCAACGTGTCAGCGGCGGCGCGTGAGGCGGGCAAGGAGCGACGGGTCTTCGGAAGGTTGCTGAAGAAGCACGGCATCGATCGGGCCGAGTTCTCCTAGCCGGCTTGCAGGCGCGCTTGCGATACGGGCCGATTCAGGGGGCCGATTCAGGCCAGCTCGTGTTCGGCGGTGGCAAGCAGCGTGCCGAGCGGGATGCGCGGCAGTGCGTGGATCGCGTCGTATGCGAGCGCGAACGGGTCAAGCCTGGCCCCGGCCGGCACCGGCGCGTCCATGCCGGTGACCACAAAGGCAAGATAGAAGCGCTGCTGCGGATTGTCCTGCACCGTGAGCTGGCCGCCGTGGCGGGCCATCACGTAGTGCGCCAGGTAAAGGCCGAGCCGGTTCAGCAGCCAGGTGCGCGCGTCGTCCGTCGCCGCCTGCAGGTCGGTGCGATCGACAAAGGCCGCGAGCCGCGCGAACTGGCCCTGCGGGTCGTCCGACAGGGCGCTGTGGGGCACGATGCCGGCGACCTGCGCGAGTTCGTCCAGCATGTCGCGCTGGCGCGCCTTGAGCGTGTCCAGCCAGGCGCGGCGGGCGGCCAGCGAAGGGAGGGGTTGGGCGGGCTCGGTCAAAAGCTGTACTCGATAAAGACGATGCCCTCGTCCCGCAGCGCCTGCCGCAACGCTGCAGAGGGCGGGGCGTCGGTGAACATCCAGCGTGGATCATAGCCCGGGACGTTGTTGCGCAGCCAGACATCGCGCTGGATCTGTTCGCGGATGCGGTCGGTGAGTTCGACCTGGTTCGGAATCCCGCCGCGCTGTCCGGGCACGCCGATCCAGCGCGTGTACGATTTTGCCTCGCCCGCCAGCACGCCGCCGCCGGCCTGCGGCACGGGTACGTCCACGTAGCGCCCGCCGGTATTCGGCACCGGGAAGTGCTGTTGTCCCGGCGCGCCGTACACTTGCTGCAGGTATGTCTCGCGCTCTTGCCACAGCATGGGCTGGCGCATGCGGCTGATTTCGTCCCAGGTGTACGTGGTGGCATTGCCCGGCCCGAGCATCAGCGGCTCGCGCGGCGGCGGCGTGATCAGCACACGCGCCGGCTGGCTGCCCGTCGACAGCGGCGCCAGCGTCGACCCCGGCGCCGTGGGCGAGAACGGCACCAGCGCTTGCGGGCCCACCGGGACCAGCGCCGTGCTTGCCGCCCCGGTGCCGCTGCCGGCCTCCAGCATCAACGGCGCACTGCCGGCGCCGCGCGATGGCACGGTGGCACTGGCGGCCACCCGCATGCCGCCGCCTTCGAGCAGTTGGTACAAGGTTGCGGTTTCTCCCCGCACCATGATCACCAGGTCCGGACGCGAGGCAACGGTCACGAACATGGCGCCGTCCTCGCCGATGGTGATGACATACTCGCCGTGTTCGAGGGTGCGTGCGGCGGTGGCGCCACGGCCCGACAGCGCCAGTCCACCCTGTGTCAGCGGCGCCGCGCGCGGCATGGCGGTGCCGGCGCGCAGGGCACCGCTGAACATGCCCAGGTAACCGGTGGCCACGCTGACGAAGCCGTTGAGCACCATCGCGTCGCCAGCCTGCTGCTGCTCAGGCGTGAAGACATCGTGTGCGCCGATACCCAGCCGGTAGGCGGAACCAATGCGCATGGCTTCCTGGCCCTTTTGCACGCTGTAGTAGCCAAGCGAGATCTCCAGCGCGGCAAAGAACGCAATGCCCGCGGCGGAGGTGGGCGGGAAGATGGTCAGCAGCAATGCCAGCGCCGACAGCGCCGCGACCACCACGGATTCAACCTTGTCCCAGAACGCGTTGCTGTCCATCTCGTCCTGGATGGCGGTACGGACCGTCTCGTCGGCGAGAGGCAACAGGCTTCTGATGACCGGGCCGAAGTGCTCATAGCCAACTTCGTTGGCCCGGATCTTGGCCATCAGTTCGTCGTAGTTGCCCTTGCGCGTGGTGATCGCCGACAGGATCTGCCCGCGGATATCCTGCGCGGTGCCGGTGCGCAACGTGTTGAGCATCCCTTCGGGCAGCACCTTGTAGCCCGATGGTCCAAGCGCGCCGATGACCGGCCCGACCCGTGCCAGCGCCTGCCGGGTTGCCTCGGGATCGGGGAACAGCTGGTGCAGCTCGGCTTCGGCAGTGCCGGCCGGCGGCCGGTACAGGCCCGGCCGCGCGAGTTCCATGGCCGGATGCGCCGCCGGCGCAAGCCCATAAGGCCCGGCCAGGTCCGGCGGGCTGCTGAAGCGGGCCAGTGTTTCGAAGCGCGAAGGCGGGCGGATACCGGCGCGCATTTCGTTGGGCGTGGCCCAGCCATAGGGGCTCAGTGCCTCGCGTTCGGTGCGCGACGCGGAGATCTGGGTTTCCAGATGGCAACCGGTGCAGGCGCGGAACTGGCCAAAGGCCTGCCGCGCGCGCAGCTCCCGCATCTGCGGGTCGCGCATGTCCTGAAGCTCGAAGTAGGGCCGCGACGCGCCGGATTGCGTCATGCCCAGCGCGGCGATGTCCTCGCTGGGGATCATGTCCTCGACCAGGACTGCCCACATGCCGAGATTGCGTTTGTTCGACAGCAGCCGGTGGATTGCCGTGGTCTTTACGAGCTCCTTGAACGACGCGACACGCTCGTCCAGCGAGCCGGTGAGGTCTAGGACGGTCGGGTTGGCAGGATCCGGCGCCGCCATGCACATCTGCGGCTCGGCCGGCTCCTCGCCCCTGCAGACCTGGGACGCGTCGTCGGCGGGGGCCAGGCTTAGCAGGGAGGACGCGGAACCGGTGGATGCGGACGATGTGGATGAAGACAGGGGATCGCGCCGCAGCGTGGGCCCGGCTTGCGCGTCGTCCTGCAGTACATGGGCCAGTTCGTGCCCGATCAGCCGTTTGCCTGCGCTGGTGTGTGGCTGGTACTCGCCGGCACCAAAGACGATGCTCGAGCCGATGGCGAACGCGTGCGCATCCAGCCGTGCAGCGCTGGCGGCCGCCTGCGCAGTGTCATGAACGCGCACTGCCGACAAGTCTGCCTGGTAGCGGCTCTCGAAGAAGCGGCGCGTGCCGTCATCCAGCGCACGCCCGGGACCCGGCGCGAGGTCCGGGGTCTCGGCCAGCCAGTCCCGGCCGCGCGGCTTGCGCCGCAAGGTGGCGCCGGCGCTGGCCTGGCACGCGGAACAGGGGGGCTCGCCCGATGTGCAGGTACAGCCTGCGGGGACAGGCTGCGCGCCGCTGACGGCGGCTTCGGCCATCTGGTCGGCCTGCAGCTCGGCGGTGTCGGACGCGACGCCAAGCACCGGCTTGGCACGGATCGCACCGCGCGCGCAAAGCGCCTGCATCGCCAGATTCCCCGCTTGCCGTTGCGGCTCGCGCCCCCCGTGCGCGCGGCCGCTTCCCCTGGCAGGCGCATCGGGGCAGTCGGCGTCACGGACCGGCGCGGGCGGCTTGCGTGAGGTCGGGCTCATGGCCCGCTCCCGGCCGCGGGCGGAGGCTCGCGCCGCGCCATGGTCAGCAGCGTGACCCAGCGGGCGATGGCCTGCTGCTCTTCCGTGGAGATCTCCGACGATGACATCATCGGCTCGAGCGTGGTGGTTTCGCCGATGGTGGCGACCACGCGCGGCGCCATGGCTTGCCGCAGCGCTTCGGCTTCCCGTGCGCGGCGCGCCTCGGCGGCCGCGGCGTCGGCATTCCAGGATTCCGCGCTGCCCGGCACCACCTGGTCGAGGATGTAGGCGGAGACGCCGCCCGCAATCGCGCCGACGATGAAGCCCACCACCGCACCGGCCGCGGTGCCGGCGCCCGGCACGACAGAGCCTGCCGCCGCCCCGATTTCCATCGAGACGATGGCGATGCCCACCGCGCGGCCGACCCGCGTGGTGACCTCGAGCCCGCTATGCGGGCGCTGTTCCTGGCTGATGTTGTAGATCTCGATGCCGCCCGAGAACAGCGCAGTAGGCCCGGCGCGCGCGCCAAAGCGGGCCAGCCCGCTCAGCGGTGCGCCAGTGGCGATGGCGCGCTGTGCCATGTAGTACGTCAGCCGGCTCTCCAGTGCCGACTGGGTGCCCGACAGCGCAAAATCGCGGCCGCCGGCCAGCGCCAGTTCCTGCGCCCAGTCAGGGTGTTCCTGGGTGTCGACGTAGATCGTGCCGGCGGTGGTCACCACACCGACGATCATGCCGCCGAGGCCGCCCCGGCCAAAGCTCTCGGCGGTAGCCCGGGCAGAGCCGAGCCGGACGTGGGACAGCACATCCGGCTGCAGCACCGTGCCGGCCTGGTCGCCCAGCGCCACGGTTGCGACGTCGCGGAATCCCTCCAGCCGGTTGAGCTGGGCGGTGGTCACGCCGCTGCCGGTGACGCGGCCGGCGACCAGGCCCTGCGCCTGCGCGCGCGCCTGGTTGTACTGCTCCGGCGTCATGGACGCGCGCGCCGCGTCCAGTTCCGCGGGGGAGTGGAACGTGCGCGGGCCGGAAGCGGTCGTGACGGTGACGGGACTGTCCGCCATGGCGGCGCCGAAGCTGGTGCGCAGCCGGCCGTCCCAGGCCGCGTCGCTGTGCAGCGTCGCCTGGAAGGCGCGCACATCGTCGGCATTGATCGCCAGCAGGGCGTTGCCGAGGACCTGCTGGCGCGCCGCGTCGAATTCCGGCGTGCCGCGCTGCAGGGACGGATTGCCGGTCATGGCACGCACGGCCGAAAGCACCGGGTCGGCTTGCGCCGCGGTGGTCCAGCGGGCGCCGCCGCTGCCTGGCGCGCCGGCCGTGCGCGCGTCCGCCAGGCCCTGGCCGATGCGCTCGCCGATGTAGCCAAGATCGTGGCTGTCGATCTCCAGGATGCGAGTCGGCGTGGCAATGGTGGGGCCGACGGGGGGCGGGCGTGCCGCGTCCGCGGCGGCAGCCATGGCCGGCGCGCTGCCGATCGGCACGATGCGGCTGGCGGCGGTGCGGCCCAGCTCGGCCATTGCCCGGTTGAACTCGGCGGTGGAGATACGCTGGTTCGGCGGGTAGGACAGGCTTGATCCCGCCACGCTAAAGCCGGATGCCGCCGGCGCGCGTGCCGCCAGTTCAGCCAGGCTGCTGCACATCACCGTGCTGCCATCGCGCAGCGTGAGCCGGACCGGCGCAGCGCGCAGCGCGTCGGTGTACAGCGCGCGCAAGCCGCCGGGGCGCGCGATCATCCGGTTGGCCCCCCCGGGCGGCGCGGCGTTGGGGTTGGCAATGGCGCTGCGCAGGCTGGCCAGGTCGGCGTCGGGCACGGCAAACATGGTGTCAGACAGGAAGCGCGCCTGCGCCTGCTGGTACGCGGCCGTGCCGGGCGCCAGCGTGGCATCGCCGCTCGCCTGCTGAAGGTGGCGCAGCACCAGGTCCGTGCTGGCGGGCGAGGTCGCGCGCCGGCCTGCCACGTCCAGCAGCGCCTCGATCTTCATGGTGTATTGCTGCTGCCGCGTGTCGTAGTCCGCGGCACCGCTGGTGGTCACGGAGATCGGCTGGATATCCAGGATGCGCGGTACCCGTCCCTCGCCCGGACCGAAATCCACCACGGGGAAGTTGCCGGTCTGCGTGCGGCCGGTCACATCGACCCAGGATACGCGGTTCAGGTCCTGCAGGCCGGTGCCCCAGCCGGTGCGCCAGTCGCTGCCCATGCCGATCTCGCCGATGCGCCCGCGGAAATTGGCGTCGGCCAGGCCCAGCGGCAGCTGTCCCGGGGCCGTGCCCGGGCCATAGGGATGAAACCCCCCTGCCAGGCGGTAGTCGAGAAACGGCGTACGGCCGATCCCGCCCTGCGTCGGCAGCGACAGGCCACGTTGCCGCTCGGCGGCGATCGCGCGCTGGATCAGGTCGGCGCGGTTGGCGATCATCCCGTCAGCCTGCGGACCGCTGATGGTGCGGTAGCCCAGGGTCGCCACGTAGGCGCGCACTTGCCGCTGCGTCATGATTGCGCCGCCCAGCGTGACATCCGCAGCCCCCATCGCCGCCGCGGCGTTGGTAGTGACAATCTCGATGATGCCGGGCGCCGCGCTGCCGCGCATCTGGTAGAGCGCCGCAGGCGTGGTGTCGGTCCGTTCAGCCAGGAACACAAAGCCGCGCGCGATGCGCCGTGTCCGCTCCGCCGCGATCGCGCGCTGCAGCCGTTGCCAGCCGGCGGTTCGCGGGCTGGTGGCGGTGGCTTGCGCGAGGAACGTGGACGCCTCCAGATCGCGAGCGATCAGGTCGGCATTGGTCAGCGTGCGCACATCGGCATTGGCCGGATCGAACGCGGCAGGCGCCGACGGGACCGCGGAGGATGCCGGCGAGGTCGATGACGATGACGAGGACGAGGACGTGGCGACCGTCCCCCCGCTTGCGTCGTCGGATGAGCAGAATGCTGGCGGCGGCATGCTGGACGGCGTGTCCGGCGTGCTGGTCTCCTGCCGGCCGATGGCGGCGACCTGACCGCTGGCCGGGCGCGCCGCGCCGCGCGCACCGTCCAGGACGCGCGGGCCCAGCGCATGCGCCTCGCGTTCGGCGGCATCGTCGTGGCGGCTCAGGCTGCGCAGGCGCCCAGGGCCGAACGCCTGGTTTTGCGCGACATGCACCAGCTCGTGCCCGAGCAGGGCGCGGCCGGCCTGGGTATCCGGTGCCCACTGTTCGGGCCGGACAAAGACGTGATTGCGCCAGGTCAGCGCATCCGCGCGGCTGCCCGCCGTCAGTTCGGCGGCGGCGCTGCCGTGATGCAGGCGGACATGGCCGAGCGACAGTCCCAGCGTTCCCTCGGCGGCATTGCGCATCGCTGCAGGCAGCGACTGGCCGGATACCGTTGATGCCTGTGC
Source organism: Cupriavidus oxalaticus (assembly GCF_004768545.1). NCBI lineage: Bacteria > Pseudomonadati > Pseudomonadota > Betaproteobacteria > Burkholderiales > Burkholderiaceae > Cupriavidus > Cupriavidus oxalaticus. Next base: position 798,577 of record NZ_CP038634.1, on the reverse strand, counting down.
CGCGGCGGCCTCGAGCCCGTCATCCGGCCGGGCCGCGCTGGCTGCGGGGATGGCGGTCGCGCTGACGGTGGCGCTGACTGGCGGCGGGGCCAGCAAGTGTTGCACTGCCTGGTTGCCGAGCACCGCCAGCGGGGCCGGGCCGTGATGGCCTGCACCCTTGCCCGCACCTGCGCTACCGTCCGGCTGCCTGGTCCGGCTGGCGTCGGGATGCGGCGCGGCCTTGCGGCTGTCGCGTGTCTTCATGGCTACCGCCGTCAGGCACGCCTGTGTTCGGCGGCGTCCTGGTGCGCGCGAAAACGCGCTGCCGTGCCCGCGTCGCCATGCTTGGTCTGCCGCCGCGACAGCGCCCGCATCAGCTGCGCCATGCCCACCGCACTGCCTTCGCCGGCCGCCAGGAACGCGGCTTCCAGCGCAATGGCCTGGATGTCCCCGCCGGTCAGCTCGAACTGCTCGGCGATAAAGGCATAGTCAATATCGCCCGCCAGCGGCACCTCGGCCGGGAACATGCCGCGCCAGAGCTGCTCGCGCAACACTGCGTTGGGGCGGCCGAACTCCACCGTGTAGTGCATGCGCCGCGCAAAGGCAGGGTCGAGGTTCTTGGGCAGGTTGCTGGCCAGGATCACCACGCCGTCGTGCGTTTCCATGCGCTGCAGCAGGTAGGCCACCTCGATATTGGCGTAGCGGTCGTGCGCGTCCCTGACCTCGGCGCGCTTGCCGAGCAGGGCGTCGGCCTCGTCGAACAGCAGGATCGCGTCGGCATCCTGCGCCGCGCTGAAGATGCGCTCCAGGTTTTTCTCGGTCTCGCCGATGTACTTCGACACCACGCTGGCCAGGTCGACGCGGAACAGGTCCAGCCCGGCGTGGTTGGCCAGCACCGAGGCGGCCATGGTCTTGCCGGTGCCGGAGGCGCCGGCGAACAGCAGCATCAGTCCCGCGCTGCGGCCGGTGCGGCCCTGCATGTTCCAGTCGCGGAACACCTGCTCGCGGCAGGCGATGGCGGCGCCGATTTCATGCAGCAGCTGCAGCGTGGTGGCGGGCAGCACCAGTTGCGGCCAGCGGTGCGGGCGCGTGGCCAGCTCGGCCACCTGTGCCAGCCCCTGCGCGGCGAGCTGGCGCGCGGCGCGGTCGAGGGCCTCGTGGCCGCTGGCGATGGCCGGGTCGGCCGCCCACAATGCCTGCGCGGCGCGCACCGCCTGCCGGATGCGGGTGCCGGACAGCGAGAAGCGGGCGGCGAGCGTGTCGGCCAGGCTCGCGGCCGGCTGTCCCGCATCGGCCAGCCGGGCGTCGCGGATGGCATCGGCCCATTCCCGTGCGCGCTCGGCGCCGGTGGCGGCCGGCAGCGTGAAGGTGGTCAGCGGCAGGCGCGACAGCGCGGGCAGGGGGCGCCAGTTCGGCGGCACCAGCCACAGCACGTCGAGGCCGCCGTCGAGCGTGCGCCGCAGCGCGGCGGCCAGGCGTTCGTCCGCGGCGGCGTCGCGGCTGGTGCCGGCGGCATCATGCAGCACCAGCGCGGCGTGCGCGAGCCGGGCGGCCAGCAGCGGCGATGTGCCGGCCAGCAGGGCGTGCGGCGCCAGGTGCAGCGCGTGGCGGCCGCGGCGGGCCAGCAGGCGGCGCGCCCAGCCGGCCTGGCGTTCGGGGTCGTCGCTGCGGCAGGCGATCAACTCGCTGCAGGCGGTTGGCGCGCCGACGGCGTCGGCTACGGCTTCCAGCCAGGGTTCGTCCGCGTCTGCCGTCTCCTGCGCGGCGGGCGGGATGCCGAGCAGGAATTGCGCGACCGGCGGCGCCAGCGCCAGGCTTTGCCCGAGCGTGCTGCGTTGTTCGTCACTGTCGGCCAGCACCAGGATGCCGGCCGCGGCCAGCGCGCGGACGCGGCCGCGCAGCGCGGCGGCGTCATGCGGGACCACGTCGGCGCCGAGCAGCCGGCACACCATGTCGACGGTGGCGACCTTGCGCGCGATGTCGTTGTTCAGGTAGGCGTAGAGCGTTTCGTAGCGCAGGTCGAGTTCAGGCGCGAGCACCACGAACAGCAACTCCAGATCGTCCGGCGCCAGCGCCAGCCGCTCGCCCAGCAGCGCCAGCGGCGAGCCCGCGTTGAAATGCTCGCGCCACTGCGCGGCCTGGCGCGTCAGCGCGCCGGCGGGATCGGCATCGGGTTGGCCGAGCTGCCCGGCCTGCTGGCGCAGCAGCGCATCGACCTGGCGGTCGGAGATGTAGAGGCCGCGCAGTTCGTCGAGCGACAGTTCGTAGCGTGCGCGCAGGCGCAGGATCTCGCGCTCGACCAGGCAGTCCAGCCACAGCCGTTCGTTGCCGAAGGGATGCGCCTGCGGCCATGGCGCCGGCATCGGTGCTTGCCGGCCACCGGCGATGAGCGGGTCGAGATCGCGGCGCATGCGTTCACTCCGTGCAGTGCAGGCTCAGCTCGCGCCGGCCCGGCCAGGCCACGCGCAGCCGCGCCATGCCGTTCAGGCTCAGCAGCACGTGCAGCGGCGGGCGCCGCAGCGAGAGGGTCCAGGCGGTCCCGGTTGCGGCGCCGGCACCGCCGCGGTGGGCCTCGCCGCGTGTATCGAGCACGTTGGCGAACAGGTACGGCAAGGTGCAACAGGCCGCGCCCGGAATGCGGAAGGCGATGCGCCGCAGCGCGGCCTGCGCCAGCGTGGCGAAGATGTCCCGCCAGGCCGGCGGCAGCGCCGCCAGCACCGGGCTGGCACCCAGCAGCGCAAGATCCTGGCGCAGCAACCGTGTCAGGCGCAGCCGCATGGCGAGCGGCAGCGGCGCGGACTCGGCCAGGCCAGCCGGTGGCGTCGTGGCATGCAGGCGGCAGGCGCTGCCGGGTTCGATCCATACCTCGGTGCGGATCGCGCCGGCTGGCACCCGCAGCCGCGCGACGCCGGTGAAGGCACAGCGGCGCAACGAGGCGGCGAGTGCCAGGGCCGGCGCTTCGGCGTCCGTGGCGGCCAGCCAGTCGTGCAGCGCTGGCAGTGAAAAGGCTGGCGCCACCTGCAGGAAGGTGCGCCAGAACGGGTCGCGCCACGCCCGTTCGCCACGATGGCCGGCGGCGATCGCCAGCGCCAGCAGCGCGGCAACGTCGCGCGCGCTGCCGGCCCCGGCCGGCGGCGCGGGCAGTGCGCTGGCCCAGCCGCCGTCGAACAGGTCATGCAGGGCAGGCAGCAGCCACGCGAGGCCGCCGAATGGCGCGTCAAGCGGTTCCGCAGCGGCATCGGGTGTGGATGGCGCGCGCTCTTGCTGCACCTGCCTGGCCTGTGCCGCCAGCGATGCCATTGCCGCACGCACAGGCTGCGGCGTGGTGGCGAGCAGCACCAGCCAGTCGGGATCCGTGGCGCAGGCAGGTTTGCCATCGATGACGCCGTGCGCGGCAAGACGCGCCAGCACGGTGGCAGGCATGTCCTCAGGCATCGACAGCAACGCCGCCAGCCAGCACAGCGCGCCGATGCCAGCCGGCTGCGCCGCGCCGCCATGCGCGAGCAGCCACAGTGCCAGCAGCGCGGGCGCGACGCGGCCGGGCGACGCCTGCCGCCATGCGCTGGCGGCAGGCTCCAACGGGCCCACGTCGGTGGCCTCGCTCTCCTGTTCGTGCCAGCGGGACAGGATGCGCACCGCCTCGCGCTCGCCCAGCGCCGCCAGCAGCATGGGCCAGCTTGCCCTGTCCAGCAGCGCCAGCGTGGCGCGTCCCGTGGCGGCGTCTTCCGTCAGCAGGGTGCGGATGGCCGCGCCCGCCGGCAGCATGCGCAGGCCGGCGAAGCGGTGGAAGAGCCAGCTGTCCCAGCCGTCGCCGCGCAGCAGCCGTTCGATAAAGCGCGCATGGTAAGCCGCGCGCGAGGGCATCCTGATGGCGTCGCCGGCTGGATCCGCCAGCGCGCGCGCAAAGGCCAGCGCCAGCTGGCGCGACCAGTGCCGCACGATCTGCCCGGCGGGGCACGCGGTATCGATCTCGCAGGCGATCTCCAGCCGCGGCAGCAGCACCACGGCGTCGTCATCCAGCCCGAGTGCGTCGAGCTGATCCGCCAGCGCCTGCGCCAGCTGCGGCGCCAGCGCGTCGAGCTGGTGGCCGAGCGCGGCCGGCGCGGGGTGCGCGGCAGGCACCGCATATGCGTTGTGCCACTGGCGGATGCGCAGGTGGGCCATGGCTAAGCCTGCGCAGTGACGGCCGCTGCAGGCGGATGCGCATCGACGGCCAGCAGTTCTTCCAGCACCTGCGCGGCGCCGCCGATGCGCAGCAGCTGCTCGCGCAACGTGGCGGCGCGCGCCTCGGCCTCGGCCAGCAGGCGCTGGCCCGCGCTGTATTCGCCGCGCAGCGTGGCCAGGCGCGCCTGCAGCAGGCTGCGTTCGATGGGCGCGGCGGATGCCGCGGGCGCATTGGCGGTGGGGTGGTCCATGGCGGCTCCTTTCAGGTGCGGGGCCCGTAGGCGACGAAGTGGAAGGCGTTGTCGACGAAGCTGCCTTCCGACGGCGGCGTGACGTCGCGGGCGATCAGCGTGAAGCCGCCGGGGCCGACGTTGCGCACGGTGCAGACCTGGTCGTCGTTGGCCGAGTCGACCAGGCTGGCGACGATGACCGGCGTCGCGGTGAAGGCCGGCGCGAAGCTCACGGTGTACTGGCCTGTGCCGGTGCGCGTCGCGCTCCACCCTGTGCCGGCGGAGCCGCCACCCGCGCTGGCCTGCCCGGCTACAATGCGCATCTCGGCCAGGCCGCCTACCGCGAAGTAGTCGCCGTTGTCGCCGAGCCGGATCGCGCCGCGCACTTCCAGCGTGCTGGCGGGCGCAGCGGTGCCCAGGCCCATGCGCCCGGCCGGGGTCACGGTCAGCTTGTCGCCGTTGCTCCACAGCCGCGCATTGCCGCCGCTGGCGTACCAGACCCAGCGCTCGCCGTTGCCGGGGTTGCCGATAAAGGCGCCGGTCTCGCGGTTCTCGAACGAAAACCCGGCGCCGCCGCCGCCGCTGTGGATCTCGCTGCCGAGCACGTGCAGCGTGCGCGACGGCGTCAGCGTGCCGATGCCGACGCTGCCGCCGAACAATGCCAGGTCGGACGAGTTGCCACGGGCCTGGCCGATCCAGCTGGAGAATTGCGCGGCCGCCTCGTTACCGTTGCCGACCTGCTGGAACTGCACCCGGGGCGGATCGTCGAAGTCGCTCAGCACCAGCAGCGGCGCCAGTTGCGGGCCGTACTGGAACCAGGCCTGGCCGGCATCGGGGGCGGTGCTGCTGCCCATCTGCAGCCACTTGCCGTTGCCCACCGCATTGCCCTGCGGCGACGGCACGCCCTGGATGTCGAGCCGTGCGCCCGGCGTCAGCGTGCCGATGCCGACGTTGCCGCTGGCCGCCTCGATAAACAGGTTGCTCAGCGTCGGATCCGACTGGGTCACGTTCAGGCCGTTCTTTGCCGGGCCCATGTTGATCTGCCACGCCAGCGCGCCGCCGGTGCCTTCCAGCCCGACCAGGCCGCCATTGGCCGCGAGCGCGCGTATTGTCAGCGGCAAGGCCAGCGCCTTGTCGGTGCTGCCGATGCCGACACGGCCGTCGTGCTGGATCGCCACGCCGGCGGTATAGCTGAATCCGATCGCGCAGGGATCGGTGCCGGTCGGGGTGGCGGCGCCGAGGGTGAGCCGGGTCGGGCCGGCGCTGCCTTGCGGCTGGCCCAGCAGCACCCGCAGGTCGACCCCGTCGACGGCACTGGGCGCGGCGCGCTGGAGCGCGGTGACGGTGCCCTGTGCCAGGTAGTCGGTGCCGCCGGCATCGACCCACTCGGCGCGCGTGCCGTAGTAGCGCAGGTGGCCGCGCGCGCGCGTGTCGGCGTCGAGCCAGACCGGTTCGCGGAAGTGCGGCGTGTCGGGGTCGCTGGCGCAGAACACCAGGTCGGCGGCGGCGGGCTGGTCGGCCTCGCACAGTTGCTCGACCGGCGTGGCGCCCGCGCGCGGGATCCAGCGGCCGCGCAGCCGCAGCAGGCCGCCGGTGCCGTGCAGCGCCTCGCCGATCCAGCCGGAATGCCGGCGGAACAGGCGCGACTGGGTGGCGCTGGCGGGCGTCGGTTTCTGTAGCGTGCCGCCTTGCCACAGCACGCGCCCGACCGGGATCAGCCACAGGCTGGGATCGTCGTCGCCGGGAAAGCGCTGCGCCGGCACCGAACCATCCGGGGCGAGCGGCTGCAGCGGCAGCAGCGCACCCGGCGCCTCGCGCGCGTCGCCGTAGCTGTCGTCGCCCAGCGCCACGCCGCCCTGGCGGGTTTCGATGGTCTTGCGCTCGCCGACCTCGACCAGGAAGGACTCCACCACGCGGGCATAGGCATCGGTGGCGCCGCATACCTCGAAGCCGGGGCGCACGCCCTGGCCGGCGGCCTCGTCATAGCGGATCCATACGTTGACCAGCCCGGCCGGCTGCCCCGCGAACAGGCCGGCGTCGAGCGGGAAGGGCTCGGCCACCACGATGGCGCGGCCATAGCCGTCGGTGGCCAGCCCCGGCGTCAGGTAAGCCTCGACCGCGCCCTGCGGCGAATCCTGGTAGACCAGCTCGATGCCGGAGGCGATGCCCCAGCTGTGGCTGCCCAGGTGGTGGCGCGCCAGCTGTGTGCTGAAGTAGCGCAGCAGCGCCTGCAGGTCCTCGGCGCCGAGATACTGGCCCTCGAAGAAGCGCGGACGCTCGGCAAATTCGGTGGTCATGGCGCACTCCTCCTAGCCGGGTTTGCGGCCGCCGCGCTTGGTGGCAGGCGCGGGCTTGGGCGCAGGTCTGGCCGCTGCCTTGAGCCGTTCGATCTCGGCGGCCTGCGCCTTGACGCTGTCGCGCAACGCGTCCATGTCGGCGCGCAGGATGGCCATGGCATCGGGGGCGGCCGTCTCCGACGCTGCCCCGGCAAAGGCCGTGGCGCGCAGCGACAGGCCCAGCGCGGCGTCGAGCAGCGGTGCGATCGCGGCCGCGACGCTCGGACGCATCAGTTGGTTGGCGATCACGAACTGGGGCAGGTTGGCCGTCTCCGCGGGGGACAGCCGGTCCCGGCCATTGCCGGGGCTGCCGGGCCCCATCATGCTCTCGGCCAGCGTGCTGAACTCCAGCGTCTTGCCGGTGCGCGCCAGCGCGGCGCGCAGCAGCCCGGTGGCGCCGGCGATGCGTTCGGGTTCGGCCACGGCCGGGTTCAGCAGGTCGTTGGCGCGCTGGTAGGCCGCATCGGCCAGCTTGATGTCGGCGCTGCCGCTGCCGTTGCCATTGCCGTTGCCATTCCCGGCCGCGTTGTCAGGCGCCATGTTCGGGGCTATATCGGGCACCACCTCCGCGCGCATCGCGAAGAGCCCGGGCTGCGCGCCCGCCGCGCTGTCCTGCAGGCGGTTGTCGGGCAGGATGCCGCCGATATCGAAGCAGCACAGGTTCTCCAGCAACTGCCGCAACTGCTTCCCGAATGGCAGGATGCCGAGCCAGTACTGCAGCGACGGGAAGGTGGTGGCGAACTTGCGGTGCACGGTCCAGTTGCACACGCGCAGCACGCGGCAGGACTGGGCCCCGCAGCCGCCGGCGACATGCAGCGACGCCAGCGGCACGCGCACCTCGCGCGTCGGCGCCGGGCACGGCGGCAGCAGCGCCGAGCAGAAGCAGGCGAGCATGGCGTCCAGCCACACGATCATCAGCAGCACCACCGCCAGGTAGATGGCGCCCGCATTGGCGAGCGTGCCCGCGGCGGGGTAGGAGATGGCATTGAACTGTGCCATCAGGTCGCAGTTGTAGCTGCCGTGGCTGCCGAAATAGCGCCGCAGCTGCATGCGCGCCGCGCCGAGCCACTGGTACCACGCCAGCGCTTCGGCAGCGGTGGCGGGGACCTTGAGCGCGCCGGGCAGCTTGGGCATCTGCGTGACCAGCAGCTCGACGCAGCAGCGGAAGCGCTGCATCAGTTCGGAGTCCGGGTTGAAGGCCTGGTTGTTGCCAGCCGCGCCCCCGACGGTGCTGTCGCTGGTCCCGACCGGGTCCGGGGCCTTGTCGGGCGGCTTGCGGTAGACCTCGAAGGCAAAGCCCTCGCAGATCACGGTGGGCTCGCACTGCACCGGCGCGCCGCGCGGCCTGGCCAGCGTGGCGCCGTTGCAGCCGCACTTCATGCCGCCGCAGGCACCGCCACAGCCGCACTTGCCGCCATTGCCGCCGCAGGCACAGCTGTTGGCGGTGCAGTCCGGCGCCGGGCGCAGCGGCTTGACCCCGCGCGCCGGCGCCTCGGCGTAGCGGATCGCCAGGATCCACTCCTCCTCGCCGGCATCGCACTGCTGCGGCGGCGGATGCTTCATCGGCTCGCACTGCTGCCAGCGGTGCTCCGCGTCCTTGCAGCGGCGGATCAGCTCGCACACATCGACGCTGACCGCCTCGCACACCACGATGTCGTCGCCGCAGGGGGTGAGCGCATAGCCGCAGCCGACCGCGACGCCGTCGCCGCACGGGTTGCAGGTGACTTCCAGCCCGTTGACCACGCCCCAGCCGTGCAGCTGCCGGTTGTGCAGCCGGTGCTTGCCGCGGATATAGCCGTCGAGCCGGTTGAGGTCGTCGGCGGTCAGCACCTGGCCGGCGAAGAAGCGCGGCCGGCACAGGCATTCCAGCATGCCGCAAGTGCCGCAGACGCAGGGTTCGGGCGGGCAGGCGGTGGGGCTCTGCCCCTGCCGTTTGCGATAGAGGTCGTTCACGGTGTTCATGGCCTGGTGCTCCCTATCGTTGCTCTATGGTGAACCAGCTTTCGAAGGTGCCGCCCTCGATGCCGTCGCCGCTGACGCGCTCGTCCTGAGGCTGCAGCCACTCCGGCACTGCGCCGGGCTGCGGCGGATTGGGCGGCGACGGCGGGACCAGCTTGGGGATGTGGTCGGCGTCGAGCGCGCGCAGCTGCTTGGTGTCATGGTGCAGCCCGCGGATAAAGTCTCCGTTGACCAGCAGCCGCAGCTTGACCGGCTTGCCCTGCATGGCCCCAAACAGCTTTGGCAGGACCTGCTGGCCGATGCGCACCGCGGTGGCCATGCCGTTGGCGTCGACGCCGGGGTCGAACTGGGTCTGCGCATCGCAGTCGCGTTCCAGCCGGCCGGGTTCCAGGTCTTCGCGCGACAGTGGCAGGTCGCACCAGCATTGCAGTGGCAGTTCGACCAGGCGGCCCTCGTGCTGCACCTGCAGGTGAATCGAGTCGGCATGCAGGTCCCCGGCCATCACCGGCGTGTCGAACGCCACCACCAGTCCCCTGGCGATGGCGTCGAAGGGGATTCGCTCGGCATGCTTCCAGTTGATGTCGCAGATGTGGGGCAGGGCCCAGTCCAGGCCGTCGCCGGGCTTGCCTGGCTCGCCCTGATCGCCGGGGTCGCCCTTGTCGCCCTTGTCGCCCTTGTCGCCCTTATCCCCCTTTTCGCCTTTCTCACCCTGTTGTCCGGGCAGGCCAGGGTCGCCCTGCTCGCCCTTGGCGCTGGTGCCGCCGCAGCAGTGCTCCAGCATGCAGCGCACCGCCAGCGCCAGGTCGGCCACGCTGGGCACGTCCGCGCGCCACGTCAGCATGTCGAGGCGGGCGATATTGGCCGCCGTGTCGGCGAGCGGGTCGCTGGGCGGCACGGTCGGGTCTTCGAGCTTGCGCGACGGGCGGTATCGGGCGATCGTGGCCAGCGTCACGCAGTCCGGCGCGGGGCAGGCCGGGCAGGGATGCGGATCCAGGAAGTCCTCGCAATGGGTAGCTTCGATGGCGGCGATCGCGGCGCCGTCGTCATACACTGCCCACAGCCGCTCGCCGGCGAGCGCCAGCGCGTCGCCGCCCGGGCCGATTTCCAGTGCGTTGGACAGCAGCGCCGGCTGGCCCTGCTGCATGCGGCGCAGGTCTACCGCGACGATGCGGCTGTTGCCGGTGGCGGGCTGCATCAGCACATAGCCGAAGCGGCCGGCCGCTTCGGCGACCAGCGCCACGGGAGGCGCGGGCAGCGGATCCTGGTGCAGCAGCGTGCCGTCCGGCTTGGACAATGCGATGCGCTGGCCGGCCTGGTCGGTCCAGGCGAGCAGGTCGAGGGCATCGGTCTTGACCGTGGCCAGCGCACTGACGCTGGTGCCGGACAGGCCAAGCGCGGCCGGCGTCAGTGCTGCCGCGGCCAGGTCGACCGATTGCATCGCGCCATTGGCCTGCGCCAGGTACAGCGTCTTGCCGTCGCTGCCAAGCGCCCAGGCGGTGGCGGCAAAGCCGCTCAGCGTGGCGTCGAGCACGGCCGTCAGCGTGCCCGGCGCGAGATCGACCGTGAATAGCAGGCTGTCGCCGCCGCCGACCACGAGCGCGGCCACGCGGTTGGGACCGATCGCCGTTACCCAGGCCTGCGTGGCACCAGCCGTGCCCGGCAGGTCGAGCGTTGCGTCTTCGGCACCGGCGAAATCGCCGGCGGATGTGGTATCCAGCAGCGCCAGCCGTGCCGGGTCCGCCGCGGTGGCGCCGGCGACCAGCGCCACCAGCAGCGTGCCGTCGCCGCTCACGGCGATGCCGGACACGGCGGTGGTGAAATTGTGGGTGGCGATATACGCCTGGTTCGACAGCCACAACTGCTGCACCGTGCCACCGCCGCCCGACAAGTCCGCCGCAAGATAGGCGCGCTGGCTCGCCTCATGCAGCGCCACCGCGCGCGCGCCGGCCAGCGTGACGCTGGCCTGCCACGTCAGCCTGGGCGGCTGCGGCTGCGCGGGCGGTACCGCCGGCAGCTCCGGGTCAACCAGCACGTCAAACTCGTAGCTTTCCAGGATGCGATTCGGCGCGCAGCGGGAGTCGTCGCAGCCGCATTCGTCGTACAGCACAGGCACTTCCTCGGTGGGGCATTCGCGGTAGCGGATGCATAGCAGCAACAGGTGGTCCGCGTTGTCGGGCTGCTCGATCAGCGCACGGACCGCCGGGAAGCAGGTGATGTCCAGCGTTTCCTCGTCGATCACCAGGATCTCGTTGCCGCAGCAGTCGAGCGCCGCGCCGGGCCTGACCACCACGTAGCGGTCGCGGCAGGCAGGGTTCGGGTGTGCTGCCACTTCCAGTCCGCAGATCACGCCGGTGCCGTGCAACCGTGCATGGTGGCGGCGGAATTTCTCCACCACGTAGGCCTGTTCCACGTCGAAGTCCGGCACGTCCATCAGCTTGCCGAAGAAGTAGTGGTTGCGCAGCGGGGTCTGCACCTCGCAGCCGGGGCAGGGTGCGTCGCAGCAGCCAGTCGGGGTATGCATTGCGTTGCCCATAATTCAGACCTCTCGTCGTTTGGCAGCTGTCGTTGATCCGCTCTGGTGGCCAGCTACAGCCATTACTGCATGGTGGTGTCCATCCCCACGCGCCGCGTGCCCACACGCAAGGCGCGCGCGCCGCCGTCGCGGTCGGCGCCGCCCAGCACGGTGCCGCGTCCCAGCCGCATCGCATCCAGCGCGGCCGGCGCGGCGCGGTAGCCGATCACGGCATCCAGCCCCAGCATGGCCTGCACGCCGATGCGGAAGCGCGGCTCCACCGGCACCAGCGTGGCTTGCACGTGGGCCGGCACCTCGGCCTTGAGCAGTTGTGCCAGCGCGCGTGCCAGCGCCGGATCGCGCACGCACGCCGCGGGCACAAACACCGACAGCTTGTGCGCATAGACATGGAAGGGATCGCGCCACGGGTCCTGCGCGGTCTTGAGCTGGGTGACGCCGAGACGCGCGCTTTCGTCCGGGCTGGCGGCGCCGTGCCGGCCGGCATGGACGGCACCGACGCACGGCTCGCAGTCATCGCCGCCTTCGCTGCCGGCACGGCCCGGCAGCGGGCAGCCTGGCATCGCCGCCGGCGGCGCGCCCGCGCCCAGCCGGCTGCGGTTGACGATGCGCTCGCCCCACAGGCGCGCGTTGTCGGACAGCCGGCCGAATCCCAGGAACAGCCAGCGCCGCAGGATGTAGTGCTCCAGCAGCAGCCGCGGTGGGCGCCAGCGGAAGCGTTCGGGAATGTCGCTGGCGCACGGTACGCAGGGCGCCGCGCCGGCGCTGTATCCGCACCAGCGCTGCAGGCCGAGAAAGAGGTAGAGCGTGTGCGTCAGCCCGCGCGGCGTGCCGCGCCAGGCAAATGCCCGCGCCGCATGCTTGATGAACGCGCGCTGCCGGGTCAGCGGCAGCGCCGACAGGCCACTGCCCAGGCCGAGCCAGCCGGCCAGGAAGCCGAGGAAATCCTGGCGCCCGCCGGCAGGCGCCGAATTCGGGTCGAACAAGCGCGCCTGTGTGTCGATCTGCCGTTCGATGTCGCGGAACTGGCGGTCGAACAGCGCCAGCCAGCGGTCCGTGAATTCGGCGCTGACCGGCTCGGCGCCGAAGATCGCCGGCAGGTAGCGGCGCCAGCTGATGCGCGGGAAATCGATCGCCACGCAGGCCAGCGACGGCGTCGCCGCGCCGTTGCCGTCCAGCCGCAAACGCAGCCACAGGAAGCGGCCGGGGCGGGCCCGCAGCATGTAGTCGATGCCGTCGAAGGCGGTGGCGCCTTCAGGCTCGGGATGCAGCGCCAGCGCGGGCTGCCAGTCGCCGCTCTCGAACAGGTCTGACGCTTGCAGCGCGGTTTCGGCGGTGAGCACGTCGATGGCAAGCCGGGTATGCGCGGGCAGCGTGGCGCCAAGGACGATGCGGTCCCACATGCACTCCGAGATGCCGCTGTCGAGCGCCTGCGAGTGCCACGTGCCGGTGGAGGGCCAGGCATCGGGTGGATCGTCGGGCGGCGCGTCCAGCAGCGTGCCGGACGGGTCGAACACGCACGGCGCGGCGCATGGCGGGCTGCATAGCGCGGACAGGTCGACCGAGCCGTCGGCATGCACCGTCAGCGGCAGCGGCGCGAAGGCGCCGGCGAGGTCGGCCGGGCGCAGCGGCGGATCGAGACGCCTGCGCGTGGCGGGATCGTAGAACACCACCGCCTCGGCGCCATCCGTGGCGACCAGCAGGCTGCCGTCGCAGGTGGCGGCCAGCGCGGCGACGGCGCCGAAGCCGTCATGGCGCTCCAGTACGCAGCCGGACGCGGCAAAGCGCAGCAGCAGGCCGTGCATGCGGTCGCCGACCCAGATATCGCCGTTGGGCGCCACCGCCAGCGCCGCGGGCTGCCAGTCGTCGAGCCGGCTGCCGGCATCGCACGGTGGCGTGGCCAGCGGTGCGCGCCACACGCCGCGTGCCGCGCCGGTGGCTGCGTTGAGCACGACCACGCGGCGCGTGGCAGGATCGGCCAGGTAGAGACGCCCGCAGCTCGCGGCCAGAGTGGCCGGGCCCGAGGGCAGCCGAGGATCCTGCGGGCGCAGGCAGAAGGCGTCGGTGAACACGCAGGCGCATGGGTCGAAGCGCAGCAGGCGCCGGCCCGTGGCATCGAACAGCAACAGCGCCTGCTGGCAAGGCCCGAGCGTGGCCAGCGCCATATGCCGTGGCAGCACCAGCCCGCCAAAGCTGCCGCTGGCTTCCGGCAGCGTGCGGCCGGAACCCGGCAGCGGCAGCAGCGTCAGCGCGCCGCATTGACCCAGCGGGCCGATGGTGGCGGCCGGCACGGCCGGCGGCTTGCCGGGCAGCGCCTGCCAGCCGAGTTGTCCGTTGAGCACCAGCGTCAGGGGATCGTGCGGCGGGCGCGGTACCGGTGGCAGGTAGGGCGCGTGCGAGGCTGGCCCCGCCGGTGCCGTGGCGGCGGGCAAGGTGCAGGGCTGGGTCATGCATCCACCTCGCTGGCCTCGTAGCGGACGCTGAGCGCCAGGGAGTCGTCGGCCAGCCGCAACAGCGCGCCGCCGCCGACCGGGACATTGGTGCAGGCCGGGTAGTCGGTGTCGTCGAGCCGGAACAGCAGGTCGTCCACGCTGATCACGCCGGCCAGCAGCAGCCGCTGCACCACGCGCGAGTAGTTGATGTCGCCGCCGAACGGCCAGCCGCTGCCGTCGGCATCCGGCTTGCTGTCTTCGCCGCCGACCAGCGGATGGAAGTAGCGCCGCAGCGCCAGCAGCGCGGCCTGCTTGACCGCGGCCAGGTCGGCAGCGCCGGCCACGGTGAGCGTGGCGGAGAGCCGGAGCAGCCGGTAGGCCGGTGCCAGCACATAGAGTTCGGTGGTGGCCAGGCGGCGCTGGTCCAGCTGCGCGCAGACCTCGCGCAGCAGGCCTTCGGTGGGCTGCGGCGCGGGGTCGTCCAGCGGCTGCTGCGGGTTGCTGGCCTCGGGCACGACCACCACGCTGACCACGCCGGGCACTTCCACATTGGGGAAGGCCGGATGGAACAGCGGCAGCGCCCGCGCGCGCGCTACGCCGCCGACCTGCCGCGCATGCAGCTCGAAGTCGTCGCGGGTGACGGCGCGCTCGTGGCTCTTCAGCGTGGCCGCGGCACGTTCGCGCGCGGCCTCCAGCGTCTCTTCATCGGCACCGCCGAAGGCCGGGAACAGGTTGCCCACGCCCTCGGTGTCGATGCCCGGCAGGCTGCCGCGCAGCGTGGCGATCAACCCGGCACCGACATTGCCGTGCGCGCCGCCGCCCACGCGGTAGCGCCGCGCGACGATATTGGCGGGGCGGTTCGGATTGGCCACCGGGATGCGGCCGCCGATGCCGTGGAAGCGGATCTCGCCGGTGGTGCGGTTGAGCACGTAGTGCGCGTCGTCCGGCCCGGAAGCCAGGAAGTCCGCCACCTCCTGCCACGGCTGCAAGCCGTCGCCTTCATCGACTTCAAGCGCCAGGCTGCCGGCCAGCACCGGGTGCTGGGCGAGCTGGAACACCTGGTCGGGCATGCCGGTGCTGCGCCCGGCGATCTCGGCATCGACCGATTGCGCGGCGATCGCCGGGACCGTGTTGGTGCGCACCGCCAGCAGCCGCGGCGGGCGCTGGTAGGCGCCGCCGGCCAGCCGCGCGCGCAGCCAGTAGCGCGGCGCGGCCACCTTGCCCAGCACCGCGCGCTGCGGGCCGTTGCGGGGCGCGGCGCCGAGCAGCACATGGCCGCTGCGGGTGAAGGCGGCGGTGTCGTCGCGCAGCGTGTCGAGCGGGTACCAGTCCTTGCCGTTCCAGTATTCCCACGCGAGCGTCGCCGGCGGCGCGGTGGCCAGCGGGCTGTCGACATAGAAGGGCGCGCGCGCATCGCGCCGGGCGATCCACACCGCCAGGTCGATCGGCACGCTGGGGAAGTCCAGCGGGGAGTCGAATCCCAGCATCAGCGCATTGCCTGTCCGTACCGCCGGCCCGAAGGCGAGGAAGCCGGCCTGGACCTCCGCGTTGGCGGCGCTGACGTCGGTGGTCTGCAGGCCGAGGTCGACCTGCACCGCATCGAGCCGGGCGCTGAGCGCGACCAGTGCCTTCTCGGTCTCGAACACCACGGGCCGGTCTTCGCCCGGCACCTCGGCAGCGACCTGCGTGTGCAGCGGCACGATCAGCGTCGGCTCGGCGTAGGTCGCCTGCACCGGGAAGCTCAGCTCGGCGCGCGCCGGCCGCGCCGGCAGCAGCTCGATGCCGAGCAGCTCCAGGAACTTCAGGTAGTTCAGCTTGGGCACGCGTCCCAGCCGCGCCAGCAGCAGGTCGCTCATCCAGGCCATCAGCTGCACCACCGCCATGCCGGGCTCGTTGTCGTTGACGTCGTCCCACTCCGACGTGTAGCGCGGGATGCGCGCCCGCGCCTCGGCCACCAGGTCGGCGTAGCGCCTGTCGTCGATCACCGGGTATTCGTTCCTGAGCGGCATGATCCTGGCCCTAGACGTAGGATTCGTTGATGTAGAACGGGTACACCAGGTTGGCCAGCGCGTTGTTGGCGCGGATGCGGTAGTCGACGCGGATCAGCAGCAGGCTGGGCTGCGCGGGGTCGAAGTCGGCCGTCACGGCCAGCACGTCGATGCGCGCCTCCCACAGCGCCAGCGCCTCGCGCACCGCGTCGACCGCCTCGGTGCGCGTGGTGGGGTCGTTGGGCGCGAACAGCAGGTCGTGGATGGCGCAGCCGAACGCCGGCATCATCAGGCGCTCGCCCAGCCGCGTGCCCAGAATCAGGTAGATCGATTCTTCGATGCGCTGCCCGGCGCGCGCCAGCGCCAGCTTGCCGCGCGGCGTGACCGAGAGCGGGAAGGCAAAGCCGGTGCCGAGGAAGTCCTGTGCCATCTCAGCCTCCCAGCGCGTCGGCGACGAGCTGCAGCGCCTTGGTCAGCTCGTCGAGCGTGGTGACCACGTTCTGCAGGCTCTCGATGTCCTCGGCCGCGCCGATGGTCGGCGTCTTGATAGGATCGACCCCGGCAATGCCCATGAAGGGCTCGGCCAGCGACAGCAGCACCAGCACCGGGTCGATTGCCGACATCATGTGCTGGGCCGAGGCATTGGCGTTGGCCTGCGCGCATTCCAGCGCGGCCATCAGCTCGCTGTTGCCCTCGGCCTGCGCCGACGAGATCTGCAGCGCCAGACCGCCCATCAGCGCCAGGACGCTCTTGAGCTGGCCGATGATGCACCTGAGCAGCTTGATGATGAGCAGCAGCACGTCGCGCACGAACGGGATCATCACCACGGGCGTTGGCACCGCCAGGCAGGGCAGCACCGCCTCGGCCGCCTGCAGGAACTCCGGCACCACCTTGATCAGCGTGGGCGGGTCGGGCGGGCCCAGCGCCTTGACCACGTCGATCAGCGGCTTGATCAGCTTGAGCACCTTGACCAGGCATTCGATGCTCGCCATCACCGGCGCCAGTTGCAGCACCAGCGAGAAGTTGAGCGAGCAGTCGTCCGGAATGCCCTTGGTGATATCGACGATTCCCTTGAGCGTGCCGCCGGTGGGCAGCTGGATCTGCGCGCTGCCGGGCTTGGGCAGCGGGATGCAGACCGGCTTCTGCAGCGCCTTCTGCAGGGATTCGGGCAGCGGTACCTCGATCGGGACGTCCATGCTTGCCTCGCGGTGTGGTCTGCGTCGGTAGGGCCAGCCGGCAGGGCCAGTCTTCAGATCGGCCCGCCGGCGGGCCGCACCAGCCGGTCGTTGATGGTGATGCTGCCGACCGCGTTGATCGCCAGCGCGCCGCGCGTGTTGATGCTGATATGCGTGTTGGTCATCACCACGGTATTGCCGTGCGCGTCCTCGATGATCAGCGCGCCCTTGTTGCCGGCCACCGGCGTGGAGTCGACCATGCGCAGCGCATGCCCGTTGCGCGAGCGGATCATGCGCTGGCGCTCGTCGGAGGACGGCGGCCGCTGCCGCGGGTTCCACAGGAAGCCGATCACATAGGGGTGGTCCCACATGCCCTGGTCGAAGGCGAGGATCACCTCGTCGTCCACCTCAGGCATGAAGAACGCGCCGCGGTCGCCGCCGGCCATCGGCGCGGCCACCGGCACCCAGCGCTGCTCCGGTCCGGACAGCCACGGGTAGTTGACCTGGATGCGGCCCAGGCGCTCCGGGTCGCGTACCGCGATCACCTTGCCGATGACGATGCCTGCACTGCGTTCGCTGCGGTTCATGGTGTGCCTCCTCCGGGGGCGAGTTGCAACCCGGTGTCCGGGTCTTCCCGGCGCGCGGTGAAGCGGGTGACATAGCCGCTGGTGTTGATCGTGTGCGTGGTCTCGGTGACGAAGAACTCGCCCGAGAGCCGCGCGCCGATGCCCTGGATGCTGACGTGCGAGCCGGCGCGCAGCCGCGGCAGGCCGACCACGCTGGCCTGCACCTTCACCAGTTCCTGCGCGTGGCCGGTGAGGATGTCGAGCGCGAGCCGCCGGGCCTCGTTGCGGGTCGATACCGGGCGCGTGACCACGCGTTCCTCGCGCGGGTCGCACTGCCTGACGATCTCCAGCAGGCGCGGGTTGCGCCGCAGGAAGCGCGGGTCTTCCAGGTCGGCGGTTTCCTCGATGGCGCGCTGGCCGGCGCGGTCCCAGCCGCGCACAGTCACCTTCTTGACCTGGTTGGCGGTGGTCAGGGTGGCCTTCAGGTCCACCAGGCCGGCACCCCAGTCGAGCCGGTAGGGCCTGGGCCCGCCCTTGGTGGACGGGCCAAAGTAGAGCCTGTCGCTGCCGTCGGCAGGGTCCTGCTCGATCGTTACCACGTAGCCGCGCAGCCGCGCGCGCCGCCACAGGAAATCGATGTCGTATTCATTCTTCTGGCCGACGAAGACCAGCGGCGGTTCGTTGTCGGGGTCGGTGCGGATCGGCATCGGGATGCGGCGCGCGTCCTGGCCGCTGTTGCGCCAGTCGGGGTCCGTCAGGCCGTCGAAGCTGCGGGCGATGGCGCTGTCGGTGGTGTCGTGCCAGTTGCCGTCATAGCGCTTGCGCCGCAGCCGGTGCAGCCGGTTCAGGCCGCGCACCGCCAGCGTGTGCGGGCCGCCGGTGGAGAAGGTCGGCTCCATGGTGGTAAAGTTGCCGGTCAGCATCTCCACCAGTTCGCTGGCGTAGCCCATCCTGATGCGGACCACCTTGGAGCAGGGCTCGAACAGCGTCTCCAGCTCATGCAGCGTGGCATCGGCCGCGCTCTTGCTGTCTTCCGAGCCGATGTACTTGTAGCGGCGCCGCGCCGGATCCCAGTTGCCGACGGTCAGCTCGAAGCCGTCGATCTGGTCGATGTTGTCGCGGTAGGTGATGTCGACGATGTCGCGCAGCACGCTGTTCTCCGGCCGCACGCCGTCGATGGTCAGCTCGAAGCGCGGCACGCGCAGGCCACCCATTTCGCTGCGGGCGGATTCGCCGGCAAGGGTCAGGTATTCGCTCGCGCCCATGGCATCGCCCCTAGCGGATCGACGGCACCGTCAGCCGCAATCCCGCCGCCAGCCGGCGCGGATCCTCGATGCCGTTCTCGTCGGCAATGGCGCGCCACTCGCCGGCGCGCTCGTAGTAGTCGCCCGCGACCGCGCTGAGGGTGTCGCCACGGCGCAGCACGTGGGCGTGGCTGCGGTCGGGCGAGCTCGGGTTCTGCCTGCCGAGCTGCTGCTCGATCGGGCGCCACTCGCGCAACACCAGGTTGACCGTGGCGCGCAGCGGGATGCCTTCGGGGCTGAACAACGTGAAGCGGCTGCGCACGCTCTCGGCCACGCCGGTGAAGCTGGTGCGCCGCTGGCTGCCGCCCCAGGCCTTGCCGACCTCGTTGCCGGGAAACTGGTCGTTCCAGATGAAGGTGACCACCGGCGGCGCATGCAGCGCGGGGATTATCTTGACCAGCTGGTAGTACTTGTCGGCTTCTTTCGTCACCGACTGCGCGCCGATGCCCATGCCCTTGTCGGTGCTGTCGCAGAACAGCTCCAGCGTCAGCTTCTCGGCATTGCCGCGCACGAACTGCTGCAATGGCGCATCCAGCCCGGGAATGCCGATCTCCGCCATCTGCACCTGCTTGTCGAACTGCAGCTCGGTGGGGTTGAACTGCACCGGGTAGCTGATGGTGTCGGAAGGCTTGGGCCCCACCCGCACCTTGAACTTGCCCTTGGCCGGTATCGTCATGGCGTTGCTCCGTCAGGTCCGCCGGAGCCGGTCTCGCCTTCCATCCAGTCGAGGTATCCATTGCCGGTCGAAGTCTCGCTGGACACCTGGCGCTGATGCGCCAGCATCTGCTGTACCGCGGGCAGGATCGCCGCGACGATGCTGCGCACGGTCTGCTCGGACAACCCGCCGGCACCGTCGACGATGCGCACGCGGCTGACCACGCTTTCGATGATGACGTCGCTCAAAACAGGCTCCCGATGGCTCCGGCGGCCTCGCCGATGGCGCCGGCCAGCGCGGCCGCGCCGCCCAGCTGGTAGAGGCCTTCGTGGGTGATGGTGACGGCTTCGACCGCCACCGCGCTCTGCTGGGCATTGAGTTGCGGCCCGCTGTACCTGGTCGGCAGGCCGCGGCGGAAGCCCCATACCGTGTGCGGCTTGTGGCGCGCGTCGCACAGCGTGATCAGGCCGTCCTTGCGCTTGCCGGCGCCCGCCGTGAAGGCGTAGAACCAGTCGAACAGCTCGGTGCTCCTGGTCACGCCGTGGCGCAGCACGATCTCGGTGTTGCGGATGCGCTTGGGGAACTTGAGCACGGTGCCGTTGAGACCGCCCTCCATGTAGTCGTCGGTTTCCATCGTCATCTCCAGTCCGCTGCATTCGCTGAAGCCGGCCACCGGCGCGGGCATCAGCGGCGACAGGGCGATCCGTGTCACCGCCGAACCGGTGGAAGCGGTCGAGTCATACAGCGTGACCAGGAAGTTGAAGCCGAGCAGCGGGTCGCGGCGGGTGGCGAGGCTCATGCGAACTCCTTGCGTTCGAACAGCGAAAACACCGGCAGGTTGTCCTGCCTGCCCACGCGCAGCACGATGAACTCGGCCGGCGCCACCGGCGCGATGCCGACCAGCGCGATCAGCTGGCCGTGCTCGCGCGCGTCGGCGTTGGTGGTGTCTTCGGTGGGGTCCTCCTGGCAGCGCACGAAGAACGATTCCGCCGCGGTGGCGCCGGCAAAGGCGCCGCGCTGCCAGAACAGCGTCAGGATGGCGATCAGCGTGGTGGCCACGGCGGCGCGCGTGGGCGCGTCGTTGGGCTCGAACACGGCCCAGCGCAGCGCGATGTCGCAGGCCCGCCTGAGCGCGATCAGCATGCGCACGGTGCTGACATAGCGCCATTCCGGTTCGTCGCTGACGGTGCGCGCGCCCAGCAGCATCGGCGCGCGGCCGAATTCGGCGCGCAGCACGTTGACGCCGGCATCGTTGAGTTCGCCATGCTGGGCATCGTTGACGGCGCTGCGCACGTCGACCACGCGCTGCACCGGCACATTGGCCGGCGCGCGCATCACGCCGAGCGCCAGGTCGGTACTGGCGATGGCACCGGCAACGTGGCCGCAGGCAGGCACGATCCTGACGCCGGCGACGCTGCCGGCAACGGGTGGCGCGGCGCCGTCGTTCTCGGCCACCGCCAGCCACGGCGCGTACAGCGCGGCGGCGCGGGCGGGCTGCTGCTCGACCAGCATGCGGCGCCATTCGGCCAGCGCGCGGATGCCGCGGGCGCGGCTGGTGGCGCGCTCGAACGGCGCGGACAGCACGGCAAAGCGGTCGCCACGCGCATCGCAGTCGGCGATCAGCGCGGTCTGCACGCGCAGGATGTCGGCCTCGGCAAAGACCGGCGGCAGCTCGGCGACGGCGCGCGGCTGGTGCACGCGGCGCGGCGGCGCGGGCGGCGGGCAGGCGAGGCAGGGATTGGCGGCATCAGGCGGCAGCGGCTCGTAGTCGGGGTCCGGCTGCGGCCGGATCAGGATGTCGGGCGCGGCCACCAGCGAGATTTCGTCGATCTCCGCCAGCGCCTGCAGGCCGCGCGCCTTGCGTAGTCGGGCGAAGTCGCTGTCGCGCGGCGAGTACGGCTCTCCGAGGAAGTCGCTGGCGGTCAGCGCGGCCAGGCCGTCGGCGCCGGACGCAAGCGGCAGCCGCTCGCCGGACGCTGCCGCCAGGGGCAACGGCGGCAGCGCGGGGGCAAGGCCAGCGATCTCGACCAGTCCGGGCGGCACGGGCAGGGCGCCGGGATTCACCGGCGGCAGGCGCAGCCGTTCGGCCCCGCTGCCATATGCCGGCGCCAGCACGGTGCCGAAGTAGCGCGGGTGCCGCGGCGACGGGTGCAGGTCGGGGTATTGCGCGGCAAAGGCGTCGCGCCGCCAGACGTCGAGCGTGTAGGCGACACGCTCCACCATGAGCGGCTGGGCAGGGTCCAGCGCGCTCCAGGCGAGCTGGTCGGCGCCGCGCTGGCGCGGATCGGGATGGACCCAGTAGAGCTTGCCCGCCGCCGCGTCGACATGCACCAGCACGCGATGCGCGCTCGCCGCCGGCTGCGCCAGCCGCACCAGCTCACCGGGTGCAAAGCCGGCCACGGCGGCCAGCCGTGCACTGGTGCTGTCGGCCGACAAGGCGCGCTGCGTCAGCGGCCGCTCGCGGCGCCACGCTATGCTGAGTTCGTTGCCCCAGCTGCCGGGAGAGGTGGCCGACAGCCGCCAGCGCGGCACGCCCGCGGTGTCCGCCAGAAGCACGCCGGCGCTGCGTGCGCCGCCGCCCGGCGCGGCCTCGTTGCCGTCGTCGCCAAACTGCCGCGCGGCCACGCGCACGACCCAGCAGCGCAGGCCGTCGTTGTCGAAGAAGCCGCGCACCGCCCACGCCAGGTAGGCGCTGCCGAACGGGCGCCCGAAGTGCGCCTGGAACTGCCGCCACGATTCCACTGCCACCGGCGTATCGAGCGGGCCGCGCTCGGCCAGCCCGATAAACGCGGCGATGTCGGTGCGCAGCACCACCGGCCCGTCGCTGGCGGCGTCGGTCCGTTCGATGCTGACGGCGGGCATGCCGTGGCGCATGGCGGTCTCCGGTGCTGGGGTTGCGGTTCCGTTCAGGGCGCGGTGCTGATGATCTCGATGGTCAGGCCCTCGTGGTGCAGCTCCATGCTTTCCACGGCCACCTGGTTGCCGGTGGCGGTCAGGCTGGGCCCCTCGATCTTGTTGATCCACGCGTTGACGAAATTCCAGCTCAGCACGTCGCGGTGGGCCTCGTTCATCAGGATCACGCTGCCGTTGCGGCGCTCGTTGGCGCCGTCGGCGATATGGCGGTACCACTGCCACAGCGTGTCGTCCTGCACGTAGCCGCGCTTGAACATCAGCGGCGTGTACTTGCGCAGCCCCTGCAGCTTGCGCACGTTGTTGGTGGGGTCCTTGCCCTCGCGGTAGTCGATCGCGTCGCCGTCGGCGGTCAGGCCGCTGACCTCGCTGAACGAGGCCACGATCAGTCCGTCCAGCTCGACGCGGAAGTTGAAGACCGGGAAGGGATCGATGCGGATGTCGGTGGCAGCCATGGCCTTGCTCCTCGGCTTTCGCTCATTGTTCGCTTATTGCTCCGCGTCGGCCGTCCACAGGCCGATGCGGATGATCACGTACTCGGCCGGCTTGACCGGCGCCACCCCGATCACCACGATCAGGCGCCCGTTGTCGATGTCGTCGCGGGTCATGGTGGTGCGGTCGCACTTGACGAAGAAGCCTTGCTCGGGCGTGGTGCCTTCCAGCGCGCCGTTGCGCCACACCGTGGTCAGGAAGTTGGTGATGCTGCGCCGCACGCGCGCCCACAGCTCTTCGGCGTTGGGCTCGAACACCACCCACTGCATGCCGCGGTCGATCGAGTCTTCCAGGAAGATCAGCAGGCGGCGCACGTTCAGGTACTTGAACTCGCTCTCGGAGGTGATGCAGCGCGCGCCCCACACGCGCAGGCCGCGGTTGTTGGGCCGGAAGTCGCGCACCACGTTGATATTGGCCGGATACGGGTTGAGGATGTCCTGCTCGCCCTTGCTGAAGTAGCGCGTCAGCCCGCTGATGCCGCGCACGACTTCATTGGCCGGCGCCTTGTGCACCCCGCGCTCGTTGTCCACGCGGGCATAGATGCCGAGCATGTGTCCGGACGGGGGAATCGGCACCTGCCGCAGGTTGGCCAGGCTCTGCGGGAACGGGTCGGGAATGGTCAGCCACGGGTGGTAGACCGCGGCGTAGCGCGAGTCGTAGCGGCTGCGCAGGTCCTGCACGTCGGCCAGCGTGTCGTTGTCGGGCGGCGGGCCGTCGAGCACGGCGAAGCGGTAGCGCATCGCCTCGCACTGGTCGATCAGCGCCTGCTGCAGGGCCGCGGTGGTCTGGCCGGGAATCGCGACCAGCGAGATGTTCTGCGGGTTTTTCAGTGCCTGCAGGCCGGTGCGCAGGTCGGGCTCGTTGTTGTCGGTGCCGGCGTACATGGGATCACCCATCAGCGGCACGGCATCGCTGCCGCCGGACAGCGGCAGGCGCGCGGGGCGCACCAGGCCGGAAGGCAGCACGTCCAGCAAGGCCTCCGGCCCGAGCCGGATCGCGGTGCGGTTGGCGATCACCGGCTCCAGGTCCAGCACGCGAATATATTGCGACGCCCCTTCGGAGCGCCGGTCCCAGCGCCGCAGCGGGTTGCCGGCGTCGTCGGCGGGCGCTCCCGGCGTGAAGGTGGCGCCGATCACGCGCTCGAAATAGCGGCTGTGGCGCGGGTCCATCGACAGCTGGCGGAAGCTCTCCTGGTCCAGCAGGTTGTCGTTGCGCGTGGGTACGGCGGGGTCGGGGCGCTGGCGCAGTAGCACCGTCAGGCTCCACTCGCGCGAGCGCACACGGGCGTTGAGGCCGGCCATCAGCGCGTTGTTGACGGCGTTCATATGTGCTGCCTGCAGCCCGGGCGGGTCCAGCAGCACCAGCCGGCTGGCGCGGTCTACCGCGCGCGCCTTCAGCAGCGGGGCGCCGGCCACCGGCGCGCCGTCGGGTGCGAGCAGCTCCAGGATGGTGCCGGGCTCGATGCCGGTCAGCGTGGCCAGTTGCAGCGACGAGAACATGCCCGGCCCCGGCGGCGGGTTGGCGGCCAGCACATTGGCGTTGGCCGCGAGGCTGCTGGCCTCGTCCGCCGCGGCGACCATCAGCCGGTCGCCCCAGCCGCCGGCGTCCAGCGCCTGCACCGCGAACAGCCGGTTGCGCTCGGCCACCACCGCGCCCGCGGCGTGGCTGAAGTCGAGGCGGTCGTCCAGTTCGATCTCCAGCGGGCTGGCATTGGCCGCGGCGCCGTCGAGGCGGTGGAAGTAGGCAATGCCGTCCGCGGTGGTGAAGCGGACCACTTCCGGCAGCACCGCACCATAGGTGGTGCCGTCGCCAACCAGCAATTGATCGCTGCCGTCGGCGGGCGACAGCACCAGCGTGGCCGGCTGGCGCGTGGTGTCGACCACCACGTCCTGGCGCGCGACCTCGACGCCGCTGGCATGGCCCCCGCTCAGCGGGTGCGCCAGCTGGACCACGCCGGCGTCGGGCGAGACGCCGCGCTCGCCCAGCATGCGCGCGATGGTCACGTATTCCTCGTCCGGAGATGCACCGATGCGCAGCACGTCGCCGGCATCGAGGCCGAGGCGGTTGTCCAGCGCCAGCGTCGCGGCGCCGGCGCCGGCGGCCTGGGTGGTGTGGCGCAGCGCGAAGCTGGCGGTGGCGCCTGCGGCGGGCGCCGCGGGCAGCGGGGCCTGAAGCGCGACCGCGCCCACCGTGGTGTTGACGGCGCTGATGGTGCCGGTATCGGCGCCGATGGTGATCGACATGCCGGGCGCCAGGCCGTCGACATCGTCCAGCGGGATCACGTCGGGGCGCAGCAGGGACTGCGCCGTATTGGCATTGCCGCCGACCGTGACCGCGGTGCCGGCGGCAGGCGCTGCCGCCAGCGCGGTCGCCAGCACCACCGCGCGCAGGTCGGGCAGCACGGTCGCAACCAGCGCGGTATCGCCGGCATTGTCGAAGGTCATGCCGGTCTCGACGCCGTTGACGCTGTCGAGCGGCACCACGCGTTCGGTCGGATAGGCCACCACGCTGGCCGCTATCGCGCCCACCTGCACGGCATCGCCGGCGGCCAGCGCCGGGCCTGGCAGCGGCGCGGCCAGGCGCACCAGGCCGAGGGCCTGGTTGACCGCCGCCACCACCTGGTTGTTGGCGCCGAAGGTGAAGGTCATGCCGGCGCTCATGCCGGCCACGGTATCGAGCGGCACCACCACATTGGTCGGCAGGTCCACGACCGTGCGCGCGTCGTCGTCCAGCGTGACCAGCTGGCCGATGGTGCCGGCCGGGTAAGGCGCGTAGGCGGGCACGTCCAGCGGCAGCTGCGCCAGCGTGCCGACGCGCTGCACTTCTTCCTGCGCGCTGCCCACGCCGACCACCACCAGGTTGCCCGCGGTGCTGAAGCCGGGCCCGAACAGCAGCAGGCCGCCGGCGCTGGCCGCCACGTCCAGGTTGACGTTGGCGCCGGCCGGGATGTCGAGGCCGTCGACCTGCGCGCCGCGCGCATGCGGCAGCCGCAGCGGGGTTTCCAGCAGCACGCGGGCCTCGGTCGTACTTAGCCCGACCACCGCGGCGGCAAACACGTACTCGGCACCATCGACCTGCAGCAGCTGGTGCGTCAGCGGCAGCAGTGTGGTGATCAGTGCGGCGGTGCCGCTGAGCACCACTTCGGTGGCGCCGGCGCGGGTGTCGTCGCGCAGCGTGAAGGGGCTGAGCGTGGCGTTCACGGTGACGGCGATATCGCGCGTCGGCGCGCCGGCCGCGTGCGAGAAATACAGCGGCAGCGTCAGCGCGGTATGGGCCGGCGCCGCACCCAGCGCCTGCACCTGGCGGTAGTCGGCGCGGCTGCCGTCACCCACGCGCACCCAGTCGCCGACGCCGAAGTTGCCGGGATCGAGCACGTACAGGCGCGGCAGGTTGATGGCCGTGCCGGTGTCCTGCAGTGCCGGGCGCAGCAGTACGCTGCCGCCGATGGCCGCATTGGCCAGGTCGAGGTGGAACAGGTCGCGCCGCGCGCGCTCGGCCTGCTCCGGCAGCACGCGCGTGACCCAGGCGCGCTTGCCGCCGTTGAGGAAAAAGCCCTCGACCGCATGTGGCAGGTAGCTGTGCACGCGTGCGCCCGGCCCGGTGAACTCGTCCGCTGGCAGCATGCCGCCGAACAGCCGCTGGAACTCGCCGAAGCTGGTGACCAGCTGCGGCACGTTCAGCGGGCCGCGCTCGGTCACGCCGACCAGCCCGGTGGTGCTGGTGCTGACCCCCTCGATCGGCTTGTTGCTCGCCTGGGTTTCCTCGACGTAGACGCCGGGTGCGAGATATTCGGGCATATTGGTTCCCCTATGCGGTTGCGGGACGGAACAGGAGGGCGTAGTTCATTCGCGTCATTCGAAAGCCACCGGCAGGACCTGCTCGGCCAGCCCGTAGTCGGGCTCGATGGTCAGCAGCAGCGGTTGCGGCGGCGCGGGGTGCGTGGCGCGCAGCCGGAACAGGGCCAGCCGCGAGATGCGCGGCAGGCGGAAATAGCCGTCGGCGTCGGCGGCGGTGGCGTAGTGCTCGATGCGCTGGTATTCGGGCGGGTTGGCGCCGTCGTCGACCTGCACCAGCGACAACGCCGGCCACGGCGCGGCCGCCGCCAGGAAGGCGCACGGGTCGCCCGCCTGCGCCGCGCGCGACAGGTTGCGCGGGTCGTGCGTGGCGGGGATGCTGGCGGGCACTGCCTGCGCCTGGCGCCGGTGCAGGTGCCTGAGCGGGTAGTCGAGTTCAACCCAGGCCGGCTGGTCGGCGGACAGGCTGGTATCGACCGCATGGATGCCGATCACTTCCCGGCGTTCGGCATCGCCGGCGTCGATCACCAGCGGCATGCCGGGCGCCAGTGTGTCGCGGTTGTCCAGCCGCAGCCGGCGCGCGCCCGGCGCGGCGGGCTGGAGCAGGCGCTTGGCCTGCGGCAGGTCTTCGACCAGATCGCAGCGCGCCAGTGCGGCCACCGCATGGCTGCGGTAAAGCCCAGGCGACAGCGCTACCAGGTTGGCCGGTTCCATCACCGCGGCAGGCATCACGCCAGCGGGCGGATAGGTCGGCCATACGCCGTCGATCTCCACCGTCGCGCCGGGCAGGGGCAAGTTGGCCGCCGTGTCGCGCCGCACGACGCGGCCTTTGCAGGCGACCCCGGTCCGGTGCAGGAAGACATCGCCGTGGTCCAGCGCCGTGAAGTCGCCGGGGAAGGCGGGGAACGGGCCGAGCGTGCCGTCGAGGTCGAGTGGCAGGTAGCCGTGGGCTTCGATCCGCATTGGTATCGCGGCAGCGCCCGATGCCAGGGCCGGGAAGACGCTGGCCGGCCAGCCGGCGAGGCCCGCCAGGCCATCGCGCGTGATGCGCTGGGCCACGTGCAAGGCCAGGCGCCGGTCGGTCGTGCCGACCCGGCTGGCCTGCACCGGCCGCTGCGTGATCTCATCGATCAGCCGCGCCTGTACCAGTGCGCGCAATCTTGCGCCCGCCGGCTGCAGCGGGTCGGGGCAAAGGTGCCAGGTGGCGGCGCCGATGGTTTCCGGGCGGCAGTCCATCATGCCGGCTCCTGCACGCTGGCGATGCCGTGTTCGGACAGCACCGAGTCCACCGGCGTGACCCGCTCCGGATCGTGGCCCGAGGCGATCGGCACGATGCTCATCTCGAACGACACGCAAAGCTGGTAGGGCTTGTCGAGCGCGTCCCAGACGCGCGTGATCTCCTCCAGCGACAGCGGCTCCAGCCGCACGAAGAACTCCAGCCCGGAGCCGGCCAGCGTGCCGGCCAGGCGCGCGCCGCTCAGGCTGGCGTCGTCGTGGAAAAGCTGCAGGATCTTGCCCAGGATCAGGTGCTCGAGGTCGGTGGCGTCTTCGCGCTCATCCGCGACCTGGGGCGTGACCAGGAAATGCAGGCGCAGCGGCAGCGGGCGATGTTCGATGCGGTCGGCGGCGCTGCGCCGGGGCGGGCGGTTGAGCGTGAATTCCTCGCGCTGGACCAGGTAGAGCCACAGCGACAGGCCTTCGCGATCGCGCTCTTCCAGCTCTTGCGGCGTGTCCAGCGAGACGATCATGGTGCCGATCGCGTCCGGCATCGGGTCGGCCGGATCGAAGTACGGCGACAAGTCCGGGTCGTCGCGCAGCGCCTGCTCGATATGGCGGCGCAGGCTCTGGCAGGCATCGCGTATCGCTGTCTTCATCGCTCAGTTCCCGTTGCGCGGCGCGCTGTCGTTGCCGTTGCCGAAAGCGGCGGCGGCGCTGTAGAGGAAGTCTCCCGAGGGCAAGCGCCTCGCCTGCAGCATCCCGTCCCGCACAAGCGCCTCCAGCGCCCGCAGTACCACCGCAGGGTCGGCCTGCGCGCCGGCCGGCAGCCACCAGCGGGCAATGCCGTTGCAGGTATCGGCGGCCCGCGGATTGCGGCGCACATACCGGACCACCTGCAGCGCCACGGCGGCTGCACTGGGGTCAAGGCCTGAGACCGAGCTGTCGACCATATCGTGGCTGTCGCGGGTGGGGCGGGTTGGCCAACCCAATGTGCAACAAGCGGGCCAGGCCGGCCAGGCCTTGCAACCGGCGGCACGGCGGGGGAGGAGGGGGGGCGGGAGCGGGGGTGGGGCGCCGCGGACCCGGCGGACGCGGCGGCTTTCGTGGGAAAACAGCGGGTTGCGCCGAAGGCGGGGTGGGGTGCGAATGGCCCGGGCGCGGCGCGGGGCGCCCACCCCGCCCGCGTGTGGCGTCTAGCGTGCCAGCTGCAGCGTCAGGATGCCGGCCAGCACCAGCCCGGTCGCGATCAGCCGCCGGCGATCGAACGGTTCGCGCAGCAGGAAATGACCCAGTAGCGCGGCAAAGATCACGCTCGATTCACGCAGCGCCGCCAGCTTGGTCACCGGCGCCAGCGTCATCGCCCACAGCATCAGCGCGTACGAGCCCACGCGGTTGATGCCGCCGATCCAGGCGCGCTTCCATTCCGCGCGCAGCAGCGTCAGTAGTGCGCTGCCGCGCCGGTTCAGCGCGTAGGCGGGCATGAAGATGTGCGACATCGCCTGCAGCCAGACGATGTAGGTGAAGACTTCGCCGTAGCGCTTGACCGCCGTGCCGTCGATCACGGTCCCACCGGCCAGGCACGCGCCGGCCAGCAGCGCAAAGCCGAGCAGGTCCGGCGACTGCCGGCGCCAGCGCACCAGGCTGACCAGGCCGCAGCAAATCAGGGCGATGCCGGCATAGCCGCCGGGGCCGAGCCGCTCGGTGCCGGTCAGCAACAACAGGACCGCCACCATCATCGGCGCCGAGCCGCGCATCAGCGGATAGGCCTGGCTGAAGTCGCCACGGTTGTAGGCGGCCACCAGCGCCAGCTTGTAGACCACTTCCAGCGCCACCGTGGCCAGCAGGAAGGGCCAGGCCTGCGGCGCTGGCATGGGTACGAGGAACAGGAAGGGAATCGCCACCAGCAGGCAGAAGGTGTCGATCAGCGCCATCGACGACAGGCGGTCGCCGCCGATCTTGACGATGGCGTTCCAGGACGCGTGCATCAGCGCGGACAGCATCACGGCGGCAAAGGCGACGCCGTGGAAGTCGGTGGGGAGGGGCATCGGAAGTGTGTCTGGACCCGGGGTTTGCTCCCCTCTCCCGGCCCCTCTCCCGCGCGCGGGAGAGGGGCCGGGAGAGGGGAGCCTGCTGCTAGCGTTGGGAGGTAAAACCGATCATGCCGCCTGCGCCAGCGGTGCCTGCATGTCAATCCCCATTTCTCGCAGCACCTCGCCAACCGCCGTCACCACATTGCGCATTTCGTTGTCGTCGATCGCGCCAATGCAGCCAACCCGGAACGTCTCCACCTGCGTCAGCTTGCCCGGATACAGGATGTACCCGCGCTCGCGCACCTTGCCATAGAACGTCTTGAAGTCATAGCGCGCATCCGCCGGCGCATGGAAGGTGACGATGATCGGCGCCTGCACCGCCGCAGGCAGGAACGGCCGGAAGCCGAGCTCGCCCATGCCTCGGATCAACGCATCGCAATTCTTGCGATAGCGCGCCCCGCGCACTGGCTGCCCGCCTTCTTCCAGGAACTGGTCCAGCGCCGCGCGGAACGCCGCCACCACGTGCGTGGGCGGCGTGAAGCGCCACTGCGTGGTCTTCTGCATGTAGACGTACTGGTCGTACAGATCGAGCGCCAGCGAATGGCTGTTGCCCTGGCTGGCTTCCAGCACATCCTTGCGCACCAGCACGAACCCCATGCCCGGCACGCCCTCGATGCACTTGCCGGTGGCAGCCACCAGCGCATCGAACGGCATGGTGCGCGCGTCGATCTCGATCGCGCCGAACGAACTCATCGCATCGACGATCAGTCCCTTGCCAAGCCGCTGGCACAGCGCTGCAATCTCCGGCAGCGGGTTCAGCACGCCGGCGCCGGTCTCGCAATGCACCTGCGCCACGTGCGTGATCGACGGGTCGCGTGCGAGCGCCTGCTCGATCAGCGCGGCCGTGGCCGGCTGGTCTTCGGGGAGCGGCAGTTCCACGCCGGCGCGGCCCAGCACCTTGCAGATCTTCAGGATGCGCTGGCAGTACGCCCCGTTCTGCGGCACCAGTACCTTGCCGTCGCGGGGCACCACGTTGGCAATGGCGGCTTCCACGGAAAAGGTGCCGCTGCCCTGCATCGGCACGC
Source organism: Cupriavidus oxalaticus (assembly GCF_004768545.1). Classification (NCBI taxonomy): domain Bacteria; kingdom Pseudomonadati; phylum Pseudomonadota; class Betaproteobacteria; order Burkholderiales; family Burkholderiaceae; genus Cupriavidus; species Cupriavidus oxalaticus. Next base: position 767,730 of record NZ_CP038634.1, on the reverse strand, counting down.
ACACATGGGTGCCTTCGCCGTGGACGATGCGCACGAGGTCATCGCACAGGCTGCGCGTGATGCTGTTGAAGCTGGCATCCCACGATCCCCAGTCGCGCAGCATGGCCTGCTTGGTCGCGAGCGAGGTGGTGAGTGGGCCGGGGGTCAGAAGGATCGGGTCGTTGCCGCGGATCATTGGGAACTCCTCGTTGTGAAGGAGATTGGGGAAGGAGAAATTGCGTATTGGAAGAGTTCAGTCGCTTGCCTGGCCCTGGCGCCATGCCTGGGTCTTGCGGTCGAGCACGCGTTGCAGCAGGTAATAGAGCAGGCAGGCCAGCGCGGAGGTCACCACCACCAGCGTGGCCATGGCCGCCGCCGGGCCGATGTCGCCGGACTCGTCCAGGTTGACGATCTCGACCGAGGCCAGCTTGGTGTCGGCGCCGTAGAGGAACACCACCGCCGACACCGTGGTCATGGCGTTGATGAACAGGTAGCGCGAGATCTCCAGGATGGCGGGCAGGCAGGCCGGCACAGTGACTTTGAAGAAGGTCTTGTAGAAGGGCACCTTCAGCGATGCGGACACGGCCTCGAACTCGCTGTCGAGCTGCTTGAGCGCGGTCACCGCGGTCAGGTGGCACGACGCGTAGTAGTGCACGATCGTCACCAGCACCAGGATGCCCAGCGTCTGGTACAGGCCATGCAGCGGGTTGGCCTGCGGCACGAAGAAGAAGATGTAGCCCAGCCCCAGCACCAGTCCCGGCACGCCCATCGGCAGCACCGCCATCAGCCGCACGAAGCCGCGCAGCCAGTCCAGCCCGCGCGTCTTCTCCAGCAGGTAGGCGGTGGCGAAGATAAACACCGGGCCGATCACCGCGGCCAGCGCGGCCATGCGCACGCTGTTCAGGTAGGAATCGACCACGCCGCCCTCGACCAGCCCGACGCGGTAGTGGTTCAGCGACAGCGAGAAGTTGTACGGCCACAGCTTGACGAAGGACGCATAGATCGCCATGCCCATCACCGCCACCATCAGCGCCGCCATCAGCCAGCAGAACGATGCCATGGCGAGGTCGAAGCGGCGGCTGCGGCGCGGAACGTAGGGCACCGAGCGGGCCGACATCAGCGCCATCTGGCGCTTCTGCACGCGCGCGTCGACGCAGTAGGTGACCGCCACCGGTACCAGCAGCATCAGCGACACCACCGCGCCCTGCGAGAAGTCCTGCATGCCGATCACCAGCTTGTAGATATCGGTGGCCAGCATATGGAAGTTGCCGCCGATCACCTTGGGGATGCCGAAGTCGGAGATCGCATAGGTGAACACCACCATCGCCGCGCTGACCAGGCCATAGCGCGCGCCCGGCACGGTGATGGTGAAGAACTTGCGCACGGTCGAGGTGCCCAGCGCGTCGGCCGCCTCGTACAGCCGCGCGTCGGTCAGCGACAGCGCCGTGACCAGGATCATCAGCGCATGCGGAAACGTGGCGAACACCAGCGAGGCGACGATCCCCAGCGGCCCGTAGATCTGCGTGCTGCCCATCCACGGCTTGAGCAACCCCTGGTTGCCGAACCAGAAGATAAAGGAAATGGCTGCCAGCAGCGACGGTGCCAGCAGCGGGATCAGCGCCAGGTTGCGCAGCAGCCCCTTGCAGGCAATGCGGCTGCGCGTCAGCGCGTAGGCAAAGGTAAAGGCCAGCGGCACGGTGATGCAGGTGGCCAGCGCCGAGACCCACAGGCTGTTCCACACCGAGCGCAGCAGCGCCGGCGATTCGAAGTAGGCGCGGAAATGTGCGATCCCCGCCAGCGAGCCGTCGCGGTTCTGCACGCTCTTGGCCAGGATCATCGCGATCGGAGCCAGCACGAAGCAGAGCAGGGCGACTGCGGCCAGTGCCAGCAGCAGGTGCGCGAGCCGGTCGCTCCAGTGCGCACGCACCGAGGTGGCAACGAACGCGGGTGGCGCCGGCAGGGAAGGCCTCGTGCCGGGACTGGAAATCCCGGCCGGCACGGCGCCCGGGGCGGTATCGGTAGCCGGCGCAGTGGCCGGCGCCGTCGAGAGGCTCAGGCGCATGCGTGGCGGAAGATACGAAGGCGGTCGGCGGGGATGGCCAGGCGCAGGCGGTCGCCGGTATTCGGGCGCAGTTCGTGCAGGTCATTCAGCGAGAGGTCGGCGCACAGCGTGCCCGACGCGGCATCGGGCAGTCGCAGCGTCAGGCGCGAGAACGCGCCCAGGAACTCGATCTTGTCTACGGTGGCCTCCAGCACATTGGGCCCGTGCTGCTCGACGCCGCGTACGCAGACGTCTTCCGGCCGGAAGAACACCTGCACCGCTTCCTCCGCGCCGCAGCCGGCCGGTGCGTGGCAGTGCATGCGCACGCCGCCAAGATGCAGCGCGCCGTCGCTGCCCACGCGCGCGCCCAGCATGTTGGTCTTGCCGACGAAGTCCGCCGCAAAGGGCGTGGCCGGTCGCTGGTAGACCTGCGCCGGCGTGCCGACCTGCTCGATCACGCCCTGGTTCATGACCACGATGCGGTCCGCCATCGACAGCGCCTCTTCCTGGTCGTGCGTGACCAGGATGGTGGTGATGTTCAGGCGCTGCTGCAGCGCGCGGATCTCGCTGCGCAGCCGCACGCGCACGCGTGCGTCGAGCGCGGACAGGGGTTCGTCCAGCAGCAGCAGGCCGGGCGAGGTGGCGAGCGCACGCGCGATCGCCACGCGCTGCTGCTGGCCGCCGGAGAGCTGCGCGGGGTACTGGCTGCCGCGGTCGGGCAGGCTCACCAGCGTCAGCAGTTCATCGACGCGCGCGCGGCGCTGGTCGCGCGGCATGCGCCGGTTGACCAGGCCGTAGGCGACGTTGTCCGCCACGGTCAGGTTGGGAAACAGCGCATACGACTGGAACACGATGCCGTAGTCGCGCTCCATCGGCGGCAGCGTGGAGATGTCGCGCCCGCCCTGGTGGATGGTGCCGGCGTTCTGCGATTCCAGTCCGGCGATGATGCGCAGCAGCGTGGTCTTGCCGCAGCCGGACGGGCCGAGGAAGCACAGCAGCTCGCCCTGGCGCACGTCCAGGTCGATGTGATGCAGCGCGACAAAAGGGCTGGCGCCGCTGCCGAAGCGCTTGTGGATGCCTTTCAGGCTGAGATAGGTCTCAGCCGTGGAGGTTGGGGAATGCATGGCGTGGGATCCTCGGCGATGTTGTCGTGGCAGTAGTCCGGCGCTCGCGCGCCGGGCCCAGGCGTTCCCGGATTACTGCTTTTCCGACTTGCCGGCGTACCGCTTCTGCCATTCGTTCAGCACGCGCTCGCGGTTCTTGGCGATGTAGCTGAAATCATTCTTGACCAGCATCTGCTCGTAGTTCGCAGGGATGGTCTCGACCTTCCGGGCCACACCCGGGTAGGTCACGATGGCCCAGTCCCTGGCGAACAGCTGCGCCGCTTCCTTGCTCGCCAGCCAGTCCAGGTAGCGCTGCGCGGCCTCCTGCTTCTTGGTCCCCTTGACGATGCCGGCGGCCTCGATGTCATAGCCCAGCCCTTCCTTCGGGAAGATCATCTCGATCGGCGCGCCCGAGGCCAGCGTCTTGTGCGCGCGCAGCTCGAACGAGATGCCGATCGGGAACTCGCCCGCGCCCGCCTGCTTGCACGGCTTGGAGCCGCTGTGCGTGTACTGGGCGATGTTCTCGTGCAGCGCGTCCATGTACTTCCATCCCTCCTGCTCGCCGAACAGCTGCAGCCATGCGGTCACGTCGAGGAAGCCGGTGCCGGACGACGCCGGGCTGGGCATCACGATGGCGCCCTTGTAGACCGGCTTGGCCAGGTCCTTCCAGCTTTCCGGGCGGGGCAGGTTGCGCTTCCTGGCTTCGATCGTGTTGAAGCAGACCGTCGCGCCCCACACATCGAGGCCCACCCACGACGGCGGCGTGGCCTGGTCGCTGTAATGGCGCGTCAGTTTTTCGAAGCCCTTGGGGGCGTAGGGCATCAGCATGCCTTCCTGCTTGAGCAGCTCCAGGCTGGATGCGGCCAGGCCGGCGATCACGTCCGCTTGCGGATTGGCCTTTTCAGCGAGTGCCTTGGCAGTGATGACGCCGGTGGAGTCGCGCACGTACTTCAGCTCGATGTCGGGCGCGACCTTGGCGAAGCCTTCGGCGTATGGCTTCAGCGTTTCGATTTCCCACGCGGTGTAGACGGTCAGGGTGGTTTTCTGCGCCAGCGCGGTGCTGGCGGCGCCCAGTGCGAGCAGGGCGGCGGCGGTGTGCAGGGCGGACTTGATGGACAGTTTCACGAGGCCTCCGTTTTCCGGCATTGTAGGTGGAGATATGTGTCATTTTGGTGAATATGTTGCAACGTGTGGCGCGGCGTTGCACAGCCATGTATCACCTTGAAACCCTTGTTCTACAACACTCGCAAGACATGTGCCCGGCTATTTCCAGCTTTTGCGTCACCCTGTTGGTGCCACCGATGTCTTGATTGTTGACAATATACAAACCGCTTGCTTTAATCGCAACAAGGATTTTCGATATTGCTGAATCCGTCACAAACGGGAGTTTTTCATGTCACGCCAAGTCCCGCTGGCGAGCGAAATCACCATCCTGCAGAGCCAGTCGCTGACCACGCTGGTCCAGCGCGAACTGGAGCTGCGGATCATGTCCGGCGAACTGCCGCCGGGAGCCAAGCTCAACGAGGTCGAAGTCGCGGGCCAGCTCAACGTTTCGCGCGGCCCGGTGCGTGAAGCGTTCCGCGCGCTGGAGCAGGCCGGCCTGCTGCGCACCGAAAAGAACCGCGGCGTGTTCGTGCGTGCCATCTCGGTGCGGGAAGCCGACGAGATCTATGAACTGCGCGCGGTGCTCGATGAATTCGTCGGCCGGCAACTGGCGGCCCGCATCACGGCGGAAGGCTTGCGCGAACTGCGCGCGCTGGTCGAGGCGCTGGGCGCCGCCAGCGCTGCCCGCGACCTGGACGAATACGCGCGCCTGAACTTTGCCTTCCACGACCGCATGGTCGAGCTGGCCGGCAACGGCAAGCTGCTCGACACCTACCGGCGCCTGGTCAAGGAGCTGACGCTGTTCCGGCGCGAGGCGCTGTCGGGCAGCAACGCGGCCATGCCCGATTCCACCCGCGAGCACCGCGCCATCGTCTCGGCCATCGCCGCGCGCGACGGCGAGCTGGCGGCGCGGCTGATGCGCGAGCACGTCGAGCGCGGACGCGCGCGCATGCATGCCGCTGTCGATCCCGATACCGCCGGTACCGCCGGCACCGGTGCGGCCGACTGACGACCACAACCATCGATTCCCAAACACTCGCACACCGGACCGCCACCATGCCCGATACCAACGTTCCCGCCCGCACCATTACCGTCAACCAGCGCTGCTACCGCTGGATGCAGCAGCCCGTCGTGGTGGTCTGCGTCGACGGCTGCGAGTTCGACTACCTTGAGGCCGCAGCCGCCAGCGGCAGCGCGCCTTACGTCAAGCAACTGCTCGCCAGCGGCTCGTCGTTCCGCGGCGCTTGCGTGGTGCCCACCTTCACCAACCCGAACAACCTTTCCATCGTCACCGGCGCGCCGCCCGCGGTGCACGGCATCTGCGGCAACTATTTCTTCGACCGCAGCGCCAATGACGGCCGCGGCGAGGAAGTGATGATGAACGACCCCAAGTACCTGCGCGCGGGCACCATCCTGGCCGCGTTTGCCGGCGCCGGCGCCAGCGTCGCGGTGGTGACCGCCAAGGACAAGCTGCGCCGCCTGCTCGGCCACGGCATGCGCGGCATCTGCTTTTCGTCCGAGAAGGCCGACCAGGCCACGGTGGCGGAGAACGGCATCGACGGCGTGCTGGAACTGGTCGGCATGCCGGTGCCCGATGTCTACAGCGCCGAGCTGTCCGAGTTTGTCTTTGCCGCCGGCGTGCGGCTGATGGAAACGCGCCGCCCCGACCTGATGTACCTGTCCACCACCGACTACATCCAGCACAAGTTCGCACCCGGCTCGGACGGCGCCAACGCCTTCTACGCGATGATGGACAAGTACCTCGCGCGCCTGGATGAACTCGGCTGCGTGGTGGCGCTGACGGCCGACCACGGCATGAACGCCAAGCACGACGATGCCACCAAGGCGCCCAACGTGATCTACCTGCAGGACCATCTGGATGCATGGCTTGGCCGCGGCGTTGACGAGGGCGGGGCGCGCGTGATCCTGCCGATCACGGATCCCTATGTGGTCCACCACGGCGCGCTCGGCTCGTACGCCACCGTCTACCTGCCCGAAGGCGCCGACCGCGACGCGCTCAAGGCCCGGCTGTCCGACCTGCCGGGCGTGGAAAGCGTGCTCGACAACACCGAAGCCTGCGCGCGCTTCGAGTTGCCGTCCGACCGCGTGGGCGACCTGGTGGTGACTAGCGACAAGCACGTGGTGCTGGGCACCAGCCGCAGCCGCCACGACCTGTCCGGGCTCGATGCGCCGCTGCGCTCGCACGGCGGCGTCTCGGAGCAGACCGTGCCGCTGGTGTTCAACCGTCCGACGGCCGGCATCCCGGGCAAGACCGTGATGCGCAATTTCGACATCTTCGACGTGGCGCTCAATCACCTGCACTGAGACCTGCACTGAGAGCTGCACCGCGGCCCGCAGCGGGCCGTTGCTCCCGTACTGACCGGAGAAATCCCATGAATGCCCCCCATTTCCCTGCAGGCACCGTCAGCCCGCACTTCCGCGCGGAGGCGCTGCGCATCGATGGCCAGAAGATCGTGCGCGAGCGCGTGATCGAGGTGCGCAACCCGTATGACGGCACGCTGGTGGGCACCGTGCCCAAGGCCACGCTCGACGACGTGCGCCGCGCCTTCGGCGTGGCGCAGGCGTACCGTTCCAAGCTGACCCGCTACGAGCGCGCCGCCATCCTGAACCGCGCCGCCGCGCTGCTGCGCGAGCGCACCGAGGAAGCGTCGGACCTGATCACGCTGGAGTCCGGCCTGTCCAAGAAGGACTCGCTGTACGAGATCGGCCGCGTGGCCGACGTGCTCGGCTTCGCCGCCACCGAGGCGCTGCGCGACGACGGCCAGCTGTTCTCCTGCGACCTGACCCCGCACGGCAAGAAGCGCCGCGTGCTGACCCAGCGCGAGCCGCTGCTCGGCGTGATCTGCGCCATCACGCCGTTCAACCACCCGATGAACCAGGTGGCGCACAAGGTGGCGCCGTCGATTGCGACCAACAACCGCATGGTGCTGAAGCCGTCGGAAAAGGTGCCGCTGTCGGCGTACTACCTTGCCGACCTGCTGTACGAGGCCGGGCTGCCGCCGCAGATGCTGCAGGTGGTCACCGGCGACCCGCGCGAGATCGCCGATGAGCTGATCACCCATCCGGCCGTCGACCTCGTCACCTTCACCGGCGGCGTGGCCATCGGCAAGTACATCGCCAGCAAGGCCGGCTACAAGCGCGTGGTGCTGGAGCTGGGCGGCAACGATCCGCTGATCGTGCTGGCCGACGCCGACCTCGAGCGCGCCTCCGACCTCGCGGTGCAGGGCTCGTACAAGAACTCGGGCCAGCGCTGCACCGCGGTCAAGCGCATGCTGGTGCACCAGGCGGTCGCGGCGCGCTTCACCGAAATGGTGGTGGAGAAGACCCGCGCGTGGACGTATGGCAACCCGATGGACCGTGGCGTCGACATGGGCACGGTGATCGACGAAGAGGCCGCCATGCTGTTCGAGGCGCGCGTCAACGAGGCGGTGGCGCAGGGCGCGCGGTTGCTGGCCGGCAACCAGCGCATCGGCGCCAGCTACGCGCCGACGGTGATCGACCGCGTCGACCCGGCGATGACGGTGGTGCGCGAGGAGACCTTCGGGCCGGTATCGCCCATCATCACCTTCCGCGATATCAATGATGCGATCCGGATTTCCAACGGCACGGCGTTCGGCCTGTCGTCGGGGGTCTGCACCAACGATATCGAGGCGTTCACGAAGATCGCCAACTCGCTGCATGTCGGCACGGTGAACCTGTGGGAAGTGCCGGGCTACCGCATCGAGCTAACGCCTTTCGGCGGCATCAAGGATTCGGGGCTGGGCTACAAGGAAGGCGTGCAGGAAGCGGCCAAGAGCTTTACCAATTTAAAGACGGTGACGTTGCCGTGGGCGTGAAGTATCAAGCGCGTTGATTCGACCGCGGACCTGCTCGCTCTCACGCAAGCGGGAGAGCGAGCAGGTCCGCGGTAGTTGGCTGCCACCATGCCAATCACACCCGCGCTAGAATCACCGCTCAGCTAAACACGCTCCCGGAGTCCCCGTGCTCGCCGAACAACGGCAGAAATACATCCTCGACCAGCTCTCCGCCACCGGCGCCCTGGCCATCAGCGAGCTGGTGGCCGAGCTCGACGTCTCGCGCGAGACCATCCGGCGCGACCTGAACACGCTCGCCGGCCGCGGCCTGCTGGTGCTGACCCACGGCGGCGCGCTGGCCTCGGACCGCACCGAGCCCGACACCCAGGCCCGCGCCGCGGTCAATGCCGAAGGCAAGCGCGCCATCGGCGTGCGCGCCGCGGAACTGGTGCGCGACGGTGCATCGCTGATCCTGGACTATGGCACCACCACCCATGCGGTGGCGCAGGCGCTGCACGGCCACCACAACCTGCTGGTCTACACCAACGACCTTGCCATCGCCCAGCTGCTGGGCCGGCGCAACGGCAACCGCGTGATCGTGCTTGGTGGCGAGCTGCAGGACAATGAAGACGCGACCCACGGCTGGGACACCATCGAGCAGCTGTCGCGCTACCACACCGACTTTGCCTTTATCGGCATCGGCGGCGTCACGCCCCGCGGCGAGATCTGCGACTTCTCGCGCGCCGCGGCCGAACTGCGCAGCCGCATGCTGATGGCTGCCGACACCCCATGCGTGGTAGCCGACTACACCAAGTTCGGCCGCAACACCGGCGTGACGATCAAGCACTTCGACCTGGCTGCCTGGCTGATCACGGACATGGCGCCCGAGCCGGAAATCGGGGCGGCGCTGAAGGAGCGCGGCGCCAAGCTGCTAATTGCCTAGCCGCGCGGCAAGTCGTTTTTCGATCGCATCTGTGCGCTGATCGAACGAAAAGCCCCGCTGTTCGCACCAAAATGTAGCCTTCACGTGGCAGTCACAGGTGTTTTGACTGCCACATGCCCCATGCTGGTGCTACAGTTTCGGGTTGCCAGACAGGCACGGCATGCCGTCAATGTCTGGACAATTGGAGGCCACCCACCTTCCCCCCGGCGCAACGCCAAACGGCTCCAGAGACCGGCACCAGCCGGCAGGGCCGTCAGACCAGACACAGCACCAGCACAGCAGAGACATCGTGAACGTTCCTTCCCTCGACGCATTCCTGGCGGGGGTCGCCCGCCGCGACCCCAATCAACCTGAATTCCTCCAGGCCGTGAAGGAAGTGATGATGACGCTCTGGCCGTTCGTCGAGCGCAATCCGCGCTACGCCGACCAGGCCCTGCTCGAGCGCCTGGTCGAGCCCGAGCGCGTGATCCAGTTCCGCGTGGCCTGGACCGATGACCGCAACCAGGTGCAGGTCAACCGCGCCTTCCGCGTCCAGCACAGCTCGGCGATCGGCCCGTACAAGGGCGGCATGCGCTTCCACCCGACCGTGAACCTGTCGGTGCTGAAGTTCCTGGGCTTCGAGCAGACCTTCAAGAACGCGCTCACCACGCTGCCCATGGGCGGCGGCAAGGGCGGCTCGGACTTCGATCCCAAGGGCAAGTCCGACGGCGAAGTGATGCGCTTCTGCCAGGCGCTGGTGACCGAGCTGTACCGCCACCTCGGCCCCGACACCGATATCCCGGCCGGCGACATCGGCGTGGGCGCGCGTGAAGTCGGCTTCATGGCCGGCATGATGAAGAAGCTGTCGAACCAGTCCGCCTGCGTCTTTACCGGCAAGGGCCTGGCCTACGGCGGCAGCCTGATGCGCCCGGAAGCGACCGGCTACGGCACCGTCTACTTCGCCCAGGAGATGCTGCACCGCCGCGGCCGCGAGTTCGACGGCCTGCGCGTGCTGATCTCCGGCTCGGGCAACGTGGCGCAATACGCTGCCGAGAAGGCGATCGAGCTGGGCGCCAAGGTGCTGACCCTGTCAGACTCCGGCGGTGTGCTGCACTACCCGCAAGGCATGACCACGGCGCAGCTGGCCGAAGTCATGGCCTTCAAGAACGAAGAGCGCGGCCGCCTGCTCGACTTTGCCGACCGCCACGGCATGCGCTTCGAAGCCGGCCGCACCCCGTGGCACGTGCCCGCCGACGTCGCGCTGCCGTGCGCAACGCAGAACGAGCTCGACGGCAACGATGCCGAAACCCTGCTCGGCAACGGCGTGATCTGCGTGGCCGAAGGCGCCAACATGCCGTCGACGCTGGAAGCGGTGGACCGCTTCGTCGACGCGAAGATCCTCTACGCGCCGGGCAAGGCCAGCAACGCCGGCGGCGTGGCGACCTCCGGCCTGGAGATGTCGCAGAACGCGATGCGCCTGTCGTGGCACCACGCCGAGGTCGACGAGAAGCTGCACGCGATCATGAAGGACATCCACCAGAACTGCATCCACCACGGGCAGAAGGCGGGTGGGTATATCAACTACGTGGAAGGGGCGAACATTGCCGGCTTCGTCAAGGTGGCGGATGCCATGCTGGCGCAAGGGGTGATCTGACGATCTGACCCGGACGCGGCCGGTGCAATGCCGGCCGTCGGCACGACGGAGGCCCACCGGAGCCAGGCTCTGGGATAGTGGGCCGTCCGATACCAGGGCCGGCCGCTAGCCCTTTTTCCCGGGCTGCTGGAACAGTGCGCCGGCCTCCTTGACGTTCTGCTCGGCGCGCTTGCCGATCACGGTCAGCGCCTCGGCCTGCGCCTTCTGCGCGGTCTCGGCCAGCTCGCGCATGTTTTCGAACGCCCGCTGCAGCGCCTGCTGCACCAGCTCGCCATGCTTGGCCATGGCCTCGGCCGGATTGCCCGTGGTGCCGTACTGCTGCGCCGCGGCCTGCAGTTGCTGCATGGTCTGCATGAAGATTTCCTGCTGCTTTTGCATCACGGCCTGCATGCCCTCGTAGGCCAGCTTGTTGGCCTCGGTCAGGGCCTCGATATCCTTGCGGCGCGCCTCGATCACGGCGTTCATGTCGAGGCCCGGCACGCGGAACTGTTCCATCAGCTTGGTGAAATCGGCAAAAGGATTGGGAGGCGTGGCCATGCTGGATCTCCTGGTGGGGGAAGTGTGAGCAGGGGTGGAGCGGGCCGCGGGACGGCCCTGCGCCGGATTTCACTCCACTATAGCCGGAATCCGCACACTTCTAGCCGTCAATCGAGGAAGACCCTAAAGTTTCGGTCCCCCATGCCGTTGCCATCCATAGCCCGCGCCTGCGCCGGCCCGTCGGGCCCGCCCGCGGACGACAAGAGCGGAGAACGCAGCGCCCACCGGGCGCCGGCACTTCGCCGTAACCAGTCCTAATCAGGTAGAAGACATGAAGAATCTAGGAATCGGGGTCCGCCTCGGCATCGGTTTTGGGGTGGTATTGCTGCTGTCGGCGCTCATGACGGTATTCGGCATGATGCGCCTGCAGCAGGTGGCAGAGCGCACCCACGCGATGATGCAGCAGCCGCTGACCAAGGAGCGGCTGGTCAGCGACTGGTACCGGCTCATGCACACCAGCGTGCGCCGCACCACCGCGGTGGCGCGCAGCGCCGACCCTTCGCTGGGCCAGTTCTTTGCCGCCGAGACCAAGGCGTCGATCGAAGGCATCGCGCAGCTGCGCGACAAGCTGCAGCCGATGCTCAGCTCCGAGCAGGAAAAGGCAGCGTTCCAGAAGATCCTGAGCGTGCGCGACCCGTATAACAACGGCCGCGACAAGATCACCAAACTCAAGCAGGAAGGCCTGACCGAAGAGGCCAACCAGGTGCTGGAGAAGGAATTCGTCCCCGCCGGCGACGCCTACCTGGCCGAGATCCAGAAGCTGCTCGACATCCAGCGCACCAGCATCGACGCCACCGCGCGCGAGATCAACGATATCTACGTCAACGCGCGCAACAGCCTGATCGGGCTGGGCGTGGTGGTGCTGGCGATCGGCATCGCATTCTCGGTGTGGCTGACCAGCGGCATCACGCGCCCGCTGCACCGCGCCGTGGCGGTGGCCCGCACCGTGGCTTCCGGCGACCTCACCAGCCGCATCGACGTCGACAGCCGCGACGAGACCGGCCAGTTGCTGCAGGCATTGGCCGACATGAACGCCAATATCCTGCGCATCGTGCGCCAGGTGCGCGCGGGCACCGAGTCGATCGTGTCGGGCACCAGCCAGATCGCGGCCGGCAACACCGACCTGTCGCAGCGCACCGAGGAGCAGGCTTCGTCGCTGCAGCAGACCGCGGCCAGCATGGAAGAACTGACCAGCATTGTGCGCCAGAACGCGGACAATGCGCGCCAGGCGAGCACGCTGGCGGTCAATGCCTCGGATATCGCCGAGAAGGGCGGCGCAGTCGCGGGCAAGGTGGCCGAGACCATGGAAGAGATCAACGGCGCGTCGAAGAAGGTGGTCGACATCATCGCCGTGATCGAAGGCATTGCCTTCCAGACCAATATCCTGGCGCTGAACGCGGCGGTGGAAGCGGCGCGTGCCGGGGAGCAGGGCCGCGGCTTTGCCGTGGTGGCGGGCGAAGTGCGCAGCCTGGCGCAGCGCAGCGCGACCGCGGCCAAGGAGATCAAGGCGCTGATCGGGGATTCGGTGGATCGCGTCGAGAAGGGCTCCATGCTGGTGACGCAGTCGGGCCAGACCATGGAAGAGATCGTCGCGGCGGTCAAGCGCGTGACCGACATCATGGGCGAGATCAGCGCGGCGTCGGCCGAGCAGAGTTCGGGGATCGAGCAGGTGAACCAGGCCGTGACGCAGATGGACACGGTGACGCAGCAGAACGCGGCGCTGGTGGAAGAGGCGGCTGCGGCGGCGGGTTCGCTGGAGGAGCAGGCGCAGCGGTTGAAGGAGGCGGTGGCGACGTTCAGGCTGGTGGCCTGACGGTGATCCGCTGGTTTTCCCCCCTCTCCCCCTGGGAGGGGGGCGGGGGAGAGGGGAGCACTCCCCCCCGGCGCTGGCCTTACCGCGCCTTCAAAAACTCCCCCACCTCCAGCAACACCAGCTCATTGTCATCCGCGCGATTCGGTTCGCGGCTGCTGCTGAAGGGCAGGTTGTTGTCGTTGCCGACCACGATATGCGTGGCATCGACCAACTCGACGTTCTCGATGGTAAAGAACGGGAACGCCAGCACGCCATCGGTCAGCGGCTTGCGCGCCAGCTTGCGCGGATCGGCAATGCGCAGCATGTCGATGTAGCCGACCTTGCGCACCGGTCCGCCGGCATTGGCGTCGGTCAGCTCGACCTTGTAGACCCGCTTGAACTTCGCCACATCGTCGAAGCAATCCGGCCGCTTCTGCCCCGCCGGGCAGGCCTTGTCCGGCGTGCCCTCGCCGTTGTCGCGCTCGATGATCAGGCCGTGGCTGGCGTCGATCATGTTGAAGTCACCGATGGCGTGGCTGGCGCCTTCCAGCACGTACTTCCAGTGGCGGCCGGTCCAGGCCTGCTGCTTCACGTCGAATTCCAGCACGCGCAGGTACGGCTTGCCGCCCTCGCTCTCATAGGCCCTGGCGTCCTCGTTCCACAGGGCGCCTTCCAGCAGCGCATACAGCTTGCTGCCGTCGGGCGACGATGCCATGCCCTCGAAGCCCTTCGAGCGCTTTACCTGGAACTTGATGCCGGCGTCCGGCGCGCCGGGCGTGGTCACCGCCGGATGGTCGGGCGAGCGCACCAGCTTGCCGTCGGCCATGGTTTCGAACACCGCCAGCACCTTGCCGCTCATGTCGGCCTTGATCAGGAACGGACCGAACTCGTCGCCGATCCAGATGGCGCCGCCCGCGAACTGGAAGCTCTCGGTGTCGAAGTCCGAGCCGGTCAGGTAGCGCTGCTTCGTGCCCTCGTGGACGATGCGGAATGGTACCTTCTTGTCCGGATCGTGCAGGAAGATCGTCTTCAGCCGCCGGAACTGGCCGGTGCCGAAATCCACCTTGTACTGGTTCAGGTACAGCATGAAGTCAGGCGAGTTGGCCTTGGCGCCCGCGCCGTTGTCGGTCAGCAGCCAGAAGCTGCCGTCGGCCATGCGCTTGATGCCGGAGTGCCCCTGGGCCGGCTGGCCGCGGAACGGCAGCGAGACGCCGGTCGGCCGGCCGCTGGACTTGCCTTCGATCGAGCCCGGCGCCTCGGTGCGCTGCGCGGTGGTGAACTTGCCGCTGACCTGCAAATCCGCCGGGGCGTCCTTGGGCGCCGCCAGCAGGGTTTGCGCGGGCAGCACCGCATGGCCGGCGAGCGTGGCGGGGAAGGCTTCGGGCGCATCGGCCCACGCCGGCAGGGCGCCCAGCAGCGCTGCGGCCACGGCGAGCCGGGCCAGCGGCAGGACAGGCAAAGGTCGGGACATGATCGGTTCCTTGGCGTTGAGAGGACAAAAGACGACATTGTCGGCGCCAAGTTTGACAACTCTGTGATCCGTCGGGCGCACCTGGGGCATCGGTGGCCTGACCCCAGCTTGTCCCGAAATGTCAATTCGGGCGCCGGGCTGGCACCGTTCGGGTGCAACGGGCGAAACCAGGCGCCACCGGACCGGCGCCGGCCTGATTTTCTGCCCGATTGCCGCGCAAAATGCGCTGGTTTTCAGACTACTGAAAGCAAACTGAGGCAAAATTCCATCTTTCGCCTAGTTTGTCGCCCTGGCCGTGACCCGGCAGGCAGAAGTCCCACCCACCGATAGAGGATCTGAGAGAAGCAATGAGTACCCAGCAACCCACCATCATCTACACGCTGACCGACGAAGCTCCGCTGCTGGCGACCAGTGCGTTCCTCCCGATTATCCAGACCTTCACCAAGCCGGCCGGCATCAACGTCACCACCAGCGACATCTCGGTGGCCGCCCGTATCCTGGGCGAGTTCCCCGAATTCCTGACCGAAGCACAGCGCGTGCCGGACAACCTGGCCGAGCTGGGCAAGCTGACGCAGCAGCCGGACACCAACATCATCAAGCTGCCCAACATCAGCGCCTCGGTGCACCAGCTGGTCAGCGCCATCCGCGAGCTGCAGGGCAAGGGCTACAAGGTGCCGGACTATCCGGAAGACCCGAAGACCGACGAAGAGAAGGCCATCCAGAAGCGCTATTCCAAGTGCCTGGGCTCGGCCGTGAACCCGGTCCTGCGCGAAGGCAACTCCGACCGCCGCGCCCCGGCCGCGGTCAAGAACTACGCGCGCAAGCACCCGCACAGCATGGGCGAGTGGAGCATGGCCTCGCGCACGCACGTGGCCCACATGAAGCACGGCGACTTCTACCATGGCGAAAAGTCGCTGACGCTGGACAAGGCCCGCGACGTCAAGATGGAGCTGATCACCAAGAGCGGCAAGACCATCGTGCTCAAGCCCAAGGTCTCGCTGCAGGACGGCGAGATCATCGACAGCATGTTCATGAGCAAGAAGGCCCTGTGCGCCTTCTATGAAGAGCAGTTCGAAGACGCCCGCGCCACCGGCGTGATGCTGTCGCTGCACGTCAAGGCGACCATGATGAAGGTGTCGCACCCGATCGTGTTCGGCCACGCCGTCAAGATCTTCTACAAGGAAGCCTTCGCCAAGCATGGCGCGCTGTTCGACGAACTGGGCGTGAACGTCAACAACGGCCTGGTCAACCTGTACGAGAAGATCGAGTCGCTGCCCAGCTCCAAGCGCGAAGAGATCATCCGCGACCTGCACGCCTGCCACGAGCATCGCCCGGAACTGGCGATGGTGGATTCGGCCAAGGGCATCTCGAACCTGCACGCGCCGAACGACGTGATCGTCGATGCCTCGATGCCGGCCATGATCCGCATCGGCGGCAAGATGTGGGGTGCCGACGGCCGTCCGAAGGACACCAAGGCCGTGATCCCGGAAAGCACCTTTGCCCGGATCTATCAGGAGATCATCAACTTCTGCAAGACCAACGGCAACTTCGACCCGACCACCATGGGCACGGTGCCGAACGTCGGCCTGATGGCGCAGAAGGCCGAGGAATACGGCTCGCACGACAAGACCTTCGAGATCACCGAAGACGGCGTTGCCAATATCGTCGACCTGGCCACCAATGAAGTGCTGCTGACGCAGAACGTCGAGCAGGGCGACATCTGGCGCATGTGCCAGGTCAAGGACGCGCCGATCCGCGACTGGGTCAAGCTGGCCGTCACGCGCGCGCGCAACTCGGGCATGCCGGCCGTGTTCTGGCTGGACCCGTACCGTCCGCACGAGGCCGAGCTGATCAAGAAGGTCGAGGCCTACCTGAAGGACTACGACACCAACGGCCTGGACATCCAGATCATGTCGCAGGTGCGCGCCATGCGCTACACGCTGGAGCGCGTGATCCGCGGCCTGGACACCATCTCGGTGACCGGCAACATCCTGCGCGACTACCTGACCGACCTGTTCCCGATCATGGAACTGGGCACCAGCGCCAAGATGCTGTCGATCGTTCCGCTGATGGCCGGCGGCGGCATGTATGAAACCGGCGCCGGCGGCTCGGCTCCGAAGCACGTCAAGCAGCTGGTGGAAGAGAACCACCTGCGCTGGGATTCGCTGGGCGAGTTCCTGGCGCTGGCGGTGTCGCTGGAAGACGTCGGCATCAAGACCGGCAATTCCCGCGCCAAGATCCTGGCCAAGACGCTGGATGCCGCCACCGGCAAGCTGCTCGACAACAACAAGAGCCCGTCGCCCAAGACTGGCCAGCTGGACAACCGCGGCAGCCAGTTCTACCTGGCGATGTACTGGGCCCAGGAACTGGCCGCCCAGTCGGACGACGCGGAACTGGCCGCCAAGTTCGCGCCGCTGGCCAAGACGCTGACCGACAACGAGCAGAACATCGTGGCCGAGCTGGCCGCGGTGCAAGGCAAGCCGGTCGACATCGGTGGCTACTACCAGCCGGACGCAGCCAAGCTCAGCGCAGCGATGCGCCCGAGCCAGACGCTGAACGCCGCGCTGGCGTCGGTCACGGCCTGATGGATGCCGGCCCGCATGACGGGCCGGAGCAGCGCCGCAACCCCGGGGACGAGGTCCCCGGGGTTTTTTCTTTTCCGGGCTAAGTGTCCTGTTGTACTTCCCAGCCTTGTTCCGTGCCCTTTTTCTGGTCGCGGTAAGTCCAGCGCGCGCCGCAGTCCTGGCACACAAAGGTGCTGATGGTGATCGCGGCTGACCCGGGCGGCTTGATACGTTGGGTATCGGTAATGCGCAGCGCGGCGTGCCCGGGGGCGCCGCGGCGGTGGCGTTCGATGGCCTGGCAGGCAGTGCAGAGTGTCATCCGTTCTTGTCCGTTCGATGCGGCACTGTAGCATGCACGGACAGCGCGGCCCGCAGCCAGCGCATGCGGCGCTTATTGCCGCAATTTCCTGCCGATCTGCCGAAGTGCATTGACCCTGGGTAGCGGCACCTGTATAAGGGTGGATGCAGGTCTTTCAAGCAGCAATCTCGAAGTCCAGGTGCTTGCCCACACGGCGCCACTTTCTCTCCAAGTTACTTCCTTGATCGTCATGCCTTGCCGGCGCTTTTGCCAGGCAGGAAATACTTTTTGAGGAATCCAGCATGGAAACCGGTACCGTTAAGTGGTTCAACGATTCGAAGGGTTTTGGCTTCATTACGCCTGAAGCAGGCGGCAACGACCTGTTCGCGCACTTCTCCGAAATCCAGGGCAGCGGTTTCAAGTCGCTGCAAGAAGGCCAGAAGGTTCGCTACGTCGCCGGCGTTGGCCAGAAGGGCCCGGCCGCGACCAAGATCGAGCCGATCTGAGTCTGAACGACTGCCATTGCACTGAGCGCCTCGGCGCCGGTTCAGTCAAGAAGCTCCGCCAGCGCGGAGCTTTTTTGTTTTGTGTGGCGCTATCTTGTACCGGCATGAAATAAAGCCACTCTTGACGTTGCAACAGGCGTAGAGTGAGGGGAACACCACCAACCGCCGGAGGCCGACATGGATGTTTATCCAGCTGCGACTTACAAGGGATACGACGTCTATCCCCTGGTGTACAAGCATGCCGTCGCGCGGGTGTGGCCGGAGCCCAGGCCCGACCGCTCCTTCGATGCCGCGGTGGTTATCTGCCTCGCCGGCGAATCGCCTGAAAGCGCGCAGGCACGCACGTTCCGCCTGGATGCCGCCCCCTGGGACAACGTGGGCGGCGCGCGCCGCGGTGCACTGCGCTATGCCGAGGACATCATCAACGGCACGGTGCCTGGGGTGTCGCTGGTCATGGCGCAATAAGAATACTCCTCCGCATCAACGCGGCACGATGCCGCCGGCGCCAGCGTGCGCGGCAGCATCCGTCAGCCAGCAGGGAATTCGTACATGGACATACGTTCGGGATCATCCGGTTTTCTGTGCACGTTGCCCGGCGAGGGCAAGGGCATCACCTACCACGTTGCGGTCTGCTTCATCGATGCGCAGCGGCCCACCGGTGTGCTTTTCACCAGCTTTGTCGGGGTCGGGCGGCGCGCATTCGCCGTGCTGGCCGAAGCCGATGCATTGCCGGACCAGCTTGGCGCCAGCGGCGAAGCGCTGTGCCGGCTGGCCATCGGCCAGGTGGTACGCGACCAGCTGCATGACAAGGCGCGGGAAGGCGACTATGTGCTGGACCTCGGCGCTGCGCCGTGGGACGGCGAACTGAGGCCGGTCGGCAGCGGCGTCCGGGCCGGACGGCCGCATGTGCGCGTAGTGGGCTGAGGCGACGCTCAGGGGCGCTCAGGCCGCTCGTGCCGGCACGCGGCAACACGGCGCGATTCCTGTCAGATCTTGAACACCGGGGCGCCGTGGCGCTCCAGCAGCGCTTCGATCAGCGCCATGTCGGCGATTTCGGGCGTGCGGTCTTCCACCGCGCGCGACGGGCCGCAATAGGTCGCGGTCACGTGGCGCCTGACCGTCAGTACGCCGGCGGCCGGCGGCGCGATCTGTACCTCCTGCCACGGTGAGTGCCGGTAGGTGCCTGCCTGCCAGCCTTCCGGCGTCAGGTGCAGGGCTTCCCATTCTTCGATGGTCGACATGGTCGGTTCTCCTATGCGATGAAATGACGTGTTGGGGTGGCATGCGCCGGTGCGGCACATGCCATGGCGGAAAACGCGGCCTACGACTTGTGTCGATAGTTGATGCGTCCCTTGGTCAGGTCGTACGGCGACATTTCCAGCGTGACGCGGTCGCCGGCCAGCACGCGGATGCGGTTCTTCTTCAGGCGGCCGGACGAATAGGCCCAGACCTCGAACCCGTTTTCCAGCACGACGCGGAAGCGATTGTCCGGCAGCACCTCGGATACCTTGCCGCCAAATTCCACCAGTTCTTCTTTTGCCAAAGAGGCTCCTTGCGAGAGCGGCGCCGGGATGGCGCACGCCGTTGTGACGGCCCGTAGGCCGGAAGATCGGTGGTTACCGCAGGCGCAGCCGCGCCGCGGCGCGTTCCCCGGCACGCCGCGCGGCCAGGCACGCACGGGCTTCGGTGCGGTGCGTGTCGTGGCGCATGGCCACGTTGGCGACGATGCGCTCGGCGCCGTTGCGGTATTCGGCAATCATGTAGGTCGCGAACCAGAGGCCGGGTTCCTGCTGGATCGGATAAACCGAAACGGTGTACGGGTCCTGGCTGAGTCGGTTGTCGAGGCGTTGGTTGTGGTGGTGGTTGTGTGGCTTCAATGTGTTGTCCGTTCAAGAGGCGCGGCCGCGCGCGGCGCGGTGCATCGGTCCGATGCAGGCGGCGCAGGATTGGCGACCGTTCGCCGTTGCTGTAGGCCAGCGTCGGGGCCCGCGCGCGGCGCAGGCAGGGAGTCTGGCGGGAGTGGACCATGCCTGCGCAACCGGTGCGCTGCGAGGGGCGCACCGGTTGCGGAGCGGGCGTGCCGCCGGTCGGATAGGGTGAGGGGCGTTGCCGCCCTGGGAATGCCGGGATCGGGCCCGGCCACCGCCGATGTACTTTTTGTGGGATGGTCCTGCGGCGGGCGCACTGGCGTCGGGCGTTGCCGATCCGTGCGAACGAAACCGAATGATACCACTTCTGGCGCGGGCCGTTCCCGCATGCCGGACAGCGCACGTGGCGCGCGCCCTGCCAGACGCTCAGGTTTCGCTGATCTGCGCGAACCGCTGCGACAGGAAATCGATCAGCTCGCGCACTGAGGGAAGCAGCCCCCGCCGCGACGGGAACACCGCGTGGATCACGCCGCCCTTGATCGACCAGCCGGGCAGCACCCGGACCAGGCGGCCCTCGCGCAGTTCGTCGCTGACCATCATCACCGGCAGTTGCACCAGCCCGGCGCCGGCCACCGCGGCGGTGCGCAGCATGATCATGTCGTCGGTGACCAGCCGGGGCTTGTGGTGCAGTTCGGCGCTGGCGCCGTCGGGGCCGTGCAGCGCCCACACATGCGTGGGGCGCGGCGGACCCAGGTCCAGCGTCGACAGCGGGTTCAGGTCGGCCGGCGTCAGCAGCGGGGGCCGGCCCTCCACCAGCCTGGGGCTGGCGAGGATGCACCAGGCACGCTCGGCCAGCACCCGCATGACCAGGTCGCTGTCGTCCAGCGGCGGCACGCGCACGCGGATAGCCAGGTCCACGCCTTCGGCGACCACGTCCACGCGGCGGTTGGTGGCCTCCAGGTGCACCGTGACCTTAGGGTTGGCGGCCAT
The DNA here is from genome assembly GCF_004768545.1 of Cupriavidus oxalaticus. NCBI lineage: Bacteria > Pseudomonadati > Pseudomonadota > Betaproteobacteria > Burkholderiales > Burkholderiaceae > Cupriavidus > Cupriavidus oxalaticus. The sequence goes on along the minus strand of NZ_CP038634.1, from coordinate 747,086 downwards.
GAAATCCGCAATCATTTCGCCCACGCGGGTATGCAGCAGCGCCACCGGGCAAGTCATGCGCACCAGGCCGCTGGGTTCGGCGCGAGTGCGCTCGATCACACTCTCGGCGGCCTCCGCCTCGACCAGCATCGCCTTGCAATGCGCGTAGTAGGTCTGCCCCAGTTCGGTCACGGAAAAGCGGCGCGTGGAGCGCTGGATCAGGCGCACGCCCAGCCGCTCTTCCAGCATGGCCACGCGCCGGCTCAGCTTGGACTTGGGGATCCCTAGCTCGCGCCCCGCCGGAGCAAAGCCCTGGTGGTCGACTACCTGCGCAAAGTAATACAGGTCGTTGAGGTCCGGATGCAACGGCGGCTCCTGTCGTCCTGCCAGTAGGACGCTGAGGGCGGATTTTCAAGCCTACCGGGGCAATCTGCCAAGACCTATGCTCTTGCCACACGGTCGGTTCCACGGCGTCGGCGCCACGGCCACCGTATCCCAGTCCACTGTGCAAGGAGAAAGCGAGATGACCACCCCCGCCAATTTCAATGGCAAGCGCCCCGCAATCGATCCCGCCGATACGGCCATGCTGCTGATCGACCACCAGAGCGGCCTGTTCCAGACCGTGGGCGACATGCCGATGCCCGAGCTGCGCCTGCGCGCCGCCGCGCTGGCCAGGATGGCAACGCTGTGCAAGCTGCCCGTCATCACCACGGCCTCGGTGCCGCAAGGCCCCAACGGCCCGCTGATTCCCGAGATCCACGAGAACGCCCCGCATGCCCGGTATGTCGCGCGCAAGGGCGAGATCAACGCGTGGGACAACCCCGACTTCGTTGCCGCGGTGAAGGAAACCGGCAAGAAGACGCTGATCATCGCCGGCACCATCACCAGCGTTTGCATGGCGTTCCCGTCGATCAGCGCGGTCGCCGACGGCTACAGGGTGTTCGCCGTGGTCGATGCCTCCGGCACCTATTCCAAGATGGCGCAGGAAATCACGCTGGCGCGCATCGTCCAGGCCGGCGTGGTGCCGATGGATACCGCCGCGGTCGCCTCCGAGTTGCAGCAGAGCTGGAACCGCCCGGACGCGCAGCAATGGGCCGAGGTCTATACTAAGATCTTCCCCGCCTACCAGTTGCTGATCGAGAGCTACATGAAGGCGCAGGACGTCGAGAAGAAGCACGAGGTGCTGGACTCCCAACGCTGACATTCTTCGCACAGGCAAGGCTTTTACCCACGGAAGCGGCCGGTGAGAAATCCTCCGGCCGTGCCCGTTTTCACAGGAGCACGCCATGAGCAAGACCTACAAGCGCCTGGACAAGAGCCAGGCAGCTGTCCTGATGGTCGACCACCAGGCCGGCCTGCTGTCGCTGGTCCGGGATATCGAACCCGACAAATTCAAGAACAACGTGCTGGCATTGGCCGACCTGGCCAAGTATTTCAAGCTGCCGACCATCCTGACCACCAGCTTCGAAGACGGCCCCAACGGTCCGCTGGTGCCCGAGCTGAAGCAGATGTTCCCCGACGCGCCGTTCATCCCGCGGCCGGGCCAGATCAATGCCTGGGACAACGAAGACTTTGTCGCGGCGGTGCGCGCCACCGGCAAGAAGCAGCTGCTGATCGCGGGCGTGGTCACGGAGGTGTGCGTGGCATTCCCGGCGCTCTCGGCGATCGAGGAAGGCTTCGACGTCTTTGTCGTGACCGATGCCTCCGGCACCTTCAACGAAATCACGCGCGATTCCGCGTGGCGCCGCATGTCGGAGGCCGGCGCGCAGCTGATGACGTGGTTCGGCGTGGCCTGCGAGCTGCACCGCGACTGGCGCAACGATATCGAGGGACTGGGCACGCTGTTCTCGAACCATATCCCCGATTACCGCAACCTGATCACGGCATATACGACGGTGAAGGGCGGGAAATAATCCGCATTGCCTGCAGGACTGCCGGTTTGCTCCCCTCCCGCTTGCGGGAGAGGGCAGGGGAGAGGGGCAGGGGGAGAGGGCAGGCCGTGGGTATGCCCGTGGATGTGCCGACGGGCGAGATAACACTCAAGCCTGCTTCACCGCGCCCCCCACTGGCTCCCGCTCGACCTCGCCCTGCGCCGAGGCCGACCGGCGGTGGTCGATCAGCGACACCGCCAGCACCGCGATCACCGCCGGGATCGCGATCGCCATGAAGTTCTGCTGCAGCGGCAGCGACATCCCCACCAGCACGCCGATCACGATCGGCGCCAGGATCGCGCCGCTGCGGCCCACGCCCGAGGCCCAGCCGATGCCCGTGCCGCGCACCGCCATGGGGTAGAACTGGCCGGCATAGGCATAGGTGACGATCTGCGTGCCGATGGTCGAGGCACCGGCCAGTCCCACCACCACGAACAGCGCGGCGGTCGGCATCGGGTAGCCCAGCAGCGTGATCGAGATCGCTGCCAGCGCGTACATGCCGATCAGCACATGCTTGATCGGCAGGCGGTCGGCCAGCCAGCCGCCGCCCACGGCGCCGATCATCGCTCCGAAGTTCAGCACCAGCACGAAGGTCAGCGCGGAGCCCAGGCTGTAGCCGGCGGCGGCCATCAGCTTGGTCAGCCACGAGCTGAGCGCATACACCATGAACAGGCACATGAAGAACGCCACCCAGAACATGGCCGTGCTGAAGCCGCGGCCGTCCTGGAACAGGCGGCGGATCGGCGCGCTGCCTGACTTGTCGTCGGCGGGCAGCGTGAAGACGTCGCCGGCCTGCGGGCGGTGCGATGGCACCAGCCGTGCTACCACGCCCTGCAGCGTGGCGGTCTGCCTGGTGCGGATCAGGTAGGGCATCGACTCCGGCAGCGCGCGCAGCACCAGCGGAACCAGCAGCACCGGCAGCCCCGCGGCCAGGAACACCGACTGCCAGCCATAGCTTTCGATCAGCCCCTTGCCCAGCAGCGCGGCCAGCATGCCGCCGACCGAATAGCCGCTGAACATCAGCGTCACCAGCGTGCCGCGCAGCTTGCGCGGCGAGTACTCGGTCATCTGCGCCACCACGTTGGGCATCACGCCGCCGATACCCAGCCCCGCCAGGAAGCGCGTGACGCTGAACGCGACCGGATCGCTGGCAAGGCCCGCGGCCGCGGTGAACACGCTGAACAGCCCGATGCAGATGGCGATGGCGCGCCGGCGGCCGATACGGTCGGCAATGGTACCGAGGAAGATCGCGCCGAACATCATGCCGAACAGCGCGGAACTGACCATGAAGCCCGCGCTGGTCGCGGTGACGCCCATCTCCTTCATGATCGACGGCAGCGCGATGCCGGCGACGGCCAGGTCATAGCCGTCGAAGATGATGATGAGCGCGCACCAGAACAGGATTTGCGCATGGAAGCGGTTGAAGCGGGCCTCGTCGGCCAGCTGGTGGACATCGATCTGACGCATGGTTGTCTCCGGTAGGGTGGGATGGCGCGTGCTTACGCCACTGCTATGGCGCGCTCTGCGGCGGCCTTCAGTTCGCGCTCGCGCAGCACGAAGCGCTGGATCTTGCCCGTGGCGGTCTTGGGCAGCGTGTCGACGAATTCGATCGCACGCGGGTATTTGTACGCGGCCAGCCGCTCCTTGACGAAGGCCTTCAGCTCGCCGTCGCCCAGCTGCGCGCCGGCCTTCAGCACCACGAAGGCCTTGGTCTTGACCAGCCCTTCCTGGTCCGGCACGCCGATCACCGCGGCCTCCAGCACGGCGGGATGCTGCACCAGCGTGGCCTCGACCTCAAACGGCGAGACGTAGATGCCGCTGACCTTGAGCATGTCGTCGCTGCGGCCGGCGTAGCTGTAGCTGCCGTCCGCGTTGCGCACGTACTTGTCGCCGCTCTTGGTCCAGCCGCCGCGGAAGGTCTCGCGCGATTTCTCGCGGTCGGCCCAGTACATCATCGCGGCGCTGGGGCCCTGGATATAGAGATCGCCGATCTCGCCGTCGGCAACGGGCTGGCCGCATTCGTCGCGCAGCTCGATGGCGTAGCCCGTCACCGGCCAGCCCGTGGTGCCGTAGCGCACCTGACCGGGGCGGTTGGAAAGAAAGATATGCAGCATCTCGGTGGAGCCGATGCCGTCGATGATCTCGCAGCCGAAATGCGCGGTGAAGCGCTGGCCGATCTCGGCGGGCAACGCTTCGCCGGCCGACGAGCACAGCCGCAGCGCCACGTCGGCGCGCGCGGGCAGCGCGGGGTTGGCCAGCATGCCGGCGTAGCCGGTGGGCGCGCCGAAGAACACCGTGGGTTTGTGTTCCAGCCAGCGGCGGAAGGTGGCCTCGGGCGTGGGCCGCTCGGCCATCAGCACCACCGTTGCGCCAACGCTCAACGGAAAGCTCAGGCCATTGCCGAGGCCGTAGGCGAAATACAGCTTGGCCGCGGAGAAGCAGATGTCGTCCTCGCGCAGGCCCAGCACCGGGCCGGCATAGAGCGCGGCGGTCCAGTACGGGTTGCCGTGGCTGTGCACCACGCCCTTGGGCTGTCCGGTCGAGCCTGACGAATACAGCCAGAAGCCCGGATCGTCGCAACTGGTCGCGGCGGGCGCGGCGAGCGGGGTTTGCGCGGCGAGCACCGTGTCGAGCGGCACCATGCCCTCGGGCAACTGCCCTTGCGCGCGCGACACGAACACCTTGCCCACCTCATGCCCGGGCACCGCCAGCGCGTCCCGCAGCACCGGCAGCAGCGCCGCCGACACCAGTACCGCCTGCGCGCGGCTGTGCTGCAGCATGTAGACGTAGTCATCCGCGGTCAGCAGCGTGTTGACCGCCACCGGCACGACACCGGCGTACATCGCACCCAAAAAGCTCACGGGCCAGTCGGTGCAGTCGTGCATCAGCAGCAGCACGCGTTCCTCGCGGCGCACGCCGGCGCCGAGCAGCGCGGCGGCCAGGCGCCGCGCCTGCTGCGCCAGCTCGCCGTAGGTAAGCCGGCCATCGTCATCGATATAAGCGGTCTTGTCCGGGCGCCCGGCATTGCACGCCAGCAGGTGCGCGGCAAAGTTGAAGGACGCGCCCGGCGGCTGCACCGGGACGTCTGCGGTGGTGGCGGTCATGCTTGTCTCCCCGTTACTGGTGTACGGTGTGCTGCGCGCCGCCATGCGAGGACGGCGCGGTGAAGGAGGGTGAAGGCGTGTGGAACCGGCGCTCAGGCCAGCGTGCCAAGTACCTCGGTGCTGGCCTGGATCGCGCTGCGGCGATGGTAGAAATGCAGCGCGCGCAGGCCGCCCAGCTCCTCGCCGCCGCCGGCGCGGCCGGGGCCGCCATGCAGCGATTGCGGCATCACGTTGCCGTGGCCGGTGTGCAGCTGCGCGACGTCGGGAGAGATCACATGCACGCGGCCGTGGCTGTCGGCCAGTTCGACCGCGGCGGCGCCGAGCGCAGCGGCATCGCTGCCATAGAGCGAGGCCACCAGCGAACCCTGGCCGCGGCGCACCAGTGCGAGCGCATGCGGGGTATCGCGATAGGGCAGAAGCGTGGCGACCGGGCCAAATACTTCGGTGTCATGCACCGCCGCGGCCGCATCGGCATCGCTGGCGCCGAGCAGCGTCGGCCCGAGGCAGCAGGCCACGGCCGGATCGGCGTCGACCAGCGGCTGCCGCGTGCCGTCGTGCAGCACCTGCGCGTGCCGGCGCAATGCCGCCAGCGCCGCGGTGACCGCATCGAACTGCGCGCGGCTGACCAGCGCGCCCATGCGCACCGAGTCGTTGCGTGGATTGCCGACGATGACTTTCGAAAGCCGCGCGCCGATCGCTTCGGCGGCCTGCCCGTAGAGCGCCTCGGGCACGAACACGCGGCGGATCGCAGTGCACCTCTGCCCGGACTTGACCGTCATCTCGCGCACCACTTCTTTCACCAGCAGCTCGAACGCGGCGGTGTCCGGCCCCGCCTGCGGCAGCAGCACCGCGCTGTTGATGCTGTCCGCCTCGATATTCACGCGCACCGAGCGTTGCGCGATGGCCGGATGCGAGCGGATCACCGCCGCGGTATCGGCCGAGCCGGTGAACGACACCACGTCGAACGGCTGCAACTGGTCCAGCAATCCCGCCGAGCTGCCGCAGACGACCGACAGCGCGCCCGCCGGCAGCACGCCGGCCTCGACCACGTCGCGCACCATGCGCTGCGTCAGCCAGGCCGTGGCGGTGGCGGGCTTGGCGATGACCGGCACGCCGGCCAGCAGCGCGGGCGCAGCCTTCTCCCACAGTCCCCAGCCCGGGAAGTTGAAGGCATTGATAAACAGCGCCACGCCGCGCGTCGGCACCAGCACGTGCTGCGACTGGAACAGCGGATCCTTGCCCAGTCGCGCGGCCTCGCCGTCGGGCAGGAAGCGGCGGTCGCCGAGCGCATCGCCCAGCTTGGCATAGGTGCCCAGCGTAAAGATGCCGCCATCGATATCGACCGCGGAGTCGTTCTTCACGGTGCCGCTGTTCGCGGTGGCAATCTCGTAATAGGCATCGCGGTTGGCCTGCAGCACCTTGACGATGTCGGCCAGCAGCGCGGCGCGCTGTCGGTAGGTCAGCGCGCGCAGCGCGGCACCGCCCTGTTCGCGCGCGAAGGCAAAGCCGGCGGCGAGATCCAGGCCGGCCGCATCGACCCGCACCAGTTCATCGCCCAGCACGGGATCGAACAGCGGCGTGCCGGCACCGCTGCCGGCCTGCCACTTGCCGCCGAGGTAGTTGGAAAGCAGTTCGGTCATGGCGGTCCTTAGCGGGTGGAGTCGCGGGTGAAGTCGATCAGGCCTTCCGGCAGCAGGTAGAGCACCAGCGCGCGGCCGTTGCTGACAGTGGGGCGGTGCGCGCTGCCCGCCGGGCATACCAGCCAGCCGGCGGGGCGGCCGTCGAATTGCGCATTGCTGCCGTCCAGCGGCATGATCAGGTCGATCTCGCCATTGGGATGCGTATGGTGCGGACCGGCAATGTCCTGCATGTCGACCACATCGACTGAAAATCCGTGCAGGTCGTCGGCGGGCTTGAAGATGCGGCCGTAACGGATGCCGCCGCCTTCGCGGTCGCACAACCAGCCTTCGGCCACGCCGGCCTCGCAGCTCGCCTTCAGTTGTTGGTAGGTAGCGCTGCCGGCGCCGTGCTCGGCATTGAGCCACGCGTCCAGCGCGGTATCGAGCGGCCGGCCGGCAAGCTGCGCGGTAAGTTGCGCAATCTGCTCGCGGAAATGCTTTGGAGAGAGGGTGAGGGACATCCAGGGGGCTCCGTCTGATTCAGCCATTGCTATCGAAGGCTTCATGCATTATTGTGCATGTATGAAAAATAGGACCACCGAGAAATCATGTCAAGCACTATATTGCATGAATCTGGGTTAACCCGGGATGAACGCCTGCAAGATGATTCAGGCGCGGCGGCCGCCAACGGCGCCGAGAAAAACCCCTTCCTGGTGGCGCTGGGCGAGCGCGTGCGCGACCTGCGCGCGCGCCGCGGCCTGACGCGCAAGGCGGCGGCGCAGGCGGCCGGGGTGTCGGAGCGGCACCTGGCCAACCTGGAATATGGCAGCGGCAACGCGTCGATCCTGGTGCTGCAGCACATTGCCGACGCGCTGCAGTGCTCGCTGGCCGGGCTGCTGGGCGACGTCACCACGTCCTCGCCGGAATGGATCCTGCTGCGCGAGTTGCTGGAGCACCGCGACGAAGCCACGCTGCGGCGCGTGCGCATCGCCGTGGGCGAGATGCTCGGCACCGGCGGCGAGAATGCCGCGCAGGCGGCGCGCAGCCCGCGCGTGGCGCTGATCGGCCTGCGCGGCGCCGGCAAGACCACGCTGGGCGGCATGCTGGCCGAGGACCTGGATTTCCCGTTCGTCGAACTGAGCCGCGAAATCGAGAAGTTCGCCGGCTGCAGCATTGCCGAGATCCAGGGGCTGTACGGCATGAACGCCTACCGCCGCTACGAGCGCCGGGCGGTGGAAGAGGCCATCCAGATCTATCCCGAAGCCGTCATCGCCACGCCGGGCGGCCTGGTGTCCGACCCGGCCACCTTCAACCTGCTGCTGGCCCACTGCACCACGGTCTGGCTGCAGGCCGACGCGGAAGACCATATGGAGCGGGTGCGGGCGCAGGGCGACTTCCGCCCGATGGCCGCGAGCAGGGAGGCGATGGAAGACCTGCGCCACATCCTGGCCGGCCGCGCCGCGTTCTATTCCAAGGCGGAGTTCTCGCTGAATACCAGCGCGCAGCCGCTGGAGCCAACCTTCGCGGCGCTGCGCGAGCTGGTGCGCTCGGCGTTGCAGATGCCGGGCTGAGGGTTCGCCCGTCACCCGGGGTGTAATCCCCGCAATTTCCGACTGCGTGCCCCTCTCCCGCCTGCGGGGAGCAAGCCGGTCGGGTGCGTTTTCCGTCCCTCCTAAAAATCTGCACAATAGTGCTTGCATAAAATCTGAACGATGAACTATAGTTCGCCTCACCAGATTCCAGTTCATGCACTATGGTGCAGTTCCACCGAGGAGACACCGCCGTGACCACCGCCCCCCGCGTCGAGTACCAGACCACCCCCGCCCAGTACAAGCACCTGAAGCTGAAGTTCGAAGGCCCTGTCGCCACGCTGGCGGTGGATATCGACGAGAACGCCGGCCTGCGTCCGGGCTACAAGCTCAAGCTGAACAGCTACGACCTCGGCGTCGATATCGAGCTGAACGATGCGCTCAACCGCATCCGCTTCGAACACCCCGAAGTGCGCACCGTGGTCGTCACCAGCGGCAAGGACAAGGTGTTCTGCTCGGGCGCCAATATCTTCATGCTCGGCGTCAGCAGCCATGCGTGGAAGGTCAACTTCTGCAAGTTCACCAACGAGACCCGCAACGGCATCGAAGACTCGTCGCAATACAGCGGCCTGAAGTTCCTGGCCGCGGTCAACGGCGCCTGCGCCGGCGGCGGCTATGAACTGGCGCTCGCCTGCGACGAGATCCTGCTGGTGGACGACCGCTCGTCCGCGGTGAGCCTGCCGGAAGTGCCGCTGCTGGGCGTGCTGCCGGGCACCGGCGGCCTGACCCGCGTGACCGACAAGCGCCACGTGCGCCACGACCTCGCCGATATCTTCTGCACCACCACCGAAGGCGTGCGCGGCCAGCGCGCCAAGGACTGGCGGCTGGTCGACGATATCGCCAAGCCGGCGGTGTTCGCGCAGAAGGTGCAGGAGCGCGCGCTGGCGCTGGCAGCGCAGAGCGACCGCCCGGCCGATGCGCAGGGCGTCGCGCTCGCGCCGATCGAGCGGAGCATCGAAGCCGATGCGCTGCGCTACACGCATGTGACGGTCGAGATCGACCGCGCCGGCCGCACCGCCACCTTCACGGTGAAGGCGCCCACCGGTGCGCAGCCGCAGGATATTGAAGCGATTGTCGCCGCCGGCGCCAGCTGGTACCCGCTGCAACTGGCGCGCGAACTGGAAGACGCGATCCTGTCGATGCGCACCAATGAGCTGGACATCGGCACCTGGCTGATCAAGACCAGCGGCGATGCCGCCGCGGTGCTGGCCACCGACGCCACGCTGCTGGCGCACAAGGACCACTGGTTCGTGCGCGAGACCATCGGCCTGCTGCGCCGCACGCTGAGCCGCCTTGACGTGTCGTCGCGCAGCCTGTTCGCGCTGATCGAGCCGGGCTCCTGCTTTGCCGGCACCTTCCTGGAACTGGCGCTGGCCTGCGACCGCAGCTACCACCTGGCGCTGCCCGACGACGAGGCGCGCGCGCCGAAGATTACCGTGGCCGAAGTCAATTTCGGCCTGTACCCGATGGCCACCGGCCAGAGCCGACTGGGACGGCGCTTCTACGACGAACAGCCCGCGCTCGATGCCGTGCGCGCAAAGGCCGGCCAGCCGCTCGATGCCGACGCCGCCTGGGCGCTGGGACTGGTCACCGCCAACCCCGACGATATCGACTGGACCGACGAAGTCCGCATCGCGCTGGAAGAGCGCGTGGCGATGTCGCCCGACGCGCTCACCGGCATGGAGGCCAACCTGCGCTTCAACGGCCAGGAAAACATGTTCACCCGCATTTTCGGCCGCCTGACCGCGTGGCAGAACTGGATCTTCCAGCGCCCCAACGCCGTCGGCGACAAGGGGGCGCTCAAGGTCTACGGCAAGGGCGACAAGGCCGCCTTCGACTGGAACCGCGTCTGATCCCGCACCCACCGCGAACCCAACGACAACCGAATCGTCCTCCCCAGGAGACCACCATGTCCGGCATCAACTACAGCGACAAGATCCCCAACAACGTCAACCTGAGCGAAGACCGCACCCTGCAGCGCGCGCTCGAGCAGTGGCAGCCCAACTACCTGAGCTGGTGGAACGACATGGGCCCGGAAGGGTCGCACACCCATGACATCTACCTGCGCACCGCGATCAGCGTCGATCCGCAGGGCTGGGCCCACTTCGGCCACGTCAAGATGCCGGACTATCGCTGGGGCATCTTCCTGAACCCGGCCGAGGCCAACCGCAAGATCCACTTCGGCGATCACAAGGGCGAAGACGCGTGGCAGGACATTCCCGGGGAATATCGCGCCAACCTGCGCCGCATCATCGTGACGCAAGGCGATACCGAGCCGGCATCGGTGGAGCAGCAGCGGCGCCACCTGGGCCTGACCGCCCCCAGCATGTACGACCTGCGCAACCTGTTCCAGGTGAACGTGGAAGAGGGCCGCCACCTGTGGGCCATGGTCTACCTGCTGCACAAGTACTTCGGCCGCGACGGCCGCGAAGAAGGCGAAGCGCTACTGGAGCGCCGCAGCGGCCAGCAGGACAACCCGCGCATCCTGCAGGCGTTCAACGAACAGACGCCCGACTGGCTGTCGTTCTTCATGTTCACCTACTTCACCGACCGCGACGGCAAGTTCCAGCTGTGCGCGCTGGCCGAGAGCGCCTTCGACCCGCTGGCACGGACCACCAGGTTCATGCTGACCGAGGAAGCGCACCACATGTTCGTCGGCGAGAGCGGCGTGTCGCGCGTGATCCAGCGCACCTGCCAGGTGATGAACGAGCTGAAGACCGACGACCCGGCAAAGCTGCGCGCCGCCGGCGTGATCGACCTGCCGACCATCCAGCGCTACCTGAACTTCCACTACAGCGTCACCATCGACCTGTTCGGCGCCGATGAGTCGAGCAACGCCGCCACCTTCTACAGCACCGGCCTGAAGGGCCGCTACGAAGAAGGCAAGCGCATGGACGACCACGTGCTCAAGGGCCAGACCTACCGCATCCTGCAGGCGCAGAACGGCCAGCTGACCGAGAAGGAAGTGCCGATGCTGAACGCGCTCAACGAGGTGCTGCGCGACGACTACATCAAGGACAGCATGGCCGGCGTCGAGCGCTGGAACAAGGTGATCGAGAAGGCCGGCATCCCGTTCCGCCTGAAGGTGCCGCACAAGGCCTTCCACCGCAATATCGGCGCGCTCGCCGGTGTGAAGGTATCGCCCGACGGCCGCGTGGTCTCCGACGCCGAATGGCGCGATTTCCGCGACCAGTGGCTGCCCACCGAAGGCGACCGCGCTTTCGTCGCCAGCCTGATGGGCCGCGTGGTCGAGCCCGGCAAGTTCGCCAACTGGATCGCGCCGCCGGTCATGGGCATCAATCGCCAGCCGGTGGATTTCGAGTACGTGCGGTTTAACTGAGCCACGGCGTCATCAACCGCGTTCGGTTTGCTCCCCTCTCCCACTGCGCGGGAGAGGGGAGCGTCCGCGGCGGGCCTCGGCAAGCTCAAGCGCAGTGCCCGCGAAGCACTCTGATTCTGGAGACCGCCATGGACATGGCAGAAATTCAAGTCATCAAGCAGCACCTGATCGATCCCGAGATCTGCATCCGCTGCAACACCTGCGAAGCCACCTGCCCGGTGGGCGCGATCACCCATGACTCGCGCAACTACGTGGTCGACGCCGACAAGTGCAACCTGTGCATGGCCTGCATTGCCCCGTGTCCGACCGGCTCGATCGACAACTGGCGCGACATGCCGAAACTGCGCGCCTACAGCATCGAAGAACAGCTGACCTGGGACACGCTGCCCGCAGAGCTTTCGCCCGAGCAACTGGCCGACCTGGCCCCCGGCGCCGGAACGCAGACCGCCGCTCCGGAGATTCCCGCCACGTCGCCGCTCGCCGGCACCGGCGAAGATACCTTCAACAGCGCGCGCTACGGCGCCACCGTGCCCCCCTGGTCCGCCGCGCATGCCTACACCAACCTCTATGGCGCCAAGTCCGCGCACAAGACCATCACCGCCACGGTGACCGGCAACGTGCGCGTGACCGAAGTCGGCCGTGAATACGACACGCACCACATCGTGCTGGATTTCGGCGCGACGCCGTTCCCGGTGCTCGAAGGGCAGTCGATCGGCATCGTGCCCCCGGGCACCGACGCCGGCGGCCGCCCGCACCACGCGCGCCAGTACTCCATCGCCAGCGCGCGCAACGGCGAGCGGCCGGGCTACAACAACCTGTCGCTGACAATCAAGCGCGTGCTGCAGGACCACGACGGCAACCCCGTGCGCGGCGTCGGCTCGAACTACATGTGCGACCTGAAGGTGGGCGACAAGGTGGAAGTGATCGGGCCGTTCGGCGCCAGCTTCCTGATGCCCAACCATCCGCGCTCGAACATCGTGATGATCTGCACGGGCACCGGCAGCGCGCCGATGCGGGCGATGACCGAATGGCGCCGGCGGCTGCGCAAGGCCGGCAAGTTCGATGGCGGCAAGCTGATGCTGTTCTTCGGCGCGCGCAGCAAGGAAGAGCTGCCGTACTTCGGGCCGCTGCAGAACCTGCCGAAGGATTTCATCGACATCAACCTGGCGTTTTCGCGCACGCCGGGGCAGCCCAAGCGCTATGTGCAGGACCTGATGCGCGAACGCGCGGCCGACCTCGTGGCGCTACTGGCTTCAGCGGATACGTACTTCTATGTCTGCGGGCTGAAGAGCATGGAGGAGGGCGTGGTGCTGGCCTTGCGCGATGTGGCGCAGCAGGCGGGCCTGCATTGGGAAGCGCTGGCTGAAGGGCTGAAGCGAGAAGGGCGGTTGCATCTGGAGACGTACTGAAGGCGAGGCGTCGCAGATAGCGCCATCGCCGCTCGCACAGGCTCCCCTCGCCCGCTTGCGGGGGAGCAAACCGGCGGCCTTCGCCGGGATGTCAGGCATGCTTGAACCGCTTGCGCAATTCGTTGGACGCATCGGCCAACCCGCCCTCCGCCACCTCCACCACCTCATGCAGGTACTTCTCGCTCGCCTCCAGCAACGCCCCATACATCCCACTACACATCCCCCGCGCCGTCCGCCCCGGCCAGTCCTGCGGCAGCAGCGCCTCCGGCAGGTTCGGGTCGCGCAGCAGCACGCGCCGGTATTCATGGACCAGCAGCGTCCGGACAAAGAAGGCATCCACCGGCGGCAAGTCTGCCGCTTCGTCCGCCAGCGGTGAAAACCGCCGCAGCAGCGCCTGCCACGCGTGCGCCACATCGCCCAGCTTGAAGGTCTGGTGCATCAGCGCCTGCAGCGGGCGCAGCGAGAACGCCTCCAGGCTGCTCGCCTCCATCACTGCCACATACTCCTGCGCGCGCGCCGCCTGGACGATCTCGCGCAGCGAGGCCAGGTCCGCGTTGGGGTGCGCCAGCACGCCCGGCGCGATGGCGCCGAAGCCTTCCCACAGCAATTCGCGCTTCAGCTTCTGCCGGATGGTGGCGCGTACGTCACCGCGCACCAGCACCATGGTCCAGCGGCCGTCCCAGGCAGGCGCCTCGCCGGCATAAATGCGCTTGCCGGCGTGCAGCATGCGCTGCAGGCCGGCCTCCGACAGCCCGTAGTAGCTGCGCCGCCCGATCCGGGTCGCGGCCAGCCAGTCGTCCGCCGCAAGGCGGAAAGTGGCCGTGCGCACCAGCCTGTCATTGATGCCGAACGGCGCCGCGAGGCGGATCAGGCTGCCCAGCCAGATCGCCTGTGGCCGCGGCGCCACCACGTCGCCGAACAGCGTCGACAGCATGGCATTGGCCCCGAGCTTCAGGCCGCGTGCCAGCCGGGCAATGCGCGGGGAGGGCAGTTCCGGAGCCGGGGAAAGCGCCATGATGGTTCTCGAAAGTGATACACATTCGTCGATTGCTTGAATCAAATTGTATCACTACCATCCATTGCAACTGACGAGCTTGATGCAAATCAAGCGCCCGTCAAGCTTCAGACAAGGCCCTTACAAAAGCGGAGCAGGCATGTACGCACAGCTGGTGGAGACAGGAGCAACAAGGCTCCGCGCGATGGAAGAGATGGACCCGCAGGAGCGCGCGTTCCAGTCCCGCGTGGATGACGGCATCAAGATCGAGGCCAAGGACTGGATGCCCGAGGCCTATCGCAAGACCCTGGTCCGCCAGATCTCCCAGCACGCGCACTCGGAAATCGTCGGCCAGCTGCCGGAGGGCAACTGGGTGACCCGTGCCCCCACGCTGGAGCGCAAGGCGGTGTTGCTGGCCAAGATCCAGGATGAAGCCGGTCACGGCCTGTACCTGTACAGCGCCGCCGAGACGCTGGGCGTGTCGCGCGACCAGATGCTGGGCGACCTGCATTCGGGCAAGGCCAAGTATTCCAGCATCTTCAACTACCCCACGCTGTCCTGGGCCGACATCGGCATGATCGGCTGGCTGGTCGACGGCTCGGCCATCATCAACCAGGTGCCGCTGTGCCGCTGCTCGTATGGCCCGTATGCGCGCGCCATGGTGCGCGTGTGCAAGGAAGAGTCGTTCCACCAGCGCCAGGGCTACGACATCCTGCTGAAGCTGTGCAACGGCACGCCCGAGCAGAAGCGGATGGCGCAGGATGCGCTCAACCGCTGGTGGTGGCCCGCGCTGATGATGTTCGGCCCGTCCGACGGCGATTCGCCCAACAGCGCGCAATCGATGCAATGGCGCATCAAGCTGTTCTCCAACGACGAACTGCGCCAGAAGATGGTCGACCAGACCGTGCCGCAGGCCGAATACCTGGGCCTGACCATCCCTGACCCGAAGCTGAAGTGGAACGAAGAACGCGGCCACTATGACTTCGGCGAGATCGACTGGTCCGAGTTCTACAACGTGATCCAGGGCAACGGCCCGTGCAACCGCGAGCGCCTGCGCACCCGCGTCAAGGCCTGGGACGACGGCGCATGGTTCCGCAACGCGCTGGTGGCCCACGCGGACAAGCAGGCCGGCAAGCAGGCGCAGCAAGCCGCCGCCTGATTTCCGCCTGATCGCACGCGGCGCAGCGCGCCGCTCCCCACATCGAATCGCTTTACACAGGAGGTTGCCATGAAAGAGTGGCCGCTTTGGGAGATCTTTATCCGCAGCCAGCACGGCCTGGCCCACAAGCACGTGGGCAGCCTGCACGCGCCGGACGGCGAAATGGCGATCAACAACGCCCGCGACGTCTACACGCGCCGCAACGAGGGCGTCAGCGTCTGGGTGGTCAAGGCCAGCGACGTGATGGCCAGCAGCCCCGGCGACAAGGGCCCGCTGTTCGAGCCCGCCAACAGCAAGGTCTACCGCCACCCCACGTTCTTCCCGATGCCGGAAGCGGTCAAGCACATCTGAGGCGGCCCGGACCATGACGAACCACAAGCTCGAATATTTGCTGCGCCTCGGCGATTCCACGCTGGTGCTCGGCCAGCGCCTGTCGGAATGGTGCGGCCGCGGCCCGGCGCTGGAAGAGGACATCGCGCTGACCAACGTCGCGCTCGACCTGATCGGCCAGACCCGCCTGTGGCTGGGCTATGCCGCCGAAGTGGAGGGCGCCGGCCGCAGCGCCGACCAGCTGGCCTTCCTGCGCGACGCGCACCAGTTCCGCAACCTGCTGCTGGCGGAACAGCCCAACGGCAGCTATGCCGATACGCTGGCGCGCCAGTTCCTGTTCGATACGTGGCACTACTTCCAGCTCGAAGCGCTGCAGCGATCAACCGATGCGCGCATTGCCGAAATCGCCGCCAAGTCGCTCAAGGAAGTGACCTACCACGTGCGCCGCAGCGCCGACCTCGTGGTGCGCCTGGGCGATGGCAGCGAAGAAAGCCACCGCCGCATGCAGGATGCGTTCGACGACCTGTGGATGTTCACCGGCGAACTGTTCGAAGCCGATGCGGCCGAGGCCGCTCTGGCGCGCGCAGGCGTGATCCCCGATCCCGCCACGCTGGCCGAGCCCTGGCAGCGTCATGTCGGCGAGGTGCTGGAGGAAGCCACGCTGCGCGTGCCTGCGAGCCAGTGGGCGCAGAGCGGCGGCCGCCACGGCCGCCATACCGAACACCTCGGCTACCTGCTGGCCGAGATGCAGTTCCTGCAGCGCGCCTATCCCGGCGCGCAGTGGTGAGCATCATGACCGCGCAAGCGCTGGCGCGTCCCGCCGTGGAGCAGGTCTGGACCTGGCTCGACGCGGTGCCGGACCCTGAGATTCCAGTGATTTCCGTGGTGGATCTCGGCATCGTGCGCGACGTGGCGTGGGAAGGCGATGCCTGCGTCGTCACCATCACGCCGACGTATTCAGGCTGCCCGGCCATGACCGTGATCCGCGAAGGCATCGAAAGCGCGCTCGCCGCGCAGGGCGTGGACAAGGTGCGTGTGCGGACGCAACTGGCGCCGGCGTGGACCACCGACTGGATGACCCCGCGTGGCAAGGCCAGCCTCACCGGCTATGGCATCGCGCCGCCGGCGCAGCAGGTGATCGATATCAGCGGCATCAGCCGGAAAGCGGCGCCGGCCCTGGTGGTGGCCTGCCCGCACTGCGGCTCGCGCCATACGCGGCTGGTCAGCCAGTTTGGCTCGACCGCGTGCAAGGCGCTGTACCGCTGCGGCGACTGCAAAGAGCCGTTCGACTACTTCAAGGCTCACTGAGAAGGAAAGGTGGGGAGATGAGCAAATTCCATGAACTGACGGTGGCCTCGGTCACGCGCGAAACCCGTGACGCGGTGGCCGTGACCTTCGCCGTGCCGGACGAACTGGCCGACGCCTACCGCTACGTGCAGGGCCAGCACCTGACGCTGCGCACCGGTATCGACGGCGAGGACGTGCGCCGCTCGTACTCGATCTGCTCGGCGGCGCAGGATGCGCAGCTGCGCGTGGCGATCAAGCGTGTCGACGGCGGGCTGTTCTCCAACTGGGCCAACGAGCAGTTGCAGCCGGGCATGAAGCTGGAAGTGATGCCGCCGTCCGGCCATTTCCACGTGCCGCTGTCCGCCACGCACGCGAAGCACTACGTCGCCTTTGCCGCCGGCAGCGGCATCACGCCGATGCTGTCGATCATCAAGACCACGCTGCAGGCGGAGCCGGACAGCCGCTTCACGCTGTTCTACGGCAACCGCGCCTCGTCGTCGGTGCTGTTCAAGGAAGAGCTGGAAGACCTGAAGGACACCTACCTGCAGCGCTTCAACCTGGTGTTCGTGCTCAGCCGCGAGCAGCTCGACATCGACCTGTTCAACGGCCGCATCGACGGCGGCAAGGTCAACGCGCTGCTCAAGCACTGGGTCAGGCCGCAGGACATCGACGTCGCCTTTATCTGCGGCCCGCAGTCGATGATGGAAGAAGTCTCGCAGGCGCTGCTCGACAACGGCGTCGACAAGGCCCGCATCAAGCGCGAGCTGTTCGCCACCAGCATCCCCGCGGCGCGGCCCGCCGCGCATGCGCACAAGCAGGTCGGCCAGCAGCAGTGCGAGGTGACGGTGATCCAGGACGGCCGCACCCGTTCCTTCACGCTGGAAAAGAACAAGGAAACCGTGCTAGACGCCGCGCTGGCGCAGGGCATCGAGCTGCCGTACTCCTGCAAGGGCGGCGTCTGCTCGACCTGCCGCTGCAAGCGCATCGAAGGCGAGGTCGACATGGACGTCAACTTCGCGCTGGAAGACTACGAAGTCGCGCGCGGCTTCATCCTGAGCTGCCAGAGCTACGCCGTCAGCGACAAGCTGGTGATCGATTTCGACCAGGAAACCTGAAGCGTTTTCCTGCCATTCCCAATACCCAGATTCAATCTCGCCCCCGGAGCAAGCCGTGTCCCACCCGTTTTTCGAACGCCACCAGGCGCTGCTGGAACAAGCCACCCAAGCCATTGCCACGCGCGGCTACTGGAGCCCGTTCGCTGAAATGCCGAGCCCCAAGGTCTATGGCGAGACCGCCAATGCCGATGGCAAGGCCGCCTTTGAGGCCCGCCTGAACCAGCCGTTCGCGTTGTCGCAGTCCGGCACCGTCGGCCAGGCCGGCAAGGAAGTCTCGCCGTATGGCCCGGAACTGGGCATCACTTATCCTCGGCCTGATCTCGATCAGCTCTTTGCCGGCGTGGCCAGGGGCATGCCCGCATGGCGCAAGGCCGGACCGGAGGCATGGGTGGGCGTATCGCTGGAAATCCTGCAGCGCCTGAACCGCCGCAGTTTCGAGATTGCCTACGCGGTCATGCACACCACCGGCCAGGCCTTCATGATGGCCTTCCAGGCCGGCGGCCCGCACGCGCAGGACCGCGGCCTGGAAGCCGTGGCCTACGCCTGGGACGAACTGCGCCGCATCCCGAAGCTCGCCACGTGGGAGAAGCCGCAGGGCAAGAACGAGCCGCTGCGCATGGAAAAGCGCTACACCGTGGTGCCGCGCGGCGTGGGCCTGGTGATCGGCTGCTGCACCTTCCCGACCTGGAACGGCTATCCCGGCCTGTTCGCCAGCCTGGCGACCGGCAATGCGGTGGTGGTCAAGCCGCACCCGGGCGCGGTCCTGCCGCTGGCGATCACCGTCGAGGTGGCGCGTGAAGTGCTGGAAGAAGCCGGCTTCGACCCGAACATCGTCACGCTGGTGGCCAACGACCCGAGCGAGCGCATGGCGTCGAAGCTGGCGTTGCGCCCGGAAGTGCGCCTGATCGACTTCACCGGCAGCACCGCCAACGGCGACTGGCTGGAGCGCAACGCGCACCAGGCGCAGGTGTACACCGAGAAGGCAGGCGTCAACCAGATCGTGATCGACTCCACCGCCGACTTCAAGGGCATGGTGCGCAATATCGCTTTCTCGCTGTCGCTGTACTCGGGCCAGATGTGCACGGCGCCGCAGAACATCTATGTGCCGAAGGACGGCATCGACACGCCGGAAGGGCGCATCAGCTTCGACCAGGTTGCCTCGGCGATCGGCGAGGCCGTTGGCAAGCTGACCAGCGATCCGGCCAGGGCGGTCGAACTGATCGGTGCGATCCAGAACGACGGCGTGGCGGAACGGATCGAAGCGTCGCGCGCGCTGGGCGAGATCGTTGCCGACAGCCGTGTGCTCGAACATCCCGAGTTTCCGGGCGCGCGCATCCGCACGCCGCTGGTGCTGAAGGTCGATGCCAGCGACGAGGCGAAGATCATGCAGGAACTGTTCGGCCCCATCTCCTTCGTCGTGGCGACCGACAACACGGCGCACAGCATTGAACTGGCGCACCGCGGCGCGAAGACACACGGCGCGCTGACGCTGTCCGCATACACCACCGACGCGGGCGTGACCGAAACCATCCGCGATGCCGCGGAAGACGCTGGCGTGGCGCTGTCGCTTAACCTGACCGGCGGCGTGTTCGTCAACCAGTCGGCCGCGTTCAGCGATTTCCACGCTACCGGCGCCAACCCCGCGGCCAATGCATCGCTGTCGGATGCGGCCTTCGTCGCAAACCGCTTCCGCGTGGTCCAGAGCCGCTCGCATATCTGATCGCAAGGCCTGCAGTACCCCGGCGCCGGCCCCCCTTCGTACGCGGCGCCATCATAACGAGATGGAGTAGACAATGGTGCAACGCAACCCCAACCCCAATGAGCTGGAGCCGATCGAGCGCGCCAGCCGCGACGAACTGCAGGCGCTGCAGCTGCAACGGCTCAAATGGAGCGTGCGCCATGCCTATGACAACGTGCCGCATTACCGCAAGGCGTTCCAGGCGGCCGGGGTGCACCCGGACGATTTGAAGTCGCTGTCCGACCTGTCGAAGTTCCCGTTCCTGACCAAGCAGGACCTGCGCGACAACTATCCGTTCGGCATGTTCGCGGTGCCGCGCGAGCAGGTGGCGCGCGTGCATGCGTCGAGCGGCACCACCGGCAAGCCGACCGTGGTCGGCTATACCGCGAAGGACATCGACACGTGGGCAAGCGTGGTGGCGCGCTCGATTCGCGCCGCGGGGGGCCGCGCCGGCGACCTGGTCCATGTCAGCTATGGTTACGGGCTGTTCACCGGCGGGCTGGGCGCGCACTACGGCGCGGAGAAGGCGGGCTGCACGGTGATCCCGATGTCGGGCGGACAGACCGAGAAACAGGTACAGCTGATCCGCGAGTTCGAGCCCAACATCATCATGGTGACGCCGTCGTACATGCTGAACCTGATCGAGGAGATGGAGCGCCAGGGCATGGATCCTTCGGAAAGCTCGCTGAAGGTCGGCATCTTCGGCGCCGAGCCCTGGACCGACGCGATGCGCGCGGAGATCGAGGCGCGTGCCGGCATCGACGCGGTGGACATCTACGGCCTGTCCGAGGTGATGGGGCCGGGCGTGGCTTGCGAATGCATCGAGAGCAAGGACGGCCCGGTGATCTGGGAAGACCATTTCTATGCCGAGATCATCGACCCGGTGACCGGCGAGGTGTTGCCGGATGGCTCCGAGGGCGAGCTGGTGTTCACCTCCCTGACCAAGGAAGCACTGCCGGTGATCCGCTACCGCACGCGCGACCTGACGCGCCTGCTGCCGCCGACGTCGCGCTCGATGCGCCGCATCGGCAAGATCACGGGGCGCTCGGATGACATGCTGATCATCCGCGGCGTCAACGTGTTCCCGTCGCAGATCGAGGAACTGATCCTGAAGGCGCCGGCGCTGGCGCCGCAGTACCAGCTGGTGGTGACGCGCGACGGGCACCTCGACAAGCTGGAGGTGCGGGTCGAGGCGCGGCCCGAGCGCTCCGCGTCGCTGTCGGCGGATGACCGGGCGGCGCTGGAGCGGGATCTGAAGGACCAGATCAAGACCTATGTCGGCGTGACCACGCGGGTGCAGGTGGTGGCGGCTGCAGGGATCGAGCGCACCACGGTCGGCAAGGCAAGGCGCGTGGTGGACATGCGGCCGAAGGTTACACACGAGCAGCCGGTTGGCGCGATCTGAGGCGCTGCTTTTCACCCACACCGCTGGCATAGGCTCCTCTCTCCCGCAAGCGGGAGAGGGGAGCAAACCGTCGGTAGATCGACGCCCCCAACCAAGAACCAAACTGATGGCAGCCACCAGAGCCGCCACACCACCCCCCCTGCGCCAAAGGAGACACCATGGACGCGCGACAACTGGAAACCATCCAGAACCACCCCGACTTTATCCGCCTGATCCACGGCCGCACGCGCCTGGGCTGGTCGCTGACGCTGGTCATGCTGGCGGTCTACTTCGGCTTCATCCTGCTGCTGGCCTTTTCGCCCGCCACGCTCGGCACGCCGGTCGCCGGGGGCGTCATGACGGTGGGCATCCCCGTAGGCGTTGCAGTGATCGTTGCCGCCGTGCTGCTGACCGCCATCTACGTCCACCGCGCCAACCGCGACCTGGATCCGCTCAACGAACGCGTGCGCAAGGAGTGCGAAGCATGAAGCCGGTACACCTTTCCCTCGGCGCCGCCCTGTGCGGTCTGGCAGCCAGCGCCGCCACTGCAGCCCCCGCGATCCAGGGCGAGGCCGCGCAGCGGCCGCTGAACTGGAGCGCCATCGTCATGTTCATGCTGTTCGTGCTGTTCACGCTCGGCATCACCCGCTGGGCCGCGCGGCGCACGCGTTCGGCGTCGGACTTCTATGCGGCCGGCGGCGGCCTCACCGGCTTCCAGAACGGCCTGGCGATCGCCGGCGACATGGTGTCGGCCGCGTCCTTCCTTGGCATCTCGGCCATGATGTTCGACAAGGGCTACGACGGCCTGATCTACGCGCTCGGCGTGGTGGCGGGCTGGCCGATCATCCTGTTCATCGTCGCCGAACGGCTGCGCAACCTGGGCCGCTACACCTTTGCCGACGTGGTCTCGTACCGGCTGGCGCAGAAGCCGGTGCGCATCACCGCAGCGTGCGGCACGCTGACCGTGGTCATCATGTACCTGGTCGCGCAGATGGTCGGCGCCGGCAAGCTGATCGAGCTGCTGTTCGGCACCAGCTATGAATCGGCGGTGGTCATCGTCGGCGCGCTGATGGTGCTGTACGTGATGTTCGGCGGCATGCTCGCCACCACCTGGGTGCAGATCATCAAGGCGCTGCTGCTGCTCGGCGGCGTGACCTTCATGGCGGTGATGGTACTGGCCTATTTCGGCTTCAGCCCCGAAGCCATGTTCGCCAGCGCGGCCAGGGTGCATGACAAGGGCACGGCGATCTTGTCGCCGGGCGGGCTGGTGTCCAACCCGATCGATGCGATCTCGCTCGGCGTCGGCATGATGTTCGGCACCGCGGGTCTGCCGCACATCCTGATGCGCTTCTTCACCGTGGCGGATGCGAAGGAAGCGCGCAAGTCCGTGCTCTACGCCACGGGCTTCATCGGCTACTTCTACGTGCTGATCCTGGTGGTGGGCTTCGGCGCGATCGTGATGGTGGGCGCGGACCCGGCCTATCGGGACGCGGCCGGCAAGCTGATCGGCGGCAGCAACATGGTGGCCGTGCACCTGTCGCACGTGATCGGCGGCGACCTGTTCCTCGGCTTCATCTCGGCGGTGGCGTTCGCGACCATCCTGGCGGTGGTGGCCGGGCTGGCGCTGTCGGGCGCGTCGGCGGTGTCGCACGATCTCTACGCCAACGTGTTCCGCCGCGGGCAGGCCAGCGAGAAAGACGAGATCCGCGTGTCGAAGCTCGCCACGCTGGTGATCGGCCTGCTGGCGATGGTGCTGGGCGTGATGTTCGAGAAGCAGAACATCGCCTTCCTGTCCGGGCTGGTGCTGGCGATCGCCGCGTCGGTCAATTTCCCGGTGCTGTTCCTGTCGATGTTCTGGAAGGGGCTGACCACGTGCGGTGCGGTGGCCGGCAGCCTGGCGGGGCTGGTGTCGGCGGTGCTGCTGCTGGTGCTGGGCCCGACCGTATGGGTGGGGATCCTCAAGCACCAGCAGGCGATCTTCCCATATGCCAACCCGGCGCTGTTCTCGATGACGCTGGCCTTTGCCGCCGCCTGGCTGGTGTCGGTGCTGGACCGCTCGGCGCGGGGGAGCGCCGAACGCCAGCGCTACGGCGCGCAGTTCGTGCGCGCCATGACCGGCATCGGCGCGGCCGGTGCCAGCCAGCACTGAAAACCAGGCCAGCACCGGGCTGGTCAGTCGGTGTCCTGCTGCGCCTTGTGGCGGGACGCCATCTTCTCCTGCTGTCCCGGCGGCACGTTGTCGTAATGGCTGAACTGGATGGTGTAGCTGCCGTGGCCGCCGGTCATGCTGTTCAGCCGTGACTGGTAGTCGTTCAGCTCCGACAGCGGCACCTGCCCGGCAACGATCACGCTGTTGGCGGCGCCGGTGCGGGTGCCATGCACCTGGCCGCGCTTGGCGGACAGGTCGCCGATGACATCGCCCATCGCGGTGCCCGGCACCGTGACCTCGATCTCGACGATCGGCTCCAGCACGCTGGGGCGCGCCTTCATCACCGCGTCGATAAACGCCTTGCGTCCGGCCGTGGCGAACGCCACTTCCTTGGAATCGACCGGGTGGCTCTTGCCGTCGTACACGGTCACGCGCACGTCCTGCATCGCAAAACCGGCCAGTGGACCGCTTTCCAGCACCTGGCGGATGCCTTTCTCCACTGCGGGGATGAACTGGCCGGGAATCGCGCCGCCCTTGACCGCATCGATGAACTCGAAGCCTTCGCCGCGCGGCAGCGGCTCCACGCGCAGCATCACTTCGCCGAACTGGCCGGCACCGCCGGTCTGCTTCTTGTGGCGGTGGTGGCCCTCCGCCTTGCCGGCAATGGTCTCGCGATACGCGATCTTCGGCGGCCGCGTGGCGACTTCCAGCTTGTACTGCTCGGTCAAACGCTCCAGCGCGCAGCGCAAATGGAACTCGCCCAGTCCGAACACCACGGTCTCGTTGGTGCCGGCCGGATGCTCGATGCGCAGGCAGGGATCTTCGGCGCTGAGCTTGTGCAGCACCTCGGCCAGCCGCTGCTCGTTGCCGCGCCGCGCCGGCTCGATCGCCAGGCCGTAGATCGGCGTGGGAAACTCCAGCGGCGTCAGGTGGATGTCGCCATCCTCGGTGGCGTCGTGCAGCACCGCGTCGAAGCCGAGTTCATCCACCTTGGCCACCGCGCAGATATTGCCCGGGCCGGCGCGCTGCACTTCCTGCGTCTCCTTGCCCTGCAGCAACAGCAGGTGCGCCACCTTGAACGGCTGGCGGCCCTCGCCGATATAGAGCTGGCTGTCGCGCGTGACCGTGCCCTGGTGGATGCGGAACACCGCCAGCTTGCCGACATAGGGATCGACTACCACCTTGAACACATGCGCCAGCACGTGCTTGTCCGGCACCGGCTCGGCGCGCACCGCCTTGCGTTTCTCGGTACCGTCCTCGGCAGTGCCGGTCGAGCGGTAGAACAGCGGCGGGTTGCCTTCGGTGGGATTGGGCAGCAGCCGCACGAAGACATCGAGCAGTTCCGCGATACCGGCGCCGGTGGCGGCCGAGGTAAAGCAGATCGGCACCAGGTGGCCTTCGCGCAGCGCACGCTCGAACGGCGCGTGCAGTTGCTCCGGCGTGATGGCCTCGCCTTGCTCCAGGTACACCTCCATCAGCTCGGGATCGATCTCGATCACCTGGTCGATCAGCGCTTCATGCGCCGACGCCACCGATAAAAAATCCGACTCTCCGGCCGGATTGAAGAAGCAGTCCACCACCTTGCCGCCGTTTCCGGCCGGCAGGTTGATGGGCAGGCACTCCTTGCCGAACGCCTCCTGGATCTCGGCCAGCAGCCCCGGCAGGTCGACCTTCTCGCCGTCGATGCCGTTGATAACGATCATCCGGCACAGTTGCCGCGCCTGCGCCCAGGCCATGGCGCGGCGCGTGGTCATTTCGATCCCGGTCTGCGCGTTGATGACGATGGCCGCCGTCTCGACCGCCGCCAGCGCACTGATCGCCAGGCCGGAGAAATCCGGGTAGCCCGGCGTGTCGAGCAGGTAGATGCGGGTGTCGCGGAAGTCGACGTGGGTGATGGCGGAACTGAGCGAGCGCTTGTACTTGCGCTCCAGCGGATCGCTGTCGCTGACGGTCGAGCCGCGCTCCACGCTGCCCGGGGTGTGCAGCGCACCCCCCTTGTGCAGCAGTGCTTCGACCAGCGAGGTCTTGCCGCTCCCCGCATGCCCGAGCAGGGCAACGGTGCGGATGGCATCGGGACTGTCGTGCATAGTGGCTCTCTCGTCCGGCAATGGCTGTCAGGGCATTATTGGCGAAATTCGCCGGAAACGACATATGCCAGTGTCGGCATCGGGACAAAGCCTGATAGGCGCAAGGGTGTGAAGTGGTGCATGCGGCGCTTGGGCCCGGCCGGCAACCCGCGCCTCGCGCATGGCTGCAGCGCAGCAATCCAGGATTCAATAAGATTGCTGCGCCGCAACAGATCAGGCACTGGCGTGGTCGGTCGAGACCGCCACGGCATGCCATGCCGCCAGTTCGCTTTCCACCTTGCGGTTCTTTTCCGCGATGCGGGCCACCGTATCGGAGCCCAGCGGCAGCCGCACCGGCGGGTTGTCGCTGTCGGCAAGGGCGAGCAGCGCCACAGCCAGCTTGGCGGGATCGCCGGGCTGCTGGTGGTTGGCCGACGCCATGTGGCCGCGCATCGCGCCGACGGTTTCGGCGTATTCGGCGATCTCGGTGCCGACGCGGACCAGCGAGCTGGCATCGAGGAAGTCGGTGCGGAAGAAGCCCGGCTCGACCACGGTGGCGCGCACGCCCAGCGGCGCCAGCTCGGCGTCGAGCGCTTCGGTCAGCCCTTCCACCGCGAACTTGGTGGCGCCGTAGACGCCCCAGCCGGGATAGGCCGCATAGCCACCGATCGACGAGATATTGACGACATGCCCACTGCGCTGGCGGCGCATCTGCGGCAGCACCGCGCGCGTCACGTTGAGCACGCCGAAGACGTTGGTGGCGAACTGCTGCTCGACTTCGCGCGCCGACGCTTCCTCCACCGCGCCCAGCAGGCCGTAGCCGGCATTGTTGACCAGCACGTCGATGCGGCCGAAGCGGGCCACGGCGGCCTCGGCCGCGGCGATGGCCTGCGCTTCGCTAGTGACGTCGAGCGCCACCGGCAGCAGGTTGTCATGCGCGCCCACGGCGCCGGTGATCGTTTCGGGGCGGCGCGCGGTGGCGACGACACGGTCGCCGCGGGCCAGCGCGGCGCGGGTCAGTTCCAGGCCGAAGCCGCGCGAGGCGCCGGTGATGAACCAGACCTTGCCGGCGGCGTTGGTGACGTTGGTGGCGTTGGTGGCGGTGTTGGCAGCGATGGTGGTGTTGGCGGACATGGTGAATCTCCTTTGCTCGGTTTGACTTCGGTGTCTGATGGCGGGGGCCACGGAGACAAATTTAGGCGCGCTCGGTCAGCAACACTAGGCGGTGTAATTCCGTTTCAAAGACAACCAGAAGTTGTCAATAAATGCGAGCGATGTCGATTGAGCAATTCTCAACCGTATGGCAGACTCGCCGGCATGGACAAACTGCCTCCCCTGAACGCCCTGCGCGCCTTTGAAGCGGCGGCCCGGCACCTGAGCATCACCACCGCTGCGGAAGAGCTGCACGTGACGCCGGGCGCCGTCAGCCGCCAGATCCGCTCGCTGGAAGAAGGCCTGGGCGTGCAGCTGCTGCATCGCGGCCACCGGCAGATTTCGCTGACCCGCACCGGCGAGGACTACTACCGCGCCGTGACCCGGGCCATGGACGACCTGCGCGAGGCCACGCGGCGGCTCGGCAAGCGGGCCAGGCGCAAGCAGCTCAAGGTGCGCGCCTACACTACTTTCGCCATGCGCTGGCTGATCCCGCGGCTGTCGAGCTTCCATGCGGCCAATCCCGGCATCGAGGTGCTGCTGACCGCCTCGCTGGACCCGGTCGATTTCCGCAAGGAAGACATCGATGGCGCGATCCGCCTAGGCGACGGCAAGTGGAGCGGCGTGAATACCTACCGGCTGGTGTCCAACATCCTGGTGCCGGTCTGCAGCCCCAGCGTTGCGGCCGGCAACCCGAAGGTGAAAAAGCCTGCCGACCTGCAGCACCAGACGCTGCTGCATTCGATTGCGCGTCCGGACGACTGGGCGCACTGGCTGAAGGCGGCGCGCGCCGACGCGCAGGTCGACGCGCGCAGTGGCATGACGTTCCAGAGTTCCGCCATGGCTTATGCGGCGGCAGTGGAAGGGCAGGGTTTCGCCATTGCCCAGCGCTTCCTGGTCGCGGGAGACCTGGAGGCCGGGCGGCTGGTCGCGCCGTTCCGCCAGAGCGTCGACATGGGCGACTTCACCTACTACCTGCTGACGCCGGCGGACCGCAAGGAAAGCGCCAGCATGGCGGTGTTCCGCGAGTGGCTGCTGGCGCAGTGCGAGACGCAAAGCTAGCGCGGCGCTCGCCGGTCACCAGCCGGCGAAGCAGGCAAATCCCTCCACTGGCTCGCGCGCAGTACGCAGCCGGTTGGCCGGCTCGGCGGGATCGGCGTGTCCGAGCGACATGCCGCACACCAGGATTTCATGGTCGGGAATGGCAAGCTGCGCGCGGATGACCCGGTGGTAGCGCGCGAACGCCTGCTGCGCGCAGGTTTCCAGGCCGTGCCCCAGCGCCGCTAACATCACCGCATGCAGGAACATGCCGAGGTCCAGCCACGCCGCCTGTCCCTGCCCGCGCTCGATGGTGAAGAACAACCCCACCGGCGCGCCGAAGAACGCGTAGTTGCGGGCATACTGCCGCGCCATGCCGGCGGCGTCGCCGCGCGGGATGCCAAGCAGGCCGTACAGCGCCTTGCCCAGTGTGCGGCGGCGCGCCAGGTAGGGCTCGCGCCACGCCGGCGGGTAGTAGACGTATTCCTCGCGATGGCCGCCGCCATCGCTGTCGTGCAGCGCCAGCAGGGCATCGCTGAGCCGGTCGCGCACGGCACCGGCGCAGGCGTAGACCCGCCATGGCTGGGTGTTCGACGCGCTCGGGCTGCGCGCCGCGTCGGCCAGGATTGCCGCCACGGTCTCGCGCGGTACCGGCGTATCGAGAAAGCCGCGCACGCTGCGGCGGGCGTGGAGCGCGGCGATGATGTCGGCGCGGTTCATGATGCCGTTGCCGTGAGCGGTGCCTCGATGGTATCGGCACAATGGACCGCGCCGCGCGCCTGCAAGGCGGCGATCTGTGCCGCGCTAAAGCCAAGCCCGGCGAGCACCGTTTGCGTATGTTGTCCGCACGCCGGCGCCGGCCGCGCGGGCAGCGCGTTTTCCTGGACGCTATTGATCGGGAAGCCTGGCATGCGGATCTCGCCCAGCGTCTCGTGCGGGATGCGCTGCACCATGCGGTTGGCCGCCACCTGCGGGTGCGCCATCAGGTCTTCATAGGTGGCCACGCGCGCGCACAGGATGTCGGCGTCCTGCAGCACGGCCAGCCACGCGTCGGTCGGCCGCGTCACCAACACGCTGGTCAGCGCCTCGACCATTGCCGCCCGGTTGGCGACGCGCAGCGGCGAGGTGGCGAAGCGCGGGTCGTCGGCGAGCGCCGGCAGGCCCAGCACGTCGCACAGCCGGCGCCAGCGCTCGGGCATGTAAGCGGCGATCATGATCCAGCCGTCGGCGGTGCGGAAGGCCTGGTTGGGCGCCGAATAGGGCGCGGCACTGCCCGCCCGTTCCGGCAGCCGCCCGTCGGCGCAATAGCTGGTGAGCGACGATTGCTGCAGCGCCAGCGCGGCGTTGAGCAGGCTGACGTCGAGATGCCCGCCCTGGCCGTCGCGTGCCCGCTGCGCCAGCTTGCCCAGGATACCGACGCAGGCGACGTAGCCGGTCATCACGTCGACCACCGGCGCCTGCACCTTGCACGGCTCGCCGTCGGGCAGGCCGATCAGGCTCATCAGCCCCGAATCGGCCTGGATGATGCCGTCGACGCCGGCACGGCCGGCATACGGGCCGTACTGGCCATAGGCGGAGATCGAGCAGTAGACCAGCGCCGGGTTCAGCGCCGATAGCTCGGCATGGCCCAGCCCGAGGCGATCCATCACGCCCGGGCGCATGCTTTCCACCACGATGTCGGCTTCTGCCGCCATCCGGCGCGCCACGGCGAGACCTTCGGGGGATTTCAGGTCCAGCGCCACGCCGAGCTTGTTGCGGTTGAAGCCGTGGAACAGCGCGCTGTCGTCGCCCAGCCAGCCGGGGCCGAGCCCGCGTCCCAGTTCGCCGCCGGGCGGCTCGACCTTGATGACCCTGGCGCCCATGTCGGCCAGCAGCATGGTGCAGGTCGGCCCGGCGCCGATCTGCGTGAAGTCGATGACGGTCAGGCCGTCTAGTGCATCGCGCAGCATGTCATGTCTCCGGAAGGATGCGGGATCGTTTGAACGTGCCCTGCGCGGTGGCGACCAGCACGCCGGCATCGGTGGCCAGTTCGGCCGTGGCAAAGTACAGGCTCTTGCCGGCGCGGCTCACCGTGGCGGTGGCGCGCAGCCGGCCCGCGCTGGCCTTGCTGAGGTAGCTGATGGCCAGCATTACCGTCACCGCGTGGCCGAGGGCGCCGTCGGGGCCCGTCGGCAGGCCGGCGTAGCCGCAGGCGGCGTCGAGCAGCGTGGCGATCACGCCGCCCTGCACGCTGCCCTGCCGGTTCAGGTGGCGCGGCTCGATGTCGAGCTCGAAGGCGCAGCGGCCGTCGCCGACGCTGGCCAGGCGGATGCCAAGGTAGTCCAGCAGCGGGTTGTCGGTGGGCGGCACCATGGGGTGTTCAATCGGCGCGTTCACAGCGCCACCTTGATGTTGTTGTCCTGGATCACGCGCTGCCAGCGCGACATTTCCTTGCCGATATGCGCCTTCAGCTCGGCCGGCGTGGAGGCCTGCGGCTCGAAGCCCTGCTTTTCCAGTTGCCCGGCAACGTCGGGCGACTTCAGCGCGGCCACCAGCGCGGCATTGACCTTGTCGACCACGGTCTTCGGCGTGCGTGCCGGCGCCAGCAGGCTGTACCACAGCTCCGCGTCGTAGCCGACGATGCCGGCCTCGGCAAAGGTCGGCAGGTCTGGCATCAGCGCGCTGCGCTTCTTGCCGGCGATGCCGAGCGCACGCAGCTTGCCGGCGCGCACGAACTGGATCGACGAGGCAAAGGTGGCGAACGAGATCTGCACCTGGCCGCCCATCAGGTCGCTGATCGACGGGCCGGTGCCGCGGTAGGGCACGTGCAGCAGCTCGGTCTTGTTCAGCTTGGCGAAGACCTCGCCCGCCAGGTGCTGCGGCGTGCCGGGCCCCGGGCTGCTGTAGCTGAGCTTGCCCGGGTTGGCGCGGGTGTACTGGATGAACTCCTGCAGCGTGCGGAACGGCTGGTCGGGATTGGCGACCAGCATGATCGGCACCGACGCGATGCGCCCGACCGGCTCGAAGTCGCGCTCGACCTGGAACGGGACCTTCATGCCGAGGAACGGGTTCATCGTGATCTGGCTCGACGCGATCACCAGCGTGTAGCCGTCCGGCGCGGCGTGCGCGACGTAGTCGGCGCCCAGGTTGCCGCCGGCGCCGGGTTTGTTCTCGATCACGATGGTCTGGCCCAGCAGCTGGCTCATCTTGGGTGCGATGGCGCGTGCCAGGATGTCATTGCCGCCGCCCGGGGCGAACGGCACCACCAGCGTGATCGGCTTCTGCGTGGGGTAGGGTGCCTGTGCCGCTGTGCTCAGCGCCGTGACTGTCAGCACGCCGGCCATTGCCGCGCGCATGATTCGGGAAATACCTGCCATGGTTGTGTCTCCTGCGTGGTTCTTGTCGGTCCGCTCAGCGTCCCGTGTAGTGGGGCTGCCGCTTTTCGGCGAAGGCCTGGCGGCCTTCGGCGCGGTCGGCGGTATCGCGCAGCACGCCCCAGTAGAGTTCGGTGAGTTGCTGCGCGTCGGTCTCGCTGAGGTGGCTGGTCTGGCGCGACAGCTTCTTGACCGCCTGCACGGCCAGCGGCGCGTTGGCGGCGATGCGCGCGGCCAGCGCCAGCGCACGGTCGGGCAGGGCATCGGGCGCCATCGTCTCGGTGACCAGGCCGATGCGCGCGGCGTGCGCGGCATCGATGCGTTCGCCGGTCAGCACCATCTGCATCGCATGCGCCGCGGGCACCGCCTTGAGCAGCCGGTGCAGGCCGGACACCGCCGGGATCGAGCCGACCGCGACTTCGGGCAGGCCGAAGGTCGCCTGCGTCGACGCGATCCGCAAGTCGCACTGCAGCGCGAGCTCCAGCCCCGCGCCGAGGCAGTGCCCGTTGACCGCCGCGACCAGCGGCTTGCCGAGGCCGAGGTCGGTCAGATCCATCAGCCGGATATAGAGCCCAAGGTCAGCAGCATGCTCCGGCGCGCGGAACAGCGCCTCGGGGTAGGTGGCGGCGGAGGTGCGCGTGCCCTTGAGGTCCGCGCCGGCGCAGAAGGCGCGCGTGCCGGCGCCGGTCAGCACCGCGACGCGCAGGTCGTCGCGGTCGCGCACCTCGGCCAGGTGCGCGCGCAGTTCGCGCAGCGTGGTTACGTCGAGCGCATTGAGCGCGTCGGGCCGGTCGATGGTCAGCACCGCGACCGCGCCTTCGATGTGGCGTTGGATGGTCATGATGGCTTCCTTACACGCTGGGCGACGACAGGCTGCGCCCGCCGCAGACGTAGAGCGTCTGGCCGGTTACGTACGACGATTGCGGATCGAGGAAGAAGCTGACCGCATTGGCGATATCGTCGGCGGTGCCGATGCGCTGCACCGGCACCGACTTCTGCAGCCGCGCCTGTACCTCCGGCGCAAAGCCACGGAACAGCGGCGTATCGACGATGCCGGGCGCGACCGCGTTGACGGTGATGCCCTTGCCGGCGAACTCGATCGCCAGCGAGCGCGTCAGGCTGACCACGCCGCCCTTGGCCGCCGAGTAGTTGGCCTGCCCGAAGCCGCCCAGCCAGGCCCGCGACGAGATATTGACCACGCGCCCGTAGCCGCGCTCGACCATGCCGGGCAGCGCCGCGCGGCAGCACAGGAACTGCGAGCGCAGGTTGGTATCGATGACCAGGTCCCAGTCGTCGTCGGTCATCTTCAGGAAGCGCATGTCGCGCACTGCCCCCGCGTTGTTGACCAGGTAGTCGACGCGGCCGGCGCGGGCCGCGACTTGCGCAAAGGCGTCGTTGACCGCGGTGGAATCGGTCAGGTCGGCGGTGGCGCCGAAGGCATTGAGCCCTGCGGCGGCCAGCGTGCCGACGGCCTCGTCCAGCGCACCGCCATCGCGGTCCAGCAGCGCCACGGTCAGCCCCTGCCGCGCCAGTTGCGTGGCGATGCCCAGGCCGATGCCGCGCGCGGCGCCCGTGACCACGGCCACATGGGTGGGATCGAATCGTTGCGTACCCATGTCAGACTCCCAGCAGGTGGACGGAAGACGCGGCGTGGTCGACACCCGCGATGCCGCCGCCGGTGCATTGCGTCAGGCCGACGCGCGCGTTCTCGACCTGGCGCTCGCCGGCGCGCCCTTGCAGGTGCCACAGGATCTCCACCATCTGCGCCACGCCGGTGGCGCCGAGCGGGTGGCCCTTGGCCAGCAGGCCGCCGCTGGGGTTGACCGGCACGCGGCCGCCCAGCCGGGTTGCGCCGGACTTCAGCAGCGGCACCGCTTCGCCTGGCTCGGCCAGGCCCAGCGCTTCGTAGTAAAGCAGTTCGGCGATGGTGAATGCGTCGTGCAGCTCGACCACGTCGACATCCTGCGGCCCCAGCCCCGCCTGCTCGTACGCCTGGCGCGCGGCACGCGCGGTGATCTCGGCATCTAGGATGTCGTCATCGGCCTCTTCGCGCAGGCCAGAGACCACCACCGACGACAGCACCTTGACCGGACGCGCCTGCGCCGGACGGCGCGTGCTCAGCACCACCGCGGCGGCGCCGTCGACCTGCGACGGGCAGCACTGCAGCAGCGTCAGCGGGTCGGCGATCATGCGCGAGCCGAGCACTTCTTCCAGCGTGGTGGCCTTGCGTTGCTGCGCATACGGGTTGAGCGAGCCGTTGTAGCGGTTCTTGACCGCCACTTCCGCCAGGTCGGCGGGCGATGCGTCGCGCTCGTGCAGGAAGCGCGTCCCGCGCATCGCATACACCGCGGGCAGCACCATGCCGGCCTTGGCATAGAGGTCCGTCTTGTGGTCGTTGCGCTGCAGCGGGATGGTGCCGCCACCCAGCGCGGTCAGTTGCTCGATGCCGAACACCAGCACGGTGTCATATTGCCCGGCCAGCAGCGCGTGCCGCGCCAGGTGCACGCCGGTGGCGCCGCTGGCGCAGGCGTTCTCGACGTTGTAGACCGGGATGCCCTTCAGCCCCAGGTCGCGCACGATCAGCTGGCCCAGGATCATGCCGCCCATCACGTTGGCGCAATACACCGCCTGGATGCGGCCGAGCGGCACGTCGGCGTCGGCCAGCGCCTTGAGGATGGCCTGTTGCGCCAGTTCCGGCGCCAGCACGCCGGGGTGGCGGCCAAACGGCGTCATCGCGCCGCCGTGGATGTAGATGTCCTGCATGTTGCTTTCCCTTTCCTTCTGCATTCTTTCGATCGGTCAGGCCGTGACGGCCTCGAAGACATAGCCGAACTCGGCGTCCGGGCGCGCTTCATAGCGGTCGCCGATCGCCGGGCGCGCCTTGCCCTGCAGGCGCCCGAAGATGCGCACCGGGCCGACGAAATCGACATAGCCCAGCGCGTACGGCGGCTGGCCGCTCTTGGGCGCGGGATGGATCACGGTGAAGCTGTAGACCACGCCGGAGCCGCGGATGGCGACGGGGTCATGCTCGGCGGCGAGCGGCGAATTGGCCGGCACTGCCGGGAAGATCCATTCGCCGGTGGCGCGGTGGCGCGAGGCGATCAGGTGGGGAAGGGGGTCCGCACTCCAGAGCGGATAGGCTTGGTCTGACACGGCAGTCTCCTGTGTTGGTGGGCCTTGGCGTAATGGTTGTCGCTGGCGGCGCGTGCGACAAACGACATTTCCGGCGCGTTCGCTTGAGAAAAAATCAAACGAAGGGCCGGCGCAGGGCGTCAGGAGAAGGGTGTTGGAAGGAAGTGTGGGTGGGGCTGCTTCGCGCCGGAAGGCTCAGGGCACCAGGCCCACCAGCCGCGACAGCGATTGCTCCGCGCCGCGCCCCGCTTCCACTACGAAATCGATGAAGCGCCGTACCCGCACCGGCATCTGGCTGCGGTGCGGGTAGTACATGTACAGCCCGACATTGCTGCTGCTGAATTCCGTCAGGATCGCCTTGAGCCGGCCGCTGACGAGGTCGGCGTGGATCATGTAGGCGGACAGCTGGCCGATGCCAATACCGGCGCGCACCGCCTCGACCTCGGTTTCCACGTCGTTGAAGCTGGCGACGGCGGGCACCTCCTGGTAGACCAGCGCGCCGTCGACCTGCAGCTCCCACGGCACCATGCGCCCGGTGGCCGGGCGGCGGAAGCCGGTGCACTGGTGCTGCAGCAGTTCGTCCAGCGTGGCCGGCTCGCCGTGCCGTGCGAGGTAATCGGGAGCGGCGCAGATGACCAGCGGCAGGTCGCACAGCCGGCGCGCCACCAGGTTCTGGCCGGGACTGGTGCCGGCGCGGAAGCCGATATCGATGCGGGACTCGACCAGGTCGGTGAAGAGGTCGCTCAGCACCACGTCGAAGGTGATGCCCGGATGCAGCCCGCGGAAGGCGCGCACCAGCGGCACCAGAACGCGGCTGCCGACCGACGGCGGCGCGGTCAGCCGGATCAGCCCGTCGTCGTCGCTCTTGCTGCTGCGCACCTGGTCCAGCGCCTCATCCAGCTGGCGCATGCCCGGCGCGGCCAGCTCGAACAGCCGCGCGCCTTCGGTGGTGAGGCTGAGCTTGCGCGTGGTCCGGTGCAGCAGGCGCACGCCGAGGTCGTCTTCCAGCGTGCGCACCGCCTTGCTGACGGCCTGCGGGGTCACGCCGGCTTCTACCGCGGCGCGCTGGAAACTGCCGGCGCGTACCACGCCGATGAAGAGGGTGAGGACGCGGGCTTTGTCCATGATTGGCAACTGGCGGTTGGGAATGTGCCGATGATAGTGCGTAACCGGCCTTGCTGGCTCGAAAAGGCGGGCTTTCGTACAAGTGACGGGACCGGGCGGCGTTGCGTAGCATTGAGGGCACACGCGCGCCGCGGGGGAGCAGGGCGCGCTGCATTTCGGCAAGCGGCTGATCGGGCGGAACCGGGCGTATCAATCACCGCCAGATGCCAGCCGCCAGGAACAGAATCCCGGCGGCCAGCAAAATGCCCACCCCCCTTACATCCTCCCCTTCCAGGGCACCAACCACTTCGCCATCTTCCTCATCAGCAGATCAAACACATAAGCAATCAACCCGATCAGCACGATCCCCATGATCACAACGTCGGTACGCAGGAAGTTGGACGCGTTCAGCACCATCTGCCCGAGCCCGGCGGTGGCGGCCACCATCTCGGCCGCCACCAGCGTGGTCCACCCGAAGCCGATCGCAATCCGCATGCCTGTCAGGATGTCCGGCAGCGCGGCGGGCAGCACCACGTGCCGCACCACCTGCCACGGCGTGGCGCCCATGGAGTAGGCGGCATTGATCTGCTCGATGGTCACCGACCGCACCCCCGCCTGCGCCGACATCGCCAGCGGCGCGAAGCACGCCAGGAAGATCAGCAGCACCTTCGAGGTCTCGTCGATGCCGAACCAGATCACGATCAGCGGCAGGTACGCCAGCGGCGGCAGCGGGCGGTAGAACTCGATGGGCGGATCGAAGATGCCGCGCGCGATGCGCGACACGCCCATCAGCACGCCGATCGGCACCGCCGTGACCACCGCCAGCCCGAACGCGCCAAATACGCGCACCATGCTCGCGGTGAAATGCTCGGTCAGCGGCTGGCCGCCTTGCAGGTTGCCCTGCCAGGCATCGATGAAGGCGGTGACGATCGATTCCGGCGTGGGCAGGAACAACGGCGGCAGCCAGCGCAGGTGGCTGGCGACCCACCACAGGACGAGCAGGCTCGCCACGGTTACGGTGGAGATGCGCGAGCTGGAGCCTTCGCCGGGCAGGCGGTAGCCCGACACGGCTTTCATCGGCTTGCTGGAAGGCACGGCCGCAGGTGCTGCGCGCGGCGCGGGTTCGATGCGTTGGGCGGAAGCGGGCATCTTGAATTCCTCAGGCGGTGGCATGGATCAGGTCAACGATCTCTTCGCGGTAGCGGATAAATTCCGGGTCGGACTTGACCTGGCGGGCATCGCCGCACTCGATGAAGCGGCGCGCGAAGGGCAGTTCATAGGTATGCGCGATGCGGCCCGGCGACGGCGTCATCACGATCAGCCGCGTCGCCAGGAACAGCGCCTCTTCCACGCTGTGGGTGATGAAGAACACGATCTTCTGCTCCTTCGCCCACAGCCTGAGGATCAGCGCCTGGATCGATTCGCGCGTCAGGGCGTCGAGCGCGCCCAGCGGCTCGTCCATCAGCATCACGGCCGGGTCGCAGGCCAGCGCGCGCGCGATCCCCACGCGCTGCTGCATGCCGCCGGAGAGCTGGTAGACCGGCTTGGCGGCCGCCGCATCCAGTCCCACCGCGGCCAGTTTTTCGCGGGCGATGCGCAGGCGTTCGGCGCGCGGCACGCCGCGCAGGCGCAGGCCCAGCGCCACGTTGTCGGCCACGCTCAGCCACGGCATCAGCGCATGCTTCTGGAACACCACGCCGCGCTCGGCACCGGGTCCGCGCACGGCCTTGCCGTTCAGCCGGATCTCGCCTTCCGACGGCTCCATGAAGCCGGCGATGCACGACAGCAGCGTGGTCTTGCCGCAGCCCGAGGCGCCCAGCGCGACGACGAAATCGCCGCGCTCCATGGTGAGATTGACCTGCGACAGGGCCAGCGTGCGGGCGCCGCCGGCGGCGCCGTAGTTCACGCTGAGGTTATCGATTTCAAGTTTGTTCATGACGATTTCCGCTGCTGTTGCCGTTCCACACACCGCGCGCGTTACCGCAGCGCTCGTTTGGCCCATTCCGCATTGACGCCCTTGCTGTAGTCCGGCAGCACTGTCTGGATGGTCCCTTGCTCCTTCAGGAACTGCGCCGCCGACTGCAGCGCACGCGCCGCGCCGCCACCGAGCCAACGCTCCGAGACCTGCTCTTCCAGCGTCGGGAAGGCATACAGCGCCATGCTGGCCGGCACCGTCTCGGCCTTGGCGCCCGAGACCTTGGCCACCGCCTTGACCATCGGCGAATCGGCGGTCCATGACGCCTTGTTCTTGCGGTAGTTGTCGTCCGCGGCGGCCAGCATGCGCACCAGCTTGACCATGAACTCCGGGTTTTCCCGCGCGAACTTCTTGTTGGCGATCATCCCGTCGAAGGTCGCCTTGCCGGTATCGGCGGCGATCTGCCCGGAGGTCGTCAGCACCGTTCCCGACTGCTTGAGCTTGGCCAGCACCGGATCCCAGATAAAGGTCGCGTCGATGTCGCCGCGCTCCCACGCAGCCGCGACCTCGGGCGGGCGCATGTTGACGATGCGCACGTCCTTGGGATTGACCCTGGCGCGCTCCAGCGCGACCAGCGTGTGGTAGTGCGTGGTCGACACGAACGGCACGCCCACGCGCTTGCCCTTCAGGTCGCCGATGCTGGCGATCTTGCTGCCGTTGCGCGCGACCATGGCCTCGGCCGCGTTGATGTCATCCAGGATCCAGAACAGCTCCACGTCCAGCCCTTGCGACAGCGCCGAGGCGATTGGGGAAGTGCCCGCCTCGCCGATGGCGATCTGGCCCGACGCCATCGCGCGGATCACGTCGCCGCCGCCGCCGAACTGGCGGAACGACACCTTGTAACCGGTCTGCTTCTCCAGTTCCTTCATGTCTTGCGCATAACGCCAGGGCACCACCATGTCCTGGTAAGCAATCACTACATCCTTGCTTTGCGCGTGGGCGGCTGGCACCAGTGCTGCTGCCAGGGCGAAATACGTCGCAAGTCGCTTGATCCACCGCATGGTTCTGCTCCTCGAAAGGAAAGGGGTTGAAGGTCTCGGCTTTATAGGTGAGCGCCGATCCGGCGCTATAGGACCAGTTGGCCGGATTCGCTGGGGCCAGCCTCGCCGCGGCGCCGGAAATGGCGACAGGCCGGGCGGAGCGGTGGCCCGGGCCAGCGTCAATCATGGAAATCCTTAGCGGCCCGGAAGTGCGCCGGCGCGCATCCAAACTCATCGGTTCCGACGACGAGCTTTGTGGCGTGACGGGTCAACAATGAATGTCCGGTCGAGGCAGCGACCCACCATCCGAGGAGACAGACATGAGCAAGCACCCCTTCGACCTGGCAGGAAAAGTGGCCCTGGTGACCGGCGGCAACGGCGGCATCGGGCTGGGCATCGCCGAGGGCCTGGCCGCGGCCGGCGCGGACATCGCGATCTGGGGCACCAACGCGGACAAGAACGCCGCCGCCGCCGTCCGGCTGGCGCAGCATGGCCGACGCGTGCACACCGAGGTGTGCGACGTGGGCGACGAGCAGGCGGTCGATGCCGCCATGCAGCGCACGGTAGCGGCGCTGGGGCGGATCGATGGCTGCTTTGCCAACGCCGGCATCGGCGGCAACAAGGGGCCGTTCGATGCGATGACGGCCGAGGTATGGCGCAAGACCATGCGCGTCAACCTGGATGGCGCCTTCTTCACGCTGCGCGCCGCGGTGCGGCAGATGCTGGTGCAGGGCGAGGGCGGCGTGCTGTGCAGCACCGCGTCGGTCGCGGCCATCGAAGGCGCGCCGCGCACCGAGCACTACGCCGCCACCAAGGGCGGCGTGATCTCGATGATGCGCGGCCTGGCCGTCGAATATGCACGCAAGGGCATCCGCGCGCATTCGATCCTGCCCGGCTGGATCAAGACCGAGATGACTGGCGCCGCGCAGGCCAACGATGCCTTCCAGGAGATGGTGCACAAGCGCGTGCCGATGCGCCGCTGGGGCGAGGGCAGCGATTTCGCGGGCATTGCGGTCTACCTGATGAGCCCGGCGTCGGCCTACCACACCGGCGACACCTTCGTCATCGACGGCGGCTACACGCTGTTCTGAGGCCTGCTCTGAGCGCTGTACTAAGGCGCGCGGCCAACCGGCCAGACACGGCCGCCGCCGACCACGTAGACGCGTTCGTCCGGCTGCGGCCGCACCGTGGCGTGGCCGGTGAAGGCGCCGAAGGCGGGCAGGATGGCGCCGCACGGGCCGAACAGGAAGCACGGCAGGCGCAGGCTGTCGGCGCCGGCACCGCGCAGCCGGCACGCCGGGTGCAGGTGGCCGGCCAGCACGTAGCCCAGCGGCGATGCCCCGGGCATGTGGCACAGCGCGAACGGGCCCGCCGCGGCCGGCTCCGTCACTACGCGGATCTGCAGCGAAGCGGGCGGGTCTCCCGCGCGCGCATCATGGTTGCCTCGCACCAGCGTGCAGCGCACCGGCGGAGGCAGGCTGCGGCGCCAGCCGTCCAGCGCCGCCAGCACCGCCGGCGTGCGCGCGGCGCGGGCGTGCAGGAAGTCGCCGAGGAAGACCAGCTCCTCGATGGGCAACTGCCGCGTCAGCTGCGTCAGCAGGCCGAGGTTGTCGCCGGTGGTGCCGTGCGGCACGGGTTGTCCGAGCGCGCGGAATGCCGCGGCCTTGCCGAAGTGCACGTCGGCCACCATCAGCATGCCCGCCGCCGGCCACCACGCCGCGTGCTCGGGCAGCAGCCACAGCGTTTCTCCCGCCACCTGAATGGGGCAGGCGCCGTTGGCCTGCAGGGTGCCGGCATCCGGTGTCATAGCAGCGGCAAGGGTCTGGAGGGCTTGCGCGCGCGACGGGGCTTGCGCGGCGTGCGGCCGGACGGACCGGCGTGGTCGGCCATGCCGAAGCGCGCCGCTTCTGCCACGGCGTCGGCCTGCATGCCGGCGGCTTCGCCGGGCTCGGCGCCAGCGGCCAGTTCCAGCTCGGCGAGCATGCGCGCGATGCGGTCGGCCAGCTTCTCGGTGCTGAGCTTCTCGCGCAGGAATTCCACCACCAGCGGGAACGACAGCGGCGTGGGGCGCTTCAGGGCGTGCAGGTCTAGCCTGAGCGTTGCCAGCCGTTCGAGGGTTTCAGCGAGCCGGTGTGCGTCCAGTTCCTGCATCAGCACTTCGCGCTCGGCCTGGCCAAGCAGCAGGTTGCCGGGATCGTGCTTGCGGAAGACCTCGTAGAACAGGCTCGACGACGCCTGCAGCTGCCGCGCGCTCTTGGGCGCGCCCGGATAGCCCTGGAAGATCAGCCCGGCGACGCGCGCGATCTCGCGAAAGCGCCGCAGCGACAGCTCGCCCGCATTGAGGCTGCCGAGCACGTCGGCGGCCAGGTCGCGCCGGCGCTCCTCGGCCAGCACCTGCGGCAGCCAGTGGCCCCAGTCCATCGGCGCTGAGGCGAGCAATTCGAGCCCGTAGTCGTTGACCGCGACCGAGAACGTCGCCGGCACCTTCTGCCCGAGCCGCCATGCCAGCAGGCTGCCCAGCCCGAGGTGCACCGAGCGGCCGGCGAAGGGGTAGAGGAACAGGTGCCAGGCCTCGCGCGAGTGCAGCGACTCGGCCAGCAGCGTCTGGCGCGTGGGCAGCGCCGACCACTGCGCCTGCAGGTCTACCAGCGGCTGGATCAGCGGCAGCTCGGGCGTGGTGCGCGGATCGAGCCGCCCCGCGGCGGCGGCTTCGAGCGTGTCGATCACCGCTTCGGCCAGCTCGGTCGACATCGGCATCTTGCCGCCGTTCCAGCGCGGCACCACCGGGCGCCTGCCGGTGGCGCGGCGCACGTAGGCGGTCATCTCCTGCACGCGCACCAGCTCCAGCAGGCGGCCGCCGAACAGGAAGCAGTCGCCTGGCGCCAGCCGGGCGATAAAGCCTTCCTCCACCGATCCCAGCGAGGCGCCGCCGCTGCCGGCGCGGCTCCAGTAGCGCACCTGCATGGTGGCGTCGCTGACGATGGTGCCCACGCTCATGCGGTGGCGCCGCGCCAGCCCGAGGTCGGGCACGCGCCAGACGCCTTCATCGTCGGGCACCGCGCGGCGGAAATCGGGATAGGCGGACAGCGTGGCGCCGCCCTGGCGCACGAAGTCCAGGCACCACTGCCATTCGGCATCGGTCAGGCCGCGGTAGGCCCAGGCGCCGCGCACCTCGGCCAGCAGCGCCTCGGGCCGGAAGCCGCCGCCCAGCGCCACCGTCACCAGGTGCTGCACCAGCACGTCGAGCGGCTTGTCGGGCGACTCGCGCGCCTCGATCCGGCCCGCCTGCACCGCATGCCGCGCGGCCACGGCTTCCACCAGTTCCAGGCTGTGCGTGGGCACCACCGTCACGCGCGACGCGCGGCCCGGCGCGTGGCCGGAGCGCCCGGCGCGCTGCAGCAGCCGCGCCACGCCCTTGGGCGAGCCGACCTGCAGCACGCGCTCCACCGGCAGGAAGTCGACGCCGAGGTCCAGGCTCGATGTGCAGACCACCGCGCGCAGCTCGCCGTTCTTAAGGCTCAGTTCCACCCACTCGCGCACCGCGCGGTCGAGCGAGCCATGGTGCAGCGCGATCTGTCCTGCCCAGTCGGGGCGCGCATCGAGCAGCGCCTGGTACCACAGCTCGGCCTGCGAGCGGGTGTTGAGGAAGACCAGCGTGGTGCCGCTGTGCCCGAGCTCCTCGACCACGTGCGGCAGCATCGACAGGCCCAGGTGGCCGGCAAACGGGAAGCGGCTGGCATTGCCGGGCAGCAGCGTGTCGATGACGAGGGGCTTGGGGGTGTGGCCGTGCACCAGCACGCGCAGGTCTTCCGGCACGCCGCACAGCAGCACGTCGGCGGCATGCGGCAGGTTGCCGAGCGTGGCCGACAGCCCCCACACCATCAGCGCCGGCTGCCATTGCCGCAGCCGCGCAAGCGCCAGCTGCGCCTGCACGCCGCGCTTGTTGCCGATCAGTTCGTGCCATTCGTCGACCACCACCATGCGCACGCGCCGCAGGGTTTCGTGCGCGTCGGCGCGGGTCAGCATCAGCGTCAGGCTTTCGGGCGTGGTCACCAGCGCGGTCGGCAGGCGGCGTTGCTGCGCGGCACGCTCGGCGCTGCCGGTGTCGCCGGTGCGCAGCGCCACGGTCCAGTCGAGATCGAGTTCCGCCAGCGGCGCCTGCAGCGCGCGCGTGGTGTCGGCGGCGAGCGCGCGCATCGGTGTCAGCCACAGCACCGTCAGCGGCGGCGCGGGCTTGTCGTGCGACAGCGCGGCGCGCGGCGTGCCGAATGCCATCAGCGCGCCCAGCCATGCCGCATAGGTCTTGCCGGTGCCGGTGGTGGCGTGCAGCAGGCCGCTCTGGCCGCGCGCGATCGCGGTCCAGACTTCGCGCTGGAACGCGAACGGCTGCCAGCCGCGCGCATCGAACAGTGCCTGCAGGCCCTGCGCGACGGTCAGCGGCTCGGTGGCGTCCTCCGCCGGCTTGCGCGCGGCACGCGGCGGGGTCATGCCGCATCCTCCCGCGGCGTGGCAGCGCCAGGCAGCATGGCTTCCAGCGTGGCCAGCGTGTCGGCTTCCTCGATGGGCTTGTCGGTGCGCCAGCGCAGCATGCGCGGGAAGCGCACTGCGATGCCGCTCTTGTGGCGGCCGCTGCGGGCAATGCCTTCGAAGCCGAGTTCGAACACCTGCGTCGGCTCGACGCTGCGCACGGGGCCGAATTTCTCGACCGTGGTGCGGCGGATGATGGCGTCGACCGCGCGCATCTCCTGGTCGGTCAGCCCGGAATAGGCCTTGGCGAACGGCACCAGCGCGCGGCCCGGCGTTCCCGGCGGCGCGTTCCACACCGCGAAGGTGAAGTCGGTGTAGAGGCTGGCGCGGCGGCCGTGCCCGCGCTGCGCGTAGATCAGCACCGCATCGACCGAATAGGGATCGATCTTCCATTTCCACCAGACCCCCACGTCCTTGGTGCGGCCGGCGCCATAGGCCGCATCGGCCGCCTTCAGCATGAAGCCTTCCACGCCCAGGTCGCGCGAGGCATCGCGCAGCCGCGCGTAGTGCTCCCAGCTGCCGGCGTCGACCAGCGGGCTCAGTTCCAGCGCGGGGTGGATGTGGCGGGCCACCACCTGCTCCAGCCGCGCGCGGCGTTCCGCCTGCGGCCGCGCGCGCCAGTCCTCGCCCTGCCATTCGAGCAGGTCGTACGCCATCAGGATCGCCGGCGCATCGCGCAGCAGCTTCGCGCCCAGCGTCTTGCGGCCGATGCGCTGCTGCAGCAGCGCGAACGGCTGCACGCGGCCGTCCTGCCAGATCACGATCTCGCCGTCGAGCACGGTGCCGTCGGGCAGCGCCGCCGCGGCGTCGATGATCTCCGGGAAGCGCTCGGTGATCAGGTCCTCGCCGCGCGACCACAGCCAGGTCTGCCCGTCGCGGCACACCAATTGCGCGCGGATGCCGTCCCATTTCCACTCGACCAGCCAGCCGCCAGGCGCGCCGAGCACGTCGCCGAACTGCTCGACGGGCGCCTGCAGCGGATGCGCGAGGAAGAACGGGTAGGGCTGGCCGC
The DNA here is from genome assembly GCF_004768545.1 of Cupriavidus oxalaticus. NCBI lineage: Bacteria > Pseudomonadati > Pseudomonadota > Betaproteobacteria > Burkholderiales > Burkholderiaceae > Cupriavidus > Cupriavidus oxalaticus. The sequence continues at coordinate 703,620 of NZ_CP038634.1, read as the reverse complement.
CGGCGCGCAACTGGCGGTCGTCATCGCTCTCCGGCGCCAGCAGGGCGAGGAAGCGCGCGGCATCGGGGCGCGCCGACAGGTCGGTGTAGCCGACCATGCGCTCGGCCACGCGCTTGGGCTCGATGCCCGCCACCTCGCCCAGCGCGCGCGTGACCAGCAGGCGCGACACGCCGACCCGGAAGGCGCCGGTGATCAGCTTGAACAGCACCAGCCGGCCTTGCGCGTCCAGCGGCCGCCACAGCGCATCGAGCCGCGGTATCAGGTCTTCCGGCGGCAGGCCGCGCAGCGGCAGCAGGCGCTGTTCGACCCATTCGGCCAGGCCGGCGTGGTCGGCATCCATGGGTTCGGGCAGCAGCAGGGCGATGGTTTCGGCAAGGTCGCCGACGGCCTGGTAGCTCTCCTCGAACAGCCAGTCGGGCAGGCGGGCGGCCTCGCGCGCGAGTTCGCGCAGCACCGACACCGGTACGATCTGCCGCGGCTTGCCGCCGGCCAGGAAGTACACCGCCCACGCCGCGTCCTGCGGCGGGGCGGCGCGCAGGTAGTCGACCAATGCTGCGAGCCGGGCCTTGGTGGAGGTGGTGCCGTCGAGCGCGGCGTAGAGGTCGGCGAAGGCCTTCATGGGGCGGCTTCTTCGTTGCTGGCTTCGCTCACGGCTTCGGCCTGCGCCTCCACGCGCACCGCTTCATCGTCGTCGCCGTACTCGGTCTCGAACGCCTGCGCCTGCCAGCCGCGTTCATTCAGGTAGCGCACCATCACCGGCACATTGCCGTGGGTCACGATGATGCGGCCCGCGCCGGTGGCGCTGATCGCCTGCAGCAGCCCCGGCCAGTCGGCGTGGTCGGACAGCGCAAAGCCGCGATCGACGCCGCGGCGCCGGCGCGTGCCGCGCAGCTGCATCCAGCCGCTGCCAAAGGCATCGGACGCATCGCCGAAGCGCCGCAGCCAGGGCGAGCGCTGCGCCGACGGCGGCGCCACCACCAGCGCCTGCCGCAGCAGCGGGCTGCGCGGCGGCAGTTCGGACGCCAGCGCCATCGGCGGCAGCGCCACGCCGGCGTCGGCATAGGCCGCGTTGAGCGTGGTCAGCGCGCCGTGCACGATCACCGGCCCGGGCAGGCCATCGACGCCGGCATGGTGCAGCAGCCCATGCAGGATGCGCTGCGCCTTGCCGAAGCTGTAGGCGTAGACGATGCTGGCGCGGCCAGCCTGCGCATCGGTGTACCACCAGCGGAAGATCTCCGCCATCAGCGTTGCCTGCGACGGCCAGCGGTAGATCGGCAGGCCGAAGGTGCTTTCGGTGATGAAGGTATCGCACGGCACCGGCTCGAACGGATCGCAGGTGCCGTCGGCCTCCAGCTTGTAGTCGCCGGAGGCCACCCAGACCTGGCCGCCATATTCCAGCCGCACTTGCGCCGAGCCGAGCACGTGCCCGGCCGGATGCAGGCTCAGCGTGACGCCGTGGTGGGTGATGCGTTCGCCGTAGGGCAGGGTGTTCAGGTGGATGCCGGGCAGGCGCGCCAGCAGCACGCCGCGGCCTGGTTCTGAGCACAGGTAGTGCGCATGGCCGAAGCGGGCGTGGTCGGAGTGGGCATGGGTGATGACGGCGCGCTCGACCGGGCGCCACGGATCGATATAGAAATCGCCGGGCGGGCAATACAACCCTTCGGGCCGGGCGACGACCAGGTCGCCGGGGCGCGCGGGTTCGGACGGAAACGGCCGGGGCTGGTCCAAGCGTGCCTCCTGATGCACTGCGGCCGCCATGCGGCTGCGATGCTCCCGGGGCGGGAGACTTGAGCATCATACTGCGGCGGCAAGCGGGATGAGGAGGCGGCGGGATCCGGTTTGGGTGTCGGTGGTGGTCCGACAAGGCGTGCAAGATTGATCGCCAACTGATGCGGTGGCGGCGGGGAGTTGGCACCCTATGGGAGCTTCACCTCTGGGCAGTTCATGTTTGATGAATAGACTGCCGTCGCGTCGTCTGTATCGAAATAGATCCCATCATAATGATCGCCCCTGAAATAAAGCGAATAAATTATGCGGCGCTTGAATTGACCTCTCAATCTAAAATCTGGCCATGCGCAATGTGGGCCGTTCCTTGATATGGTGTCGAGGGAATTCAGTAGTCCATCGGTATTTCCCTTGTAATTTACGACGACGTCCCATCCGAGGTAGCGAAATGGCGTATTGCTTTCTGATTCGTAATCATGTTTGTCAATGAAATTTCCGCTATCCTTGTCAAGGACCCGGGTAACTCGTTCTTGTACATAACATTCTCCGCAAGCATAAGACATGTGGCGGGTTTCTATAATTATGTTCGGCTCAGATAAGGGGAAGGGATAGATTGATATCGCGCATGCACTGCCCGCGATACAGGCCATTGCGCAAAAAAACCGAAGCATTTTTCTTTTTGGGATTTTCATTGTGTCAACCATTTTTCGTCTATTGCGCCTTTTTGTTTTGTTAGTTTTATTAGTCGGCCGCCCTTGAAAATCGCTCGGCTGCCGTGCCTGTAGTCCTGTCTTGGTTTGTCGTCAGCGTCAATTCCGGGGACGGCGTTCGTCGTGTGGCCGATTACGGACGACTTGATCTTTCCCGCCTCTTTCAGTCGTCTCGAGAAATCTGCTGCAATATTGTCTTCGTCTGTTGGATTGGCGGCCGTCTGGCATCCCTGGAACTCGATTTTCGCCTCGTTGGTGAAATTTGAAAATTGAATTTTCGAAAGATCGGGGCGCGAAAGAGATGCATTGTGGACAGCGTAGCGGTACCAGCGAAAATTGTTAAAACCTCCATTATTTTCCTCGCGCACGGATACCATATAGAGGTGATCCGGCCCGCCATGCGTAAATACGTCCAGTGATCGAATGCTGTTGACCTTTTGCTTGTTTATCGTCGCAATGAATTCCTGTGCGGAATCGATTCGCACATCAATGATTTCCAGTGTATTGTTATCGGATTGCTTGTAATCCTTTGTCACTTCGCGCTTGGCTCTTTCGAATGTATGGTTGTCACTTGTTGCATAGGCCCCGCCCCACAACAAAAGACGTACCTTGCGGGCTAGCGCGATAGTATGAACGGAGCCCTTTTTGGTATTGGTTTTGGCAGTATGGGTCATACGTTACATCCGTGGCTCGGCATCGTCACCAGTATAAATCGTCAGCGTTTCAGCCTTTGCTGTCATGATGCGTTGGCAGAAACCGTCTTCGTCGGTGTGGCCGCTGTAGCTGGTCCCGTCCGACACATCAATGACATAAGCGACGCCAGCCAAGGGTTTCTGTGTAATTTCATCTACCAGGCGCACTTGTTCGTCATAATCGGCCGAGGCAGGCTGAGCCGGTTTTGACGAGGCCAGTGGCGAGGCCTCTGGCCGAAGTAATGCCTGCCGACCACTCCGGTTTACTTCGATGACGAAATCGCTGCGTGAGTGAGTGACGATCGGGTTGATAGCGCATTTGCAGTGGACACGCGCTCCTGTTACTAATACCTGCTTGCCATCAATATCGAAGGCCGGGTAGCAGTCGTTCATGACCGGCCCGCCAGCCTTGCAGGCGGGGCATGTTGCGTGATCGCCTTCTACACCTACGATGGCGTCACGGTGGAATACACTGCGGCCTGTCGCGATAAGCACGCCGTTCGTACTGGTCTTGTCTCCGTTTCGGAGCGCGCAGCGATTATCGACCATAACTGCCCCTTGTATGCGAACAGGGTAATAAGCGGGAGTTCATCGTTGCTCCTTGAGTCGGTTTTTTTGCTGAGTAACTAATGAATCAGGATTGGCAACGGAACTCAATCGGAAAAATCAGAATTTGCAGCGACATCTAAAAAGGCCGCAGACTCGGCAGCACGCTATGGCGCCTTCTGTCGTACTGCTAGATTGTGTGTTGCGCGTGGCAATGGGTCGTGCGCGATGCAACGCACGCTACGAGTTATCCCTGCGAGGGGTATGCCAGTCCGGCTCGTGTGGGAAGTTTGTACCGTACGATTAGTGCTTGCTTCAGCGCCTTAGAAATACGATCACAAGGACATCGCATCGCCGGTGCTAGTGAACGCGAGAATGTGATGCCTGCTGCGCTGGTTGCGTATGCCTCGCGCGAGTGGGGGTCTCGGAGTGAGATGCCCAACCGGGAAGCGGGCCGGAGACTCTTCGGCGGTATGAATGAGGGACCAGGCACGTCCAAGCGGCTCAAGAACATGGTCTTGACCTGATCCCTGCAAGAAAGGAATGAGTTAGCAGCGGTCCCTTTGGATGGAAGCAACCGACATCATCGGTGCTGTGGCCGCTTCAAAACACATCATCCTTCCAGTGATACCAGTGATACAGCGCCCGCTGCCCCATCCGGCGGAACGGCGCGAACATCCGCGACTCCGCCATCTCGAGCACGTTCGGGAACGGCAGCGGCGAGCGGAAGATCGGCAGCTGCGGCAGCGACGACTCCTTGCCGGCGATCAGCGCCGCCAGCCGCTTGCCCGCCTGCGCGGAGTACATCACGCCATTGCCGCCATACCCCATCGCGTAGTAGATCGATTGCGACGGGTCCGGCTGCGTGATACGCGGCATCATGTCGTGGCTGACATCGACCCAGCCCCACCACGAGTAGTCGATCTGGATGCCGCGCAGCGCCGGGAACTTGCGGTACATGTCGGCGATCAGCTTCTGCTTGTACTGGTCCTGCGGCGCGTCGTTGCCGGTGATGGCGCTGCGGCTGCCGATCTGCAGGCGGCCGTCGGGCATCAGCCGGTAGTAGTGGCGCAGGATGCGCGTGTCGGTGATGACCTGCGTGGTGCGGAAGTTACACGCGGCAATTTCGTCGGGGGTCAGCGGGCGCGTGACGATCGAGTTTGACAGGATCGGAAACAGCCGGTTCTTGAGCTGGCGGTGCAGCGACTGCGAGGTGTAGCCGCCAGTGGCCACGCCCACGGCGCGGGCGCGCACGATGCCGCCGGGAGTGCGCAGGTAGTGGACGCCGTTGCGCGTTTCCCAGCCGGTCACGGGGCTGGACGGATGCACCTTGGCGCCCAGCTCGCGCGCGCGGCGCAGGTAGCCGAAAGCCAGCTTGCCGGCGTGGATGCCGATGCCCTCGGGCTCGTGCATGGCGCCCGCGGCTTCCTTGTCGTCGACGTATTCGCGCCGCACGGTGCTGGCATCGAGGATGCGCGCGTCGTAGTTGAAGACTTCCCGCAGGATTTTTGCTTCCTTTTCCAGCCCGGGCATCACCTTGTCGCGGTGCGCGATATACAGGTGGCCGCCCGGCTGCGGATCGCAGTCGATGTCCTTGATCAGCCCCTTGAAGGTCTCCATGCCGTCGCAGACCTCTTCATGCAGGCGCAGCGCGGTGTCCAGCCCATAGCGCTGGATCCACTGCGAACGCTTGAGGCGCCCCGACGCGCATTGCGCCTGGCCGCCGTTGCGCGTGCTGCAGCCCCAGCTGACGCGGTTGGCTTCGAGCACGGTGGCCTTGATGCCGTACTGCTGCGCCAGGAAGATCGCGCAGGTCAGGCCGGTGAAGCCCGAGCCGATGATGGCCACGTCGACGTCGATGTCATGGGTGATCGGGCCGTCGTCGGCGGGCGGCGTGCCGGCGGTGCCGATCCAGTAGGTGGGCGCGTACTCGCGGCCCTGTCCGGGGGTGGGGGTATGCAGCGGGTCGTAGGCGGGGTCGTACGGACGCGACGGCGCGGTCGTGTGCTCGCCGCCCAGGGAACTGCGGGGGACTACGGCTTCCATGGCGCGTCTCCTGCGTTCAGGCTTGCGCTGCCACTACGGGCGCAACCACGGGCGGGCGGTCCTTGCGGTAGGCGTTCTTCACGGCGATCTTGCCGTCGCGGAAGGTGAAGACGTCGACCATGCGCGCCTCGATGCGGGCGCCGTCGGCGCGGGTGCCTTTGAAGGTGGATTCGCTGACGCCGCGGTCGCCCACGACGAAATGCTCGCCATCGACCCATTGCGCGTCGGGGAAGGTCTGCCAGGCGAGCTGGAAGCCTTCGCGCACGGCGTCGCGGCCGATAAAGCTGCGGCCGAGCAGTTCGCTGCCGGCCACGCCGTGGAAGGCGCAGTCATCGGCCATGAAGCCCATCAGGGCGTCGAGGTCATGGCGGTTCCAGGCGTCATTGAAGGCTTGCAGCAGTTCGATGCCGGCGGCGGTGTTGCGATCGGACATGTCTTGGTCTCCTGAGTGTTGTCCACCGGTCCGCGCAAGAAGGCGCTGCGGTAACCGGCCATGACTCGAGGATAGGGAAGCCGGCCGCGGCGCTGTAGCGCCAGTTCGGGACAATCGCTTGGGCCAGCCGGAGCGGGTCCGTTTCAGGCCGCCGGGCGGGCGCGGGACGTGACGGTGGCGTCCGCTACGGCTGCGCCGGCGCCGCCGGGGGTGGCCTGCAGTTCACGCGCGACACCCGCCAGCACGCGGATGCCGGGCTCGATGCGGTCCAGCGAGATCGAGGAGTAGCCCAGCCGGAACACGTTGCGAGGCGCCGGCTCCTCCATGAAGAAGACGCTGCCGGGCTCGATCAGCACGCCCTGCAGCTCGGCCAGCCGCGCGAGCGCGTTGGCGTCGAGCCAGGGCGGCCCTTCGATCCAGCAGGACGCGCCGCCGGCGATCGGCACCGGACGGAAATCGGGCATATGCGTGGCCAGCGCCGCCAGCACCGCCTCGGCGCGCTCGCGGTGCGCCGCCGACAGGCGCCGCAGGTGCGCGTCATAGTGGCCCAGCGACAGGAACAGCGAGAACGCGCGCTGGATATACGCCGAAGGGTGCCGCAGCATCAGCCGCCGCGCCGCGCGCAGCTCGGCGATCAGCGGCGCCGGCCCGACCACATAGCCGATGCGCAGCCCCGGCGCCAGGCTCTTGGACAGGCTGCCGACGTAGATCACGCGATTGCTGCGGTCCAGGCTCTTGAGCGTGGGCGTGGGGTCGCCCTCGAAGCGGCTCTCGCTTTCGTAGTCGTCCTCGATCAGCACGAAGTCCGCTTCCTCGGCCTGGCGCAGCAGCGCCTGCCGGCGCGCCAGCGGCATGGTCACGGTGGTGGGGCACTGGTGGCTGGGCGTGACATAGACGTAGTCGCACGCGCGCTGCGCGTCGGACAGCACCAGTCCGTCGCCATCGACCGCCAGCGGTACCAGGTGCGAGGTATGCGAGCCGAAGATATTGCGCGCATCCGGATAGCCGGGATCTTCGATGCCGACCGGCGTATCGGGGCTGACCAGCAGGTCGGCCAGCAGGTACAGCGCCTGCTGCGCGCCCACGGTGACCACGATCTCGTCGGCGCCGGCCCAGACGCCGCGGCGCGGCAGCACGCGGGTGCGGATCTGCTGCACCAGCGACTCGTCGTCGCGCAGGATCATGTCCTGGGCCCAGTCGTGGATGTCGAGCACGCTGAGCGCCTTCAGGCAGCATTCGCGCCAGTCGGCAGTGGGGAACAGCGTGGGGTCGTACTGGCCGTAGATGAACGGGTACGGGTAGTCGCGCCAGTTGGCGCGCTTGACGATATTGCGCTGCTGCGTGGGGCGGAACACGAAGCGCCGCTCCCAGTCCGGTTCGCCGCCGCGCGCCGGCACCGGCTCGCCGCGCAGCGAGGCTACGCCGCTGACGCGCGTGCCAAGGATCCCGGGATTGACGAAATAGCCGCTGCGTTCGCGCGCCACCAGGTAGCCTTCATCGACCAGCTGCTGGTACGCCAGCACCACGGTGTTGCGCGCCACGCGCAGCTGCGCGGACAGCTCGCGGCTGCTCGGCAGCGGTTCGCCCTGCGGCAGCTGCTCGTCGAGGATCGCCGACACCAGCATCTGGCGGATCTTGCCCTGCAGGCTCAGTCCGGACAGGGCGTGCTGCTGGAACAGCTGGAACCACATGGTGGCGGGAGACTTGAGGCTCATGGTGCGGGGGCAATAACAACGACACTGCAAACGACACAGCGCGCCAGCTTACTGCACTGGCGCGCCGCGTGGCACATCAATACTTGTGAAGATCGGGCCTTGGCATCTCGGCCAGCGGGACTACCGGCTCCGCGCCACGGCGAAACAGTTGCCGCGCACCGTAGGCAATCAGCAGGATCAGCAGGCTGATGACCCCCAGCGCAAGCGGCGTGCGCTGGTCGGGGATAAAGGCCATGGCGATCACGATGCCCAGCATGCCCAGGATCGCGACATAGGTGAGATACGGGAAGCACCACATGCGCACGCGCAGCAGGCCCGGCGCCTCGCGTTCCAGCCGCGAGCGCAGGCGCAGCTGCGAGATCGCGATCAGGATGTAGACGAAGATGGCGACGGTGCCGTACGAGTTGACCAGGAAGGCGAACACCGTATCGGGCGAGACATAGGACATCACCACCGCGCCGTAGCCGAACAGCGTGGCCACCAGGATGGCGCGCACCGGCACGCCGTTGCGGCTGACGCGGGCCAGCGACTGCGGCGCATCGCCGCGGCGGGTCAGCGCGAACAGCATGCGCGACGAAGCGTACAGGCCGGAGTTGAGCGCCGACAGCACCGCGGTCAGCACGATCGCGTTCATGATCTGCGCGGCGGCGGGAACGCCCATCACGTTCAGCGCGCTGACGTACGGCGTGGCGATGCTGTTGGAGTTCCACGGCACCAGGCATACCACTAGCAGGATCGAGCCGACATAGAACACCAGCACGCGCGTGATCACCGAGCTGGTGGCCTTGGCCACCGCCTTCTGCGGCTCGGCGGTCTCGGCGGCGGCGATGGTGACGATCTCGGCGCCGAAGTAGAAGCCGGTGGCCGCGACCGCGCCGGTCAGCACCGGCACGATGCCGTTCGGCATGAAGCCGCCGTTGGCGGTCAGGTTGGCCACCTGCATGCCGTGGGCGCCGGGAGCGAGACCCAGCACGTACACGCCTGCGACGAACAGGAACACGATGATTGCCGCGACCTTGATCGAGGCGAACCAGAATTCGAACTCGCCGAACGACTTGACCGACACCAGGTTGGTCAGCGTCAGCATCACCAGCAGCACCAGGCTGATGATCCAGTTGGGCACGTCCGGCAGCCAGTAGCGCACCAGGTCGGCGCCGGCGACGGCTTCGAGCGCCACCACGATGACCCAGAAGTACCAGTACATCCAGCCGGTCAGGAAGCCGGCGAGGTTGCCCACCCTGGGGCGGTCGCGCCAGGCTTCGCGCGCATACTCGTAGAAGCCGCCTGTGCCGGGCAGCGCGCACGCCATCTCGCCCAGCATGCGCATGACCAGCACGACCAGCAGGCCGGTGATCAGGAAGGAAAGGACCGCGCCGGGGCCGGCCGACTTGATGACGACGCCGCTGCCGACAAAAAGGCCGGCGCCGATCACGCCGCCAAGCGCGATCATGGTCATGTGGCGTTGCTTGAGGCCGTGGGATAGTCCGTTGCCGGACTCGGGTTGTTGGATCATGGTGTGTCTCCTGTGCTGCGCGTGCTGCCGGTGCTACTTGCAGCCAGACCAGCGTTTTTGGCAGGCGCCACGGCTTCTCTTCTGTATAGGTGGCGGCGCGGGAAACGCCAGCCGGGGCCGTGGTCGGTTCAGTGTTTGCAATCCCGGGTACGGGATGCTTATCCGTCCATGTCGACTAGTCTCCGGTGTCTACTTAAAAATCCGGAACCAGTTGTTCCGAAAACTTATTGTTTCACCGAAATGTAGGCCCTCCTCGGCGGAAGGTCAACCAGAAGTTTCGATAATTGATATGATTTGACTCTGAAAATGAAACTTACCTATGATGGAGCCAGGCATGAACGATATGCGCTTCGCCAAAAGTGACGCCAAGCCCGACGGAGACACGCCGGCACTGCGTTTGTTCGGCCTGCTCGAAGTCATCGCGGAGAAGGACCAGTCCTTCAACCTGCAGGCGCTGGTGGAAGAAACCGGCCTGCCCAAGCCAACGCTGCACCGCATGCTGCAGCAGCTCGAGGCGGCGGGGCTGATCCAGCGCAACGGCGACGGGCGGCAATACGGCACCGGCCTGCGGCTGCGCCGGCTGGCGGAGAACCTGTTGCTCAACAGCACCTCGCACGGCGCGCGCCACATGGTGCTGCGGCGGCTGGTGGAAGAGGTGGGCGAGAGCTGCAACCTGACCGCGTTCTCGGGCGGCGAAGTGCTGTACCTGGACCGCGTGGAAACCGCGGCGCCGCTGCGCTTCTACCTGCATCCGGGCTCGCGCGTGCCGGCGCACTGCTCCGCCACCGGCAAGCTGTTCCTGGCGCAGCTGGCGCCGGCGCAGCGGCAGCGGCTGCTGGCCCATGCGGAGCTGGAGCGGTACACGCAGAACACGCTGACCGACCACGCGCAGCTGGAAGCGGAACTGGAGCGCGTGAAGCGCGACGGCTACGCGCTGGATGACGAGGAGTTCCTGCCCGGGCTGGTCTGCATCGGCGTGCTGGTCCCGGCCGTGGACGGCGGCAAGTCCAACCTCGGGCTGGCGCTGCAGGCCCCGGTCATGCGCGTGGCGCGCGACAAGGTGGTGCAGCTGTTGCCGGCGCTGCAGCGCGCGGCCAGCGCGCTGGCGGCAATCGAGGCCGAAAGCGCCAGCAGCTGGCATGGCGGCGCGGATAGCGCCGAAGAGGACGAATAGCGCGCACGGCGTCACGCGGGGTTGCCCCGCTGGTCGCGGTGCCGATGTGATAGCAGGCATGGCGACCAACGAGGAGCATGAGGTGACGCAAGAGCAGTATGGCAAGCCGGACCGGATGATTCCGGTGCGCGCGGTGTTCGGCATCGATTCCGGCCTGATGGTGCCGGCCTTCAGCCTGCGCGACGACCACGTACCGGAGATCGACCCGGCCTACCGCTTCCACCCGGAGGTGACGCTGGCGATCCTGTCCGGCTTCATGCGCGACCGGCGCGTGATGGTGCAGGGGCTGCATGGCAGCGGCAAGTCCACCCATATCGAGCAGGTGGCGGCGCGGCTCAACTGGCCGTGCGTGCGCGTCAACCTGGACGGGCATATCAGCCGGCTCGACCTGGTCGGCAAGGACGCCATCGTCGTGCGCGACGGGCGCCAGGTGACCGAGTTCCAGGAAGGCATCGTGCCGTGGGCGCTGCAGCGGCCGGTGGCGCTGATCTTCGATGAATACGACGCGGGCCGTCCCGACGTGATGTTCGTGATCCAGCGCATCCTGGAACGCGATGGCAAATTCACGCTGCTCGACCAGAACCGCGTGATCCGGCCGCATCCGTCGTTCCGGCTGTTCGCCACCTCCAATACCGTGGGGCTCGGCAACGTCAACGGGCTCTATCACGGCACCCAGCTGCTCAACCACGCGCAGATCGACCGCTGGAACGTGGTCGCCACGCTGGACTACCTGCCGCACGAGGAAGAGGCGGGCATCGTGCTCGCGCGCGTGCCCGAGCTGGACAACGATGCCGGCCGCGCGCTGGTCGACGCCATGGTGGCCATGGCGGGGCTGACGCGGCGCGGGTTTGCGGCGGGTGACCTGTCGGCGCTGATGTCGCCGCGCACCGTGATCAGCTGGGCCGAGAACTGCCAGATCTTCCGCGATCCGGGCCTGGCGTTCCGGCTGACCTTCCTGAACAAGTGCGACGAGGCCGAGCGGCCGGTGGTGGCGGAGTATTATCAGCGCTGCTTCGGGCAACTGCCCGGTGACCCCGCCGCGGTTGCGGCAGCGTCGGAGTCCGCGCGATGACCACGGCGTCGGCAGCGCAGCAGCTGCGCCGGCGCCAGCGGCAGGACGAACTCTCCGGTGCCGCCGTGCGCGCGCTGACCGGCGACGCGGCGCTGCATTTCCGCGACGGCCAGCTCTGGCGCGCGATGCGGCCGGTGCCGCAGCATGCGCCGCACCTGCGCACCGATCCGGGCACTGACACGGCTGCCTGCCTGCGCGGCGCCGCCGACGGCGCGGCACTGCGGCAGGCGCATTCCGATGCCGCGCTGCACCGCAGCCTCTGCCCCGCCGATCCGGTCGAGCGCCTGCTCTTCGAGCTGCTCGAGCAGCTGCGCTGCGAGACCCACCTGCCGCGCGGCATGGCCGGCGTGGCAGCCAACCTGCGGCACGGCTTCATGGCGTGGTCGCGCGCGTTCCATCGCTCGGGGTTGACCGAGGGCCATCTCGGCATCCTGCTCTACACGGTGGCGCAGGTGGCGTGGTCGCGCCTGAGCGGCGAGCCGGTGCTGGAAGAGACCGAAGACCTGATCGAGGCCACGCGCGCCGCCATCGTTCCCGTGCTGGGCACGGCGCTGGCCGGCCTGCGCGCGCAGCGCCGCGACCAGTCCGCGTTTGCCGTGCATGCGCTGGCGCTGGCGCGTGCCGTCGGGGACATGGTCCGCAGCGAAGCGCCGCGTGCCGGCGAGGACGACGACAACGCCGTTTCATCGGCACGCGCGGGCTTTGCGCTGTGGCTCGATTTCGACGAACCGCCCGCTGAAGCCTTCGCGCTTGCCGACAGCGGCCACAGCCGCGTGCTGGCCGACGCAGCCGATGGCTACCGTATCTTCACCACGCGCTACGACCGCGAAGTGCGCGCCGCCACGCTGGTGCGGCGCGCCTTGCTCGATGAGTACCGCACGCGTCTGGACGCACGCATCGCCCGCGCGGGCGTCAACGTGGCGCGGCTCGCGCGCAAGCTGCGCGCCGCGCTGGCGCAGCCGCGCGTTGATGGCTGGTCCTTCGGCGAGGAAAGCGGCCGCATCGACGGACGCCGGCTGGCGCAACTTGTCAGCTCGCCCGCCGAACGGCGCCTGTTCCGCCGCGAAGCGCACAAGGCGCACGCCGATTGCGTGGTGGGCTTCCTGGTGGATTGCTCGGGATCGATGAAGGCGCGGGCGGAGCCGCTGACTTTGCTGCTCGACCTGCTGGCGCGTGCCCTCGACCAGGCCGGCGTGGCCACGGAGGTGCTGGGCTTCACCACCAACGCCTGGAACGGCGGGCGCGCCCGCGCCGACTGGCTCGCGCGCGGCCGGCCGGCGCACCCCGGCCGGCTCAACGAAACCTGTCACATGGTGTTCAAGGATGCCGCGCGCAGCTGGCGCCGTGCGCGCACCGACATGACTGCCTTGCTCAAGGCCGACCTGTTCCGCGAAGGCATGGACGGCGAGGCGGTGGAGTGGGCCTGCGCCCGGCTCCACGCCACCGGCAAGGCGCGCCGCATCCTGCTGGTGGTGTCCGACGGTAGCCCGATGGACACCGCCACAGGGCTGGCCAACGATGCGTGTTATCTCGACAACCACCTCAAGGCCGTCGTGGCGCGGCATGAGGCGTTGCGTGATGTGGAGGTGCTGGGGCTGGGGGTTGGGCTGGATCTCAGCCCGTATTACCGGCACACGCTGGCGCTGGACCTGACGCAGCCGGTGGACATGGCGATGCTGGACGAGGTGGCGGGGTTGATCGCCGCGCGGCGGCGCTGAATTCAGGCGCGGACTGCCTCCCTGGGCTGCCACGACACCGCGATATCGCCCTCGATGAACGTCTGGCAAGCCAGCCGGAAGCCCCCTGCGAGTTCTTCTTCCGTCAGCAGTTTCTTTTCCTTCGGCTTGACCGCGTCGGTATGCTCGCGGCCTTTGTCGATGCGGCACTTGCAGGTGCCGCACAGGCCGCCGCCGCACTTGAACGGGATGCCGCCCCGCTCGCGCAGCGACACACGCAGCAGGTTGCTGTTCACCGGCGCGCTGACCGTCTTGCCGTGGTTGGTGAGGAAGGTGATCTGGATCATGGCGATGAATGCGTAGCGTGCGTGTGGGAGGCTTCAGGACTGGCCGCCCACGGCGACCGGCGTGGGCACGAGGGCGATGTCCATGCTGCCGAAGCTGGCCAGCTCGCGCAGCGCGGCGCGGGCGGCCTCCAGCGTGGCGTACTTGTCGAGGAACTTGGTCGATATCAGGTTGACGATGCCGGGTGGGGTTTCCTCCTGCACTCGTACCTTGCTTTCGGCTGTATCGGCCGCCAGCTCGGCGATGACGAAGCGTGCAGTGCGCTTGCCATAGAACACGTAGTCGTATGCCTCGACGGCGGTCATGCCGTCGGTGGGCTCGGTGCGGAACTGGCCGGGGCGGCTGGTGAGCAGCACGAACATGTCAGGCTCCCGCGCTTGCCGTGGCGAGGGCGGCGGGGGCCGGCAGGTCGTCCTGGGCCAGCTCGATGTCATGCTCGATCCAGAGCTGGCACGCCAGCCGGTAACCCTGCTCGAGCCGTTCGCCGAGCTGCTTCTTTTCCTTCCAGTTGGGCGGCGGCAGGTGCTCGGCCCCGGCGAGCACGCGGCAGGCGCACTTGGAGCATTTGCCCATGCCGCACTCGTAGCGCAGGTTGGGGTAGGGGAACTGCCGGATGCCGGCGCGGACAACCAGGTTGGTCTGGGGCTTGACCTCGTCGACAAAGGTCTCGCCGAGCTTGTGGAAGGTGACTTTGGGCATCGTCAGGTCTGGGAAAAGTCAGGGAAAACAGCGGTAGCGATGCTTGCGGGCGCCTACGACCACAACACCATCGCCGCCACGGTGGAGCAGCCCAGCCCGATCAGCACCGGGATCAGCAGCGCGCGCACCGCTTCCAGCACCGGCACCCGGGCGAAGCCTGCCACCGCGATCAGCGACGACCACGCCACCAGCGTGCCGCCGCCGGTCCAGACCGCGCCCATCTGGCCCACGGCCGCCAGCGTGGCCGGGTCGAAGCCGACCACCGGCCCCAGCGCGCCGGCCAGCGTGCCGGTCAGCGGCAGGCCCGCGAAACCTGAGCCGTCGATGCCGGTGATCATGCCGACCAGCAGCACGCCGAAGGCGACCAGCACGTGGTTGTCCGGGATCATGTGCTGGTAGGCCTGGATCAGCTCGAACAGCAGGCTCGGCGCCTTGCCCGGCGGCAGGCCGAGGATCTGCGCGGCGGTCTCGCCGGCGCCGACGAAGAAGAAGCCGGCGATCGGCAGCACCGAGCCCATCGCCTTGAAGGCGAAGACGAAGCCGTCGGTGATGTGCTCCGGGCAGACGTCGAGCATGCGGCGCGGGCCTTCGGCCGCCAGCGTCGCCAGCATCATCAGTACCGCCGCGACGCCGCCGACCAGCGCGGCCGCGTCGCCGCCCTTCAGATCCTGCACGCCGGTGCCGAGCTTGGGCAGCACCATCACGGCGACCACCGCGAGGAAGGCAACCGGCGTCACGATGGCAAAGCATTTCGACCACTTCACCCGGCGCCTTGCCACCATCGACAGGCTTGCCTCGATATTGCTGTCGGTGGCAAGCGGTTCGGTGTGGGCGGTGCCCCTGGCGATCTCGGCCTTGTCGAAGGTGATGCCGCCGTCGATCGCTTCGGCGGTGCCGCCCGCCTGCGCCTGCCAGCGGTCGAGCAGGGTGCCGCAAGCCGGCACGATGTGCTTGCGCATCGACAGGTACGCCAGGCACAGCGCGATGCAGCCGGTGATGATCGACAGGGCCAGCGCGCGGTCGGCCACCACCGCGGCGCTGACCGCCGCACCGGCGGCCTTGGCGCTGATGCCCGGCGCGACGCCGATCACATAGTCCGACGACAACGCCATGCCCTGACCGGCAATGGCGATCGCCATCGCGCCCGCCAGCGGCGGCAGCCCCGCCGCGATCGCGGCGGGCAGCAGGATGGCCGAGACCAGCGGCACGGCCGGCGTCGGCCAGAAGAACAGCGAGATGACGTAGGTGATGCCCGCCAGGATAAAGAACGCCGAATGCCCGTTCTTCATCACCACGCGGAAGGGCTCGACCATGCGGATGTCGGAGCGCAGCGTCTTGAGCGCATTGAGCAGCGCCGTCATGAATGCAATCACCAGGAAGATATTGAACAGCTCCTTGGCGGCAACCAGGCTCGCGGAAAACACCCCGCCCAGTGCCGACACCGGGCTGCCGGTCAGCGCAAAGACGACCAGGGCGGTGCCGACGATCGACGGGACAACAACATTGGCGCGCAGGATCATCGTCAGCACGATGACTGCTACCCCTGACAGATAGATCCAGTGCGCGGCACCGATCACGACTTGTTGTGACATGAAGACTCCCTGGGGGCGGAGGGTTTGTGGGGCGGATGCACTGGGCTGCGCTGCACCC
Organism: Cupriavidus oxalaticus; assembly: GCF_004768545.1. Lineage (NCBI taxonomy): Bacteria > Pseudomonadati > Pseudomonadota > Betaproteobacteria > Burkholderiales > Burkholderiaceae > Cupriavidus > Cupriavidus oxalaticus. Next base: position 687,624 of record NZ_CP038634.1, on the reverse strand, counting down.
GTTTCGGTATACTATATTCCATAGTGTCTTCGCGCCAAGCGATTTCGCATCCGGACTTACGCTTACGCGAGAATGGTGCGGATCGCTCTAAGGCGCACATTTATTGGGAATTCGCCCGCTTTCAAGGTCCTCCCATTGGTGCATCCCATCGGCGGGCCGGTTGCCCGGCGCATCCTCAATATGTAGACTGTATACCGTTATGTATCGATTTCGGCGGGACAATCGAGCCAGATGAGCAGGACGCATGCCCGTTCCCGGGCAATCCGCCCACTCAGCCTGGCCGTCCGGCTATTCCCGCCACTACCGTTTCCGCCATGCCCGATCCGTTGCTCGCGATGCTGCCCGCCGGCCTGTCCGTCCCGGCCTACCTGTCGATGGGACTGCTCATCCTGGCGGGGGCCTGCCTGCAGGGTGTGGGCGGGATCGGCTTTGCCATGCTGTCGGCGCCGCTGGGCGCGATCTTCTTCCCTGACCTCGTGCCGGGGCCGCTGCTGGCGATGGGCTGCTGCCTGTCGCTGATGGGCGCCCTGCGCGAGCGCGAGGCCATCGTCTGGAACATCGCCGGCCTTGCACTGGCCGGCCGTGCGCTGGGCGGCGCCGCGGCGGTGCTGACCATCGCGTGGCTGGCCCCGGGTCCGCTGGCGCTGCTGTTCTCGCTGTCGATCCTCGCCGCCGTGGCGCTGAGCCTGCTCGGCTGGCGCCTGCTGCCTAGCACCCGCAACGTGGTCGTGGCGGGCACCTTGTCTGGCTTCATGGGGACGATCACCTCGGCCGGCGCGCCGCCGTTCGCGCTCGTCATGCAGCACATGGCGCCCGCGCCGTTGCGCGCGACCATGGGCTGCATCCTGTCCGGCGGGGCGGTGCTGTCGCTCGCCATGCTGGCGCTGGCCGGGCGCTTCGGCCTGCCGCAACTGGTGCTGGCGCTGGTGCTGGCGCCGTTCCTGCTGGCCGGTTTCGCGCTGTCCAACCGGCTGCGCGGGCGGGTGTCTCCCACTGCGGTGCGCCGCCTGCTGCTGGGCCTGTGCGCGGCCGGCGCGCTGGGCGTGCTCGGCCGCGCGGCATTTGCCTGATGCCGCCGGGCCCGCGGCGCTTCCGAATTTTTCCAGCTCAACCTAACCAGCGGAGTTTCCATGCAGCACATCACAGACGCGATGATCGATGCCCACGTCACCCCGGAAGATGCCCGGCAGGTCATGGAGGCGGCGTTTTCCAGCTTCGGGCGCGGCGACGCCGCGATGCAGGAGCGCATCCGCACCGAGGCCGGCGGCGTCAAGCTGTCCACGCTGGGGGCGGTGATTCCGCAGCAGGGCGTGGCCGGGGCCAAGGTCTACACCACCATCAACGGCCAGTTTTCCTTTGTCATCCTGATCTTCTCGACCGAAGACGGCCGGCCGCTGGCTTCGTTCGACGCCGGCGCCATCACGCGCCTGCGCACCGCGGCGTGCACCACGCTGGCGGCGCAGCGGCTGGCCCGTCCCGGCGCGCGCACGCTGGCCTTGTTCGGCGCCGGCACGCAGGGCGCCCAGCACGCGCGCCAGCTCGGCGCCACGCTGGGGCTGGAACGCATCCTGGTGTCCGATCCGCATGCGGACGCCGGCATGCCCGAGCGCCTGTCGGCGCTGTGCGGCATCCCGGTGGCGCTGGCCGAGCCCGATGCGGCGGTGGCCGAGGCCGACATCATTGTCACGGCCTCGCGCGCGACCACGCCGCTGTTCGCCGGCACGTCGATCCGGCCGGGCGCCTTCGTGGCCGCCATCGGCTCCAGCCTGCCGCATACGCGCGAACTGGACGACGCCGCGCTGCGCCGCGCCGCCGCGGTCGTGGTGGAGTGGCGGCCGCAATCGACCCGCGAGGCCGGCGATATCGTGCTGGCCGATCCGCAAGCGCTGCCGGCGGACAAGATCGTGGAACTGGCGGACGTCGTGCTCGGCAAGGCGTCGCCAAGGCAGCGCGACGACGACATCGTGATCTACAAGTCGGTCGGCGTGGGGCTGGAAGACGTGGCGCTGGCTGGTTTCGCCTGGTCGCGCATCGCGGGCGGGGCAGAGCGCCGCGCCGCCTGAGCGCCGTCGCTCGCTCCAGCGCCGGGTAAACACCGACGTGATTAGTCAACAGAGCCCTTGTCGTCTCCGATTGACTGTATATAGTATACAAACATGCCGAGGCCGATCCGCCATGCGAGCCGGCCCCGGCATCCAACCCACCGAATCGCCCCGTATCGCCAACCAGGAGCCCCCGTCATGGCCGAACTGATGAACCGCGAAGATTTCCGTGCCGCCCTCGAAGAAGCCATCAAAGGCAAGAGCGCCAACAAGGCGCCGTTCAGCGTAGCCTGGGCCAGCGGCAAGCTGACCCGCGCCCATCTCGCGCGCTGGGCCGAGAACCACTACCACTACGTCGGCCCGTTCGCGGACTACCTGGGCTACATCTACGCCCGCACGCCGGACCGCTATACCGAAGCCAAGGATTTCCTGCTCGCGAACATGTACGAGGAAGAGATCGGCGGCGACCGCCACACCGACCTGCTGATCCGCTTTGCCGAAGCCTGCGGCACCACGCGCGAGCGCGTGACCGACCCGGACAACATGTCGCCCACCACGCGCGGCCTGCAGAGCTGGTGCTATGCGGTGGCCATGCGCGAAGACCCGATCGTGGCGGTGGCCGGCCTGGTGGTGGGGCTGGAATCGCAGGTGCCGTCGATCTACCGCAAGCAGACCCCGACGCTGCGCGACAAGTACCAGTTCACCGACGAAGAGGTCGAGTTCTTCGACCTGCATATCGTCTCGGACGAGATCCACGGCGAGCGCGGCTACCAGATCGTGCTGGAGCACGCCAACACGCCGGAGCTGCAGCAGCGCTGCCTGAAGATCTGCGAGATCGGCGCGCAGATGCGGCTGCTGTACACCACCGCGCTCTATCACGACTACGTCGAGAAAGAACTGCCGCTGCCCGAACTCGACATGGCAGCCTGAGCGCCGCCACGCAACGGGATCGACGATGACCGTATTCCTGAACCATATCGACGGCGAATGGACGGCCTGCCAGTCGGGCCGCACCTTCGACAACGTCAACCCGGCCGACACCGCCGACCTCGTGGGCCGCTTCCAGGCGTCGTCCGCGGTCGACGCGCAGGCGGCCGTGGCGGCCGCGGCGGCAGCCTTTGCCGGCTGGAGAAAGACCCCGGTCGGCAAGCGCGCCGCCATCCTCAACCGCGCGGCGGAGCACCTTGAAGCCAACGCCGACAGCATCGCCGCCGAGCTGACCCGCGAGGAAGGCAAGGCGCTGGCGCTGGCGCGCGACGAGGTGCTGCGCTCGGCCCAGACGCTGCGCTTCTATGCCGTGGAAGCGCAGACCTTCAACGGCGAGGTGTTCCCCAACGACGACCCTGACCAGCTCGTCTACAGCCAGCGCGAGCCGCTGGGCGTGGTGACGGTGATCGCGCCGTGGAATTTCCCGGTATCGATTCCCGCGCGCAAGCTCGCGCCGGCGCTGGTGACCGGCAACACGGTGGTGTTCAAGCCGTCGTCCGAGGCGCCGCTGTCGGGCTACCGGCTGGCCGAGGCGCTGGTCAAGGCCGGGCTGCCCAAGGGCGTGCTGAACTTCATCACCGGCAGCGCCGCCGAGATCGGCGCAACCATCACCGAAGCGCCTGTGGTGCGCGCGATCTCGTTCACCGGGTCGTCGCGCGCCGGCGAGCAGATCCACCGCGCGGCGCCGCTGACCACGCGCACGCAGATGGAACTCGGCGGCAAGAACCCGCTGATCGTGATGGAAGACGCCGACCTGGATCGCGCCGTCGACCTGACCATCAAGGGCGGCTTCTCGCTGTCGGGGCAAGCCTGCACCGGCACCAGCCGCGTGCTGGTGGCCGAATCCATGAAGGCGGCATACACCGAGCGCCTGCTGGCGAAAGTCGCAACGCTCAAGGTCGGCAGCGGCATGACGCCGGGCATGGATCTCGGGCCGCTGGCCTCGGCCAGGCAGCTGGAGACCGTGCTGCGCTATATCGACATCGGCAAGTCCGAGGCGACGCTGCTGTGCGGCGGCACGCGGCTGACCGGCGGCGATCTCGACAAGGGCTATTACGTCGCGCCGACGGTGTTCACCGACGTGACGCAGCAGATGCGGATCGCGCGCGAGGAGATCTTCGGGCCTGTGATCGCCATCATCGGATTTACCGGCTACGCCGACGCCATCGCCAAGGCCAACGATACCGAGTACGGCCTGGCCGCGGCCATCGTCACCAGCAACCCGCGCTACATCCACCACTTCGCCACCGACATCGAGGCGGGCACGGTCAAGATCAACCGCACCACCACGGGCAACCTGGTCAACGCGCCGTTCGGCGGGGTCAAGAGGTCTAGCACCTCGACCTTCCGCGAGTCGGGCCGCACCGGGCTGGAATTCTATACGCAGGTCAAGACGGTCTACCGGGGCGCCTGAGCCCGGCCGCCGCAAGGAGTCTTACCGATGAAGAAAGCCATCAAGCTGGAACTGCGCGAAGCGCGCCACATGGTTGCCGCCGCGATCCGGCGCTCGGAGGAAATCGGCGTGCTGGAGTCGATCTGCGTGGTCGACGAGGGCGGCTACCCGCTCGCGCTCGAACGCATGGACGGTGCCCGCATCACCGGGCCGCAGATCGCGTGGAACAAGGCGTTCACCGCCGCGGGCCACAAGCGCTCCACCCACCTGTTCACCACGCCGCCGAACGGGCCGGCGCTGCCTGGCAACGAGGCCTTCGGCATCCAGTGGAGCTTCGAAGGCAAGTTCGCGGCGTTCGTCGGCGGCTTCCCGATCGTGGTCAACGACGAGGTGATCGGCGGCATCGGCCTGTCGGGCGGCAACGGCGAGCAGGACACGCAGGCAGGGCTGGCGGCGCTGCAGGCACTGGCCGAACTGCTGGCGCCGCAGGACCTGAAGGTGCTGGTGCAGGCCGATATCAAGAAGTAAGTACAAGTTCGTCTTAGCGGAGGTTCCATGTCGTACCGCATCCAGATCGCCGATACGCAGCAGGTCTTTTTCGTCGAGCGCGGCGAGACGCTGCTGCAGGCCGCGCAGCGCGCCAGCATCGCCTTGCCGCACGACTGCCAGCTGGGCGGCTGCGGCACCTGCCGCATCCGCCTGTTCGACGGGCAGGTGCGCTACGACGAGGAGCCGTTCGGCCTCGCGCCGGACGAGGCTGCCGCCGGTTACGCGCTCGCTTGCCAGGCACAGCCGCTGGCCGACCTCGTCATCGGCACCGCACGTGAGGGCGAGGCCTGCGCCGAGCCCGCGCGGCACCGCGCGGTGGTGCAGGCGGTGCGCCCGCTGTCGGCGGACGTCATGCACGTCGAACTGGAGGTGCCGGACGCGGGCACGCTGGACTATCGCCCCGGCCAATACCTGAAGCTGGTGAGTACCGACGGGCTCGCGCGCAGCTTTTCGATGGCGTCGGTGCCGCGGGACGGGCGGGTCGACCTGCACGTGCGGCGCATTCCGGGCGGCGCCTTTACCGACGGCATCCTGCCGCGCATGCGGGCTGGCGATGCAATCGACGTCGAACTGCCGCTCGGCAACTTCTTCTACCGGTCCCGCGACTACCGGCCGCTGCTGATGGTGGCCACCGGCACCGGGCTGGCGCCGATCAAGGCGATCCTGGAATCGCTGATGGGCGATCCCGACTGCCCGCCGGTGTCGCTGTACTGGGGCATGCGCCAGCCGCACGACCTGTACCTGCACGACGCCATCCCCGCGTGGGGCGAACGGCTCTATGACTTCCAGTACGTCCCGGTGCTGTCGCGCGCCGGGACGGACTGGCAGGGCAGGCGCGGCTATGTGCACGACGCGGCGCTGGCCGACCTGGGCGACCTGAGCGAGCACGCCATCTACCTGTGCGGCTCGCCCGACATGATCCGTGACGCCCGTGCCGCTTTCCTGGCGCACGGAGCCAGTCCTGACCACCTCTACGCGGACAGCTTTACCTTCCAGCACCTTTGTTAAGACATGACGGTATGCAAGGATGGCTGGTATACAATGACGCCAGCCTTTCCGCCTACGCCTCTGCCGACCCATGTCCCTCACTCCGTCTCCCGCCGCGCCCGCCGAGCCGCTGAGCCTCGGTGCCAGCCACTCGCCGCTGTTTGCCCTTGTCACCGACAAGGTGCGCGAAGGCATCCTGAACGGCAAGTACGCGCCGGGCGAGCGGCTGGTGGAAAACAAGCTGTCGGCGGAACTGGGCGTATCGCGCATTCCCGTGCGCGAGGCGCTGCGCGCGCTGGCCAGCGAGGGCCTGGTGCTGATCGAGCCGCGCCGCGGCGCCACGGTGGCGAGCCTGTCGCCGGTGATCGCGCGCGAGATGGTGGAGGTGCGCGCCACGCTGGAAGGCCTCAACGCCAAGCTCGCCGCGCAGCGGCGCGACCCGGCGCTGGTGGCGGAACTGGAAACGGTGCTGCGCCAGGGCATGGAGGCCGCCGCGCAGGGCCGCGCGGATGAACTGCTGGCGCTCAATACCCGCTTTCATGAGGTGCTCGGCACCATCGCCGCGAACAGCGTGCTGCAGGAGATGATGCGCTCGCTGCGCGAGCGCACCGCCGTGCTGTTCGGCCCCGCCAACGTGGTGCGCGCGCGCCAGAACTGGGACGAGCACGCCCAGATCCTGCAGGCCGTGATCGCCGGCGACGCCGACCTTGCCGCGCTGCTGGCCGCGCGCCATGTCTACAGCGCCGCCAAGGCGGCCGACCTGCCGGTGGGCGGGCAGGGCGCGGCGCAGGCGGCCTGAGCGAAGGCTGCGGCCCCTGGCTGTCATCCGCTGCCGGCCGGTATTTTCCCAATCCGCGTGGCGATTGCTATTTCCGTTGCATGCCCCGCAACAGGGCGTTGCATGCCCGCGCATGACGCACTGCATCAAGAATGTGTATACTGTAGTCATTCAAGGTCAATTGGGATTTACCATGCAGTCGCCCGAGCAACGCTATCTGTCGCAACCCGTAGGTCAGCAACTGCTGCACCACCTTGCCGCGCGCGACGCCGTGCGCCATGCCTCGCCGCTGGTGCCGCTGCGCCTGCGCGATATCGGCCGCTTCCTGCAGGCGCTGGGCGGCCGCGCGCCCCGGCGCGGCCATTGCTGATCCAGCCTGAGTGAGCGGGCGGCGCATCGCGCCGCTCGTGGCCGTCGCTTCCCTTCTGGCACGCGTTCTGCGTGCCGCACTTCCCCCGATAGTCCATCCCCTGGCGCTTGCCATCCGTGGTGCCCGCGCGCACATTCGCCTTGCACTGCGCGCAAAACGGAATATAGTATACCAACGCAAGCAGTCCCTGAGCCCCTGATAATGCCCCCACCCGTGCCGAGCCGCGCGGATCACGACAAGGAGCCGATGTGAACCTGCCCGACTGGACGACCGGCGGCTTTCCGCCGCTATGGGAGGTGGCACAACGGCTCGCCGGCGGCACGGTTACATCGGAGGAACTTGTCGACGCCTGCGAGGCGGCCTGGCAGCGATGGCACGGCGTCATCAATGCGCTGGTGCTGCCGGATTTCAGCGCCGCGCGCGCCGCGGCACGCGACAGCGACCGGCGCCGCCGCGCCGGGCAGGCGCGCGGCGTCCTCGACGGCGTGCCGTTCTCGGTCAAGGAATCGTTCGACGTCGCCGGCTGGCCGACCACCTGCGGCAATCCCGCCTTGCGCGGGCACGTCGCCCAGCGGGATGCCGTGGTGGTGCAACGGCTGCGCGATGCCGGCGCGGTCCTGCTCGGCAAGACCAACGTCCCGCTCGGGCTGCGCGACTGGCAGAGCTACAACGCCATCTATGGCACGACCCGCAATCCGCACGATCCGTCGCGCACGCCGGGCGGCTCGTCCGGCGGTAGCGCGGCGGCGGTGTGCGCGGGTTTGTCGTTCTTCGATGTGGGTTCCGACATCGGTTCCTCGCTGCGCAACCCGGCGCACTACTGCGGCATCTTCTCGCTCAAGCCTAGTCACGGGCTGGTGCCACTGGCAGGCCACGGCACCGGCGCGGCGCGTTTCGGCGAGCAGGACATCAATGTCGCCGGCCCGCTGGCCCGCAGCGCTCGCGACCTGGAACTGGTGCTGCGCGCGATCGCCGGACCGGCCGGTGACGAGGCATTGCCATACCGCTTGCAGTTGCCGGAATGCCCGCACTGCACGCTCGCGGATTTCCGCGTTGCCGTCCTGCCCACCCATGCCCAGGCGGAAGCCGACACCGAGGTTGCAACGCAGATCGAACAGCTGGGTCACTGGCTGTCCGGCAAGGGCGCCCGCGTCGACTGGCATGTGCGGCCGGACTTCGACGCCGGCGAGCTCTGGCATGTCTACGTGACGCTGTTGCGCGCCACCACCTCTGTGCACATGGACGACGCCGCGTTTGCCGATGCGCTGGCGCGCAGCGCCACCGCCGCGGCGGGCGACCATGGCTATGCAACCCTGCAGTACACCGGCGCGACGCTGGGCCACCGCGACTGGTTGCGCCTGCAGGTCGCGCGCGAGCGCTTTGCCGCCGCCTGGCGCCGCTTCTTTACCGGCTACGACGTGCTGCTATGCCCGGCCGCGGCCACCACGGCATTTGCCATCGACGAGGCCGGAGAGCCCTGGCAGCGGACCATCAGCGTCAACGGCCGCCCGCAGCCGATGACCACGCAACTGTTCTGGGCCGGCCATTCCGGGCTGTGCGGCCTGCCTTCGGCCGTTGCGCCGATCACACCGATCGCACCAATGGGGCCAGGCGCCAGCGGCCTGCCGGTCGGCGTGCAGATCGTCGCCGGCCGCTACCAGGATCTCACCGCCTTGCGTTTTGCCAGCCTGCTGGAGGAAGCGGGCCATGCCTGCCGGCCGCCGCCGCGGCCAGCCGCCTGACCGGCGGACCACCACCACCAACCACACCACATCACACCACCACAGGGGAGGGAATCATGTTCGATTGGTTCCGTGATTTGTCGCGCATGGAGCGCAAGGGATTCTATGGCGCGTTCCTGGGGCATGCCGTCGACGTGTTCGACTTCATGATCTATTCCTTCCTCATCTCCACGCTGCTGGGGCAGTGGGGCATGAGCAAGTCCACGGCGGGCGCGATCGTCACGTGGACACTGGTGTCGTCGCTGGTCGGCGCGATCGGCGCCGGCATCCTGGCCGACCGCTACGGGCGGGTGCGCGTGCTGCGCTGGACCATCATCGTGTTCGCGGGCGCGTGCTTCCTGTGCGGGCTGGCGCAGTCGCCGGAGCAACTGATGCTGTTCCGCATGATCCAGGGGCTGGGCTTCGGCGGCGAGTCATCGCTGTGCATGGTGCTGGTGACGGAGATGATCCGCAACCCCGCGCACCGCGGCAAATACTCGGGCTTTACCGCGAGCAGCTATTCCTTCGGCTGGGGCGCGGCGGCGATCGTGTATGCGATCACCTTCAGCGTGCTGCCGGCGGAGACGGCATGGCGCGTCTGCTTCTTCCTCGGCATCCTGCCGGCACTGGTGGTGATCTACCTGCGCCGCAACCTGGAGGAGCCGGAGATATTCCTGAAGAGCCGCGCGGCGGGCAGGCAAGGCTCCGCGCTGGCCGGGCTCGGCCGCCTGTTCCGCGGGCCGCTGCTGTCGAAGACGCTGCTGTGCAGCCTGCTTTCGGGCGGCATGCTGGGCGCGTACTACGCCATTGCCACGTGGCTGCCGACCTTCCTCAAGACCGAGCGCGGGCTGTCGGTGTTCGGCACCAGTAGCTACCTGACGGTCACCATCATCGGCTCACTGGTCGGCTACGTGGCGGGAGCCTATGCCACGGACCGCTGGGGCCGGCGGCTGACCTACATCGTGTTTGCGGCGGGGGCGTTCGTGGCCGCGCTGGTCTACATGGTGATCCCGGTGTCGAACACGTCGATGCTGTTCCTGGGCTTCCCGCTGGGGGTGCTGATGCAGGGCGTGTTCGCCGGCATCGGCGCGACCATCTCCGAGTCCTATCCCAACGATATCCGCGCGACGGGATATGGGGTCTCGTACAACGCCGGCCGTGTGATCGGCTCGCTGTTCCCGCTATCGGTCGGGTGGCTGAGTTCGGGGCACACCTCGCTGCCGATCGCGATCGCGATTGTCGCCGGGGTTGGCTATGCGATGGTAGTGGTTGCCGCCGTGTTGCTGCCGGAAACGACCGGTATGGATCTCGGGCAGGCCGGCGGCAGCGGCGAGAAAGAAGACGCCGCGCCGCTGGCGCAGCCCGCAGGCACGGTCGCCTGAACGCGCCGGGAGGGCGCTGCCCGCGCCCTCATCGAACCCACGCCGAGATCGCAGGCAGCATCAGGCTGACGCCGATCCCGATCAGCACCCCAAACGCAACCCGCCGCGTCGTGGTCGGCGAGAACGGCGGCGGAAAGCGCCGCCCCAGCAGCGTGGCGATTACCACCACCGGCACGCCCAGCGCCGCCTGCAGCCAGATCGCGCCATCGAGCTGGCCCTGCCAAGCCGAGAACAACGTGCGCACGCTGGACGTGACGGTAAATACCAGGATCAGCGCGCAGCGGATCTCCACCGGCTTCATCGGCTGCCGGTAGAACTGGAAGATCAGCGGCGGCCCGGACACGCCGAACATGCCGCTCAGCAGCCCGCCGAACACGCCGCTGACGAAGAAGCTGCCATCGCCTGAGCGTTGCGGCAGCGGTTCGGGCTTGAACGCGGCGCTCAGGCCGCCGTACAGGATCACCGCGCCCAGCAGCAGTTGCAGCAGCGTGGCGGCGCTGGAACTCAGGTACTCCAGTACCAGCACGCCCACCAGCACCGACGGCAGGATGCCGATGGCGGCAGCGCCCACGGCGCGCCAGTCGATATGCTCCAGCTTGCCGGGCAGCGCGCAGGCGCTGTTGGCCAGCGTCACCAGGCTGACCACGGCCGCGACGGTGGCCACCGGCGCGAGCCCCAGCCCGCTGGTGGCGCCCATCACGATCATGCCCAGGCCGAAGCCGGTCACCGTCTGGAAGTAGGTACCCGCGCCGAGCAGGGCTTGCAGCCCCAGCAGCGGCAACAACAATTCCGCCTTCATGCCGCCGCCTGTTCGCCTTTGCCGGCCTGTGCCGCGGTGGCCTGCGCCTGGACCACGGTGACGGCGATGACATGGAACACATCGTCCGCGCCGCACCCGCGCGACAGGTCGTTGGCCGGCTTGTTCAGCCCCTGCAGCATCGGCCCGATCGCCTTGGCGCCGCCGACGCGCTCGGCCAGCTTGTAGCCGATATTGCCGGACTCCAGGTTGGGGAACACCAGCACGTTGGCGCGGCCGTTGACCTGCGAGTGCGCGACCTTGCGCGCGGCGATCTCGGCGACGATGGCGGCATCGAGCTGCACGTCGCCATCGATGGCCAGGCCGGGGCGCTGCGCGCGCACGCGCTCGGTCGCGGCCACCACCTTGTCCACGGCGGCGTGGTGCGCGCTGCCGCTGGTGGAGAACGACAGCATCGCCACGCGCGGCTCGTCGTTCAGCAGTGCGCGCGCGCTGTCGGCCGCGGCCATGGCGATCTCCGACAGCTCTTCCGCATCGGGATTCACCACCAGCCCGCAGTCAGAGAAGATCAGCCCGCCCTTGAGCGTGTGGAAGGGCTCGCACAGCATCATCAGGAAAAAGCTCGACACCAGCCGGAAACCGGGCGCCAGGCCGATCAGCTGGATCGCGTTGCGCACCACGTCGGCGGTGGTGTGTTCCGCCCCCGCGACCGACCCGTCCGCATGGCCGAGGCGCACCATCAGGTTGGCGAAGCACAGCGGGTCCAGCACCGCGCGCCTGGCTTCGTCCAGCGTCATGCCTTTCTTCTGGCGCAAGGCGTAGAGCTGTTGCGCGAACGAGGGCGTCAGCGCGGAGGTGGCCGGATCGAGCAGCGTGATGCCGTCCAGCGCGATGCCGTGGATGGCCGCGGCGGCGTTGATCTGGCGCGGGTTGCCGACCAGCACGATGCGGGCGATGCCTTCCTGCGTGGCACGCTGCGCGGCCTGCAGGATGCGCGGGTCTTCGGCCTCGCACAGCACGATGCGGCGGGGGGCGGCGCGGGCGCGGTCGATGATGCGGAGGATGGGTTTCATGGTGGTTGGCTCGGTGAAACTGAAAAAAGGGCCAGCGCCGCGCGCTATGCCCTTGGTGTTCTCCCCTCTCCCGCTTGCGGGAGAGGGAGCACCCCATCGCGAGAGAAAGGGGTGCTGCTTGGATCAAACGTAGTCCTTGTACTTGTCCAGGTAACGCACCGGCTTCGACAGCGCATCGCGGCGGAACGGGTCGCCCAGTTCACGCGTGCACATGATCTCGATGATCGTGGTCTTGCCATGATTCATCTGCAGGTCGATGGCGCGCTTCAGTGCCGGGCCCACGTCTTCCAGGCGATCCACCACGATGCCTTCCGCGCCCATCGCCTTGGCGATTTCGGCGAAGCTCTGGTTGTCGAGCTCGCCCGCGACGAAGCGGCGGTTGTAGAAGTCCACCTGGTTCTTCTTCTCCGCGCCCCACTGGCGGTTGTGGAACACCACCGCGGTCACCGGGATGTTGTGGCGCACGCAGGTCATGGTTTCCATCAGGCTCATGCCCCAGGCGCCGTCACCGGCGTACGACACGGCCGGGCGGTGCGGCGCCGCGACCTTGGCGCCGATGATGGTCGGGAAGGCGTAGCCGCAGTTGCCCCAGCTCATCGCCGCAAAGAAGCTGCGCGGCTTCTCGAAGCGCAGGTAGCTGTTGGCCACCGAGTTGATGTTGCCGATGTCGGTGGACACCATCACATCTTCCGGCATGGCCTTTTCCAGCTCGCGCAGCACCTGGCGCGGATGCAGGTAGTGGCCGCCGTTGGGCGTGCGTTCCTGCTTCTGCTCTTCGATCATGTCCAGGCTGTACGGGTCGCGCTCATGCGTCCAGTCGTCCAGCTCCTTCTCCCACGCGGCCTTCTCGTTGGAGATATCGGTGGCGCGCGCGTCGCGGGTGGCGTCGCAGGCCAGCGTGCGGCCGGCCAGGCGCTGGGTCAGCGCGATGGCGGCAGCCTTGGCGTCGCCGCAGATGCCCACCGAGATCTTCTTCACCAGGCCCAGCATCTTGTGGTCGGCATCGATCTGGATGATCTTGGCGTTCTTCGGCCAGTAGTCCATGCCGTGCTGCGGCAGCGTGCCGAACGGCCCCAAGCGCGAGCCCAGCGCGATCACCACGTCGGCGCGTGAGATCAGCTTCATCGCGGCCTTCGACCCCTGGTAGCCCAGCGGGCCGCACCACAGCGGGTGGCTGGCGGGGAACGAGTCGTTGTGCAGGTAGCTGTTGACCACCGGCGCGCCCAGGCGCTCGGCCAGTGCCTTGCATTCCTCGATTGCATCGGCCATCACCACGCCGCCGCCCGAGATGATCACCGGGAACCTGGCATTGGCCAGCAGTTCGGCCGCTTCATTCAGGCTCTGCTCGCCGCCGGGGCCGCGATCGAGGTTCTGCGGCTTCGGAATCTCGGCGGTGATCTTGCCGTAGAAGTGGTCGCGCGGGATGTTCAGCTGCGTCGGCCCCATCTCGGCCTTGGCGCGGTCAAAACAGCGCGCGGTGAACTCGGCCATGCGCGCCGGGTTGGTGACGTGGCCCTGGTACTTGGTGAACTCCTGGAACATCGGCAGCTGGTTGGCTTCCTGGAAGCCGCCCAGGCCGATGCCCATGGTGCCGGCTTCGGGAGTGACGATCACCACGGGGCTGTGGGCCCAGTAGGCGGCGGCGATCGAAGTCACGCAGTTGGAGATGCCGGGACCGTTCTGGCCGATGACCACGCCGTGGCGGCCCGACACACGGGCATAGCCGTCGGCCATGTGGCCGGCGCCTTGCTCGTGCACCACCGGGATCAGGCGGATGCCGGCGGGGGCGAAGATGTCCATCGCGTCCATGAAGGCCGAGCCCATGATGCCGAACATATCGGTCACACCGTTGGCGACCATCGTTTCGACGAAGGCTTCGGACGGGGTCATGGTCTGCGGGCCAGCCGGAACCTGGCTGTCTTTCGCTGCGGCCGAGCCACCGGAAACGGCGGGCTGCTTGGTGGTTTCGAGGTCGCGCATGGCGGGTGTCTCCTGGTTGGGGTGTTATAAAGTGGAACAGTTCGTTCCGAAAAATTGATGCGTTGGTCGAAATGTAGGTGGAAGATCGGCCGGCGTCAATAAGAAGTTTTGGTTTATGGAATGAATCTAGCGAAAAAATGAGACAAAAAGCGGTTATGGGTGCCTGATGAGGCACTAGAGCGTTTGCGTTGGAGGAGCGGAAAGCAAGACAGCGCCGGCATGGGAGCCGGCGCAGGGGGGAAGGCAGGAGAGGAGAGAGGGCGCCGCGCCTACGTGGCGGCGCAGCGCGTCAGCGTGTCGACAGCGCTTCGAGCACCGGCAGGTTGCCCTCGCCGAAGCCCTGATGACCGTCACGCTGGACGATCTCGAAGAAGAACTCGCCCGCCTCGCGTTTCAGGAAGGCTTGCTGGAAGCACTCGCGAGGGCCACTGCCATCAACCAGGATGCCGTAGCGTTGCAGGCCGGCAAGGTCCAGCCCATGGCCTGGCACGCGGGCAGGGACCGAATCGTAGTAAGCCGGCGGCGGCTGCACGAACTGCACGCCACGGCTGGCCAGTGCCGCGGCGCTGGCAAGAATGTCCTCGCTGGCCAGGGCAATGTGCTGGATGCCTTCGCCGTGCTGATCCGACAGGTAATGCCGCATCTGGTCGTGCCGCGGCGTTCCCTTCTCGTATAGGGGGATGCGGATGCTGCCGCACGGCGAAACCAGCGCGTGTGACTCGCCGGCGCTGCGCAGTTTCCGGAACCCCAGCACCTTGCGGTAGAACTCCAGCCATTCTTCCAGGTGGCCGGGATCGACTGCCTGGGTCAGGTGGTCGACGCGCAGAAGGCCGGCGTCGGACATGTCGCCGGCCGGCGGCAGCGGCCGGAAATCCACGTCGTAGATCGAGATGTCGCCGACATCGCCCGGCCGACCCTCTTTCCCGCGCCAGCGGTCGATGAAATAGAGGACCGACTGCCCGATCCCCTGGATGGCGGGAATATTGAGCTCCATCGGTCCCACCGTGCCGCCCTCGAACGGCCAGGCGCCAGCCTCCAGCGCCCGCGCGAACGCCACCGCCGCATCGTCGACCCGGATCCCGATCGCACAGATCGACAATCCATAACGCGCCGCATAGCGCGTGGCGAACGAATCCGGCTCGGCATCGACGATGAAATTCATCTCGCCCTGCCGGTACAGCTTCACCGCCTTGTGGCGATGCCGCGCGATGGCGGCGAAGCCGAGGCGTTCCAGCGTCCGGCCAAGCGCGGCAGGATCTGGCGATGCGAACTCGATGAACTCGTAGCCCCGGATGCCGAGCGGGTTGTCCCATGGTTGTGCATCCCCTGCGCGCGGGGCGTGTGAGGAAGAGGCGGGTGCGGCGCTCATAGTCTTGGCTCCTGTCTGGGTATTGCGGGGGCGGTGCCGGGCCTTGCGGCGACGACCGATAGTAGCAACGGCGCCGCGGCTCGCCGTGCATTGGCGCCTGTCGCAGCGGCCTCGTAGAAACCCGCATTCGATGCCTTGATCGCGCATAGTCGTTCATTAATCGCCCAAAGTGCCGAAAAAGACGGTTGGCGGAGCGCCTGGCGACCACTAATCTCCGGTCAACGACGCGCCCCCGTCCCTCCGCCAAGGCCAACTCAGAAGGCCATGCATGCCGGAGTCCGGGTAGCGCGAATTACCGGAACCCAGGCACACATGATCCACGGCAAGACCACGCTAATCCCCCACATCGGCTATCCGACGGAGTCGTTCAAGGCGCCGATGATCTACAACCCCTGGTTCGACCGGCAGGGCATCGATGCCGCCGTAATCCCGATGGGGGTCAAGCCGGACGACTACGCGACGGTGTTCCCCGCGCTGTTCCGCATGACCAATATCCGCGGCGCGCTGGTGACCATGCCGCACAAGGTCGCCACCGTCGAGCTGGTCGACGAACTCACGCCCGCCGCGCGCATCGCCGGCGCCTGCAACGCCGTGCTGCGGCGTGACGACGGCACGCTGGTCGGCGGCCAGTTCGACGGCGAGGGCTTTGTGCGCGGCATCCTGCGCAAGGGCTGCCGGCTGGAAGGCGCGCGCGCCATTGTGTCGGGCAGCGGCGGGGTGGGCAGCGCGATCGCCGCCTCGCTGGCGGCGGCCGGCGTGGCCGAGCTGGCGCTGTTCGACGCCCGCGAGACGGCGGCGCGCGCCCTGGCGCATCGCCTCGCCGAACACTACCCGGCGTTGCGCGTCAGCACCGGCTCGGCCGACCCGGACGGATATGACGTGGTGGTCAATGCCACGCCGCTGGGCATGCAGCCCGGCGATCCGCTGCCGTTCGACGTGGCGCGCATCGCCCCCGGCGCCATGGTCGGCGAGGTGGTGATGAAGCAGGAATACACGCCGCTGCTGCAGGCCGCGCTCGCCCGCGGCTGCAAGGTGCAGGTGGGCACGGACATGCTGTTCGAGATGATCCCGGCCTACCTGGAGTTCTTCGGCTACGGCACGGCCACGCCCGACGCGCTGCGCGAGGTGGCGCAGATCCGCTACTGACGCATCGACGGGCCGGGGCGCAAGCCCTTGCCCCGAAGCCGCGCGCAGGCCAGCACACAAAGGCACGCCGGCAAGCAAGACTTCTATCCATTGGTGGAGACAGACAACATGACAACGACTCACAAGGAGCTGCCAGCGGCTTCCGCGTTCGGCAACTCGCTCGGTGACAAGGTGCGCGCCGCCTTTGCCTTCGGCAAGGTGCGCTGGGGCATGCTGGCGCTGGTGTTCTTCGCGACCACGCTGAACTATGTGGACCGCGCCGCGCTGGGCGTGCTGCAGCCGGTGCTGGCCAAGGCCATGGCCTGGACCGCGCAGGACTACGCCAATATCAACTTCTGGTTCCAGGTGGGCTATGCCATCGGCTTTGCGCTGCAGGGCCGCTTTATCGACCTGGTCGGCGTCAAGCGCGCCTTTGCGCTGGCGGTGCTGCTGTGGAGCATTGCCTGCGGCGCGCATGCGTTCGCGGCGTCGGCGGTCGGCTTCATGATCTGCCGCTTCTTCCTCGGCTTGTCTGAAGCGGCCAATTACCCGGCGTGCGTCAAGACCACGCGCATCTGGTTCCCGGCCAGCGAGCGCGCCATCGCCACCGGCATCTTCAATGCCGGCACCAACGTCGGCGCGATGCTGACGCCGATCATGCTACCGCTGATCCTGCAGGCATGGGGCTGGCAGGCCGCGTTCCTGGTGATCGCCTCGCTGGGCGCGGTCTGGCTGGCGTTCTGGTTCACGCGCTACCACAACCCCGAGCAGCACCCGACCGTCACCGCCGCGGAACTGGCGCACGTCACCCGCGACATCGATCCGCCGCCCCAGCGCATCCGCTACACGCAGATCCTGCGCATGCGCGGCACCTGGGCCTTTGCGCTGGCCTACGCCATCACCGCGCCGGTGTTCTGGTTCTACCTGTACTGGCTGCCGCCGTTCCTCAACCAGCAATACCAGCTCGGCATCAGCGTGACGCAGATGGGCATTCCGCTGATCGTGATCTACCTGTGCGCCGACGTGGGCAGCGTGGGCGGCGGCGCGCTGTCGTCGTGGCTGATCGCGCGCGGCATGCCGGCGGTGCGGGCGCGGCTGCTGTCGATGCTGGTCTTTGCCGTGTGCATCGTTTCGGTGGTGATGGCCGCCGGCGCCAGCAGCCTGTGGATGGCCGTGGCCGCGATCTCGGTGGCGATCGGTGCGCACCAGGCATGGACCGCCAATATCTGGAGCATGGTGATGGACTACACGCCCAAGCACGTGGTCAGCTCGGTGTTCGGCTTCGGCGGAATGATCGGCGCGATCGGCGGCATGTTCATGACGCAGCTGGTGGGCTACGTGCTGACCGTAACCAACAACAACTACGCGGTGCTGTTCACGATGATCCCGTGCGCCTACTTCATCGCGCTGACGTGGCTGTTCTTCCTCGCCCCGCGCAAGGTGCCTGAGGCCGCCTGACGACAATTCCTCGCCGGCACTGCTGGTGCCGCGAGTACGACAACAAAGACCGGGACAACACTCCGATGCATAAACGATTCATTGCGCTGCTCGCGCTGGGCGCGGGCAGCGTGCCCGCTGTCGCCCAGACTTCCGGTGGCGTCACGCTCTACGGGCTGCTCGATACCACCATCCGCTACAGCACCAACGAAGACGCGGCCGGCCACAGCCGCACGCAGATGACCGACGGCGTGCTGACCGGCAGCCGCTGGGGCATCCGCGGCGCGGAGGATATCGGCGGCGGCAACAAGGCGTGGTTCATCCTGGAGTCGGGCTTCTCGCCCGACACGGGGACCAGCCAGCAGGGGGGGCGGCTGTTCGGGCGTACCGCGGTCGTCGGCTTCGACGGTCCTTATGGCAAGCTCGCGCTCGGCCGCCAATACACGCTGGCGCATGAAGTGCTGTCGTCGTATGAGGCCATGGCCTTTGCCAACAACTCCATCGTCGGTTACCAGGGCGGCAACTACACGGGGCTGCGCTACGACAACACGCTCAAGTACATCAAGAGCTTCAACGGCCTGCAGGTGGCGGCGGCCTACACCTTCGGCGAGGTGCCGGGCAGCATGAAGACCAATTCGGCCGCGGCCGGGTCGCTGGTGTACAGCTCGGGACCGCTGGAAATCGGCGCGGTCTACCAGCAGACGCAGAACGTCACCTCGGCCTATTTCGGCGCGGTGCCGGCGGCGCAGGCGAGCAAGCAGACGGTATGGGGCCTGGGCGGGACGTGGAAGGCGGCGCGGTCGCAATACTACCTGGGCTATACCAACAACCGGCTCGACGTGGCGGACTATCGCAACAACGTAGGCTATGTCGGCACGCGCTTCAGCCTGACGGAGGCGCTGGCGTTTATCGGCACGTTCCAGTACGACTGGCTGCGGCACGCGGGGCAGGGCGGCAAACGGCTGACCACGGCGGGCATGCTGGACTACAACTTCAGCAAGCGTACCGATGTGTATGTGGAGGTGGACTACACCCACCTGCAGGGGCAATGGATTGTGCTGAACAGCGGGGCGGCGTTTGTGAACAGCGGGAATACGTACGGGAACAAGACGCGGCTGGGGGTGATGGCGGGGGTCAGGCATAAGTTCTGATCGCTTTCGGCCTTCTCCACCCGTGCCGGTTTGCTCCCCTCTCCCGCTTGCGGGAGAGGGGAGCAAACACGCGGCGTGCGCCGCCTGCAGCGGTCAGGCGGAAGCGGATTCCGCAACCACCCCCGTCACCTGCGCCACCGCCGCCACCGCCAGCCCATACCCCCTCACCCCCAGCCCCGCCATCACCGCCACCGCCACCGGCGAAATCCACGACTTGTGCCGGAACGCCTCGCGCGCATGCACGTTGGAGACGTGGTACTCGACCACCGGCACCGCCGCGCCCTTGATCGCATCATGTAGCGCGATCGACGTATGCGTGAGCGCGCCCGCGTTCAACACCACGCCGGCCATCTCGCCGCTCGCGCACAGCTTGCCCGCCTCGTGGATCCAGTCGATCAGCTGCCCTTCGTGATTGGTCTGCCGGCACTCGGCCCGCAGCCCGAGCCGTTCTGCGGCCTGCTGGCAGATGCGTTCCACATCGGCCAGCGTCTCGCTGCCATAGACGGCCGGCTCGCGCGTGCCGAGCAGGTTGAGGTTGGGTCCGTTGAGCACCAGTACGGTCTTCATCATGTCTCCTTCATGTCTGCTGTAACGTCTGCTGTCGGCCGCGATGCTGGCGCGGCCACGGCCGATAGCCTATCGTTTAGCCCTCGTCTCATCATCGACTGCCATGGAAATTCAGCATGCGCCCAGCGCGAACAATGACCCGTTCCTGCGCGACCTGCGTCTGTTCTGCACGGTGGCGCGGCGCGCCAGCTTTATCGCCGCGGCCCAGGAGACGGGCATTTCGCCGGCCCATGTGAGCAAGCGCATCGCCATGCTGGAGGCCATGCTCGGCGCCAGGCTGTTCCACCGCACCACGCGCCGCGTCAGCGTCACGGCCGAGGGCGAGAGCGCGTTTGCGTGGGCGCAGAAGATCCTGGAAGACGTGGATGGCATGCTGGAAGCCGTCGGCGGTGCCGGCGGCGAGGCGCGCGGGCAGTTGCGCATCGCCACCAGCCTGCGGCTGGGGCGGCGGCACGTGGCGCCGGTGCTGTCGCTGCTGCGGCAGCAGCATCCGGGGCTGGAGGTATGGCTGGAACTGCTCGACCGCCGCGTCGACCTGATCGGCGAGCAGTTCGACCTCGATATCCGCGTGGGCGACGTGCAGGAGCCGCACCTGATCGCCAGCCGCATCGCCACCGGCAGCCGCGTGCTGTGCGCGGCGCCGGCCTACCTGGCGCGGCGCGGCATGCCGGAGCATCCGTCAGACCTGCCGCGCCACGACTGCCTGCTGTTGCGCGAGCGCGACCAGGCCTTCGGCGTGTGGCGGCTGCAGGGGCAGGACGGCGGCTGGGAGACCACGAAAGTCACCGGCCCAATGGCATCGAATGTTGCCGACGTGACGCACGAGTGGGCCCTGGAGGGCTACGGCATCATCATGGCGTCGGTCTGGGACGTGGCCGCCGCCGTGCGGGCGGGCGACCTGGTGCGCGTGCTGCCCGGCTGGCGGCATCCGTCCGACATCTGGGCCGTGACCAGCGCGCGGGCGTCGGCCTCGGCGCGCATGCGCGTGTGCCTGGCCTTCCTGAAGGCGCAACTGACACAAGGGCCGCACGCGCTGGCGACGTCGCTGGAAGGCCAGGCCGCTACAGCACGCGCATGATCAGGAGCGCCGTGTCCTGCAGCACCTGCAGCACGCGGTCCAGCGCCTGTTGCGGGGTCTCGTCGCCGATCGGCATGTTGACCGACAGCGCGGCGATCACCTTGCCGTGGCGATCGCGCAGCGGCACCGCCACGCCGCGCACGCCGGTCTGCAGCTGCTGCTCGAGCATCGCATAGCCCTGCGCGCCGGCCTTGCGGATTTCTTCCAGCAGCCGGTCGTGCTGCAGGATCGTGTAGGGCGTGTAGGGCGCCAGCACCACGTTTTCCAGCCAGGTCCTGACCTGTTCCTGCGGCCGTGACGCCAGCATCATCACGCCCGCCGACCCCAGCGGTGCCGGCACCCGCGCGCCCAGCACGAAGCCCGTGCTCATCACGCGGTTGGTGCTGGTGCGGGCGATGAACACCAGCTCCCAGCCATCGAGCACGCTCAGGTAGGCGGCCTCGCCAAGCTGCGCGGTGATCTGCTGCAGGAACGGCTGCACCGTGCGCGGCAGCCGCGCCGAATCGAAATACGACCAGCCCACCTTGAGCACGCGCGGCGTCAGGCTGAACAGCGTGCCGTCGCTGGTGGTGTAGCCCAGGTGCTCCAGCGTCAGCAGGTAGCGGCGCGCGGCAGTGCGCGTCAGGCCGGTGCGCTCGGCTGCCTGCGTGGGCGTCAGGCGCGGATGGTCGTTGTCGAAGGCCTCCAGGATGGCCAGGCCCTTCTCCAGCCCGGCGATCCAGTCGCGCCGGTTCAGCGGTTCGTTTTCCATGGTTAACCCTTGCTTCGCGCGATAGATGATTGCATTGGAGCGATTGTCGCACGCGTGCGCGCGAATGACGGTTGTTGCGGGCAATGATGGCTCATAACCTTGGGAAATCCAAGCCGCTACCTCGACTGATCGCCATGACCCTGTTTCCTGTTCCGCTGCGCAAATCGATCGCTACCGTCACCTTGTCGGGATCGCTGCCGCAGAAGCTGCAAGCCGCTGCCGACGCCGGTTTCGACGGCGTGGAGATCTTCGAGGACGACCTGCTGCAGTTCCCCGGCACGCCCGCCGAGGTCCGGCGCATGGCCGCCGACCTCGGCCTGCAGATCCTGCTCTACCAGCCGCTGCGCGATTTCGAGGCCATGCCGGGCGGCCTGTCCGCCGCGGAGCTGGCGCGCGCCGAGCGGAAGTTCGATGCGATGGAGCAACTCGGGGTGCACCTGGCGCTGGTCTGCAGCAACGTGCAGGATGCGGCGCTCGACGATGCCGCGCGCGCCGCCACCGACCTGCACGCGCTGGCCGAAGCCGCGGCCCGCCGCGGCCTGCGGCTGGGCTACGAGGCGCTGGCCTGGGGCCGCCATGTGCGCCGCTGGCGGCAGGCGTGGGACATCGTGCAGCGCGCCGGGCATCCCGCGCTGGGACTGATGCTGGACAGCTTCCATACGCTGGCGCTCGGCGACACGCTGCATGGCCTCGATGCGGTGCCGGCCGGACGGATCTTCTTTGTCCAGCTTGCCGACGCGCCGCGCATGCCGCTGGACGTGCGCACCTGGAGCCGCCACCACCGCAATTTCCCTGGCCAGGGCGACCTGCCCGTGGTCGGTTTCACGCGTGCCGTGCTGCGGGCCGGCTATCGCGGCCCGCTTTCGCTGGAGGTGTTCAACGATGGCTTCCGCGCGGCGCCCCCGTTGCCGGTTGCGCAGGACGGGCTGCGCTCGCTGGAATGGCTGGAAGCGGTGACGAACGGCGTGCCCGTGGCCGCAGAGCGCGCCGGTGGCCCGGCTCTCGCGGCACGCTAAAACGCTATACCGCGACGCTATACCGCGACCCTACCCTATGCCGCGCTCGCTTGCCGCGCCGCCGGCCGTGCCGGCAAGGCGCGCTCGCGGGCCGCCACCGCGGTGCCGGCCACGCCGCTGGCGGCGATCATCGCCACGCCCAGCAGCGACCAGGCATCGGGCAGCCAGCCAAATACCAGCCAGCCACCCAGCATGGCAAAGGCGATCTGCAGGTAGAGATACGGCGTCAGCACGCCGACCGGGGCGCGCGCATAGGCCAGCACCAGGAACATGTGCCCGGCGCAGCCGGCGAGCGCCATGCCCGCCAGCAGCCACCAGTGCAGCGCGTCGACGTGCCAGGTCCACGCCAGCGGCAGCGCCGCCGACAACAGTGCCGCGGCAATGCAGCCGGTATAGAAATGCGTGGTGCCGGCGCCGTCGGTCCGGGTCAGCACGCTGGTCAGCAACTGGTAGGCGGCATTGAGGCAGACCGCCGCGAGCGGCAGCAGCATGGCCGGCTCCACGTCGGCGCCGGGCCGGATCACCACCAGCGCGCCGGCAAATCCGGCCAGCAGGCAGAGCCAGCGCAGCGCCGACATGCGCTCGCCGAACAGCGTCGCGGCCGCCAGCGCGATCGCCAGCGGCGTCAGGCTGACCACCGCGGTGAACTCGCCCACCGGCAGTACCTGCAGGCTGAAGAACGCGCAGGCGCTGGACAGCAGCATCGTCACCGCGCGCGTAGCCTGCAGCCATGGACGGCGCGTGCGCAGCAGGATGCGGCCGCGCGCCGGCAGCAGCACCGCGCCGGTCAGCGCCGCCTGCGCAAGGTAGCGCACCCACAGCGCCATCACCACCGGCACGGCGGCGCCGGTGATCTTGGTCATCGTATCGAGCGCGGCGAAGCATGCCACCGCGGCAACCATCAGCGCGATGCCCTGCAGGGGCCGCGAACTTCCCGTGGCGCTCATGGCGCCATCCTTGACCGCAACATGTCAGCGTTCCAGGCTGTCCTTCATGAAGCCGAGGGTACTGTCCCGGGCGCGGTCGATGGCGGCGGCGGCTGGAAAGTCAGAATTCGCTGCCAGCGAACAATCCCTGCTCAATGGATGAAACCGCCCTTGACGAAGCGAACCGGCTCGGCGTCCATGCGCAGCAACAGCGCCGTCAGGCCATCGATCCCGGCGGGCAGGGGCCGCGTCGCGGCAGCCGGCCCGGACACGCAGACGAGGTCGGCATCGGACCACGTGCTGCCCGGCGTGCCGCGCGCGCGCAGCCATCCCGCACCGTCGGCGAGCAGCTGGGTGCCGGCCAGCCGTGCCGGCGGCAGGCCGGCAATCGCCGCCAGTGCCTGCCAGGCCTGGGCGGAAGCTGCCGTGCAGCCGGCGCGGAAGCGCGGCACCTGCGCCGGCACGCGGCCGTCCGGTGTGACGAGCACGGTCAGGAAGCGCGGGTCTTCATAGGGCAGGGTAGCGGCGATCCCGTCCACCGCCACCAGCCGCACGCGCTGCTCGCCGCGCCAATGCGACAGCGCCACCGGCGCGGCGTCGCCGCAGCGGATGGCCATCTCCGGCAACCGCAGCGGCACCGGCCAGTTCCCTTCGGTACTGTTGGCTGCCGACAACGCCTTCATGTAGTCGATCACGGCCCAGGCCTCGCGCTCGGCAAGCTGGCTGCGGAAGCCCGGCATGGTCGGCTGGCCGCGGCGGTCGCGCATGCCGGACAGCACATGCCAGAACAGCTCGCCATCGGCGCGGCGCGCGAGCAGGGGGCTGACCAGCGTCGGCGGCCATTGCGGCAGGCCGGCGGCCAGCGGTCCTTCGCCGCGGCCGTCATTGCCGTGGCACGCGGCGCAATGCTGTGCGTAGACGCGTTGCCCCAGCACGATGGCGTCGACCGCAAAACCGGTAGGGCTGGCGTGGAAGCTGGTGGGGCTGGCCGGGCCGAGCAGCAGCGCGGCCCGTGGCCACGGCGCCAGCAGCAGGGCCAGCAGCGCTGCCGCGAGCAGCATGGGGCGGCCCCGGCGCCAGGCGCTGGCGACGGCGACGGCCAGCAGCGCAAAGGCGAGCGCGCACAGGCTGAAGCCGACCTGCCGTGCCAGGGCAAGGTCGATCAGCAGCGTTTCGCCGGCAATCCGCCGCGCCCACGGCCAGGCCGGCTGGCCATGGCTGGTGCCGGTCAGGCCCAGCGCATGCCACAGCCACAACAGGCCCAGCTGGCATTTCTCGATCAGGACAAGCAGTGCGTTCAGCCACGCCTGGGGCGGCGGGCCGCTCATGGCGCGGCTCGCCCGGTGCTGCGAAGGGCCATTACCAGCTCGCGTCCAGTCCCAGGTGGCGCAGCGCTTCGTGCCGCAGTTCGGTCAGGCGCGGGTCGCCGCGATGGCGCGGGTAGGGCAGGTCGACCTTCAGCTCCGCCGCGATGCGCGCTGGCCGCTGGCTGAACACGATCACGCGCTGCGCCAGGAACAGCGCCTCTTCCACGTCGTGCGTGACCAGCAGCGCCGAGAAGCGCGAGCGCTGCCACAGTTCGACCAGGTCGCTCTGCATCGCCAGCCGCGTCAGCGAATCGAGCTTGCCCAGCGGCTCGTCCAGCACCAGCAGGCGCGGATCGTTGACCAGCGCACGCGCCAGCGCCACGCGCTGCGCCATGCCGCCGGAGAGCTGGTGCGGAAAGGCCCGCGCGAACGACTCCAGCCCGACGCGGCGCAGCGCGTCGTCGACGCGATGGCGCTGCTGCGCGAGGATGCCCTGCGCCTGCAAGCCGAGCGCGACGTTGTCCCAGACACGGCGCCACGGGTACAGCGTGGGGTCCTGGAACACCACGATGCGCGACGGGTCCGGCTCGGTGATGGGCGTGCCGTCCTGCAGAATCTCGCCCGACGTGGGCTGGTCCAGGCCGGCGACCAGGCGCAGCAGCGTGGACTTGCCGCAGCCGCTGGGGCCGAGCAGCGCGACGAACTCGCCGGGCGCGACGTTGAGGCCGACGTCGTCGAGGACCTGCAGGCGCTCGTTGCCGTGGCCGAACCAGTGGCTGACCTGCCGGATATCGATGCGAGCCCCAGTCAGTACGTTCGAGTCATCACCCGCCGCCGCGTTAACTCCCCTCTCCCGCTCGCGGGAGAGGAGAGCCTTCTGCGGGCGTACGTGAGATCTCGATGCTTTCAACCGCTCGACCACGCTCACCATTTCACCGTCCCCTTCTGCCACGACAACACCCGGTCCCGCGCCACGAACAACAACGTAATCACCCCCGAAAACAGCAACGCCATCACGATCAGCGCCGCATACATATTCACGTACGAGGCCCAGCCCTGCGCCCAGGTCAGGTACCACCCCAGCCCCGATTTCACGCCCATCATCTCGGCCGTCACCAGCACCGAGAACGACGCGCCCAGTCCCATGAACAGCCCGACAAACACCTGCGGCAGCGCCGCCGGAATCGCCACGCGCAGCACCAGGAACCAGCCGGACGCGCCCAGCGTGCGCGCCACGTCGTAGTAGCTCTTGTTGACGCCGGCGACGCCCGACCACGTCAGCACGGCCACCGGGAAGGCGGTCGCCAGCGCGATCAGGAACACGGCCGCCGAATAGCTCGACGGGAAGAAGTAAAACGTCAGCGGCAGCAGCGCGGTCGACGGCAGCGGCCCCAGCATGCGCAGCACCGGATGCACCCAGTAGCCGATGCGCCGCGACCAGCCGATCGACACGCCCACCAGGACGCCCACCAGCCCGCCGTACGCCACGCCCAGCCCCAGCAGCTTGAGCGTGTTGAGCACGCTGTCGCCGAGCCGGCGCCAGTCATCGGCGTAGACCTCGATCAGCGCCTGCGGCGGCGCGAAGAAGGGCGTCGGCAGGATCGCGGTCTTGGCGGTCAGGATCTCCCATGCGGACAGCACCGCCGGCACCGCCACCAGCCACGGGCCTGCGGTCCGCAGCGCAGCCAGCGGCCGTTGCAGCGCGCGCACGTGCTGGCCGCCCAAGGCGAGCAGCGCCAGCAGCGCGGCCGCCGCCAGCGCGGCCAGGCCGAGCTCCTCGGTATAGGCCCAGTCGCTGAAGCCCACTACGTGGTTGGGCCAGCGCCACGTCAGCGCGCCGAAGGCGGCCCATGCCAGCGCCGCGAGCAGCCCCACGGGCCAGATGCGTGCCGGGGCAGCATCCTGCGCGGGCACTTCGGAAGCCGCGGCGGCCGGCTGGCGCGCCAGCCGCGCATCGAATGCAGGTTGGCTTGTCGTCATCGCTTATCCCAGGACGTTGGCGTAGACATGCTGCGCCAGGCGATTGGCATCGGTGGTCTTTTTCAGCACGCCGATGCGGCGGAAATCGTCGGCGTAGAACGCGATCTCGTCGCGCAGGTCGGCGCCGGTCGGGTGATGGTTGTAGGTCAGCGTCGCGTACAGCTTGCGCAGGTCTTCCGGATTGATCTTCGGCGAGTATTTGGCGAACACCCTGGCGGCCTCGTTGGGGTTCTCGTTGACGTAGTCGGTGGCCTGCACGATGGCGCGTGCCAGCGACGCGGCGGCGGGGCGGTCATTGCGCACCAGTTCGCCGCGCGCGCCGACCACGCAGCACACCTTGCGCGCATATTCGCCGGTCAGGTTGGTGGCCAGTTCCACGTAGGCGCCGTTGGTGCGCTTCTCCAGCAGGTACAGGTTGGGATCGCCGTCGGCGATGGCCTGGATCTCGCCCTTGTCGACCGCCACGCCGAGCAGGTCGGCCGGATACTGGCGCCATGTGATGTCCTTGTCCGGGTCGATGCCGTTCTTGGCCAGCAGGATGGTGAAGAAGTGCTTGCCGGGCGCGGCCAGGTCGCTGACGCCCACGGTCTTGCCCTTCAGGTGCTGCAGGCCGGTCACGCCCGCGGCCTTCGAACCCACCAGCCGCACGCAGCCACCGTGCGAGCTGCCGATGATCTTGACGTCGAAACCTGCCTCCAGCGGCTTGAGCCAGCGGTGGATCATGCCCACCGCGGCATCGGCCTTGCCGGTGGCGATCGACTCCAGCAGCTGGTCGGTCGAGCCGCTGTAGTTGATCAGGTCGACCTGCAGCCCGTTCTTCTCGAAGAAGCCTTTCTCCTGCGCCACCACGATCGGCGTCAGGCAGAACGAGTTCTGGTTCCAGGCGAAGGTCAGCTTGCGCGGCGCGGACCAGGCCTGGCGGCCGAGGATCAGCGCCGGCGCCGCGATGGCTGCGGCGCTGGCAAGGCGCAGCACGCTGCGGCGGCGCGGGTCGGTGTCGTTGTGCTTCTGGCTCATGGTGAGACTCCCCGATTCTTGTTGTGGGTGTTCAGGCGGCGCGGCGCTCCGCGTGGTGCGCGGCATCGTGCTGCGCCACCAGCTCGCGCACGCGCGGGATCAGCTCGCGGCCATAGTCGATGGCGTCTTCCAGCGGATCGAAGCCGCGGATCAGGAAGGTGGTCACGCCCAGTTCGTAATAGGCCAGCAGTGCCTGCGCCACCTGCTCGGGCGTGCCGACCAGTCCGGTCGAGTTGGAGCGCCCGCCGGTCTCGCGCGCGATCGCGGTCCACAGGCGCTGGTCGACACGGTCGCCCTTGTCGGCGGCGGCCAGCAGCCGGCGCGCGCCTTCGCTCTGCTGCGGGCCGCCACGGCTGTAGCCGGCCTGCACGCGCAGCGCGCGGGTGCGTTCCAGGATGCTGTCGGCGCGGGCCCACGCCTGCTCTTCGGTCTCGGCCAGCACCGGCCGGAACGAGACCGAGAAGCGCACCGTGCGGCCATGCCTTGCCGCCTCCGCACGCACGCGGGTGGTCAGCTCGCGCACCTGGTCGAGCGATTCGCCCCACAGCGCATAGACGTCGGCATGCTTGCCGGCAACTTGCAAGGCCGCTGCCGATGCGCCGCCAAAATAGACCGGCACATGCGGATGCTGCGACGGCTTGACCTCGGAAAAGCCCTGCGTGAAACGGTAGAACTCGCCAGCATGGTCGAACGGCTGCGGCTCGGTCCAGATGCGGCGCAGGATATGCAGGTACTCGTCGGTGCGCGCGTAGCGCTGGTCATGGTCGAGGAAATCGCCGTCGCGCTGCTGTTCGCTGTCGGAGCCGCCGGAGATGAAATGCACGCCCAGGCGCCCGCCGCTGAACTGGTCGAGCGTGGCGATCTGGCGCGCCGCCAGCGTCGGCGCGGTAAAGCCGGGCCGGTGCGCCAGCATGAAATGGATCCGTTCGGTCACGCTCGCGGCATAGGCAATGGTCAGCGTGGCCGACGGCCCGGTCGAATGGTGCGGCACCAGGATGCGGTCGAAGCCGGCCTGCTCGTGCGCCTGCGCAAAGGCACGCACATAGTCGCGGTCGATCGCGGGGCCCGCAGGGGGATGGATCTCGGACTGCTTCTGGCTCTGGATCATGCCGATGAAATCGACGCTCATTCGTACGCTCCTGATTCGGTGATGGCGGCGGCTTGCCGCCCGGGCCTTGTATGGACTGGGGAACAAAGTACGCCAGCGGCGCGCGGCGACTAACGAATAAAAACGACGGACCATATTCAATAAGCGTCGTTTCCGGAACGCGGGTGCGGCGCTACGCTATGCGGCATTCGCGGCAATCGGCTCAAGCATCAGCAAGTTGCCCGCATTGCCAGCCATCCCTCCCGGAGTTCCGTTCCATGTCTTCGACGTCTTCCCTGCGCCGCCTGCCCGCCAGCGCCGCGCGCCTTGGCGAAGTGCTGGCCGAACTGTCCGCGCGCTTCGCCGCCGGCGCCGCCGCGCACGACGCCGCCGCCAGCTTTCCGCATGACAATTTCGCGCAGCTGCACGCGCAAGGCCTGATCGCGCAGGTGGTGCCGCGCGACTACGGCGGCGGCGGGGCAGGGCTGGCGCAGGCGCGCCGCATCATCGCGGCCGTCGCCGGTGGCGACCCGGCCACGGCGCTGGTGCTGACCATGACCTACTTGCAGCATCGCGCCATCGCTCGCCCCGATTCGCACTGGCCGCATGTGGTGCGCGCGCAGGTCTTTGCCGATGCGGTGCAGGACGGGGCGCTGATCAACGCGCTGCGGGTCGAGCCCGAGCTCGGCTCCCCTGCGCGCGGCGGCCTGCCCGCCACCATCGCCACGCAGGTCGGCGATGGCTGGCGCCTGAGCGGCCGCAAGCTGTACAGCACCGGCATCCCCGCGCTGCGCTGGCTGGCGGTATGGGCACGCACCGACGAGCCGCAGCCGCGCGTGGGCGTGTTCCTGGTGCCGGGGCCGGCCGCGGGCGTGGCCGGGGTGCGCATCGTGGAGAACTGGAACCACCTGGGTTTGCGCGCCTCGGGCAGCCACGAGACCGTGCTCGACAATATCTGGATCCCGCCCGACCACGCCGTCGATATCCGCCCGCCCGCCGCGTGGGCGCCGGCGGGTGCGAGCCAGGCCGACATCGACGCCAATGCCGACCAGCAGGCGTGGATGACCGTGCTGCTCGGCAGCCTCTATGACGCCGTGGCGCGCGCCGCCGGGTCGTGGGTGCGCGGCTTCGTGCGCGAGCGCGCACCCGGCAGCCTGGGCGCGCCGCTGGCGACGCTGCCGCGCGTGCAGGAATCCATCGGCGAGATCGCCGCGCTGCTGCGGACCAACCAGGTGCTGCTCGACGATGCCGCCGCGCGCGCCGACGGCAATGCGCCACCTGCCACCGCCGACAGCGGCCTGCTCAAGTTCACCGTGACCGGCAATGCGATTCGCGCGGTGGAACTGGCGCTGCAGCTTGCCGGCAACCACGGCCTGAGCCGCAACAATCCGCTCGAGCGGCACTATCGCGACGTGCTGTGCAGCCGCATCCATACGCCGCAGAACGATTCGATCCTGGTCGCTGCCGGCAAGCACCAGCTGGGGCTGTAGGGGCATGCAGTGCTGGCATGAACGCGGGCGCCGCGCCGTGTTATGTTTGCAGCGGCAGCGCCCCGCAGAGGGCCCGAACACAGAACCACCCCGGAGGCATTCCATGAGCAGTTCCCCCGAAGCCAGCGGGCTCGCACCGCTGCGCGATTTCATCACCGGCCTGGCCGCGCTGCTGGACCAGCATCCCGACGAGCCGCGCATCCTGCGCGAGGGCGGGGCGCTGCTGGCGCGGCTGGTGGCACGCGACGACTGGCTGCCCGAGGCGTGGGCCGAGCCGCACCCCGAGTACTACCAGCAGCACCTGCTGCATTGCGATTCCGGCGAGCGCTTCTCGATCGTCAGCTTTGTCTGGGGCCCGGGGCAGCGCACGCCCATCCACGACCACACCGTATGGGGCCTGATCGGCATGCTGCGCGGCGCGGAGGACTCGCAGCCCTTCGTGCTCGACGCCGAAGGCCGCCCCGTGCCGCATGGCGAGCCGGTGCGGCTGCTGCCCGGACAGGTAGAAGCCGTGTCGCCGGCCGTGGGCGACATCCATTGCGTCAACAACGTGCATGACGACCGCGTCTCGGTCAGCATCCATGTGTACGGCGCCAATATCGGCGCGGTGCGCCGCTCGGTCTACGCCGAGGACGGCACGCGCAAGCCCTTTATCTCCGGGTATTCCAACCGGACCCTGCCTAACCTGTGGGACTGTTCCCGCGAAGACCGGAAGTCATGACCATCCAGCACGCCACGCAAGCCGCCGCCACGGCGATCCCCATCTTCACTCGCGCGCAGGTGCGCCAGGCCCTGCTGGCCGGCGCCGAGATCGCACTGATCGACGTGCGCGAGGAAGACCCCTTCGCGCAGGCGCATCCGCTGTGGGCCGCCAACTTCCCGCTGTCGAAGCTTGAGCTGGAAGCGTGGCCGCGCATCCCGCGCCGCGATACGCTGATCGTGGTCTACGGCGAGCACGCCGGGGAAGACCTGGCGCCGCGCGCCGCGGCGGTGCTGCAAACGCTGGGCTATACCAACGTGCACCGGCTTGAAGGCGGCCTGGCCGCCTGGATCGCCGAGGGCGGTGAGGTGTTCCGCGACGTCAACGTGCCGAGCAAGTCGTTCGGCGAAGTGGTCGAGGCAGAACGCCATACGCCCTCCCTGTCCGCCGAGGAAGTGCAGGCTCTGATCGACAGCAAGTCCGACGCGGTGATCGTCGACGCGCGCCGCTTCGACGAGTACCAGACCATGAGCATTCCCACCGCCACCAGCGTGCCCGGCGCCGAACTGGTGCTGCGCGTGCGCGAGCTGGCGCCCGATCCGCGCACGCGGGTGATCGTCAACTGCGCCGGCCGCACGCGCAGCATCATCGGCACGCAGTCGCTGGTCAACGCCGGCATTCCCAACCCGGTTGCGGCGCTGCGCAACGGCACCATCGGCTGGACGCTGGCGGGCCAGCAGCTCGACCACGGCGCCAGCCGCCGTGCGCCCGCCGAAGTGAGCAGCGGCAACCGCGACAGCGCCCGCAGCGGCGCGCGCGAGATCGCCGACCGCGCCGGCGTGCGCCGCATCGCGCTGGGGGCGTTGGCATCGCTGGAGGAGCCTGGCCGCACCGTGTACCGCTTCGACGTACGCACGCCGGAGGAATTCGCCGACGGCCACCTGCCTGGCTTCGTCAATGCGCCCGGCGGACAGCTGGTGCAGGAGACCGACCACAACGCCCCCGTCCGCGGCGCGCGCATCGTGCTGGCCGATGACGACGACGTGCGCGCCGGCATGACCGGTTCATGGCTGGCGCAGATGGGCTGGGAGGTCTGGGTGGTGGAGCCGGCCGATGCGGCCGAGCGTGGCGAGAGCGGCGCGGTGGCGGCAGACGTGCCGGTGCCGCCAGCGGTGCCGGCGGTCGCACCCGCCGAACTGGCCGCGTGGCTAGACGAGGACGCGGACGGCAGCACCGTGGTGCTCGACTTCACCGCCAGCGCCAACTACGTCAAGCGCCATATCCCCGGCGCGTACTTCGTCATCCGCGCTCAGCTGGCCGATGCGCTGGCGCGCATCCCGCAGGCGCGGCGCTATGTGCTGACTTGCGGCTCCAGCCTGCTCGCGCGCTTTGCCGCCGCCGACCTGCAGCGGCTGACCGATGCGGAAGTGGTGGTGCTGGAAGGCGGCACGCAGGCGTGGATCGCGGCCGGGCTGCCGCTGGAGTCCGGCGAGACGCACCTGGCGTCAGAGCGCACCGACCGCTATCGCCGGCCGTATGAAGGCACCGACAATCCGCGCGAGGCGATGCAGGGCTACCTGGACTGGGAGTTCGGGCTGATCGCGCAACTGGAGCGCGACGGGACCCACGGGTTCAGGGTGGTGTAGGGCCGCCCGGTCTTCTGAGACCCGCGGCTGTCCGAAACCCTGGCTCAGGGTTATCCCGGGCTTTTCAACGATCTGCTGGTAAAATCGCGCTATTGATATGCATCTTTTCGCTGCATTGCGGAACGAACGTAACGATTCTCTGTCAATCGTAATCGTTACGTTACAATGCTGTCCCGCAGCACGGCCGGTGCCCGTCCGAAAGGGCGCTTCCGCCCCGTGCTCCAAGCCCCCGACCCATGCGATTGTTGTTCCTGCTGCTGACTGCCATGTGCCTGTCACTGCTCTCCTTTGGAGCGGTGGCGGACGCGCGCACGTCGGTGCAGCCGCAGGTCCAGGCCAGTACCGAACTGGCCGCGCTGCAGTCGGTGGACGACATGGGTCGCGTCATCGTGCCCGGCGACGATGGGCTGCATGACGACGACATCTGCGAGGACCCGCCGCCCGGGTATTGCAATATCTGGTCGGCCGACCTGCTCGACCCGCTGGACCTGCTGGACGAAATCGAAGAATCCAGTGCCCTCATTGCCTTGCCCCCGGTGAAGCTGCTGCTGCCCGCCGGGGATGTCGCGCAATATCCCCCAGGCCGCGCCGAACCGCCGCCTTCGGCCTTCTTCCGGCCGCCAATAACCCGCTCCTGAGCGCCGGGCGTTCCACGCCTTGCCGCTCCCCCGCGCGCACGCGCTGCCTCCGCAGCTGCCGTGCCGCGGGCCGCGCCCCCTTGCCTGATAACGCCAGCCTGCCCGCCGCTACCGCGCGCGGGTAAGCCGCTGCCGTGGTCCGTCCCGCCGTGATTCCCAGCCGTGATTCGCGCCGGGGCGCGCGGCGGCATGGCGCAGGCGTCGTATTGCTTGCATTCCGGACTCATGACAACAACTAAGCTGACCCTGATCGCGTCGCTTTCGCTGCTCGCGTTCGCCGCTGCCCAGGCCCATGCCGGTGAGCAGGGCGCCGCCCCGGCGAAGGCCGCGGGGGCAGCGGGCACCACGCCCGCCGCCCCGGCCGCACCGCTCTCCAAGCCTTCCGCGAAGATTTCCGCCGCCCCGGCACTCACTCCCGGCGCCGAGCTGCTTGCGTCCACGGCCGTGCCCAAGGCGGCATCCGCACGCCCCGCGGGTACCGCGGCCGGACCCGCTTTCTCGCTGCCGCAGCTGCTCGACATGGCGCAGTCGACCAACAAGGGCGTCGCCGCGGCCGAGGCCAATGTCGATGCTGCCAGCGCCGCCATCAGCAGCGCGCGCGCCTATCCCAATCCGCAGGTCGAGGTGATGTACGGCCGGCTGTCCGGCAAGCAGCCCGGCGTGACCAGCGGCAATGCGCCCAGCTACGCCGTGGTGCAGAAGCTGGACTACCCGCACCAGCGCAGCTTGCGCGAGGCCATGGCCTCGCGCGGCCTGGAGTCGTCGCAGGCGGCCCGCCAGGGTTTCCGCGCCGACCTCGCCGCGCGCGTCAAGACCTCTTACTACGACGTGCTGCGCCGCGAAAGCGAGCTGCATGCCGCGGAAGAAGACCTGGCGATGATGCGGCAGATCCATTCGCGCGCACGCCTGCGCGTGGAGGTTGGCGAAGCGCCGCGCTATGAACTGATCAAGGCCGAGACCGAGCTGCTGGCCTCGCAGAAGAGCCAGCAGACCGCCGAGCTGCGCGTGAACCAGGCCAAGGCCGCGCTGCGCCAGCAGGTCGGCGGCGCCATGCCGGGCCAGTTCTCGCTGGACGGCACGCTGGGACAGTCGCCGGACGTGCCGCCGCTGCCGGTGCTGCGCGACACCATGGCCGCGAGCAATGCCGAGCTGGTCCAGCGCCGCACGGAGCTGGAGCGCGCCCGCCTGGGCGTCGACTACCAGCGCTCGCTGCGCTGGCCGGAAGTGGCGGTGCGCGCCAGCACCGACCGCCAGCCCGACAACAACGTCTCGCAGATCGGCCTGGTCATGACCATCCCGCTGTGGGACCGCCGCCGCGGTCCCGTGGGCGAGGCCACCGCGCAGGCGACGCAGGCGCAGAGCGCGCTGGAAATGCGCGAGTTCGAGCTGACGCAGGAACTGGAATCGGCCTACCGCCAGTACGAGATCACGCAGGCGCAGGTGACCGCGCTGGAGTCCGGCATCGTGCGCGAGGCCGAGTCGGCGCTGGGCGTGGCCGAGTCCGCCTATCGCTTCGGCGAGCGCGGCATCCTGGACTTCATCGATGCCCAGCGCGTGCTGCGCAGCGCGCGCAACGAGCTGATCGCCGCCCAGTACGAGCAGCAGCTGGCCGCCATCCAGATCGAAAAGCTCTTGTCGACCGCCCCCGGCGCCACCGCCGCGCCGGGCCTGCCGCCGACCTCCACCATCGAACAGAAATAACCATGCGTCCCAATTTCCTGCTTTCGCTGACGGCCGCCGCCGTCCTGACGTTCAGCCTGGCGGCCTGTTCCGACAAGCCTGAACCCGTTGCCGAGGCGCCCAAGCTGCCGCCCGGCGTGATCCAGCCGGAAGGCAACCTGCAGCAGTCGCTGAAAGTGGCGCCGGTGAGCACCTCCCCGTTCAGCGAGATGCTGCGCGTGGCCGGCCGCATCGACTTCGACGAGCAGCGCGTATCGCGCATCGGCGCCAGCGTGACCGGCCGCGTCACCGACCTGTATGCCACGCTGGGCCAGGAAGTGAAGGCCGGCCAGGTGCTGGCGCGCCTGCACAGCAGCGAGCTGGGCGCGGCGCAGATGTCGTTCCTGAAGAGCGAGGCGCAGCACGAGCTGCAGGTGCGCAACGCCGAGCGCGCGCGCCAGCTGTTTGCCGCCGACGTGATCGGCCGCGGCGAGCTGCAGCGCCGCGAGAGCGAGCTGGCGATCGCCTCCGCCGAGATGCGCGCCTACCGCGACCAGCTGCGCGTGCTGGGCATGTCGCAAGGCTCGATCGCAGAGCTGGCCAGGAACGGCAGCATCAACTCGCATTCGCCGGTGTATTCGAGCATCAGCGGCACCGTGGTCGAGCGCAACGTGGCGCAGGGCCAGGTGGTGCAGCCGGCCGACGCGCTCTACACCGTGGCCGACCTGTCGCGCGTGTGGGTCGTGGCCGAGGTGCCCGAGCAACAGGCCGCGCAGGTAGCCGAAGGGCAGAGCGTTGAGATCGAGGTGCCGTCGCTGGCCAACGGCAAGGGCGGCAACACCATCACCGGCAAGCTGATCTACGTGGGCCGCACGGTCAACCCGCAGTCGCGCACGGTGCTGGTCCGCACCGAGCTCGAGAACCGCGAAGGGCGCCTTAAGCCCGCCATGCTCGCCAGCATGCTGATCGCCGGCAAGCCGCAGGACCAGCTGGTGATTCCCGCGGCCTCGGTGGTGCGTGACGGCAACGACGAGCTGGTCTATGTCGAGATGCCGGGCAACAAGTTCCGCCTGACGAAGGTCAAGCTGGGCGCCGAGAGCGACGGCATGCGCGTGGTGCAGAACGGCGTGAAGGCCGGCGACCGCATCGTGGTCGATGGCGCGTTCCACCTGGACAACGAGCGCAAGCGCATCGAGCAAGGGTAATCGGACATGATGAAATCCCTAGTCGAAGCCGCCATCAAGCAGCGGCTGGTGGTTTGCGTGCTGGCCGTGGTGCTGTTCTTCTTCGGCCTGCGCGCTGCCACCAAGCTGTCGGTGGACGCCTTCCCCGATGTGACCAACGTGCAGGTGCAGATCGCGACCGAAGCCGCGGGCCGCTCGCCCGAGGAAGTCGAGCGCTTTGTCACCGTGCCGGTGGAAATGGCAATGACGGGCCTGCCCGGCCTGGAAGAGATGCGCTCGCTGAACAAGGCGGGCCTGTCGCTGATCACGCTGGTGTTTACCGACGCCACCGACGTGTACTTTGCACGCCAGCTGGTGATGGAGCGCCTGATCGAAGTGGGCGGGCGCATGCCGGAAGGCGTGTCGCCGGTGCTGGGCCCGGTCTCGACCGGCCTGGGCGAGGTCTACCAGTACACGCTGGACCGTGCCGACGACGGCAACGGCGAGCTGACGCAGGAAGAGCTGGCCGAGCGCCGCATTGCCCAGGACTGGGTGGTGCGCCCGCTGCTGCGCTCGATCCCCGGCGTGGCCGAGATCAACTCGCAGGGCGGCTACGTGCGGCAGTACCAGGCGCTGGTCAACCCGGAGCGCATGCGCCATTACGACGTGTCGATCCAGCAGGTCTACCAGGCGCTGGCGCGCAACAACGCCAACTCCGGCGGCGGCGTGCTGCCGCACTACGCCGAGCAGTACCTGATCCGCGGCGTCGGCCTGGCCAAGGGCGTGGAGGACCTCGGCAGCATCGTGCTGAAGGAAGTCAACGGTACGCCGGTCTACCTGCGCGACGTGGCCAACGTCTCCATCGGCCATGAGGTGCGGCAGGGCGCGCTGGTCAAGAACGGCCAGACCGAGGCCGTCGGCGGCATCGTCATGATGATGCGCGGCGGCAATGCCAAGGAAGTGGTCAGCCGCGTGAAGGCACGCGTGGCGGAGATCAACGAACGCGGCATGCTGCCCGGCAAGCTGCAGATCGTGCCGTACTACGACCGCAGCGAGCTGGTCGATGCCGCGTTGTGGACGGTGACCAAGGTGCTGCTCGAAGGCGTGGTGCTGGTGGTGATCGTGCTGTTCCTGTTCCTGGGCGACGTGCGTTCGTCGGTGATCGTGCTGGCCACGCTGGTGCTGACGCCATTGCTGACGTTCATGGTGATGAACCACGTGGGGCTGTCGGCCAACCTGATGTCATTAGGGGGCCTGGCAATTGCCATCGGCCTGATGGTCGACGGCTCGGTGGTGGTGGTCGAGAACGCGTTCGAGCGATTGGGACACAAGGAGCCGGGCCTCACCAAGACCGAGATCCTGGTCAAGGCCGTGCAGGAAGTGGCCACGCCGGTGATCGTCGGCGTGGGCATCATCATCCTGGTGTTCCTGCCGCTGATGACCCTGTCCGGCATGGAAGGCAAGATGTTTGCGCCGCTGGCGTTCACCATCTCGATCGCGCTGGCGATCTCGCTGATCCTGTCGCTGACGCTGTCGCCGGTGCTGTCGTCGTACCTGCTCAAGGGCGGCGCCGAGCATGACACGCGCGTGATTGCATTCATGAAGCGCCACTACCTGCGCATGCTGCACTGGGCGCTGGGCAACAGCCGCAAGACCGTGCTCAGCGCAGTGGGCGCGTTCGTCGCGACGCTGCTGATCGTGCCGCTGCTCGGTACGTCGTTCATTCCGGAGATGAAGGAAGGCTCGATCGTTCCCGCGATCGACCGCGTGCCGAACATCTCGCTGGAAGAGTCGATCAAGCTGGAAAAGGAAGCCAACAGGCTGGTGCTGGGCGTGCCCGGCGTCAAGTCGGTGGTGTCCGGCGTGGGCCGCGGCGAAAGCCCGGCCGACCCGCAGGGCCAGAACGAATCGACCCCGATCGCCAGCCTGAAGGACCGCGACCAGTGGCCCGACGGGTGGACCCAGGACGATATCGCCAACGCCATTCGCGAGAAGCTCAAGGCCATCCCCGGCGTACAGATCGTGATGGCGCAGCCGATCTCGGACCGCGTCGACGAAATGGTCAGCGGCGTGCGTTCGGACGTGGCGGTGAAGGTGTTCGGCGACGACCTCGACAAGCTGCGTGAACTCGCGGGCGAGATCTCGCGCGTGGCAGGGGGCATCCAGGGCTCGCAGGATATCCGTATCGAGCGCGTCTCGGGGCAGCAGTACCTGTCGATCGAGATCGACCGCCAGGCGATTGCGCGCTACGGGCTGAACGTGTCGGACATCCATGACGTGATCGAGATCTCGATCGGCGGCAAGCGCGCCACGGACATCTTCGAAGGCGAACGCCGCTTTGCCGCCGCCGTGCGCCTGCCGGATGACTTCCGCAACAACGTGCAGTCGATCCGGCAGCTGCTGGTGAACGCGCCGGACGGCACGCAGGTGCCGCTGCAGAGCGTGGCCAGGATCGAAGTCAACGACGGCCCGGCGCAGATCAGCCGCGAAATGGCCAAGCGCCGCGTCGTGGTGATGATCAACGTGAAGGATCGCGATCTCGGTGGCTTCGTTGCCGAACTGCAGCAGGCCACTGCGTCCAAGGTCAAGCTGCCGGAGGGCTACTACCTGGAGTGGGGCGGCCAGTTCCAGAACATGGAACGCGCCATGGGCCACCTGAAGATCATCGTGCCGGTGACCATCGCTGCGATCTTCTTCCTGCTGTTCCTGCTGTTCAACTCGCTGCGCTTTGCCACGCTGATCATCACGGTGCTGCCGTTCGCATCGATCGGCGGCATCATCGGGCTGTTCGTCACCGGGGAATACCTGTCGGTGCCGGCGTCGGTGGGCTTTATCGCGCTGTGGGGCATGGCCGTGCTGAACGGGGTGGTGCTGGTGTCGTATATCCGTTCGCTGCGCGATTCGGGCTTGTCGCTTGATGAGGCGGTGGTGCAGGGGGCGACGCAGCGGTTCCGACCGGTGATGATGACTGCGACCATTGCGATGCTGGGGTTGGTGCCGTTCTTGTTCTCTACCGGGCCTGGCTCGGAAGTGCAGCGGCCGCTGGCGGTGGTGGTGATCGGCGGGTTGATTACGTCGACGTTGCTGACGCTGGTGATGGTGCCGACTTTGTATCGGTGGTTTGATGATCGGAAGCCGGATCCTACTAGGGATGTGCCGGTTTAAGGTTTTGTTTTTGTTTAGGTTTTAGGTAGTGGGACGCCCTGTGCGCTGGTTGCGTGTGGGGCGTTTTTTTTGGTTATGCTGCGGCTGGCATCTGGCGGTGCTTGATATGCCCTGTTCCGCCCTAAAGGGCGGGTGACTCTTTGTCCGAGCGACAAAGAGTCACCAGCCCTTTAGGGCGAAACCAGGGCATATCAAATCCCACCAGATGCCAGCCGCCACGCACAACAAAAACCACCAGACGCCTGCCCCTAAAAACCCAACCCCATCCCCCTCAAGCCAACCTCATCTCCAACTGCCTGGACCACAAATCCATCGTGAAATCCGGCTCCTGGTGATGAATATGCCGATACAGCCCGTGCTGCGCACCAATCGCATCATGCACCGCCTGCGCCGTGATCTGCTGCTCGGCGAACAAATGCCGGAAATGGCAGGCGACAATGACGCCGTCATCGCTCAACGCACCCGCCGCCAGCGCCGCGACCTCGTGCCAGTCGGACTTCGGGAAGTAGTACCCCAATTCTGAAAACACGATCAGGTCAAACGATCCCTCGGGCCAATGCTGCGGCAGCTCACCCGTCAGCACCTGTACGTGGGCAAACTCCGCCACGCGTTGCCGCGCCTGCCCGGCAGCGCTGTCGGCAAGCTCCATTGCCACCAGCGCATCGCAGCGCGGCGCCAGTTCGACGGTAAGATGCCCGCCGCCGCAGCCGGGCTCGAACACGCGTGCGAAGCGTTCGCGCGGCAGCGTGGCCATCAGCAGCGCGCGCTTGCGTGCCTCGTACCAGCGCGTGCCGATGCCCCAGGGGTCGTCCTGCCGGCCGTACAGCCGGCTGAAGTATTCGCGATCGACCGGCATGATCAGTAGCCGTAGTAAGGCTGTTGCCGGTAGTAGCCGGACGGCTGCGGGCCGCACGGCACGTACGCGCGGTCGTAGTCGCTGTAGCAATAGCCCGGTGGCACCGCCGGCGCCGCGTACGAGACCGGCGCGGGGGCATAGGTGACCGGCGGCGCCACCGCCACCGGTGCGGCCACTACCGGCGCCGAGGCCAGCGCCGCGCCGAACGCCAGGCCGACCAGCGCGCCGACGGCAAGGACCGCGCCGGCATTCGACCCGCCGCCATGGTGGCGGCCGTGCGCGGACGCGGGGCCGGCGGCTACCAGCGCCACGGCCAGGGCGGCCGCGGCGACGATTCGGGTGGAGGGGCGCATGTCGGACTCCTTGTGATGCAGCTTGTGTTCCTGAATGATGGATGCAAACTGCCCGGCAAGGTGTTTCGCCGCGGAGGCCGACTTGTTAGCTTTGTAACGGGGCTTTTTTCAGGGACCGGTTTTTAACAGGCCGTAATACGGCCCCTGTCACCCACCCTGTCCGGAATCCACCCCGGGGATTTGGGCCAGTCCGCCCGGGCTCGCGCAGGGCGGGCGTACCGATGTCTTGAGCGCGGACCACCGGGCGGAGCGGTCGGCGGACTTACCCCGCCGCGTATGCGCGTTGCGATGCTTCGCCGAACGGCGGCAGGTTTTCCAGCCGCAG
The DNA here is from genome assembly GCF_004768545.1 of Cupriavidus oxalaticus. NCBI lineage: Bacteria > Pseudomonadati > Pseudomonadota > Betaproteobacteria > Burkholderiales > Burkholderiaceae > Cupriavidus > Cupriavidus oxalaticus. Next base: position 646,799 of record NZ_CP038634.1, on the reverse strand, counting down.
CGATTGCGGTTCGGTCAGTGCGATGTCCTCGGCGCGCAGCCGCTTGAGGATCTCGAACAACAGGTCGCTGCGCGTGGCCGCGGCGATGCGCGGGCTGCCGACGTAGCCCGTCACCGACAGCGTGATGCCGTTGGAAGCGAGCTGGCTGAACATGACCGACGGCGCCGGCACGTCCAGGATGGACTCGTTTTCCTTGTAGACATCGAGCAGCAGGTCGCGCAGCTGTTCCGGATCGGTATTGAGCGGGAATGTCAGCTGCAGCGATGCCACGCCCTGCGTGCTGTTGCTCATGGTCACATTGCGCACGTTCTGCGAGATCAGCTGCGAGTTGGGCACGATCACAGTCGAGCGGTCGCCCAGCTGGATTTCGGTCGCGCGCACATTGATGCGGCGGATGTCGCCCTCCACGCCGGCCAGGCTGACCATGTCGCCTACCTTGACCGGGCGCTCGGTCAGCAGGATCAGGCCCGAGACAAAGTTTTTCACGATCTCCTGCAGGCCAAAGCCGATGCCCACCGACAGCGCGCTGACGATCCACGCCAGGTTGTCCCAGCGCACGCCCAGCAGCGACAGCGTCAGCAGCACCAGCAGCACATAGCCGACATTGCTGAACAGCGTGATCAGCGATGCGCGCAGCCCCGGCTCGCTGCACACCTTGGGCAGCAGTTCCGCATCGAGCCAGCGCCGCACCGAACGCAGCAGCCAGATGCCCACGCCGAGCGCCAGCACCGCATTCAGGATTCGCTCCGGCATGATGTTCAGGCTGCGCAGCTTCTCGCCGCCCAGCACCATCAGCAGGCTGTTGAGCAGGTCCGCCGGCGTGGTGCCGAAGCCGCCGGTCAGCAGCGCCACCACTGCCACCAGCAGCAGCACGCTGGCGCCGATGCCCGACAGGACGGTCGAGGCCTGCTCCAGATGCGAATCGTCCACGCCGAACAGCTGCTTGATGACGCGGCCGCTGGCGTGGTTGGTCGACAGCACGGCCTCGCAGACATCGCGCGTGACCTGCGTCAGCAGGTACAGGCTGCACAGCACGATGTCGAACCAGACCAGCTCATAGGTCAGGAAGCGCGCGAAGCTGATATAGCCGGCCAGCAGCGCGACCATCGACACGATCACCAGCACGGTCACGGCGGCGTGGATCATGCCGGCCAGCGTGGCGCGCGCCTCCGGGCGTTCGCCCGCGGCGGCGAGTTCGTTGCGCACGCGGTTGGCGCGCAGCAGCGCCGCGCCGATGGTCAGCACCACCACCAGCGACACCAGCCCGCGGCCCAGCAGCGTGACCTGCAGGCTGGTGTCGGCGATGCGGTTGATCTGCTCGAGCGTGCCGGCCAGCAGCAACAGGCCAGCCAGCACGGCGGGGAAGGGCTTCATCGCCAGCGCGACCGGATCGGCCAGCGCAGGCAGGCGCCAGCTGGGGTGGCGCGTGCACAGCAGCGCGCGCCCCAGCCCGACGATCAGCGCGCTGGTCATCGTCAGCTTGACCAGCTGCGCGTAGAGCGCCATCACGTCGGGCGGCAATTCATAGTTGCGAGCGAAGGCGTGGTAGACCAGCTGCACCGCGAGACCTGTGGTGCAGACCGTTGCCAGCGTGGTCGCCAGCGCCAGCGCGCTGCGGCGCAGGCGCGTCTCGGGCAGCCGGGTCAGGCAGAACCACGCCAGCGCGCGCTCGGCAAGGCGCCGCCCCAGCGTCCATACCGCCAGCGCGAGCAGCAGCAGGGCCACCGTGGCCGCGCGTTGCGACGGCTGCCACGCCAGCTGCAGCATCGGCTCCACCTGGTCGCGGAAGCCGTCCAGCCGCGCCTGGTCTTCCGGCGGCGGGCTGAACAGCGGCTGCCAGAACTGCGGGTTGAGGATGCTTTCCGAGCGCAGCGCGAGCTGGTCTTTCAGGTGGCCGCGCTCCAGCCGGGCCAGTTGCTCGCTCAGGTTGGCGATGTTCTCCTTGCTCTCGGCAGCCTGCTTGAGATGCGCGTCGAGCTGCGTGCGGCGCGTGTTCAGCTCGGCGCGCTGCTTCATCACCGCGGGAGCTTCCCTGGTGGTGCCGTCGACCGGTGGCGGACCGAGCACGTCGAGCTGTGCCTGCAACTGTTCGCGCTGCGGCTTCAGGGCGGCGCCGAGCTTGTCGGCGTCGGCATCCAGCCGCCGCAGCGTCTCTTGCAGGTCATGCAGCTTGGTATTGCCGTCGGGGTCGGAGGCCTGCTGCTTGACGCTGTCCTGCTCGGTCTGCAGGCGCTTGAGTTCGGCGTTGGCTTCGGCGTGGGTCAGCGCGGGCGCTTGTGCGGCGGCCTCGGCTTCCGATGCGGTCCCTGCGGCATGGACGGCGGGCAGGGTGACCGGCATCAGGTGGCATAGCGCAGCGAGCGCAAGGCCCAGTGCGAGCCGTGAAGCTTTGCTCATGGCGGATTCTCGTCGGATGGTGACGGCTTGCGGCGCTCCGGCGGCGGATGGAAATGGCAAGGCACGGTGCGGGCAGGGCCACATGGCGCTGCATCGCGATTCCGCTGCGGAACGGCCGGGACACCGGCGATGAACACGGGAAGGGATGGCTGCGTACAGTCCATCCGCTTCGGCGAATTTGGGTCAGCCACGAGAAAGGCCTGCGGGCGAAGCCGCAAGCGGGCAATGCGTGGCACGGGTCGTGCTGACCGATCGCGGCGGGACCATTTTCGGAGCCGCCACGGCTCGGGGCATTATACGAAAGCGTTCAGGTCACACGTCCCGCACAGGCGGCGCATGGGGCACCGGCGGGCAGAATTTTGCGCATCGGTGCCGTGCGCGGCCGTGCGTGGCCGTGCGAGGAAACAGCGCGGGCGGCATGTTCGCCACAATCGCATTACCATCACGGCTTTCGCGCGCCGGCAATCGGCTCGCCCGACATTGCAAGGAGCATTCATGGGAGTACCGTCTGCCACGGAAACGGCGCACCTGGCTGGCGCCGCCGGGCCGATCGAGATGCTGGTCGACCGTCCCGCCGGCACGCCGCGCGGGATCGCGGTGGTGTCGCATCCGCACCCGCTGCTGGGCGGCGCGGCCACGCATAAGGTGCCGCACCAGTTGGCCAAGGCGCTGCTGGCGCGCGGCTTCCTGACCGTGCGGCCCAACTTCCGCGGCGTGGCGGGCTCGGGCGGCGAGCACGACCAGGGCCACGGCGAGACCGGCGACATGCTGGCCGTGGTGGCGCAGTTGCGCGACGACCACCCCGGCCTGCCGCTGGCGCTGGCGGGCTTTTCTTTCGGGGCGTTCGTGATGGCGCAGGTGGCCGCCACGCTGGCGGCGCAGGGCGTGCCGGTCCGTCACCTCGTGCTGGCCGGCCTGCCGTATGGCACGGTCAAGGCCCATCGCAGCTATGACACGCCGGCAGTGCCGGCCGATTGCCTGGTGGTGCATGGCGAGCGCGACGAGCGCGCGGAATTGTCGGCGCTGTTCGACTGGGCCCGACCGCAGGCGCTGCCGGTGGTGGTGGTGCCGGGCGCCGATCATTTCTTTACCGGCAAGCTGCCGTTGCTGGTGCGCATCGTCGGCCAGTACCTCGACCGGCCCGCCGGGGATGGACGAAGCGCATGACGTTGTTGCGCATCGTGTAAAAACTGCGTCCCGCGGCGCTGCCGGAGCGCCACGCGGCCAGCACCGGCGCAAGGGCATGTTTTGTGCTACCGATATCAGGCTAGGACGTCAGATCGGAGGCAATCCATGAAAGACTATCCACCGTCGGAAATCCGGGGAACCTGGCGCCACCGCGGCTACGATGAGCCCGACGATACCCGCCAGGCACGCCACTGGCGCAGCGGCGACACTGGCGGCTCGCCGTATGGCTATGGCGAGGCCCGCTATGGCCTCGAGGATGAAGATGACGAGCGCCCCACGCGCCCTTCGCGCTGGGCCGCGCAAGCGGGGTCGCGCCGCATGCCCAAGGGCTACCAGCGCACCGACGCCCGCATTCGCGATGACCTGTGCGAACGGCTCGCGCACGCCGATGACGATGTCTCGGATGTCACCGTCGACGTCGGCTCGGGCATCGTCACGCTGGCCGGCACCGTCCGGGACCGCGACGCCAAGTTCCGCATCGAGCAAATGGCCGAGGATGTGCTCGGCGTCAGTGAAGTGCGCAATAACATCCAGATGGTGCGGCCCGGCAGCAGCGGCGGTAGCGGCGGCAATGGCGAAATCGGCGAGCGTGCCGGCCGCGCAGCGCGTGGCGAGGATCAGGATCAGGGTCAGGGTCAGCAGCGGGTCGGCCAGTCCACCGGCCAGCGCCGGCAGGTCGGTTCCCCGGCCGGCGACGTGCTGTACATCGTGCAAGGCTGGGACGGTCGTTTCCTCGCTAACGAGCGCGGCGAGGCGGTGATGGTGAGGTCGATCGCGCAGGCCGGCCTGTTCGATGATGCCGATGTGGCCCGCGCCGCTGCCGCGGAACACTGCGGACGCGGCTATCGCCTGCTGGCCACGCGCCGCTAGCGCGTTTTGCGCGCGCAAGCCTGTGCGCAAGGGGCACGCCGGTGTTATCGTGAGGGGCCCACGGCAAGCACTGCCGCAACCGGGCCCCATACCATGCATGAAGCCAGCGTTCTCCGGCCGCCGCACGCGGCGGTCGGCCAATCGTTGTCAGCGTTGCCCACGCCTGCGCTGCTGATCGAACTCGATGCCTTTGAAGCCAACCTGGCGCGCATGGCGGAACTTGCCGAACGCGCCGGCGTAGCGCTGCGCCCGCATGCCAAGGCGCACAAGTCCGTGGCGATCGCGCAGCGGCAGGTCGATGCGGGCGCGGTCGGCATCTGCTGCCAGAAGCTGTCCGAGGCGTATCCCTTTGCCGCCGCCGGCATCGGCAGCATCCACCTGAGCAATGAATTCGTCGGCGCCGACAAGGCCGCAATGGCCGCCGAACTGGCGCGCCACACGCGCTTGTCGATCTGCGTGGACGATGCGCGCCAGGTCAGCCAGGTCGGCGCCGCCGCGGCGCGCGCCGGCGTGCGCATTGCGGTGTTGCCGGAGGTGGACGTGGGGCAGGGCCGCTGCGGCGTGGACAGCGACGAGGCCTTGCTGGCGCTGGTCGATGCGATCGGCGCCGAAGCCGCACTGGATTTCGGCGGCCTGCAGGGCTATCACGGCGGCATCCAGCATATCGAGGCCTGGGCGCAGCGGCGCGAAGCCGCGCAGCGCGCGGCCGAAGCCACCGCCGGCTACCTGCGCGCGCTGGAGCGGCGCGGGCTGCGCTGCCCGGTGGTGACCGGCGGCGGCACCGGCACCGCCGAATTCGACCTGGAGAGCGGCGTCTACACCGAGATCCAGCCGGGCTCGTACCTGTTTCTCGACGGCCATTACGGCTCGCTCGAATGGGAGGGCGCGCTGCGGCCGCTGCATTCCCTGTTCGTGGCAGCCACCGTGATGAGCGCGGCGCGCGCCGGCGTGGCGGTGTGCGATGTGGGGCTGAAGTCGGTCGCGGTCGATTCCGGATTGCCGCACGTGTGGCCGCGCGATGCCGATGGCGCGCTGGAGTACGTTGCCGCCAACGACGAGCACGGTGTGCTGACGGTGACCGGCGCCGACAGCCGCGACCTGCTGGGCGAGCGGCTGTGGCTGGTGCCGGGCCATTGCGATCCCACCGCCAACCTGCACGATGCCTATGCCTGCGTGCGCGGCGAGCGCGTGGAAGCGGTTTGGGCCATCGAGGGGCGCGGGCTCAGCCGCTGATTTTGCCTCGTACCCGTTCCACCAGGCTTGACCGGCTCCTCGCCGACATTGCCGGCTGCCACGCCTGTGCCTTGCCGCACGAGCCCAGGCCGGTGGTGCAGGCCGGCGCCCATGCGCGCCTGCTGATCGTCGGCCAGGCGCCCGGGCGCCGCGTGCATGAAACCGGCATCCCCTGGAACGATCCTTCCGGCGACCTGCTGCGCACCTGGCTGCAACTGACGCCCGAGCAGTTCTATGACGCCGGCAAGGTGGCGATCGTGCCGATGGGGCTGTGCTATCCGGGCAAGGGCGCCAGCGGCGACCTGCCGCCGCGGCGCGAATGCGCGCCGCTGTGGCATGCGCCGCTGCTGGCGTCCATGCCGGAAATCCGGCTGACGCTGCTGGTCGGCCGCCACGCACAGGCTTACTACCTCGGCAGCCGGGCCGGGGCGACGCTGGCCGATACCGTCGCCGCCTGCGCCGACTACCTGCCAGCATTCTTCCCGCTGCCGCACCCCAGCCCGCGCAACCGCTTCTGGCTGCAACGCCATCCGTGGTTCGACACAGACGTGCTGCCGCGGCTGCGGCGGCAGGTGGCGCTGGCGCTGTCCGGCTGATGCCGCTCAGTGGTCCCTCAGTGGTCCCTCAGTGATCCCTATGCGGGAAGCGGATGTTGAACTCCGTGAACTCGTGCTCGACGGAACGGCAGCTGATGCCCGCGCCCCAGCTGGTCAGCACGTTCTGGCAGAAGGCCAGCCCGATGCCGGTGCCGCGGTGCGCCGGGTAGGAGAAGAACGGCTGGAACATGCGCGCCAGCACCTGCGGCGGCACCCCGGTCGCGGTGTCGCGGAAGGTGACGTGCACCCCGTCCGGCCGCACCTCGCAGCAGATCCGGATATCGCCCTTGCCGGCGCGCTTGATCGCTTCGAGCGCGTTCTTCAGCAGGTTGGTCACGACCAGCCCGAACAGCTGCGCGTTGCCGAGCACGCGCACCGGGCCGGGCAGGTCGAACGCGACGATGTCGCGGCCCGGCTCGTCGAACGGAAACCGGGCGATGGCATCGCGGATCACGCCGCCCAGCTCGAACAACTCGCGCGTGGCCTGTTCCGGGTTCTTGGAGTTGGACACCAGCAGCTCGATGCTGTTGCTGATATGCGCGATGTCGGACTCCATGCGCGCCACCGCCTGCATCAGCCCCTCGCGGCGTGGCGCATCCTGGTCCAGCGCCGCCGGCAGCCGCGCCTTGAGGCCGCTCGCGCTGACGCTCAGGCTGGTCAGCGGCGTACGTAGCTCATGCGCGACGGTGGCCAGCGCCGCGGCCATGCCGCGCCGCTTCTGCTCGATCAGCAGCTGGCGGTCGAGCTTGATCACCACCAGCACCGAGATCACGAAGCCGATGATCGGCAGCTGCAGCAGCACCGGCTCCCATGGAATCCCGCCCATGGAATTGCCGGCCAGCACGAACAGCGCCACCGCGGCGGCCGCGCCGGACAGCAGCGAGATGGTCGCGAACGCCGTATTGAAGTGATAGAGGATCACCACGGCGATGATGACCGACTCGGCCCAGGCCATCGAGCCGCCGTTTTCCAGGTACAGGAAGATGAAGGCGAACGGCATGCCCACCGTGATCGCAAACAGCGCGTAGGGCGGCAGCCAGCGGCGGTGCGAGAACGCCCTGGCAAACAGCAGCGGCACGAACAGCGCGGTGCAGACCAGGCGCAGCCACAGGTTCTCGTAGGGCTGCGGGAACACGTACGACCAGATCAGGTAATAGAGCGGGTGACCGATGACCCCCAGCGCGCCCACCATCTGGATGCGCCGCAGCCGGATGACGCTTTCCTCATCGAGCAGGATGGCCCGCGCCGCGGTATCGAACACCGCCTGCCAGGCCCGGCGGGCAAGGCTGGCAAGTCCCGGCAGACCGGAACGGCGCTTGCGGCCGCCCGAGTCGGCCAACTCTGCTTCCATCTCCAACGGCTACTCCTCGCGGGAGCTTGCGGCGAGCTCCTCTTTGGGATTGGGGGATTTGCGCCGGCTGCGGCGCGTCGATGACCATTCTTCCAGGCGCACCTCGTCGCGGATACTGGCGAGAACGCTGACCAGCCGGTCGATTTCACCGGCGCTAAGTTTCGCATGCAGGGTAAGTCGCATCAATGCCCGATTCTTGGGGGTTGCCGGCGAACAGAATACCGCGCCGAAGATGCCGCGCTGCTGCAGCGCGTTGCGCAGGACCATCACCTGCGGCTCGGTGCCGGCCTCCAGCCCGATGATCTGCTCGGAGCCGTCGCTGATGTTGTACCCCAGCGCACCGATCGCTTCGCGGGTGGTGCGGGTGATCGCATGCAGCTGTTCGCGCCGCTGGTCCGCCGCGGCGATGAAGTCGATGGCGGCGTCGAACCACGCAACCTCGTGGCGCAGTAGCCCCGAACTGAAAATGGCCGGCCGCGACTCGACCGCGAAGAAGTCCTTGAACGTGCTGGAGCAGGTGACGAAGCCCGCGCGCCCGGCGAAGGCCTTGGCCAGCGACGCGGTGCGGAAATGCACCCGCTCCGACAACCCCAGCGCCGGTACCAGCCCGCCGCCCGATGGCCCATGAGTGCCGAGCGAGTGCGATTCATCGACCACCAGCACCGAACCCGTCGCCTCCGCCACCGCGACGTATTCCTCCAGCGGCGCCACGCTGCCGGTGGTGGAGTACACCGCGTCGACCATGATCACGCCGGGCCCGAAGCGTTCGGCCTGGCGGCGCGCATGGCCCACGTCGTTGTGGCGGATCGGCACGGCCTGCGCGCCGGCGGCGGTGATGCCTTCCCACAGCGAGGCGTGGCCGTTCATGTCGATATAGACCGGCACGCCCGGCCCGGCGATGCATTGCACCAGGCCGACGTTGGCGGCCCAGCCGGACTGCGCGATCAGCCCGTCCTCGGCCTGCATCAGGTTGGCCAGCTTGCGCTCGACGTGCCGTTGCGGCGTCTCGCCGTACTGGAACACGGACGACATCAGCAGCTCGGGCTGCTCGTTCAGCAGCGCGCGCGCCTGCGCCTCCAGCAACGGCCGCTCGCCCAGCAGGCAGAGGTAGTCGTTGCTGCTCAGGTGCAGCGCGTCGGGCCCCGGCTTGCGCCCGTGCAGCAGGTGGTCGCCACCCCAGAGCTTGCCCAGCCTGGCATCGAAATGCTCTGACATGCGTGCTGCGATCCACTGCGGCAGCGGCGGCGTGGTCACGCTGCGGGGGGGGCAGGGAACGGGGTGCGTCGGTTGCGGACGCTGGACGGCGGAGAACATCGGTTTTCCTCTGGTAGGTAGGAGGGATCGAAGGAGATCGCTGGCGGCATGGCCAGGAACCCGGGCATCGCAGGCACGTCGGGCTTTCTGCACGTCAGCGATTACTGTGCCAAGTCCTCGGCAACGATTGTGACCGGGCTTCCACCAGTCCAACGCTTGTATGAACGGGAGGGGCCACGCTGCCGTTGCATTGTGGCGCGACCAGCGCTCGCTGGCATGTCGGTATATCGCCGGTTAGTGCCTGGTAAGGCATATATAGGCAGGTGTACCCACAAATGCCACCCTCCGCGCGAGCGGGGACCGCCTAGGGTTTGTCCTGAAGACGAGGCGTAGCGGCTTGTTTTGATTGTGATTTCCGGCGGCGCGAAAGGGGGCGGGGCCCCGCCGGCCCGAACTTTCGCCTTGACCTCCGGTGCTGGCCGCCGATAATAATGCAAACGTTTGCAAAGGAGGAGTGACATGGAAACATCGATCGCGCGGCAGGTATCGCCGGCCCCGCGCCCCACGCTGATAGACGACGAACATTCGGTCACCGGCATCGTCCAGGCCGCGATGGCGGACACCGCCAGCCCACGCCTGCGCTTCGTCATGGATGCGCTGGTCCGCCATCTGCATGGCTTCCTGCGCGAGGCGCGCCTGACCGACGAAGAGTTCGAGTTCGCGCTGGGCTGGCTCGCCAGCCTTGGCCATGCGACGCATGCCACGCACAACGAGGTCGTGCTCGCGGCCGACGTCCTGGGTTTGTCGACCCTGGTGACGGTGATGAACAACAGCACCCGCGACGGCCGCACGCCCGGCGCCTTGCTGGGACCGTTCTACCGCGCCAACGCGCCGCGCTATGCCTGCGGCGACTGCGTGGTGCAGGACGACGCGCCCGGCCTGCCGCTGCTGGTCAGCGGCACCGTGCGCGGCACCGACGGCACGCCGCTGGCGGGCGCGCTGGTCGAGATATGGCAGGCCTCGCCGGTCGGCCTGTACGACAACCAGGACCCGACCCAGCCCGACCGCAACCTGCGCGGCTGCTTCCATGCCGATGCCGACGGCGGCTACCGCTTCCGCACGGTGCGTCCGGCCGGCTATCCGGTGCCGACCGATGGCCCGGTCGGCGCGCTGCTGGCCGCGCAACAGCGCCATCCGTACCGGCCGGCGCATATCCACTTCATCGTCGCCGCGCCGGGATACCGGACGCTGGTGACGCAGGTGTTTGCCGACGAGGCCGACAAGCTGGCCTCGGATGTCACCTTCGGCGTGCACCGGCAACTGGTCGGCACGCTGCAGCTGCACGACCAGGGCAGCAGCCCGTGGGGCGACGTGCCGGCGCCGTTCTACACGCTGGACTTCGACTTCACGCTGGAGCCGGGGCAGCAGACCTTTCCCAAGCCGCCGATCGACTGAACGCCGGCCGATTTCCTTTCACGCAAATTCAACTCCGAACATGAGCGCATCCCCCCTTTCCGGCAAGGTTGCCGTGATCCTCGGCGGCACCGGCAGCATCGGCTTTGCCGCCGGTGAAACGCTGGCCCGCCTCGGCGCGAGCATCGTCCTGACCGGCCGCGACGCCGACAAGGCGGCCAGCGCGGCGGCCGCGCTGCCGGCCGGCAACCATCTTGCCGCCGTCGCGGAAGTTGCCGACAGCGCCTCGCTGCGCGCGCTGGCCGACGAAGTCATCTGCCATTACTGCCGCGCCGACATGCTGGTCAATACCGCCGGCTTTACGCGGGCAATCCCGCACGCCGACCTCGACGCGCTCGACGACGCGCTGATCGACGAACTCTTTGCCATCAACTGGCGCGGCCAGTTCGCCGCGATCCGCGCCTTTGCGCCGCACCTGCGCGCCAGCGGCGACGGGCTGGTGGTCAACGTCGGCTCCATCGCGGGGCGCAACGGGCAGGGCAGCAACGTGGCGTACTGCGCGGCCAAGGCCGGGCTCGACGCCATGGCGATGTCGCTGGGGCGCGCACTGGCGCCGCAGATCCGCGTGCTGAACGTCTCGCCCGGCGTGGTCGACAGCGACTTCGTGCCCGGCCGCGACAGCAGCTTCAACGAGCGCGCCGCCAGGACGACGCCGCTGCAGCGCATCGGCCAGGCGCAGGACGTGGCCGATGCCATTGCCGCGTGCGCTACCTCGCTGCGCTTTGCCACTGGCACCACCATCGTCGTCGACGGCGGCAGGCAACTCGGCTAGCCCGGCGCCACGCTCCGTTTTTCTCTTGTTCTTCACCAACGTTCGCTCATGCACGCACGCAAGACCATCATCACCTGCGCGGTGACCGGCAATATCGTCACCCCCGAGCAGCATCCCGGCCTGCCGGTCACGCCGGCGCAGATCGCCGACGCCGCGCTCGAAGCCGCCGAAGCCGGCGCTGCCGCGGCCCATATCCACGTGCGCGATCCCGAAACGGGCCGCCCGTCGATGGCGCTCGAATACTACGCCGACGTCATCGACCGCATCCGCGCGCGCAACCGCACGCTGATCATCAACCTCACCACCGGACCCGGCGGCCGCTTCGTGCCGAGCGAGGACGAGCCGCGCGTGGCCGCGCCGGGCACCACGCTGCTGCCTCCGGGCAAGCGCGTCGAGCACATCACCGCGTTGCGCCCCGATGTGTGTTCGCTCGACCTCAACACCATGAATTCCGGGGGCGACGTGGTCATCAACACGCCCGCCAACGTGCGCAAGATGGCCGCCGCGATCCGCGCCGCCGGCGTCATGCCGGAGCTGGAGATCTTCGACTCGGGCGACCTCAACATGGCGCTCGACTTCATCCGCGACGGCGTGCTCGACGGGCCTGGCCTGTGGACCTTCGTGCTGGGCGTCAAATACGGCTTCGCGCCCACGCCCGAAACGATTTTCTATGCGCGCAACATGCTGCCCGCCGGCGCGCACTGGTCCGCCTTCGGCATCGGCCGCGCCGAATTCCCGATCGTGGCGCAGGCATGGCTGGCCGGCGGCCATGTGCGTGTCGGCCTGGAAGACAACATCTACCTGGAGAAGGGCGTGCTGGCCCCCAGCAACGCCGCGCTGGTCGCCAAGGCCCGCGACATCGTGCGCTCGCTCGGCGGCGAGATCGCGTCGCCCGCCGAGGCGCGCCGCACGCTGGGGCTGCGCGAAGCCTGAGCCTTGCCAACCGAATTGCCGATTCCTGAAAGGAAAGAACTTATGAACACGATCCGCGTGAACCAGAAAGCCGCCGATATCGAGGCGCTGCAGCTCGAACTGCTCGGCGTGCCGCGCCCCGATGCCGCGGCGGACCAATGCATCATCGAAGTCGCCAGTGCCGGGGTCAATCCCAGCGACGTGAAGGCGACGCTGGGCCTGATGCCGCATGCGGTGTGGCCGCGCACGCCCGGCCGCGACTATGCCGGCCTGGTGGTCGACGGGCCGGCCGCGCTGCTGGGCCTGCAGGTGTGGGGCAGCGGCGGCGAGCTCGGCATCCGCCGCGACGGTACCCATGGCAAGTACCTGCGCATCCAGGCCAGTGCGGTGCGCGCCAAGCCGGCGTCGGTGTCGCTGCTGGAGGCCGGCGCCGTGGGCGTGCCGTTCATCACTGCCTACGAAGGCTTGCGCCGCGCCGGCATGCCCCAGGCCGGCAGCACCGTGCTGGTCTGTGGCGGCAACGGCAAGGTGGGGCAGGCCACCATCCAGATCGCCACGGCGCTGGGCGCGCGCGTCTTTGCCGTCGAGCGTACGGCCGAGCCTTACCGCGGCCATGCCAGCGGCGCAGTGCGCATGATCGACGCCAGCCGCGAAGCGATCGCAGAAGTGGTGCGCGACGAGACCGGCGGCCATGGCGCCGACATCGTCTACAACACCGTCGGCAGCCCGTACTTCGAGCAAGCCAACCAGGCGATGGCCATCGGCGCAGCGCAGATCTTCATCTCGACCATCGAGAAGCCGGTGCCGTTCGACATCTTCGCCTTCTACCGCGGCCAGCATACATACGTTGGCGTCGATACGCTGGCCCTGGACAGCGGCGCGTGCGCGCACATCCTGGACCAGCTTGCGCCAATGTTCGCCGCGGGCGCGCTGCGGCCGTTCCCGGTGCTGTCCGATTACACCTATGCGCTGGCCAATGCCAAGGACGCATACCGCGCGGTCCTGCAAGGCGCGACCGAGCGCGTGGTGCTCAAGCCATGAACACGACCCGCTTTGCCCGGGCGCCGGCGTATTTCCCGCCCAACCACGACGGCATGCATTGCCTGCGGCTGCAGGGACACGAGGCCGGCCCGTCCGAGGCACTGTGGCTCGGCGTCTCGGTACTGCTGCCAGGCGGCCATACCGCGCTGGATGCCTCGCCGGTGGAAAAGCACTACGTCGTGCTCGAGGGCGAAGTCTGCGTGCGCACGCCGGACGAGGCCGTCACGCTGGGACAGTACGACTCGGTGCGCCTGGCGCCGGGCGAGGCGCGGCAGGTCTCCAATCCCGGCAACCGGCCCGCCTTGCTGCTGCTGGCGATGCCGTATCCGAAGGCCTGATTTTCTTGTGCCGTGATGCAAACGATTGCAGCCCCGAAATAAACGGCGCTGACCAAAAAGGTGATTACAAAAAGAATGACCACAACCAAAGGGGTAGACCAATGACATCCGTTCCCAAGCGGTGCCGCTTGCTGCTGCTGGCCATGGGCGCGGCCTGCACCGGCCACGCCGGCGCGCAGTCGTCCGTGACGCTGTACGGGCGCCTCAACACCGCGCTGGAGTATTCCTACGCCAATACGGCGACCGACGGCACGCGCCTTGGCGGCGTCGGCCGGCTGACCAACAACCGCTCCGTGTTCGGCATGCGCGGCGAGGAAGGGCTGGGCGGCAGCCTCAAGGCAATCTGGCAGATCGAGAGCAACGTCTCGCTCGACACCGGCCAGGGCCAGATCGCGGGGCGCAATTCGCGCATCGGGCTGCAGGGCAGCGCCGGCACGCTGTTCATGGGGCACTGGCAGACGCCTTATACCGAGGCGACCTCGACCTACGATCCGTATTACCCAACCACGGCGGGGTATATGGCGCTGATCGGCAACGGCTCCACGTCGAGCTCGGACAACGTGCAGGACACCAGCGCGTTCGACCGACGGCAGAAAAACATCATCGTCTACAAGTCGCCGTCGCTGGCGGGCTTCAGCGGCGCCGCCGCGTGGGGCATCAACGAGGAAAAGACCACGGTGCCGCGCAACCCGGGGCTGTACTCGTTCTCCGCCGCCTACGACAACGGCCCCCTCAACGTGGTGCTGGCCTATGAAATCCACCAGCATTACCAGACCGCGGGCCGCAACGACGATGCGATGAAGGCGGGCGTTTCCTACAAGTTCCCGACGACCACCGTCGCGCTGCTCTATGAACGGCTGCACTACCGCACCGCCACCGGCGACCTCACGCGCAACGGCTACTACGCGTCGGTGGTGCAGAAGCTGGGGCCGGGCAGCGTGCGGGTCGGCTTTGGCCTGGCCAGCAACGGCGCCGGCAACGCCACCGAGACCGTCGGCTTCTTCCGCAGCGGCGCGGAGACGGGCGCGACGCAGGTCACGGTGGGCTACGACTATCCGTTGTCCAAGCGCACGGCGCTGTTTGCGTACTACAGTCGCATCAACAACAAGCGCAACGCGATCTATGACTTTGCCATCAACGAGCTGGGCGTAAGCGCGGGCGCCGACCCGCAGACCGTCGCGCTCGGCATGCGGCATTTCTTCTGAGGCGCGGCACACGCGTCCCGACTAGCATTGAGGAGACAAGGAATGATTCGATCCATCCAGGGCGCCGTGCTGGCGCTGACTTCGACGCTGATGCTGGCGGCCGCCCCCGCCGCCAGTGCACAGCCCCAGTACCCCAGCAAGCCGATCCGGCTGGTGGTGCCGTTCTCGGCCGGCAGCGCCACCGATATCCTGGCGCGCATCCTCGGCAGCAAGATGGCCGAGGGCGGCAGCTACCAGGTGATCGTCGACAACCGGCCCGGCGCGGGCGGGACTGTCGGCGCGACCGGCGTGGCCAAGGCGGCGCCGGACGGCTACACGCTGATCCTGGTGTCGGTCGGGCATGCGATCAACGCCACGCTGTATCCCAGGCTCGGCTATGACACGGTGAAGGACTTCGCGCCGGTCTCGCTGGTGGCCAGCGTGCCCAACGTGCTGGTGGTCAATGCGGCCAGCAAGTACAAGTCGGTGCGCGACGTGGTGGCGGCGGCCAAGGCCACGCCGGGCGCGCTGAACTTTGACTCGGCTGGCTCCGGCAGCTCCACGCACCTGAGCGGCGAGATGTTCAAGATGCAGGCCGGCATCGACATCACGCATATCCCGTACAAGGGCACCGGCGAAGCGCTTACCGACGTCATGGCCGGCCGCGGCGACATGATGTTCGCGCCCTCCGTCTCGGCGATGCCGTTCGTCAGGCAAGGCAAGCTGCGCGCGCTGGCGGTGACCACGGCCAGGCGGGCCAGCGCGCTGCCGGATATCCCGACCGTAGCGGAGTCGGGCTTGCCGGCCTATGCCTTCGATTCGTGGTTCGGCATCCTCGCCCCGGCCGGCACGCCGCGCGAGATCGTCGATGCCCTCAACGCCGAGATCGGCAAGGCGCTGTCATCCCCCGACGTGCGCGAGCGCCTGGCGGCGCAGGGCGCCGAGCCGCGGCGTTCATCGCCGCAGGAGTTTGCCGCGTATATCCAGGCGGAAATCGGCAAGCTGGCGCCGGTGGTGCGGCAGTCAGGGGTCAGGGCTGGGGAGTAAGGGCAGGGCATCGCGATGGCCAGGCTTGCCGATTGTGTGCTCCCTCTCCCGCTTGCGGGAGAGGGGAGCAAACAAGCCGGATAGAATGGATTGCGGGCAGCGCCGCGACGGCGCCAAGCGAGCGCAGCGACGCGTTACGTGCCCGAGCCCCTGACCTGCGATACTGCAGGCGCGCAGCGCAGCCGCAGGCGTTCCTGCGTTGCCGCCAGCAGCAGGGGCCGCCCACAGCTCTGGGCTCGTTCAATCACCGTGTCAATGCCGAGCCATGGTGGCGCACCACAGTCCTGCTTTGCAACGAAGCGCAGCCCCGTACGAAAGCCCCGGCACGCTACGATAAGAGTGGCCGCCCGCCCAGGGCAGAAAACGCGCTTTTGGTTACTTTTGCCGCTCGGGCAAAAGTGACTCGCCCCTTCAGGGCGAAACCAGGGCATATCAAATATCCGCCAGATGTCCAGCCACAGCCACGTGAAGGACGACGGCGAAGTGAAGCCCAAGACTTCATTCAGGCCCCCGTCCCCACCCCCCATCAGCAATGCGCCTTAAAATATCGCATCTCCCATTCCCGGCCCGCCGCCCAACAACCAGCCGTCATGTCCGAGCGCAAGCGCCTCACCCTGAAAGACCTGGCCGCCGAGATCGACGTGCATTACTCGACGGTCTCGCGGGTCATGAACCCGGCCACGCGGCACCTGGTGGCGCAGGACGTGGCGGCGCGCATCCTGGAGGTGGCCGAGGCGCGCGGCTTCCGCCCCAACCGCATCGCCGCCGGCTTGCGCACGCAGCGCTCCGGGCTGGTAGGCGTGGTGCTGCCCGACATCGCCAACCCGGTGTTCCCGCCGATCCTGGCGGGGATCGAGTCGGTGCTGGCGCAGCAGGGCTACGTGCCCATCGTCGTCAACGCCGGCACCGACAAGAGCCGGCAGCGCTTCATCATCGACCAGATGATCGGCCGGCAGGTCGAAGGGCTGGTGCTGGCGACGGCGGAGCGCGAGGACGCGGTGCTCGACTACTGCATCCGGCAGCATATCCCGGTGGTCACGGTCAATCGCGGCGAAGAGACGGGCCGGGTCTCGTGCGTGGTCAGCGACAACCTGCTGGCGATGCGGCTGACGGTAGACCACCTGGCCGGCCTGGGCCATCGCCATATCGGCCATATCGCCGGCCCGGCCGCGCTGTCCACCGGCTTCCTGCGGCGCGAGGGCTTTGTCCAGGCGGTCAGGCGGCACCGCCTGCGCCGCGACGCCTGGCACGTGATCGAGGCCGCCAGCTATTCGCGCGAGGCCGGCAAGCTGGCGTGCGCGCAACTGCTGGAAGCCTTTCCGGCGGTCACCGCGATCGCCGCCGGCAATGACCTGGTGGCGATGGGCTGTTATGACCTGCTGCGCGAGCGCGGGCTGCATTGCCCCGCCGACATCTCGGTAGTGGGCCACAACGACATGCCCTTTGCCGACGCGCTGACGCCGCCGCTGACCACGGTGCGCATCGCCGTCCATGAGATGGGCGAGGAGGCTGCACGGCTGCTGCTGCGGCAGATCGACAAGCCGGGATCCGATGCCGTCACCGTGCAGCTGACGCCGCAGCTGATCGTGCGCGGGTCTACCGCCGCGCCGCGCGACGGCACGTCATAGGCGGGCCGTGCCGCCGCCACTGCGGCCATGAAGGCCTGCGACAGCACGCCCAGGTTTATTCGCGCCGGACCACCCGCCGCGTACTCTGGCAGGCACATGCGGCATAGCCGAGCGCGCGCGCCTGGTAATTCTGGAAGCGCCCGTTGCATGATGGACCGGCCAGCGTGCCTCCCCAGGCGCCGCATTGCGGGCGCCGTTGCTCTGGAATGGGATTTGCTATTGCCATGCAGGACACGTCGCGACAGGACCTCGCATGCTATCCCTTGGCCCCGTGTCGCCGCGCGCCGCCTTCGAGCTGATCCGCGAGAGCATCAACTCCTGGATCGACGACTATGCCCCGAGCATGGGCGCGGCGCTGGCGTACTACACCGTCTTCTCCATTGCCCCGCTGCTGATGATCGTCATCACCGTGGCGGGCGTGATATTCGGCGCGGAAGCGGCGCGCGGCGAGGTCGTCAGCGAGCTGAGCGGGCTGATCGGCACCGAAGGCGCGGAGGTGGTCGAAGACATGCTGGTTGCGGTCAGCGAGCCGGCCGCCAGCACGGTCTCCGCCATCATCGGGGTGGTGGCCCTGCTGATCGGCGCGACCACGGTGTTCGCCGAGTTGCAGTCGGCGCTCGACCGCATCTGGCGGGTCCCGCAGCGCCAGAAGAGTTCGGGCCTGTTTTCGCTGCTGCGCGCGCGGCTGCTGTCGTTCGGCATGATCCTGGGCATCGGCTTCCTGCTGGTCGTGTCGCTGCTGCTCAGTGCCGGCATTTCGGCGATGGGGCGTGAATGGGGACCGCTGCTAGGCATCGACGAGGCGGTCGGGCATGCGCTGGACACTGCCATCAGCCTGGTGCTGACGACCGTGGTGTTCGCGATGATCTACAAGATCATGCCGCGCACCAAGATCCGCTGGTTCGACGTCTGGCTTGGCGCCGTCGTCACGGCGCTGCTGTTCACGCTGGGCAAGTTGCTGATCGGCCTGTACATCGGCAAGAGCGGCGTGGCCAGCGGGTATGGCGCCGCGGGTTCGCTGGTGGTGTTGCTGCTATGGGTGTACTACGCCGCGCAGATTTTCCTGCTGGGTGCCGAATTTACCTGGCATTTTGCCCAGCGCTTTGGCTCGATGCGGCACAGCGGCCAGCCAGCGCCGCCGATCGCGCCGCTACGCGGGCGGGCGCAGGTGGTCGTGGACGAGCAGGCCCGGGGCGAAGCGACCCGCCATCCGGTAAGGACCGGCATCGACGGCGTGACGCCCATCGTGGCGCTTTATGTCGACGAGATCGTGAACGCTGCCGTCAAGGCGGGAGAGCAAGGCCAGGCGACCGCGGTCGCCATCGCGGACGCCGCCGAGAAGGCCGTTGCCCACTTCAGGAGCGCAGCGGGATCGGACAAGCAGGCCTTGCGCAACCGGCTGCGCGAACTGGCCCAGGCGCTGGTAGTGTCTGCCGAGGCGGGGCACCATTCCGGCGATACCCGCGACCTGATCCAGTTCGGCGTGAGCTACGTCGAAGCGTACCTGCACCGGACGCACTGAGGCGCTGCATCGTGCTGCAGCGCGCTGCATCGCCGGACAGGCGAGCGCATCAGACGGCCAGCGCCGGCGTGGCCTCGCCCAATATCACCACGCGGTTGCGGCCGTCGCGCTTGGCCAGGTAGAGCGCCTGGTCGCCGCCATGCAGGAAGGCGCGCAGGTCCGCGAACGGCCCGGCATCCCCGCCGCCGGCCGAACTGGTGGCAACGCCGATGCTGACCGTCAGCGTGCCGAGCGGGCTGGTCGCGTTCGGGATCTCCAGTGCCTGCACCGCATGCCGGATGGCCTCGGCGATCCTCGCGGCGCCGGCGGCCGGCGTGCCGGGCAGCAGGATCGCGAATTCCTCGCCGCCGTAGCGGCCGGCATAGTCGCCCGGCCGGCGGATCTGCTTCTGGATGCTGTCGCCGACCGCGGCCAGCGCATCGTCGCCGGCAACGTGGCCGTAGCGGTCGTTGAACTGCTTGAAGTGGTCGACATCGACCATCAGCAGCGACAGCGGCTGGCCGTCGCGCCATGCCCGCCGCCATTCCTTGTCGGCGGCGTCATCCAGCGCGCGCCGGCTGCCCAGGCCGGTCAGGCCATCGGTATTCACCATCAGGCGCAGGTGCGCCTCCATGTCGAGGCGGCGGCGCCACTGGCGCGACAGCAGCACCGCCAGCGCCACGATCAGCGCATCGACCACGGCAATCAGCCCGGCAAACCACCATGCGCGCTTGTACCAGGGGGCCAGCACGTCGTGGACCGAGAGCCCGACCACCACCATGAGCGGGAAGTCGGGCAGGCGCCGGTAGCTGTACAGCCGCCGCACGCCGTCGACCGCGGCGATGCCGATAAAGCTGCCTTCGGTGCCCCGCAGCAGCGGTGCAAAGGAAGGGCTGGCCGAGATATTGCGGCCCACCGACGCATCGTCGTAGGGGCGGCGCATGATGATGGTCCCGTCCGTGCGCAGCAGCGTCAGCGTACCGCCGCCGCCGAGGCTGACGCCATCGAACAGCTTGCGAAAGTAGTTCAGGCGCAGCGTGCCGACGACGATGCCGCGGAACGCGCCATCGGGCCCCGACACCCGCCGGCTCAGTCCGATGGACTTGTTCTGCGCGGTGAGCCGCGGCTGGAACGGCTGGCTGAGGAAGATGCCGGCGTTGGCGTCGTGCACGTGGGCCTGAAAATAGTCGCGGTCGGCAAGGTTCACGGCGCGCGGCGGCCATTGGTGCGAATCGAGCAGCAGGTTGCCGCTGGCATCGGTGGCCAGCAGCGAGCCCATGTCCTCGGCGTTGATGGAGCGGTCGAACAGCACGCGCTGGCGCAAGGCGGTCGGCAGCTGCATCACTTCCGGGTCCTGCATGGCATCGGCGACCCCGGCGATGGCGAACTGGTAGATATGCAGGTTGCGCGAGATGCTGCGCTCCAGCGTGAGCGCCAGATTGGCCGAGGCTTCGCTGGCGCCGGCCAGCGCGTCGCTGCGCATCTGGGCCAGTGCCGCGGCGCCCAGTCCGGCGATGGCAACCGCCAGGGCGATGGTCGCCGGGACGATCATCGCGGCGGGGTTCAGGCGTACGCGCAGGCGTCGTCTTGCAAGGTCGATCATGGAGGCGGGCGCTGCCGGTGCAATTTTTGCAGCATTGTAGTGCCCGCAGGTACCTCGGCCGCGCCGTGGGAAAAAATGTCACACCTGAGTTTAGCGGCCTGCAAATCGCTTCGAGGCGTGCCGAACCGGTTTCAAGTTACAAGTGCTGCCGCCTTCCGCCACCGCGATGAAGTCCTGGATCTGGCTAAGGCGCATGGCTGGCGCTCCGGGGGCGGCGTCAGTCCAGCGTGACCCCGGTGTCGGCGGTCAGCTTCAGCACCACCGGCAGGTAGGCGGTGTAGGCGCTGGCCGCCTCGGACGGCGTGTTGCCGATGGGCTCGGCGCCCATGTCCTCGATCCGCTTCGAAAACGCCGGGCTTTTCACCAGCGCGCTGACCTCGCGCCCCAGGCGGTCGATGATGGGCTGGGGTGTTTTGGCCGGGGCCATCAGCGTGATCGGCCCGGTCAGCCGGTAGGCGTCGTCGGGATAGCCGGCCTCGGCAAAGGTGGGCACGTCGGGCAGCGACCTGGCGCGGCGCGGTCCGGTCACGGCGATCGGCCGCAGCTTGCCGCCGGCAAAGTGCTGCTGCAGCGCGGTGACCGAGCCCACCGTGACGTTGACCTGGCCCGCCAGCAGGTCGGTCACCATCGGTCCCTCGCCGCGGTAGGGCACGTGCAGGATGTCGACACCATACTTCCTGGCCATGTAGGTCTGGATGGTATGCGGCTGGGTGCCCGGTCCCCACGAACCCATGCGCAGCTTGCCGGGCTCCTTCTTTGCAAAGTCGATCAGTTCGGCCACGGTCTTGACGGGCACGGTGGCATTGACCGCCAGCACGGTGCGCGCGGTGGCGATGTCGGAAATCGGGCGCAGGTCGGTGCGCGGGTCGTAGGGCAGTTTCTTGTACAGCGCCAGGTTGGCGGTGATCGGGCCGGGAATGGTCAGCAGCAGGGTGTAGCCGTCGGGCGCCGCCTTGGCCGCCTGGTCGCTGCCGATAATGCCGCCCGCGCCGCCCTTGTTCTCGACCACGATGGTCTGGCCGAGCCGCTTGCCGAGACCATCGGCCAGCGCGCGCGCCAGCGTGTCGGTCAGGCCGCCTGCCGGGTACGCCACCACCAGCCGCACGGGCTTGGTCGGGTAAGCATCTTCGGCGCCTGCGCCAGACGGCAGCAGGCACAAGGCCGCGGCGGTGATCAGCACGACACGCCGGCGGCGTGAAAAGGTGCGGTTTTTCATGTCTTGTCTCCTTTTCGAATCTGTGTCCGATGCCGGAGAACCTTATGGGCGGCACGCCGGAGGGGTCAACACGATGGCCTATATTTCCAATATGTGGAAATTGATTCCGCTTTTTGACACTCGATCACGCGCTGTCCCAGACTGGGTAAAGAGGAAAACGCCATGAACCTGCCGGTCGAACAATTCATTGCCGAACGCCGCCGCGAGGACCCGTCCTTCGGCGGCCTGCTGGCCAAGGGCTTTGCCCTGCTGCGTTGCTTTATCGACGAGCCGCGCCCGCTCGGCAACGGCGAGCTGGCGCAGCGGCTGCAGCTGCCGCGCGCCACCGTCTCGCGCATCTGCCGCACGCTGTTCGAGCTGGGCTACCTCGACTGGGATCCCAAGCTCGACAAGTACTTCGTCAGCGCCCAGGTGCTGGCGCTGGGCTATCCGTACCTGGCCGGGCTGCAGGTGCGCCACGTGGCCCGTCCGCTGATGCAGGCGCTGGCCGACCGCATCGAGGGCGCTGCGTCGATGGGCGTGGCGCACCGGCTCGACGTTACCTACCTGCAGTCCTGTACCCACAACGAGGGCACCCCGGCGCGGCCGGGAACCGGCGCCGTGCGCTCGGTGCTGAGCACGGCCATGGGCCGGGCTTACCTGTGCACCTTGTCGAAGGCGGAGTTCGAAAGCCTGATGGTGGCCGCCCGCGAGGAGCGGCCCGAGGAATACGCGGCGTTCTACGACACGCTGTGCCACAACGTGGCGCACTACCCCAAGCGCGGCTTCGCGCTCAACGAGGGCGATGCCGGCATCGGCGTGTACGGCGTGGGCGTCTATTCGCGCATCCGATACCTGAACCGCCCGCTGCTGTTCAACTGCGCCGTGCCCGGCTCGCAGGTGAAGCGCGGGATGATGGAAAAGAAGGTGGCGCCGCTGTTGATGGAGATGGTCCGCTCCATCGAGGCCGCCACCGGCCTGCGGCAGTAGCCGGCCAGGCCCGACTGAAACCATCCATAAAACAAGACCCGGAGACTGCCACATGGTTGACCTGAATTCCCTGCTGTACCCGCGTTCGATCGCGGTGGTCGGTGCTTCCACCCAGCCGGACAAGGTGGGCGGCATGCCGATCCGGCTGCTGCGCGAACTGGGCTATGGGGGGCGCGTCTATCCGGTCAACCCGTCCGCCGCCGAAGTGCAGGGCCTGCGCGCCTATGGCTCGCTGGCGGACATCGGCGAGCCGGTCGACCTGGCGATCGTGGCGGTGCCGGCCAGCGCCAGCCAGGACGTGATGGCGCAGCTGGCCGGCAACGGCACGCGCGCGGCGGTGGTCTTCACTTCCGGCTTCGCCGAAGCCGGCGAGGGCGGCGTGCGCATGCAGGACCTGCTGGCCCGCAGCGCGCGCGATGCGGGCGTGACGCTGCTGGGCCCCAACTGCCTGGGCGCGATGAACCTGCGCGAGCGCATGTTCGCCACCTTCTCGCCGATCCCGCTCAGCGGCGTGCCGCCGGTCGGCGAAGTCGGGCTGGTCAGCCAGAGCGGTGCCTTCGGTGCCTACGCCTATGCGCTGGCGCGCGAGGCGGGGCTGGGCCTGAGCCACTGGGTCACCACCGGCAACGAGGCCGGGCTGCAGGTGGCGGACGTGATCGCATGGCTTGCCAACGACCCCAACACCCGCGTGATCCTCGCCTACATCGAAGGCTGCCGCGACGGCGCGCGCCTGCGCCAGGCGCTGGCCGCGGCGCGCGCGGCGGGCAAGCCGGTGGTGGTTACCAAGGTCGGCACCACGGCGGCCGGCGCGCGCTCGGCGCAGTCGCACACGGCCAGCCTGACCGGCGAGGATGCGGTGTACCAGGCGGTGTTCGATGCCTACGGCGTGCACCGGGCCCATACGCTGGAAGAATTCTTCCGGCTCGGCTATGTGCTGTCGCGCGGCCGGCGGCCGGCGACCTGGCAACGCCCGGAAGGGAGCGGCGCCGCTGCCGCCACGCCGCTGGCGATCGTCACCGTGTCGGGCGGCGTCGGCATCATGATGGCCGATCGCGCCGAGCAGCTGGGTTTGCCGCTGCCGCCGATGCCGGACCTTGCGGCCGAGGCGCTGCGCACCGCGATCCCGTTCGCCAGCACTGCGAACCCCATCGACGTCACGGGGCAGGTGGTGGCGCAGCCGCGCGTGTTCATGGATGCCCTCGCGGGCGTCGCGCGCAGCGGCGCCTATGGCTGCGTGGCGGCCTTCCTGGCCGGCGGTGCCAATGCGCCGCGGCTGTGGCCGGAGCTGCAGCAGACCATCGGTGCGTTGAGCGAAGACACAAATGCCGCTCCGCTGCTGCTGGCCGGCATTGTCGACGACGACAAGCGCGCATGGCTGGAAGCGCGCGGGTGCCTGGTGTTCCGCGAGCCGGGTCATGCAGTGGAAGCCGTCGCCACGCTGGCGCAGGCGGCGGCGCTGGAATCCGCACGGGATACCTTGTCCGGGACCGGGCCGCGGCGCGAAGCGCGACTGCGCGGCCTGCCGCCCGAAACCACGGCGCTGTCCGAGTACGAGGCCATGGCTTTGCTCGCCGACGCTGGCGTGCCGGTGGCCCCGCACGGGCTTGCGCGCGATGCGGACGAGGCGGTGCGCATTGCCGAGGGCCTCGGCTATCCCGTGGTGGTCAAGCTGTGCTCGCGCGAGATCCTGCACAAGAGCGATGTCGGCGGCGTGGCCCTCGGCCTGGCCGATGCGCAGGCGGTGCGCTTAGCCTTCGCCCGCATGGCGCAAGCGGTCGCCCTGGCGCGCACCGGGAGCGGCGCGCCGGTGCCGTTGGAAGGCGTGCTGGTGGCGCGCATGGTGCGCGGCTGGGGCGAGGTGATGGTCGGCGTGCGGCGCGACCCGGTGTTCGGGCTGGTGGCGCTGGCCGGCATCGGCGGCACCGCGGTCGAGATCTTCCGCCAGACCGCCTGCGGGCTGGCGCCGCTGTCGCGCGCACAGGCGCGCGCGATGCTGCGCGCCAGCCGTGCCGCCGCGCTGTGCGAAGGACATCGCGGCAACCCCGACGTGGATCTCGATGCCGCCGCGCAGGTGCTGGCCACGGTGTCGCAACTGGCAGCCGGTCTGGGCGAGCGCCTGGACACGCTCGAGATCAATCCGTTCATCGTCACCGCGCAGGGGCTGGTCGCCGCCGACGCGGTGGTCACGCTTCGCCCGGACCGTCGTACTGATTCATAGCGACGGCGCGCAACGCGGTGGACAGGATGCCCGCACAGACGGGCGCCGCCCCGCGGCCAGACGCAGTACCTCAATCAAGACTGGAGACAAGCATGCAAAGGCACAAGCACTTGCCGGCGCGGCGCATCGCGCTGCGCGCGCTGGGCGCACTCGGCGCGCTCGCCGTGGCGCTCTGCGGGGTGGTATCCCCCGCGCACGCCGGCCCCAATCCCGGCCCCAATCCCGGCCCCAATCCCGGCCCCAATCCCGGCACCTATCCCGACAAGCCGATCCGGCTGGTAGTGCCGTTCCCGCCGGGCGGCGGCACCGATGTGGTCGGCCGGCTGCTGGCGGCGGGCCTGTCGAAGGAACTCGGCAAGACCGTGGTGGTGGAGAACGTAGCCGGCGCCACCGGCACCATCGGCTCCGCACAGGTCGCGCGCGCCGCGCCGGACGGCTACACGCTGGTGCTTGGCATCTCCGCCACGCATGCGATCGCACCAGCCATTTTCCCGAAACTGCCCTACGACCCGCTGCGCGACTTCGTGCCCGTCAGCCGGCTCTTCTACGGCGGCAACGTGCTGATCGCCGGCCCCGGCTTTACCGGCCGCGACCTGCCCGCGCTGATCGCCGCGGCCAGGCGCCCCGGTGCCGACCTGACCTACGGCTCGTGGGGCAACGGCTCCGGCGGCCATCTCGCCGGCGAAAGCCTCAACGTGCTGGGCGGCATCCGCCTGCGCCACATCCCCTATAAGGGCGTCAGCCCGATGCTGACCGACGTGATGGGCGGCACGCTGCCCGTGGCCATGTCCGACCTTGCCGGCACGCTGCCGCTGATCCGCAGCGGCAAGGTGAGGGCGCTGGCGGTTACCGGCTCCGAGCGTTCGCCGGCGCTGCCCGACGTGCCGACCTTTACCGAGGCCGGCGTGGCGTTCGGCGTGGACAGCTGGTTCGCGCTGTTCGCCCCCGCGCGCACGCCGGCCGAGATCGTCGACAAGCTTGAGCGCGCCACCGTCGCCGTCATGCGCGATCCCGCCATCAAGGCGCAGGCCGACGCGTTCGGCATGCGCTACAGCCCCCAGCCGCGCAGCGCCTTTGCCGCGCAGATGCGCAGCGATGTGCCAGCCTGGGCCACGCTGGTCAAGTCGAGCGGCGCGGCACAGGAATGAGCCGCACGCGTTCCCACAATTTCCGCCTATTTTTCCCGGAGCCCTGCATGAACCATCCCGCGCCACAGTTCTTCTCCGCACCCGTCTACAGCTCCAGCCAGGAAGCGCTGGTCGCCGCCGCCGCCATACCGCTGGCGATCTACGGCTATCCGCTGGTCGAAACGATCCGTACCTGCAAGCTGCAGACCGCAGTCAGCGAGGCCACCGGCTATGGCCGCGCCCCGGTCAACACGCTGTCGGCGAGCGAGCGCCAGTGGACGCATGAAGACCGCGACGTCGTCACGCCCGCCAATGACCTGCTGTATTTCTGCGGCTGGGCCAACCTGGCCGACGGGGCGGTCACGCTGCGCGTGCCGCCGCTGCCGAAGTGCGACCAACAGCGCGACCGCTACTACGTGGTGGAGCTGCTCGATGCCTGGACCAACAACTTCGAGAACCTGGGCCCGCGCACCGTGCCGGCCGAAGGCGGCACGGTGACGCTGGTCGGCCCCGGCCAGCACGCTGAAGGCGAGCATGTCGTGGCCTGTCCGACCTCGCTGGTATGGCTGCTGGGGCGCGTGCTGGTGCAGGGTCCTGACGACCTGGCCGCGGCCCATGCATTCGAAAGCGGCTTCGCGCTCGAGGCGCCGGGCAAGCCCATGCCGCAATGCGTGCGCGACTGGCGCGATACCGGCAACGAGGCGCTCGATTTCTTCCAGAACCTGTTCAATGCGTTGCGCGAGTACCCGCCCGCCGAGCGCGAGCTGGGCGCGTTCACGCTGCTGCGCAAGGCCGGCCTGAAGCTGGAGGGCGAGGTCGACGTCACGGCATTGCGCGCGGAAGTCCGCGCCGGCCTGGAGAACGCGTATCGCCAGGCCATGCAGCTGATCGAGGCGCATACGCGCAGCCAGGGCCGCAAGAGCTGGGGCTACAGCCTGAAGCTCGGCGTCTATGGCGACGACTGGCTGCAGCGCGCCTGCACCGCGATGAAGGGCCTGGGCGCGTTGCGCGCCGACGAAGCCATCTACGCGATGGCCGATTTCGATGCCGACAGCGAGCCCCTGCATGGGGCGCAGGCATACGAACTGAGCTTCCCGCCCGGCATGCTGCCGCCGGCGCAGGCGTTCTGGTCGGTCTCGCTGTACGGTGAGGGCCGCTTCTTCAGCGCCAACGAGATCGGCCGCTACGCCGTGGGAGACCGCACGCCCGGCTTGCGCATGGAGCCCGACGGCAGCCTGGTCATCCCGATCTCGCACCGGCGGCCGGAACAGGCCGAACAGGCCGACAACTGGCTGCCCGCTCCCGCGGGCCCGTTCTACCTGATCCTGCGCCTGTACCATCCCGCGCCGGCCTTTATCGCGGGCGAGTACCGCATTCCGCCGGTGCGCCGGGTTGCCTGAGGAGCGAGATTCCATGACAAAATCCGCCGATTCATCCGCCGATTCTTTCGCCGGTTCCCGACTGCCCGCGCTGGCCCGCGAGGCAGTGCTGTACACGCTGCCGCTCTACGAAATGGCGCGCATGCGCGCCGCCACCTGCCCGCGCCGCCGCCGTGAAGGCGCCTTTGCCGACGCGCGCCCCGACGGCACGCTGCGCTGGGTCAACCAGTTCTTCCACACGCGCCAGCTGCTCGGGCCGCAGCACCGGCAGGTGGTCACGCCCAACAACGACACGCTGTACAGCAACGCCTGGCTCGACCTGTCGCAGGGACCGCTGCTGCTGGAGGTGCCGGACAGCGCCGGCCGCTACTACGTGCTAGGGCTGCTCGATTTCTATACCAACCCGTTCGCCTACATCGGCAGTCGCACCACCGGCACGCAGGCCGGGCGCTTCCTGCTGCACGGTCCCGGCTGGCAGGGCGAAGCCCCGGCTGGCGCCACCGCCATCGCCTGTCCGACCGATGCGGTGTGGCTGCTGGGCCGGCTGCTGGTGGACGGCCCGGACGACCTGCCCGCGGTGCATGCGCTGCAGGACCGCTTCCGGCTGACGCTGCCGGACGGCGGCGACGCGGTGCGCGCGTACGATGTCGGCATGCAGCCCAACGAACACCTCGGCGCGTCGCCGCAGCAGGTGCGGCGCTATGCCGACGTGGTGAACCGCGCGCTGCGCGAGAACCCGCCGCCAGCAGACGAGGCGGCGACAGTGCAGGCCTTCGCCGCGCTCGGCCTCGGTGCCGCGAGCGAGGGCGTGCCGCTGAAGGAAACGCAGGTGGCGCTGCTGGCCGCTGCCATGGAGCAGGTGCTGGCCGAACTGGCCCGGCCGATGCCTTCCGCGCTGGGCGGCGGCTGGAACCTGCCGGTCGAGATCGGCGCGTCGTTCGGCACGCGCTATGCCGAGCGCGCGCAGGTGGCGCGCAACTACATCGGCGCGCTCGGCATGGAAGAGGCCATGTACATCATCGCCGATTGCGATGCGCACGGCCGCCCGCTCGACGGGAACGAGCCGCACGAGCTGGCGTTCCCCGCCGGCCAGCTGCCGCAGGTGGGCGCGTTCTGGTCGCTGACCATGTACGACAAGGGCGACTGCATGCTGGTGGAGAACCCGATCGCCCGCTATTCGCTGGGCGACCGCTCGCCGAGCCTGCGCTACGAGCCGGACGGCAGCCTGCGCCTGCACCTGGGCGCCGCGGCCCCACGCGACGCGGCGCGCCACGGCAACTGGCTGCCGGCGCCGGCAGGGCCCTTCTACGTGGCGCTGCGGCTGTACGTGCCGGGCGCGGCGCACCTTGGCAAGACCTTTTCGTATCCGGGGATCCAGGCCGTGGAGGCATGACGATGACTGCTGACAAGATATCGCGCAGGGACCTGCTGGCACGCATGCGCGACGTGATGCTGCTGGGCGCGGCGCCCGCGCTGGCGCCGCTGTCCGCGCTGGCGCAGGCGTATCCGGCGCGCACCGTGCGGCTGATCTCGCCGTATGGCCCCGGCGGGTCCAATGACACCTCGGCGCGGCTGCTGGCCGAAGCGCTGAGCCGCAAGTATGGCCAGCAGTTCGTGGTCGAGAACAAGCCGGGCGCCGGCACCCGGGTCGCCAACGAAACGCTGGCGCGCGCCGCCCCCGACGGCTACACGCTGCTGTGGGCCGCCGCGCCGTTTGCCATCAATACGGCGGCCGGGCTGCCGCAGCAATACGACATCCACAAGGATTTCGTCGCGGTCGGGCCGCGCGTGCTCGGCCCGGTGTTCCTGATCGTCAAGGCGGATTCGCCGGCGCGCTCGGTCGCGGATTTCGTCAAGCTGGCGCGCGCGAAAGCGGACGGCGTGACCTTTGCCTCGCCCGGCGCCGGGTCGGGGCCGCACCTGACGGCGGAACTGTTCGGCGCACAGGCGAAGTTCAAGGTGCTGAACGTGCACTACCGCGGCGATGCCACCGCCTACACCGAGCTGCTGGCCGGCCGGGTGGATGCCACGCTGACCGCCATCACGACGGCGCTGCCGTTTATCAAGGCGGGCAAGCTGCGGGTGCTGGCGGTTGCGTCGGAGCAGCGCACGCCGGTCTATCCCGATGCGCCCACGTTAGTCGAGCAGGGCTGTCCCGGCGTGACCGGCTACGGCTGGTTCGGCCTGATGGCGCCAGCCGGGACGCCCGCGGCGATCGTGCGCCAGCTCAACCAGGATGCCAGCGCGGTGCTGTCCGACGCGGATATGCGCAGCAAGCTGGCGGCGCTGGGATTGCAGCCCGAGCCGGGCGACAGTGCCGGATTTGCGCGGTTCATCGATGCGGAAGTGCGCAAGTGGGCCGCGGTGATCAAGGGCAATGGCGTGGTGCTGGAGTAGCGGCATGCACGCCACATGCGGGCGTGCATGTGGCGAGCCTGTTGCGTCCAGATGCGCGAGTGGAAGATGGGTAATCGCCCCGATCCGGACCATCGGATCGGTGCGCTGGTCAGCGAAGCCCATTTCGGTCCTTTCGGTCACGACTTTCCAGAGCGTGGACGAAGCCATCGCGCTGGCCCCATCTGGATCGACGTATCGGACCGGTCGGGCCACAGCTGAGTGACATGGCGAGCCATGCCCCGGGTCCCGTCCGGGACCGGGCATGGCGCTCGCGCGATGCCCGGTCGCGCCGCAACACACGTATCATGCGCGACTCGCCGGAGTCCGCTCCCGCATTTTTTCCTCCCATCGTCCCTCATGAGGTCATCCGTTCAATGCAAGCAGGTGTCATCCGAAGCAAGCGTCAGGCAACACTCATCGGGCTGATCGCGATCCTGTTATGGAGTTCGATCGTCGGCCTGATTCGTGGCGTCAGCGAAAGCCTTGGCGCAACCGGCGGCGCGGCCATGATGTATTCCGTTGCCTCGGCCTTGCTCTGGCTGACTGTCGGCTTCGTCAAGCCAGGTGAATTTCCCCGGCGCTACCTCATCTGGGGAAGCCTCCTGTTCGTTTCCTATGAGCTGTGCCTGTCCCTGTCCATTGGCTATGCCAACAGCGGCAGGCAGGCCATCGAGGTCGGCATGGTCAACTACCTGTGGCCGAGCTTTACCATGTTGTGCGCCATTGCATTCAACGGCCAGAAATCGAACCTGCTGGTCGTTCCCGGATTTGCGATTGCCGTCCTTGGCATTTGCCGGGTGCTTGGCGGCGACCAGGGACTGGACTTCGCCGGGATGGCGGCAAATATCCAGGACAACCCGCTCAGCTACGGGCTGGCCTTTGCGGGCGCCATGATCTGGGCGGCCTATTGCACCGTGACCAGCCGCATCGCCGGCGGCAAGAATGGCGTCACGCTGTTCTTCATGCTGACGGCGCTGGCGCTGTGGATCAAGTACTTCACCGGCGACGGCGGGGCAATGGTGTTCAGCTATGAGGCCATCCTGTACCTGGCGCTGGCAGCCTCCGCGATGGGGTTTGGCTACGCTGCCTGGAACGTCGGCATCCTGCACGGCAATGTCACGGTACTTGCCGGCGCCTCCTATTTCATCCCGGTCCTTTCCGCCGCGCTGGCGGCCATGCTGTTGCGCACGCCGCTGTCGATCGCATTCTGGAAGGGCGCATCCATGGTCTGCGCCGGCTCCATCCTGTGTTGGCTCGCTACGCGCGGGCAACGTGCCAGGGCACCGGCTTCGCCGGAACCGGGCGCAGCGCACGAGCGCGCCCACGGGCAGTGAAATCCATTCAATAACAGGACAAGAATATTGTTGTGCGTGTTGAGGCGCAGGCATTCGCGCAGGGCTCGGTGACCTTGTACGGGGTCTCCTCGAACCGGAACCAGCTGCTGCTGCGCACCGGGATCCGGCACTTCTTCTGAGCCGGTAATCCGTCGGGTCCTGCGCGTCAGGGATGCCAGGTCGACGGCTTTTCCAGCTGCATGGCGGGCCGCTGGCTGCCTGCCATCGCATACGACAGCTTGTTCGCGGCGTCGACCACGGTCTGCGCCAGCTCGAGCAACCGCGCTTCGCTGAGCCGGGAAGTCGGTCCCGAAATGCACATCGAGCCCAGCAGGCGCCAGTGCAATCCGAACACCGGCGCGGAGACGCTGGAGACCTCGGGTTCGCGCTCGCCGAGCGACAGGTGGAATCCGCGGCGCCGGATCATTTCATAGGGCTCGCCCGGCTCTCCCGAGAACGCCAATATGACCCGGCCGGGCGAGCCGCTGTCCAGCGGCAGTGCCGCGCCGATCCTGACGTGATGGCGGATGGCCTGCGGCCCTTCGACCCGGAGCAGGCAGGTGCGCTGCTGACCCTCGCGGATGTAGAACGAAGCGCTTTCGCCGGTCCGGATCGTCAGTTCCCGCAGGACCGGCTCCACCACTTCCTGCACATTGAACGTTGCCTGGTAGCACGCGCCCAGCCATCCCGCGGCGCGCCCCAGCCGCCAGTTGCCGTCTTCCTTCTGCACCAGGTAGTTGTCCGCCGCCAGCGTCCGGGCCAGCCGCAGCACGGTGGTCTTGTGGATGCCGGTGCGCCGGCTCAGTTCGGCCAGCGACAGGTGCGGGTCATTGACCCCGAAGGCTTCCAGCACGCGTAACGCGCGCGTCACCGCAATCACGGCGCTCGGCCCCTCATCGCCGGTTGAGGCGACCTGTGTATCACTTTTCCGGTTCATGACGCGAAATGCGGTGCACGGTATGAAACGGCATTGTATGACGTGAAACGGTCGACCACAATCCAATCACAACGAAGCCTCACAACGAAACCAGATTCGGAGACACCAATGAAGGCAATATCCCGTCGCGGCCTCCTGGCCATTGCAGGCATCCTGTTGGCATCCGCCACGGCTCATGCCGCGCCGCAGTATCCGAGCAAGCCCATCAGGGTCATCGTCCCGTTTCCCGCCGGCGGCGGCACCGACATCATCGCGCGGGAAGTGACCACTACCGTCGCCAGGTCGACCGGCTGGGTCTTTGTCGTGGAGAACAAGCCGGGGTCCGGCGGCAACCTCGGCGTGGACGCGGCAGCCAAGGCGCCTGCCGATGGCTACACCATTGCCCTGGGGCAGACCAGCAACCTTGCCATCAATCCCTCGCTGTACGAGCGGCTGCCGTACGACCCGCTGAAGGACCTTGCGCCGATCAGCCTGGTCGCTTCCGCGCCGCTGGTGCTGGTGACGCACGTCAACTCGCCGTACAAGACGATGAAGGACGCAATCCAGTCCGCCAGGGCAAAGCCCGGGTCGCTGAATTTTGCTTCGCCGGGCAATGGCACGGTGGCGCACCTCGGTGGCGAGCAACTGCAAGGCACCGCGAAAGTGAAGTTCACCCATGTGCCGTACAAGGGCGCGGCACAGGCGGTCAATGACCTGATGGGCGGGCAAGTCGACCTGTACATGGCGTCCGTGCCGACGCTGCTCGGGCATATCAAGAACAACAAGCTGCGGCCGCTCGCGGTGACCTCATCGAAGCGCCTGCAAGACCTGCCCCAGGTGCCAACCGTTGCCGAGTCGGGCTATCCCGGCTTCGAGACGGCGACCTGGTTCGGCTTCGTCGCGCCTGCCGCGACACCGAAGGAAATCGTGATGCGCCTGAATACCGAGTTCAACAAGGCGCTCAAATCCCCGGCACTCGCCAGCAAGCTGAACGAACAAGGGGCATCGGTGCTCGGCGGCACACCCGAAGCATTCACCGCGCTGATCAAGCAGGACATCGGACGCTGGGCGGCGGTCATCAAAGCCTCCGGCACAAAGCTGGATTGAGCGGCACCGTATCCAACCATTTCTCAAATTTCGCTGGAGTTCGTCATGGCTTTGCCCAACATCATCAAATCGTTCGATCGCGTACCCGCTGACATCATCGCGCGCGCCGCCAGGTTCCAGCCCGCTATCCTGTCGGATGTCGGCGGACGCCGCGGCGCCCTGCACGGCCGGATCAAGGCCCTGCGCCCGACCATGAAAGTCGCCGGTCCGGCATTCACTGTCGAAGTCCGTCCGGGCGACAACCTGATGATCCACGCAGCCCTGGCGCTTGCGCAGCCCGGCGACGTGCTGGTTGTGGACGGCAAGGGCGACCAGACCTCGGCGCTGATGGGAACCATCATGATGCATGCCGCCCGCCAGCGCGGCCTGGCGGGTGTGGTCCTCGATGGCGCCGTGCGGGACAGCCTCGAGCTGGACGACATGCAGTTCCCGGTCTTCTCGGTGGGCACGAATCCCAATGGTCCGACCAAGGAAGTCGGCGGCCGCATCGGACACCCGATTTCCGTCGGGGGCGTGACGGTGAACCCGGGCGACTATATCTGCGGCGATGCCGATGGCCTGGTCGTGGTGGAGCGCGAGAAGATCGAGGC
This sequence comes from Cupriavidus oxalaticus, assembly GCF_004768545.1. NCBI lineage: Bacteria > Pseudomonadati > Pseudomonadota > Betaproteobacteria > Burkholderiales > Burkholderiaceae > Cupriavidus > Cupriavidus oxalaticus. Next base: position 613,158 of record NZ_CP038634.1, on the reverse strand, counting down.
CCTGCTCGACGCCGCGGCGAAGAAGGAAGAGGCGGAGGCCAGGCGCATCGAACAGATAAAGGAGGGCAATACCACCGCGCCGTGGCTGCTGGCATCGCTGGTGACCGCCGGCGTCCTGAAAGAGGGAGAAGCATTGTGATGAACCGGCCAGTCATTATCGTCACGGGTGCGGACCTGGCACCGGAAGCCCTGGCGCTGCTGGGCGACTATCAGGTCGTTTTCGCCGGCAGGACACCCCAGACCGCCGACCTCGTCGCGCTGGCAACGAAGCACAATCCTGTCGGCATCATCGTGCGCTATGGCGCCGTGACGGCCGAAGTCATGGACGCGGCCCCCGCCTTGCGGGTGATCTCGAAGCACGGCACCGGAACCGACACCATCGACAAGGCCGCTGCCGAGGCGCGCGGCATCAAGGTGACCGCCGCTGCCGGGGCCAATGCCGCGGCCGTTGCAGAACACGCGCTGGCGCTGATGCTTGCGTGCGCCAAGTCGGTGGTGCAACTGGACGCGCGCATGCATGCCGGCCACTGGGACAAAGCCACGCACAAGAGCCTGGAGCTGAATGGCCTGACCATCGGCCTGATTGGCCTGGGCGCGATCGGGCGGCGGTTCGCCAGAATGTGCGACGCCATCGGCATGCGCGTGATCGGCTTCGACCCGTTTGCCACGGACTTGCCGGACCATATCGAAGCCGTGCTGCTGGAAGAGATCTGGAGACGATCGGATGTCATCTCGCTGCAATGCCCGTTGACGGCCGAGAACAGGGAAATGGTCAATGCCGGCACACTGGCACAGTGCAAGCGTGGCGTGATCCTGATCAACACTGCGCGCGGCGGGTTGATCGACGAAGCGGCGCTGCTCGAAGCCGTCCGCTCGGGCCACGTCGCCGCTGCCGGCCTGGACAGCTTTGCGCGCGAGCCGATGCAGGTGCCGCATGCCTTCCAGGGAGAGCCGGGCTTCGTGCTCAGTCCGCATATCGGTGGCGTGACCAGCGCGGCCTACGTCAATATGGGTGTCGCAGCGGCGAACAATACCCTGGCGGTCCTGCGCAGGCTGGCCGAGCCGGCGCTTGGACCGCACTAGTCGCAGTACTCCCTGACAAGAACGTTCGCAAGATGGAGACAGCATGAAACAGATGAACATCGGAGCTGCGCTGCTCCGGGCGCTGGCACTTGCCGCGCTTGCCGCCATGTCGACGGCGGCGCAAGCCCAGGGGTGGCCAGCCAAGCCGGTCAAGATCGTCGTTCCTTACCCGCCTGGCGGCGCCGTGGACGCCGTCACCCGCAAGATGGCGCAGCGGCTCACCGAGCAGACGGGCCAGAGCTTCTATGTCGAAAACAAGGCAGGCGCGACCGGAACGATCGGCTCGGCCCAGGTTGCGCGCGCCGCGCCGGATGGCTACACGCTGCTCGCCAACGATACGACCTACGCGCTGTTGCCCCACATCTTCAAGTCGCTTCCTTTCGATGCCGCAAAGGACCTGCAACCTGTCGCGGCATACGTGTTCGCCCCGATGGGCGTGGTGGTCAAGGCTGACGGCAAGTACAAGACGCTGGCCGACCTGATTGCCGCGGCGAAGTCCGACGACAAGGTTTCCTACGGGTCGGGCGGGCCGGGCTCGACTCCGCATTTCGCCAGCGAAGCCTTGGGCCTCGCCGCGGGAACGCACTTCATGCATGTGCCATTCAAAGGCGCCGGCGAAGCAACCATCGCGTTGCTGAGCGGTACCGTCGACTTCCAGATGGCTTCTATTCCGGGCGTGATCGGACAGGTCAAGGGTAACAAGCTGGCGGTGCTGGCCGTCAGCGGCACGAAACGCCTGCCCGCGCTGGCCAACGTGCCCACCTTTGCGGAGGCCGGTGTCAAGGGCTACGGTGTCACCAATTTCACCGGCTTGTGGGCGCCCAAGGGCACGCCCGCCGACGTGCTGGAGCGAATCCAGAACGAGGTGTCCAAGGCGATGGCGACGCCGGACATGCAGGCCTATGCTGAAAGTATCGGTGCCGAGCCGGGCTATTGGGATGCCGGCACGTTCAGGACCGAAGTGGCCAGCAGGACCGCCTTCTGGGGGAAGGTTGCACGCGGGACGGGGTTTCAGAAGCAGTAATGGGCGCGCCGCTGCAACAGGACGATCAACAGGTGTCGAGACATGTTTCTACTGAATTCGCCGGTCATACGTGAAGCGTCGTCGTTCTCCAGCCTGCCTGCCCGCTATCGCCACCCGCGGCGAACCGAATGGTCCAGGGCGAACCAGGGAGGGCGCGAAAGCGATTCCTTCCTGGAAGGCCCCGTCTTCGACGATGCCGGCAACCTGTACGTCACCGATATTCCCAATGGCCGGATCTTCAGGATCGACCAGAAGGGCGATTGGGACCTGGTTGCCGAATGGGACGGCGAGCCCAACGGGATGAAATTCCTGAATGCAGGGTCCTTGCTTGTCACGGACTACCGCAACGGGCTGATGGAGGTTGACGTGCGAACGGGTACCGTCCGGCCGTACCTGCCGCGCCGGAATACCGAAAGCTTCAAGGGCGTCAACGACTTGACGCTGGACTCTCAGGGAAACATCTATTTCACGGACCAGGGGCAAACGGGGCTGCATGACCCTAGCGGCCGCGTGTATCGGCTGACTGGCGAAGGGCGCCTCGAACTGCTGCTTTCCAACGTGCCGAGTCCGAACGGCATCGTGCTGTCACCGGACGAGCGCTTCCTGTTCGTTGCCGTCACACGGGGCAACTGCGTCTGGCGCATGCCCTTGCAGGAGGACGGCAGCGTATCCAAGGCCGGGCAGTTCTTTACGTCATATGGTCCCAGCGGGCCGGACGGCCTCGCCATGGATGTCGATGGCCGCCTCCTTGTTGCCAATCCCGGCCTTGCCTATGTCTGGGTGCTCAATCATCGTGCCGAGCCGGTCGAGGTGATCCGTGGCACTGCTGGCCATTCGCTGACCAACGTCGCCTTCGGCGGACCCGATGCAAGCACGCTTTACGTGACCGATTCAACTGCCGGCGAGATTCTGCAGATTGGCATGTCGGTTCCCGGCGTGAGGCACCGGCACCTGGCCGGGTGAGCACCTGAGCGAGCGGACCGCGGCGTCACGGTCGACCGGCCTGGCACGCGCCGGGTTGATGAGGTAGCCGCCGCGCTACTTAAGCAATCTCTTATAGACCGGCAAAGAATCGCTGAATTTACCTTAAGTGAGCGGACGGATATCTTTGGGCGAAAGGCGTTGGTCCTGCCGCACGATTCTCCGGGTCGCTGTGCGCATGCCCACTGCCTTGCGATCAGCATTGCGGCCAAGGCGACGAGTCAGCTCAAGATGTCTCTTGCATCAGCCGCGGAACAATAAGCACAGAGGCTTCGGCGGACACGTCAGCAAGCCCGGCAAGGCGAGGAGACATGACAAGCACCACCAGTATCGGACGCCGGCGGTTCCTCAAGATTCTCGGCGCAGGCCCCGTTGCCGTCACGGCCTCGGCCCTGGGCATGGGTACGGCCTGGGCGCAGGCCCCCGCCGGCGTGCGCCCCTACAAGCTGCTGCGTGCGAAGGAGACGCGCAACAATTGCACCTATTGCTCGGTCGGGTGCGGCCTGCTGATGTATTCGCTCGGTGACGGCGCAAAGAATGCGAAACCCCGCATCTTCCACATCGAGGGGGATCCCGATCATCCGGTCAGCCGTGGCTCGCTCTGCCCCAAGGGCGCGGGGCTGCTGGACATTGTCCATTCAAAGAACCGGCTGCTGTATCCGGAATACCGCGCGCCGGGGTCGAAGGAGTGGGTGCGCATCAGCTGGGACGAAGCGACCAGGCGCATCGCCCGGCTGCTGAAGGACGACCGCGACAAGAACTTCATCGCGCGCAACGAGAAGGGCCAGCTGGTGAACCGCTGGCTGAGCTCGGGCATGCTCGCCTCGTCGGCGGCCTCCAACGAAACGGGGGTGCTCGACTTCAAGTTCGCCCGCTCACTCGGCATGCTGGCGCTGGACTGCCAGGCGCGCCTGTGCCACGGGCCAACGGTTTCGGCGCTGGGGCCGTCCTTCGGCCGCGGCGCGATGACGAACCACTGGGTGGACATCAAGAATGCCAATGTCGTCATGGTCATGGGCGGCAACCCGGCCGAGGCCCACCCGGTCGGCTTCAAATGGGTGATCGAGGCCAAGATCAAAAACAAGGCCAAGGTCATCGTCATCGATCCGCGCTTCAACCGCACGGCCTCGGTTGCCGATATCTTCTCGCCGATCCGGGCGGGGTCGGACACGGCCTTCCTGATGGGCATGGTCAACTGGCTTCTGCAGAACGACAAGATCCAGCATGACTACGTGCGCGCCTACACCAACGCGCCGCTGATCGTGCGCGAGGATTTCGGCTTCGACGAAGGGCTGTTCTCGGGCTTCAATCCCGAAAAGCTCGTCTACGACAAAGCCTCCTGGACCTATGAGCTCGACGCACGGGGAAACGCGAAACGCGATCCCTCGATGCGCCATCCGCGCTGTGTGCTGAACCTGCTGAAGCGGCACGTCTCACGCTACACGCCGGAGAAGGTCGAGGAGATCACCGGCGTCAGGAAGGCCGATTTCCTGCAGATCGCCGAGATCGTCGGCTCGTGCTCGGCGAAGGACAAGACGCTCACCTGGCTTTACGCGCTCGGCTGGACGCACCACACCGGCGGCGCGCAGATCATCCGCGGCGCGGCGATGATCCAGCTGCTGCTGGGCAATGTCGGCATGTCCGGCGGCGGCGTGAATGCGCTGCGCGGCCATTCCAACATCCAGGGCTATACCGACCTGGGCCTGCTGTCGCTGCGGCTGCCGGGCTACATGGACCTGCCCGCCGACAGGCAGCAGACGCTCAGGCAGTTCCTGGCCGATGCCACGCCGAAAGCGATGTTGCCCGACCAGGTGAACTACTGGAAAAACCTGCCGAAGTTTTTCGTCTCGCTGCAGAAAAACCTGTTCGGCAAACATGCCACGGCGGCAAACGACTGGGCCTTTGACCTGCTGCCGAAATGGGACCGCAGCTACGACATGCTGGCCTATTTCGACCTGATGTACGAGGGCAAGGTCAACGGCTACGTGGTCCAGGGGTTCAATCCGCTGGCGGCAATGCCTGACAAGAACAAGTCCTCGGCCGCGCTGTCGAAGCTGAAGTTCCTGGTGGTCATCGACCCGCTGGTGACCGAGACCTCCAACTTCTGGCGCAACGAAGGCAAGTTCAACGACGTCAGGACCGAGGAGATCATGACCGAGGTCTTCAGGCTGCCGTCGAGCTGCTTTGCCGAGGAAGACGGGACCGTCGTGAATTCGGGCCGCTGGCTGCAATGGCACTACGCGGGCCAGCAGCCGCCGGGCGAGGCGCGGCATGATCCGGCCATCCTTGGCGGCATCATGATGGAGCTGCGGCGGCTTTACGAAAAAGAGGGCGGCGCCTGCCCCGAACAGGTGTTGCACATGACCTGGGACGAGGAGACCTATCACGATCCCTGCAGCCCCCATCCCGAGGAAATGGCCAAGGAAGCCAACGGCTACGCGCTGGCGGATGTATTCGACGAGACCGGGAAAAAGATCCTGCGCAAGGGCCAGTTGCTGGATTCGTTCGCGCAACTGCGCGACGACGGCACCACCTCGAGCTACTGCTGGATCTTCACCGGCTCCTGGACCGAGGCCGGCAACCAGATGGCCAGGCGCGACAACACCGACACCGGTCTCGGCAACACGCCGGGCTGGGCCTGGTCCTGGCCCGCGAACCGCCGCATTCTCTACAACCGCGCCTCGATGGACGAGATGGGGAACCCCTGGGACCCCAAGCGCCAGATCCTGCATTGGAACGGCGAGACATGGGTGGGTGCCGACGTGCCCGACTTTCCGCTCACCGCGGCACCCGGCTCACCGATCGGACCTTTCATCATGCTGCCCGAAGGCGTGGGGCGCCTGTTCTCGGCCGGAGGCATGATCGACGGCCCTTTCCCCGAGCATTACGAGCCGGTCGAGAGCCCGATCGGGAAGAACCCGCTGCACGCAAAGGTCACCCACAATCCGACCGCACGCATCTTCCAGAACGATGCGCAGCGCATGGGCAACCGCACCGAGTTTCCCTATGTCGCCACGACCTATTCGATCACGGAATTGTTCCGCCACTGGACCAAGCACTCGCATCTGAACGCCATGCTCCAGCCCGAGCAGTTCGTCGAGATCGGCGAGAAGCTGGCCGCGGACAAGGGCATCGCCCATGGCGACACGGTGAAGATTACGACCAAACGCGGCTACATCACTGCCAAGGCGGTGGTGACCAAGCGCATGCGCACGCTCCAGGTGGCCGGGCAGGCGGTCGAGCAGATCGGCATCCCGTGCCATTGGGGCTTCGAGGGAGCGACGCGCAAGGGCTATCTCGCCAACACGCTTGCGCCTGGCGTTGGCGATGCCAATTCACAGACTCCGGAATTCAAGGCATTCCTCGTAAACATTGAAAAGATGGCGGGAGCACAGGCATGAACTCGCAGAACATCATCCGTCGCTCGGCCTCGTCGGAGCTGACACCGGCCCCTCGGATCCGTGACCATCAGATGCAAGTGGCCAAGCTGATCGACGTATCGACCTGCATCGGCTGCAAGGCGTGCCAGGTCGCCTGCAGCGAATGGAACGACCTGCGCGGCGAGGTGCAGGAGAATGTCGGCGTCTACGACAACCCGCGCGATCTGTCGCCCGACACCTGGACCCTGATGCGCTTTACCGAGCATGAGGACCAGGCGGGGAAGCTGGAATGGCTGATCCGCAAGGACGGCTGCATGCATTGCGAGGACCCCGGCTGCCTGAAGGCCTGCCCGGTGCCCGGCGCCATCGTGCAGTATGCGAACGGCATCGTCGACTTCCAGTCCGACCTGTGCATCGGCTGCGGCTATTGCGTGGCCGGCTGCCCCTTCGACGTGCCGCGCATTTCCAAGAAGGACAACAAGGCCTACAAGTGCACGCTGTGCTCGGACCGCGTCTCGGTCGGGCAGGAGCCTGCGTGCGTCAAGACCTGCCCGACCGGCGCCATCAGCTTCGGCTCGAAGGCAGAGATGCAGTCCCTCGCGGCCGAGCGCGTGGCCGAATTGAACGAGCGCGGCTTTGCCAAGGCGGGACTGTATGACCCGGCGGGGGTCGGCGGCACCCACGTGATGTACGTGCTGCAGCATGCCGATGACCCCAAGCGCTACGCGGGCTTGCCGAAGGACCCGAAGATCAGCACGGTCGTTTCGGGCTGGAAGGATGGCCTGCAACCTGGCGCGGCCGTCGTTGGCGCGGCGGCGGTCGTGGGCATGGCGGCGCATTTCATGGCGGTCGGCCCCAACACCACCGAATCGGATGGGCACCATGGCCCGGATGATGGCGCAGCATAGGCGGAGAGCGGAGATGGCGACCAACAACGATAGGATCTTGCGCACGAAGTTCGCCGAACGGCTGTGCCACTGGGCGATGGTGTTCTGCTTCTTCCTCGCTGCGGTTTCGGGTATCTCGTGGTTCTTCCCGATGGTGAGCTGGATGAGCGGATTCCTTGGCACGCCGCAGATGGCGCGGCTGCTCCACCCGTTCCTCGGCATCGCGGTTTTCGTTGGCCTTTGCTACATGTTCGTGCGCTTTGTGGGCTACAACATGCCCGCGCGCACCGACGCGATCTGGTTCCGCCGCGTCCGGGACGTGCTCCTGAACCGGCATGGTGGCGAACCGCTGCGGATAGGCAAGTACAACGCCGGCCAGAAGGTCTTGTTCTGGCTCATCATGGCTTCGATACTGGCCCTTCTGATCACCGGGCTGATCATGTGGCGCGCCTATTTCGCCGAGTATTTCCCGATTCCCGTGCTCCGCCTGGCGATCCTGGCCCATTCCGTCGCAGGGATCGGCCTGATCCTGCTGATTGTGGGGCACATCTATCTGGCCCTCTGGGTCCGCGGTTCGATCACTGGTATGGTGACGGGCTATGTTTCACGGGCCTGGGCCAGGCAGCACCATGACCGCTGGTATGGCGAGGTGAAGGCGAAAGAGGCGAAAGAGGTGGAAGCGAAGGGCCGTCGGTCATGAGCCCGCATCCGATGCCGCCAGGCGGGCTGCCATCGGGCGAGGCATCCCGGAATTTCGCGCCGCAGATCCAGCCAGACCTTGCCGGTCTTTACGGCCGCCGCGCCGCGCGCCTGCGCACGCTGGCCGAAGGCCACGATCACGCCGATTACCTGCGCTTGGCCGCCCGCGTGGCCGAGGTGCAGGCATCGCTTGTGCCCGAAGCCGGCGGATCCGGACCGGCAGGCGCCAGGGCCATTCTGCAGCAGGGGCATCTAGGTTTTCTGCTTGACCGGTTGATTGAGCGGCTTGCGCCCGATGTCCCCGCCCCGGTCGCCACGCATCTAGCGGTGCTGCGCGGCCTTCCGGACGAGGAGCGCCTCGGCGCGGCCCAGGCGCTGACCCTGGGTCGCTTCGACGCCGTCCCGGCGGCGATCGCGCCCTTCCTTTGGGCCGCGCTCTCGCTGCAACGCGCCAGCGCCGTGCGCGCCGCGCCCGTGCCCGTGCCCGGCTGTGGCCCTGCCGAGCACGCGTCTTGCCCGGCCTGCGGCAGTGCGCCTGTAGCAAGCCTGATCCTGACCGGCGATCGCCAGGGCTTGCGCTATCTGCATTGCGCGCTCTGCGAGAGCGCCTGGCACATGGTGCGGGCGAAATGCACCAACTGTGGTGCCGCTGCGGACCTTGACTACCTCAGCTTCGACACCGCCGAAGCCACGGTGCGCGCCGAATGCTGCGGCGTGTGTCACGGATACCTGAAAGTCATCTCACTGGAACGCGACCGGCAAGCCGAGGCCGTCGCCGATGATCTTGCCACGCTGGCCCTGGACCATGCCGTAACGGCGGAGGGCTATCAGCGCACCGGGTTCAATCCCTTCGCACTGCCGGCATGAGGACGGGATGCTGCCCGCTTTTTTAGCGGGCTTGTGCGGCGTCGGTGTCCGCGGTGGCGTCGCCCTCGGCGCCGTCAAGGTGCACATCGGCCATGCCGCCATTGATCCCGGGCTATGGGGGGACGCAACGGCTGCCACGGCTGGTGGGTACGACGCGGGCGCTGGATCTGATTACCTGAAGCGGGCGCACTCCGCCAGTACGGCTGCAGCCGTTGCCATGCCGGCGTCCTCGAAGCCATCGATGGCGATCTTCGAGAACGCCTGCAGGAAGTAGGCCGACTTCGCCGCAACCACGACATCGCAGGCCAGCGCGAGCGACGCGCCGCCACCCGCAGCCAGGCCGTTGACAGCCGCAACGCTCGGGACTGGCAGGCTTTGCAGCTTCATGACAAGAGGCTTGAAGTACCGCTCGACGTGAGCGCCGATATCGACGATCACGGCCGCGTGCGCGGACGCGTTGCCGCGCACCCTGAATCAAGCTGCAGACCTGCCAAAGGACCTGGATCGCCTTGACATCTTGATCGGCAATCCAGGCGCAAGTCGAACCTCAGACGCGTTCGAAGATCGCGGCAATGCCCTGCCCGCCGCCGATGCACATCGTCACCAGCGCGTAGCGGCCTTGCACCCGTTGCAGCTCGTACAGCGCCTTGACCGTGATCAGCGCGCCGGTGGCGCCGATCGGGTGGCCCAGCGAGATGCCCGAGCCATTCGGGTTGACCTTGGCCGGGTCCAGGCCCAGCGCCTTGGTCACGGCGCAAGCCTGCGCGGCGAAGGCCTCGTTGGCTTCGATCACGTCCAGGTCCGACACCTGCAGGCCGGCGCGTTCCAGCGCGATCTTCGTCGCCGGCACCGGGCCGATGCCCATGGTCTTCGGATCGACGCCGGCATGGCCGTACGAGACCAGGCGCGCCAGCGGCTTCAGGCCGCGGCGCTCGGCCTCGGCGCGCTCCATCATCACCACTGCGGCGGCGGCATCGTTCAGGCCCGAGGCATTGCCGGCCGTGACGGTGCCGTTTTCCTTGGCGAACACCGGCTTGAGCTTGGTCATGTCGTCCATGGTCGCGTCATGGCGCACGTGCTCGTCGGTGTCGAACGTCACATCGCCCTTGCGGCCCTTGCTCACCACCGGGACGATCTGGTCCCTGAAATAGCCGGCCTTGATCGCGGCGGACGCGCGGCGGTGCGATTCCAGCGCGGCTTCGTCCTGCTGCGCACGCGAAATGTCGTATTCCCTGGCCACGTTCTCGGCCGTGACACCCATGTGGATGCGGTGGAACGGGTCGTGCAGCGCGCCCAGCATCATGTCGACCAGGCCGGCGTCGCCCATGCGGGCGCCCCAGCGGGCCGCGGGCGCCAGGTACGGGGCGCGGCTCATGCTTTCGGCACCGCCGCCGATGGCGACGTTGGCATCGCCCAGCAGGATGGTCTGCGCGGCGCTGACGATGGCCTGCAGGCCCGAGCCGCACAGGCGGTTCACGGTCAGCGCGGGCGCGTTGATCGAAACCCCGCCGTTGACCGCGGCAACGCGGCCCAGGTACATGTCGCGCGGCTCGGTCTGGATCACGTTGCCGAACACCACGTGGCCGACGTCGTCGCCGGATACCTGCGCGCGGGCCAGCGCCTCGCGCACCACC